>JBAXVG010000016.1:0-81724 GCA_037129255.1 Desulfuromonadales bacterium | reverse complement strand
AGGTATTCATCATTTTCCCGAAACGTTCCCCCTGATCACCTCCAACAACCACACCATCACCAACGTATCCTGACAGCAATATTCCAGCAGCGCTTTACGAATCTTTGCCAATTCTTCCGGCTTATCCGCCACGGCACACATTTTTTGATACGCCTCAATGGCCTCTCCACCATCCCCCACTTCCAGCCCTCCGTAACTCATATCTGCTACAAAAGCCGGAAGCAATGCATTACGTCAATTGATGCTTACACCAAACAGGATATGGCCGTTTCGATATATTTCTTGATTTTGCTCCGCATTCTCCGCGTCTCCGCGTGCAACTGATTTTTCTAGGATTATTCGACCACCAAGACTTTCAACCCGACCTGTTCGGCACTCTGCGCCTGCCTTTTGTCCGCAGTGACAAACGGCAGTGCAAGAGTGGTCATATTCTGAAACAGCAGTGCTGCCGCAATATGCAAGGCATCAAGTGTCCCCGAAGGGGTTTCAAGAACAATCTTCCCGGCTTCGGAAAGGCTCTGGCTGTTGAGCGGCATGGAGTTGATACTGGCGATATCGGTAGTTACCTGTTTCACAAGGCGGGTAAATTGCGTTTTTGAAAGCTCGCGGTTGGTATGACGGCGCTTGAGGGCTGACTGCGACTCGGTCAGAATAATTGAGGATGAAACGATCTGATACGCTGAAGCCAGCTCCGCCGCTTGGGCAGAACCGGCTTCAGAAATGTACAGCTTGAGCCAGACACTGGTGTCAAAGTAGATGTATGGCTTCATATATCTCGATCCCGGCGCAGGCCGGCTATAGTGTCAGATATCATGCCACCTTTGCAGACAACCGGTTTCGGGAGCGAAAACGGTTTTTTCGCTAGAGAGATCAGGCCTGAATCGGCAAGCTCCGCAAGTTTCTCCTCAATACCCGATGAAGCGGTAGTCAGCGGTTTAATCACAGCCACAGGTATGCCGCGATCAGTCAGGATAATCTCGGCGCCGCTACGAACCTTTCTTATATAATCAGCAAAGTGCATATTTGCCTCACGCATTCCGACGATTTCCATCTGTCACCTCCTGTAGTGATGTCACTACATAATAACGGATATACGGTTCATTGTTCAACAAAAATCCATCCTACACCAGAATCACAGTATCACTGTAACCGGCAATCACCCTGTCATGGGTTAGCAGGCGCATCGGTTCAGACAACCTCACCATCGTGGAATAGATTTCAACATAGTTACAAATCCTCCGCCCATTTATCCCAAAACCCTGGTTCATCGTGATGCGCATTTTTCATGGCAACCTCAAGTGGAAGATAATACCAACGTACATTTTCATCACGCAAAGTCTCATCAGGGTTTTCAATATAATCACGCACAAGCTGGTATTGCGGATCGCTCTCATCAAACGGCACGTCAATATAGACTTGCCCAAGATGGGGGCAGCAGATTATTAGTTCATTGGCAAAATGGCAGCATATCTGCCAAGCGATGCCATGTTCGTCAAAGCACTTTATTACTTCTGTTCCTTTCAATTCTTTATTTGTGACCAGAATAACCGTGCATTGTTAATTGCTTTTTCCATGCGTTCTCTGCCGACAGGATTTGCACTGTGGATCGTTACCTCAATGGGGGAAAATGTCCCGTAGTAAGCCCCTTGTTCAATATAGCAGGCAACTTCATATCCTGTCCCACCGTCAATGCCCAAGTCATGATCGAGTGATATTGCGGTAACACCGCCTGCCGCAAGGAGTTCAATGGCTCCAACTGCTGTTTTTGTATGACAATCAAATCCTGGCGGCATAGGCCGTTCATCATCAAGCCAGATCTTCATCGTTAGTTGTCCTTATTATGGCTTAGCTAAGCAGCTCCGATATGCCTTTGTAAATTGGCAGCATGATTTCATTGTTCGATATTGGAAGTTTCAGACATTTGCTGTCTTTTGCGGTGTCTGGTCTCATAACACAAAATGCTTCCGTATTTTCGGTTCATCCATTACGGCCACGGGTTGCTCCCCAGACAGGTCAATACTGATTCCGTTCTGGTGCCTGACAACAATGTCAGTACTCACGTAGCCAATTCTTTTCATGTGTTTCCTTTGGAAGTGTTGATGGTCGTACAGTTCATGGAAGGTAAGGCAGTGTCGCTCTGGCCGCTCATGTTCATCATAATAATGACCGAAGTCGTTGTGATCATGCCTGTCGCCGATTCCCCAATAATCTTCTTTAGCAGTATCGGCGGCGGAAACTGGCAAGCGGCATGGCCACAGATCCATTTCCCAAATAAGCTGGCTGTCGCATTCTATTCCACTCTTCCAGGACTCTTCCGTTTTCTCGTATGAAAACGGGTCGTCATCACGAGCGTAGAAAAGAACTGTCACATCGATTTCATAATCGGTCAACCAACTGTCTCTGGAACGAACTTGCCGCTCCATCGCCTCGCTTATCTGAATGAGTCTGGCAAGAAGCTGTTTTTCCCATTCAATCAGCCAGTGATTAAGGTTTATCGCTGCCTGCTCTTCCTCTTGGGTCAACTCAGCACTGCATTCGTCATGGTACGCCATGTATGCCAGCATCACCTGACGCGCTGTCTCTCCATCAATGCGTTTATCCATACCGATGTCACGGTATGTGATTACACAATCAGGCAGTTTTTCCGGAACACACCCGTTCCAAAGTTCACATTCATCATGAAAACAACGACTGATACCCTCAATGTCAGCAGGATATATTCTGTCCCTGATTTCCTGAGGCAGATAGTACTTCTGTATATAGCGTAATTCAGAGTCTCTATTCTCATAGTTGAATCGCGTAGTTGCATGTTTTTCCATTGTGTTTGCTCCTTTTCAAATCATACGGGCATTACTACATTTCATATAGGCACAGCACCGCTGCCATTCCGCTGGGTATAATGCCAACTCGAAGTTTTTCTTCAAAGCTTTCCGGATGAGTATTTTCAACAAGATCAAGCTTTTTCCCGTATTTTACCGCCATCTCCAAAAAATACCTGGCATGGAAAAACGCTTCCGTAATAGGCCGTGTTTCTTTCACCCAGCGTCGGTTGCTGTTCTTGTTAAACCTTTTTCCGGTGCCTTCCTGAATGATAGTCATAAAGTATTCGGTTAGTTTTCGCTCAGGCATTATGGACTGAAGCACGGTGACAATTTCCACTGTAGCATCTTGCAATTGATAAACTTTGTAACTGCCATGATAGAACCGATAGATGCCATCTTCACTAACCCATTTGTCTTGAACTCTGGCAAGCAAATCTTCAAGTATCGGCATCTTGTCCTTCAATGCTGTTAACAGATCATTACTTCGTTCAAGGGGATTGCTGTTTAAACTGCTCATTGCTTGCCTCCAATTCGTAGCGGTCTTTCAAATTCTCCCTGGCCATATCAAGAGTGATGGGGTGTCCCTGAAGATTGCTGCAAGCGCCTAACCGGGCGATAATTTCCTCAAGTATGCGAATGTCATTAGTATTGCTTGCGGCAATAAACTGTAGTACCTCATCGGGAACCTGTATTTTTCTGACTTCTGATACTTGTCTGAGAATACCGAATTTTGTCTCCTTGTCAGGAGGCTGAATATCAACGACAAGTCCCCATTCAAACCTTGAGCGCAGACGTTCATCCAGATCCTGGCACTTCTGTGTTAATATGTCAGATGTGATGACAATCTGTTTGTGGGCTTCGTAAAGCTCATTGAAGATGTAAAAAAACTCCTCCTGCATTCCTGTCTTTCCAGACAGGAATTGAATATCATCGATCATGAGTACATCTACGGTTTGCATGTACTTTCTGAATAAATCCATTTTCTTTTGTCGCAGGTGATTGACCATTTCACACATGAACCGCTCTATGGAGCAATAACAGATACTGATATCAGGCATATTACTATGTGCTACGTGTCCGATCGCATTGAGAAGATGACTTTTCCCAAGTCCTGGTCCGGCACAAATGTGTAGCGGGCTGTATGTGGCCGCCAGATTATTGGCAACAGACATTGCTGCGTTACATGCAGCCTGATTATTACTCCCTTGAACGAAATTATCGAATGTGTACTTTGGATTGAGAGTAGAAAATTCTGGCTTGCAAATAGCTCGTGTCGCTGGCCATTCATCGGCATCCCTGATGATATAATTGACCGTCACCGTATGACCAGATGTTTTGGAAAGAGCTGCTGCCATAAGAGTCTTCACATAATGGTTTTCCATACACCATCTAACATATTCGTCGGGTACGGACAAATAAACGATTGAATTTTCGTGGTGACTAAAATGTACTGGTGTTATCCAGGTATCGAAATCATCTTCCGGCAGAACTTTTTCGAGGAGTTTTGCTGCTTGCAGCCATGCTTGAGACATTCTTTTTGACATATAGATACTCCCTTACTATTGAATCAACTCCATATTGTTGCCATACTACTGTATTATAGCGACAGATCTTGACGCTTAGAGACATGCCTGAGAGAAGTTGCAAGGTTTAGGTTATCTGATAGTATGGCAACCAATACGACGCATCTGGTCGTCTGGATGATTTATTTATATAGAACAAGCACGGCGGACGAAACGAAAGGGCGGGTTATGGCTAATAAAAGTAAAGATCCCGAACACAACGAGAAGCAGGTGATCCGTCTATTGATTGTGCTGCGAATGGTTCCAAGGCGAGGACGCATTGCAACTACGGAGATATTAAGCCGCCTGGAATCCGAATACGATATTGAAATAGACTTGCGCACCGTACAGCGCGACCTGGTGAGTCTATCCAAGATATACCCGCTGGTGTGCGACGATAAACGCCCCGCCGGCTGGAGTTGGAGTAAGGATGCCATGTCCCTCGACCTCCCTATTATGGATCCACTGGCAGCACTCACTTTCCGTCTGGTGCGCGACTCAATGATACGAATGCTTCCGAGGGCTGTGCTGACGACATTGAATGGATACTTTCGCACTGCGGATGAGCGCCTGAAAAAACTGCCGGACCAACGTCTTTCACACTGGCCTGATAAAGTGCGAGTTGTATCGCGTAGTCTGAGCTTTGAACCGCCGGATGTAGATGAAGAGATCCTCGACAGTCTGTATGAAGCTCTTCAACTGGAGGTCTGCTTTGAAGTAGATTACCGCACAAGATCCGGTAAAATTAAAAAATACCTCGTCAATCCGCTTGGGCTTGTATTTGTTGACAATCTCATATATCTGGTCGCCACCCTGAATGACCATGAAGATCCGATCCAACTGCTGGCGCACCGGATGAAGTCAATGAAACTTCTTCCTGACAAACCGGTAACCATTTCTGATGGTTTCAAACTACAGGGCTATATCGATAGCGGAGAGTTCGGATATCCTTTGGGAGGTATGATTAAACTGAAGGCGCTCTTTGATAAAGGCGCCGCCCCTTACCTGTATGAGACTAAACTTGCTCCAGATCAGAAATTGATTGAAAAACCGGAAGGAAAAGTGCTCCTGGAAGCATCCGTACGCGACAACCTCCAATTACGCTGGTGGCTGAAGGGCTTTGGTGAACGGGTTGAAGTTATAGAACCTGTCGATTTACGAAATGAATTCATAATACTTGCGACAAAAATGGCGGAAAAGTATCTGCCCAAAAAGAGTTAGCCTGATTTGTTGACATAAAGTGCAGCAAATTATCTATCCACTGCTGCACTTACCGTTCCGGCAGATAAGCCGGGGTGTTGGCCGGAGCTGATCGAACATACTGGGCAGGCCAGGGTGTCACGCAACCGAGCTCCCTGGCGGCACGGAGTGGCCAATAGGGATCTCGGAGCAATTCACGGGCGAGCAGTACCAGATCGGCCTGGCCTGAACGTATGATGTGATCTGCCTGGGCAGGCGCCGTAATCAACCCCACTGCGCCGGTCATGCTGCCGGTTTCCCGGCGGATCTGTTCAGCAAACCGGGTCTGATAACCTGCCCCGAGAGGCATCCGGGCGTGCGAGGCAATACCGCCCGAAGAACAATCGATCAAGTCTACACCAAGCGGCAGAAGCAGGCGCACCAGTTCGCGAGACTGTTCGATATCCCATCCTCCTTCGATCCAATCGGATGCCGATATCCTTACCAGAAGTGGCAGGTCCTCCGGCCAGATCGCTCTGACAGCGATTACTATCTCCCGAAGTAACCTTGTACGGTTTTCAAAACTGCCGCCATACGTATCGGAACGCTGGTTACTGAGCGGCGAGAGGAACTGGTGCAGCAGATAGCCATGGGCGGCGTGAATTTCGGCAAGCCGGAATCCTGCCAGTAACGAGCGACGGGCAGCCTGGGCAAAGGCAACTGTTATTTCCTGAATCCTTTCTTCGGTCAGTGCAGTCGGTACGATACAGCCATTGTCGAAGGGCAGAGCGCTGGGGGCCACAATCGGCCAACCGCCTTCCGCTTCAGTCAAGGTGCCGGACCGGTGTTCCCACGGTGGAGGTGTACCGGCCTTGCGACCGGCATGGGCAAGCTGGATTCCGGCGACGCTTCCTCGCTGTGCGATAAAGTGGACGATACGCGCCAGAAATTCAATGTGATCGTCGCTCCATATTCCAAGATCCTGCGGACTGATACGCCCTTGAGGAGTTACGGCGACAGCCTCGGTCAACACCAGGCCCGCTCCGCCGGCAGCGCGACTGCCGAGATGGACCAGGTGCCAGTCGCTGGCAAAGCCATCCACGCTTGAATACTGGCACATGGGTGATACGGCAATCCGGTTCGGAAGCGTTATTCCGCGCAGAGTAAGTGGCTCAAACAGATGGGGCATGATGGTCTCCTTTAGTTTTTAGCACTATTGAAAATCTCTTCATATAGTCGGCTCGGGAGCCTGCCTGTCACAGCCGGCAGCCCTGCCAGCTGCCACGACGCGTCAACTCGTTGACAATAGCGTACCACATTTGATTGTTTTTCAGCCCCCATTGCGGGGCAACGCGGATATCTAGCGGTGCCGAGCCGTACAGTCGCTGGATGGATATCCGGGCCGGAAGACGTTCCAGAAAGTCAGCCGCCGTTGCAACATACTGCTCCAGCGTCAAGGGGGTGAACTCACCGCGCCGGTACATCCCGGCCAGAGCGGTCCCCTCTACGGCGTGCAGCTGATGCAGCTTCAGAGAATTTATCGGCAGGGCGGCCATCAGATCAGCAGTCTTAAGAAAATTCCCGGCAGTCTCTTCCTGAAAACCATAGATCAAATGAGCACAAATGTCAAAATTATGACCAGCCGCACGATTGATCGCCGAAATAAAGTCATTCAGTGTGTGCCCCCGGTTGATGCGGCCCAAAATAACATCGTCCATTGACTGAAGTCCCAGTTCAAGGCAGACGTATGTGGTTTTCGCGATTTCAGTCAACAGATCGAGAGCTTCATCGCTCAGTGAGTCGGGTCGTGTACCGACCGAGATGCCGATAACATCGGGGTGATCCAGCGCCCGGTGGTAAAGGTCTGAAAGCAATTCAACCGAAGCGTAGGTGTTGGTATATTTCTGAAAGTAGATGATAAATTTCTTTGAATCGAGCCGGATACGGTGATAGGCCATGCCAGCCGCCATCTGCTTTTCCAGCGGAACCAGGGAGTGAGTCTCCTTTGGGGAAAATGATACGTTGTTGCAGTAAATGCAGCCGCCGATCCCCTTGTGGCCGTCACGATTGGGGCAGGTAAAGCCGGCGTCCACATTGACCTTGCTGATCCGGAAACCAAAGCGACGGCGCAGGTGGTGACCATAGGAGTTGAAGTGCAGGTGCGGGTGGATACGTTCGTCAGGAATAGCGGACATGTTCTTCAATCTTTTGCAGCAGGGATGCAGTGGCAGTCAGCGGATCAGATGCTGCGATTATGGATGAAATCAGGGCAATGCCTCTTACGCCGGCATCCAGAAGCTCTAAGACATTCTCCGGATTAATACCGCCCAGGGCGAAAACAGGTATGTCCAGATCCGACGAGACTTCAGCAACTTTACAGACCCCACATGGCTGACCGCAGGCAGATTTGGAGGGGGTGAAATACACCGGTCCAAAAGTAACGAAATCAGCGCCGTCGCCCTGTGCACGCCTTGCCTCACCAATTTCATGGGCGGAATAGCCGATCAGCATATGAGGCCCCAATAGACGACGGACTTCTGTTACCGGCATGCTATTGACACCGACCTGAACACCGTCGGCCCCCGTCGCCAGAGCAATATCCAGCCGGTCGTTGATTATCAGGCGTGAGCCGAAGTTGCTCGTGATGCCCCTTAATTCAAGAGCCAGACGGTACAGTTCGGCGCTCGTCAGATCTTTTTCGCGTAGCTGGACAAGCCTTACGCCACCCTCAAGAGCCGGGCGCACCACTTCTGTCAGCGACCTGCCGCCGGTTTGGCGGCGGTCTGTGATCAGATACAACCTGTAATCTGCTGCGGTCATCAAACGAGCATACCGTCCAGAGGACTTGAGGCGTTGGCGTACAGCTTGCGCGGGATCCTGCCCGCCTTGTATGACAATCTGCCCGCAATAACAGCCAGCTTCATCGCTTCGGCCATGGCAAGCGGATCCCTGGCACCGGCAATAGCGGTGTTCATCAGCACTCCGGCACAGCCCAGCTCCATTGCTATGGCAGCATCCGAAGCCGCGCCAACCCCTGCATCGACAATAACTGGAACGGTGACATTTTCAAGAATGATGCGGATGTTGTAGGGGTTACGAATGCCAAGGCCACTGCCGATCGGAGCCCCCAATGGCATGACCGCTGCACAGCCGAGATCTTCCAGCTTTTTGCAGACGATCACATCGTCACTGCAGTAGGGCAGCACGGTGAAACCGTCAGAGATCAGTATTTTTGCCGCTTTGAGCAGTTCCTCGTTATCCGGGAAAAGAGTCTTCTCATCCCCCAGAACTTCCAGCTTGACAAAATCGGACATCCCGGCCTCGCGGGCCAGGCGACAGGTACGCACGGCGTCATCTGCCGTGTAGCAGCCGGCGGTATTGGGAAGCAGAGTATATTTTTTAAGATCAATGAAGTCCAGTAGCGACTCTGTGCTGCGATCAAGGTTGACGCGCCGGACTGCCACCGTGATGATTTCAGCCCCGGAGATCTCCAGGGCACGAGCGGTCTGTTCGAAACTTGCATATTTGCCGGTTCCCACCATCAGCCGTGAACTGAATTCCCGCCCGCCAATAATCAGTTTGTCGTCTGTCTGTGTCATATCGGTTATCCTCCACCTACAAAATGAACTATTTCAACCCTGTCACCGTCTGACAGGACGCGGACGTCATACTTCGCTTTGGAAACGATGTCGAGGTTGACTTCAACCGCGACCCGCTCAGGCCTTATCCCCAGTTGTACCAAAAGAGCGGTAATTGAGCTGCCATCTGCTGTCTCTGTATTTTCACCATTCAATAGAATCTGCATGGTCGCACTCCACAAAAGAAAAAAGCCGCTGAAGCGGCTGGATAACATCAATAGATCGCGCTTCCCTACGCCGGAATTACCCGGATCAGGTACGAAGGGTCGCGGTTATAAGCCGCTCTCAGCCTAAACTCCCCCAGCGTTTTAAGCAAACTAGATGATTGCCTCGGCTCTGTCAATCCAATTTTCCGATATGCTGCATACCCGCATCAATTGCGTACATTTACATCAAAAGCTGGCGTCCTATCGAAATTGTGATATATATACCGGGAAGGTTTACCAAAATCGGAGAGCAAAACATATGTGCAAGAAAATATTCATTGGGGCTACCGGTCAGCACTGCGGTAAAACCACCATAAGTCTGTCCCTGATGCATCTGGCCCGCAGAAAATACGGACGGGTCGGTTTTATGAAGCCGGTCGGTCCCAAATGCATCGAATACAATGGACTTGTCGTTGATAAAGACGCAGCAATGTTTGCCAGTGTTTTTGGCTTGGAGGAGGATGTTGCCATCATGTCTCCGCTCGCTCTGACCCCCGGGACAACCCGTAACTTTTTGGACAGCGAGATGGATATCAATGCACCCGGAGAAATAATTCGGGCAGCCTGTGCCAGACTGGAGAGCAAAAACGATTTTCTGATCATTGAAGGGGCCGGCCATTGCGGTGTCGGTTCAGTAGTGGGAGTCAGCAATGCCAGGGTAGCAGCCATGCTCAATGCGCCGGTGCTGCTGCTGACGGGAGGTGGTATCGGTAATGTGATTGATGCCGTAGAGCTCAATCTGGCCTTGTACGAGCGGGAAAAAGCCCAAGTCAGAGTCATTATGGCAAATAAGCTGGTCGCTGAAAAGCGTGCCCACGCCATGACATACCTTACTAAGGCCTTTGCCGCCACTGATATGCTGGTGACCAGTGCTTTTGACTACTCTCCGATTCTGGCAGACCCGACCCTGCAGCACATTTCCGATCTGCTTGGTCTGCCCCTGAGGGGAGATCCCAAAGAACGAACCCGCATTTGTCATACTATCCAGCTGGGGGCGGCCTCATCCCAGATAGTCATTGATCATCTGGAACCATCCACTCTGCTGATTGTAACCAGTTCTCGTGACGAATTGCTTGTCACGGCATCGGCACTGCACCACATACCGGAGTATAAATCGCGCCTGACAGGTCTTTTGATTGCCGGCCATGTTCCGGTGTCGAGCATAACCCAGCGCATAATAGACGACAGCAACATTCCTTACATTCGTATCGAAGAAACCTCATCGGACATTTTTTACCGACTGCGTGAACACGTATCCAAGATCGGACCGGAAGATCTGGAGAAGATAGATTTGATCAATTCCATAGCAGATCGCTACATAGACTTTGATGCTATTGATGCGAAGCTGCGGCTGCAGTAACGGATGGATGACCGAAGAAGGCAAAAAGTTCTTGACCTGACACCGTTTTTGATATTTATAGAAAATCCTGATTTTAGTAACCGGGGCCAGTATGATTGCACTGACACGCTTGGATAAACAGCTGATGTATTTTAACCCTGACCACATCGTCAGCATTGAAGAAACCCCTGACACCGTTATCACGCTTTTCAACGGTAATCGTTATATTGTCAAAGAACGGGCCGGCACAATCATCAGCAAGGTAGTGGCATTCAGAGCCAGGATCATGCGGCGCTGCGAAGCTCCAAACAGGAAAAAATATCTTGAGCGACAACGCATCCATCTGTTTCAGCGTGTTTCCATTGAAAAAGAAGCCATCTGTCCAGTCGCTCGGGACACTCACGTTTTTACTCCACTCCACAGTCGGGATTTCTAGCCTATGGATTTAGCAACTATTATTGGATTGGTGATGGCTTTCGGCGCAGTTTTCGGTGGTGCCGCGATCGAAGGTGTGCATATTTCGGCGCTCATTCAGCCCACTGCGGCGATGATTGTTGTCGGGGGCACTTTCGGAGCCGTGTTTGTCTCCATGCCGCTGCCGGCGATCATTAATGCGTTGAAGGAAGTCAAGACGGCGTTCCTTCCTGCTAAGGTCGATCACGAGCAGGTTGTAAAGGATATTATAAACTACGCCACCAAGGCCAGACGCAATGGTCTGATCTCGCTGGAGCAGGAAGCCCAGTCGGCCAGAGATCCTTTCATAAAAAAGGGGATTTCGCTGGTGGTCGACGGCATTGACCCGCAGAAACTGCGCGAAACGCTTGAAGCAGAAATCATGGCCTACGAAGACCATTACAAGCATAGTGTTGAATTCTACGAGGCCGCCGGAGGTTTTTCTCCCACTATCGGGATCATTGGAGCTGTTCTTGGTCTGATCCACGTCATGGGAAATCTCTCAGATACTTCCAAACTCGGAGGGGGTATCGCCGTTGCGTTCGTTGCTACCATCTACGGTCTTATGATTGCCAACATCATCTGCCTGCCGATCGGAACTAAACTCAAAATCCGCATGAAGGAAGAAATTCTGCGCAGGGTAATGATCCTGGAAGGGCTGATCGCCATCCAGAACGGCGAAAACCCTCATTTTATCGAGCAGAAGCTTAAAGCCTTCGTGGGTGGCGACCACTAAACTGATATGGCACTTAAAAAAGAACCCGAAAAGCACGTCAATCACGAACGCTGGCTGGTATCATATGCCGACTTCATTACACTGTTGTTCGCAGTATTCGTGGTTTTATACGCGATGGGACAGAGCGACAAGAAGAAGGTCGAGGAGGTCGTGGCATCTATTCAGGCGTCATTCGGCATGGCGACCGCAGGCGCTCCGACGCCCAGGCTCAATGTGATCCCGTCGAGACCGATAACGGTTATTCCGGCACTCAAACCTGAAGTTTCCCTGCCCCCCATGGGCCGCCCCCGTAGCGGCCAGGCCAAGACCCGTGCTGAAGAAAAGGATTTCCGCCAGATCAGGGCTTCGATTGAGGCTTATCTTGTCAAACAGGGTGCCCAGAAAAAAGTCAGCCTTGAAATTACCCGCCGGGGCCTGATCGTCAGTCTCAAGGAAGCCGGTTTTTTTGATTCCGGCAAGGCCACAATCAAACCGGAAGCGTATGAGCTGATCAACACGATCTCCGAAGTAATGACTCAGTACAACAACCCGTTGCGAGTTGAGGGACATACCGACAACGTCCCGATCAATACCGCACAGTTTCCTTCCAACTGGGAGCTGTCTACGGCACGTGCAACCAATGGCCTCAAATATCTGCTCAATAATTTCGACGTTGACCCGGACAAGATTTCAGCCACCGGTTATGCTGAATTTCGTCCCCTTGCCGATAACGCCACACATGAAGGCCGCGCTAAAAACCGCCGCGTCGACCTCGTCATGCTCTCCAGTGACGGCGTGCGCGGCGAGCCCTGACGTTGTTGTGCTATCCGGAAAACCATCACTGATCCCTGGTCTGAGAGTTCGCCAAACGGGAAAAAATCTGAGAATCAATGAGATTTCAAGGAAAATGGCGGAGGCTCTCCGCCACTACGGCAGCGGCCAACGCTTCGGCATTCGATTGAAGCAGGTCATTTTGGTCATGTGTAACAATACCTTCCCTGAGTAATCCTTCGTAACGGCCAGCCTGTTCACGGGCAAATCCGGCTTGCGCCTGATCCTTGGCAAGGGCTGCCTCGAATTGGCTCACGGTCGCCTGGAACGGCTCCGGGTCGATGCTTACCAGCAAAGCTCCCTTTTCCACATCTCTGCCTTCCGTGAAATGAACCCGTGCTATCTGACCGTTTACCTGTGATTTGATAGCCACGCTGGTAAATGCCTCAATGTTACCGATGGTCTTGACCTGCACCGGTACATTTTTTTGCAGCGCCCGGACCACTGTTACCGGTACAACCGGTTTTGCCCATGAATATTATTTCTAAAAAAAACTATGAATCATTAGTATCCACATAACTTAAGGCAAAAAGAGCGTTGTCATGACAACCTCGGTCCCGCCCTTTCCATCAGGCTTCAGGATGCATAAAGCATTATGGGGTGGCGGGGGAATCTTTGGCGAAAGGGATCTACCGATCCTTTTGTATGCCTGGTTCAGGACGTCGATAACCTCTACGTCTGATATGACCTCCTCACTTTTCATATGTAATACAAACCAGTCGCCGGTCTCCTTCCGGATCAATTTTTTTTCCGGAAGCCCATTTCTCAGTTTGTTCAATTTTTCGAGCACCGGTGTGATATGTGCGGAGTCGCCCTCTTTATTTCCGTGTGTCTCGTGACCAGCCTTTTCCGCTGCAGCAGGAGTCGGATGGCCAGGTTCCTGGTGAGCCGGACCTTCCAAAACTTTTTTGAGATTAGTATTGTAATCAGCCATTTTCTTGTTGAGACCACTTATATTTTCCAGAACCGCCGACCCGGCGGTATTTTGCAGTCGCTGAATTTTGACCAGGGAGAAAAACAGGTACATCTGGAAAATAACCAGCAAGGCAAGGGCTACCGATGAACCCGTCAGGTACGTTTTGGAAAGTATGCTCTTAGTGCCGGCACTGGAGATGAATGATTTCATTTCCTCAGTCAGCAGTTCACAGCTGCCTGATATATTGTTAACCTGTTCTTTGAGGTGGTCTGTATCGTTCAAAACCGAATCTGTTTTTGATGAAATATATTGAATAATGGCCAAAGAATCTTGTTGAGATTTCAGAAGATTATTCAGGTCTGTCCCGCTGACAGAATGATTCACCACGGTACTGACAGGCGCGACAATTATGTCAGGTATTGGCTGATTATCCGGCAGATCGAGAATAGAGTCCGTTGAGAAAACCGTTGTATCCATCTTTTCTTCAGAGTTTACGTTTTCAGCCAACTCCGCAGCGTCCTGATCCGTCTCAGCCTTCGGAGCCTCGTGGCCGGAAATCTCGCTTCCGCCGAGCAGAGCTGCGACTTCTTCCCTGGAATTGGATTCCATCCCGTCATGGATTTCTCCGTGTTCAGAATCTTTATTAATATCCGCAATTTCTCCTGATATCGCATCAGCGACAGAATCCGGCTGAACAGGGACATCCACATTACCATCAATCGTTACCTCAGGTGTATCCGAAGTTTTTTCTGCTGGACCGTCAGATGTAGTAGCCAAAATATTCGCTCCAATCTCATTTATTTCTTACTTTCGCAAGCGTACCTGATTTCTAACAGAATGCAAGATCTTGACATTTTTTGACGGATTACATAGATTGTTTGCCATGTATTTCAGACAATCCATAAACTTCTCGCTCGCATACAACTATACCATTGCCACCGTCCTGATCGTCATCTACCTGACCTTGCCGGCTACGAAACTGACTCATGATGCCAACCTGATTAAAACCACATCCGGTGTGCTGGCTCTTTCCGATATGGCAACATCACCCTGTGAACAGTGCCCCTCCTCCGAGGGGCAAAGTTCAGGCTGTTGCGACTCGATGTTCTGCAAATGCATGTGCCATGCTCCGCTTGGCCAGGGGCTACGGCTGACCTACGCGCCGGTGATTGCTGTTCGCATCTTTCGGGAATCTTCATGCTCACTACCTCAGGTGTATCGCCCCATTTTTGCTCCCCCGCAAAACTCCACCTGATACGTTCCGGACAACGAGGACCATCTGATGTTCCACATCCAGCCTGCAAAATATCAGACCGATCAGGCTGCCACTCTGGAGCACCCCGGCTAATCCCTGCGTATGCAGGGGCAACGACACACACTTACAAGGAGAACGTACCCGTGACAACCCCTAAAAGCGATTTTCTGCATTCCCTCTGGGATTTTTTCTGTTCACTAAAACTGACCATGTTTCTTCTGATTTCCCTGGCGGTCATCTCGATCATCGGGACGGTCATCCCGCAAGGTATACCTCCCCAAGAATACCTAGCCCAGATCAGCATGGCCAAGATAAATCTCTACAAGGCACTGGGTTTTTTCGATATGTACCATTCGTGGTGGTTCATACTGCTGCTCTATCTGCTGACGGTCAACCTCGTTGCCTGTTCCATCAAGCGGCTGCCTCACATATGGAAAATTATTACTCTGCCGGTAACGATCCTGGATGACGGTTTGGAACGGTCACTGACCAATGTGGCCACAATCAGGAATCCGGCTGATGCGTCAATAGTGAAAGAGCAGGTAGTCGCCTTCCTGAAAACGAATTTTGCCGAACCGCTCGTGACCGAGGTTGACGGTGTCTGGCACCTCTTCGCCCAGAAAACTCCCTGGTGCCGTCTATCCGTCTATTTCGTCCATCTGAGTGTCATTATTATCTTCATCGGCGCCATGGTCGGTTCGCTTTTCGGCTTCAAAGGCATGGTCAACATCCTTGAAGGGGAGAGCGTATCCAAGGTCATGTTGCGTTCGGAAAAAGAGCTTGACCTCGGTTTTTCCCTGCGCCTTGAACAATTCACTCTTGCCAAATATGCCAACGGATCTCCGAAGGAGTTCAAAAGCATCCTGACGGTGCTGGAAAATGGGAAACCGGTGCCGGATTACACAAATGCCCGCGTAATAGTTAACGATCCGCTGACCTATAAAGGGATCACCTTTTACCAATCCAGTTACGGCAATGCCGGCAACTACTACTTCTCTGTCAGTGATCTGGACGGAAAAAATCCTGTTTCTCTGACGGTTCCCGGTCAATCCTCCCTAAATCTGCCGGATGGCAGCAGTCTGCACGTTATCGAGGCGACTGATGATATTTCGCCGTATGCACGGGGATTGTCCGGCCCGGCAGTGCAGGTTGAGATTCATGCTCCCAATGGAAAAACGGAAAGTTTAGTCGTGTATGCCAACCATCCTGAACTGAACATCCAGCATGCGCAGAAGCATGGCATGGGGCCGGTTATTCACTACAAGGGCGCGCAGAAGCGGATGTATACCGGTTTGCAGGTGGCCAAGGATCCAGGAGTGGAGATCGTCTGGGCGGGTTGTCTATTGATGGTTATTGGCATTTATGCCGCCTTTTTCATGTCCCACCGTCGAGTCTGGGTGCGCATACAGGATGGAAACATCACCGTCGGTGGTAATGCCAGCAAAAACCAGGGTGCCTTCCGGCAAACCTTCGAAAGTCTCGTCGATAATTTGAAATCAGGTCTCACCAAGGAGAAACCATAATGACCAGCTCACTGTTATTTAACATAACCACCTTTGCCTACCTCGTATCCATGCTGTTGTTTTTTGTGTTCCTCACCAGTCGTACCAAGTTGCTCGGCACGGTTGCAATTGCAGTTGCTTATGGTGGACTGCTGTCACAAACCGCAGCGATAGCCCTGCGATGGAAGGAGTCCTACGACATGGGAGTGGGACACGCACCGCTCTCCAACCTGTACGAGTCGGTAGTCTTCTTCTCATGGACAATCGTGCTGATATACGCCCTGCTCGACATCAAGTACAAGTACCGGGTGATCGGCGCTTTTGTCATGCCTTTTGCCCTGCTTGGCATGGCCTGGGCGCAACTCGGATTGAACACCGGCATTGAGCCGCTCGTTCCCGCTCTGCAGAGCAATTGGCTGCTGTACCACGTTATTACCTGCTTCCTCGGCTATGCGGCTTTCGCTGTAGCGTGCGGCATTTCGATAATGTACCTTATCAAAGCCGGTGGTGAGGAGTCTGCTGACAAACCGGCCGGAGATGGTCTGCTGTCCATGTTTCCACCCATAAGGGTGCTGGATGACCTCAATTACCGGGCGATAATGGTCGGTTTCCCTCTGCTCACACTCGGCATCATCACCGGTGCGGCCTGGGCCAACTACGCCTGGGGCACCTACTGGAGCTGGGACCCGAAAGAGACCTGGTCGCTGATTGTCTGGTTTGTGTATGCCGCCTTTCTGCACGCGCGCATCACGAAGGGATGGGTCGGCAAGCGCGCCGCCTGGCTCTCCATTATCGGTTTTGCCGCCACTATCTTCTGCTATCTGGGCGTCAATCTTTTTCTGTCGGGGCTTCACAGTTATGGCGGCGGAAAGTGAATAAAGGAGGCAGTGCCAATGGAGTGGCTTACGGATCCGCATGTCTGGATGGCACTGGTGACACTAAGCGCACTGGAAATAGTACTTGGGATTGACAATATTATATTTATTTCCATTCAAGCCGGCAAACTCCCAGCTCATCAACAGGAGAAAGCCCGGCTGGCAGGCCTCGGACTGGCGATGTTCATCCGCATCGCTCTCCTTTTCTCTCTTACCTGGTTGATGGGACTCACGTCGCCGCTGTTTTCGGTGTTGGGGAATGAGATTTCCGGTCGCGATATGATCCTCATATCCGGTGGGCTGTTTCTACTCTGGAAAAGCACCATGGAAATCCACGAGAAGCTTGAAGGTGAGGAGAAGGTTTCATCCGCTCGTGCAGGAGCAACCTTTGGCGTCGTTATTGTCCAGATTCTTCTGCTGGACATAGTATTTTCCCTTGATTCTATCATCACGGCTCTCGGGATGGCCAACCATCTAGCCATTATGGTTGCCGCCGTAGTTATAGCCGTCGCATTCATGATGCTGTTTTCGGGTAAAATCAGTTCTTTTGTTGAAAGACACCCGACCATCAAGATGCTGGCGCTCAGCTTTCTGCTTCTGATCGGTGTGGCGTTGATCGGCGATGGCCTCGATATGCACATACCCAAAGGCTACATCTACTTTGCCATGGCCTTCTCGGTAATGGTGGAGATGCTGAACCTGAGACTAAGGCGCGGTACACCGGTCAAACTTCATCAATCACATATTTGTCAAAAATAATTACAATTCTGTACTTTTATCTACAAAACCATATTTATGGATTTAACTATCAGTTCAACTAATTCAGTATCGCTAAAAGCCTGTGAAATCAGGCATTTTCTGTTGACCGGACAGAGCAGTTTCGATTATAAATACTAACCTGCATTATTCTACAAAGGAGGCTTGTTATGCATCTTGTTGACCAGATCAAGGAAAAAGCAAAAAGACATCTGCAGACCGTTGTACTGCCCGAAAGTTATGATGAGCGGATGTTGTACGCAGCAGAAACAATCACCCGCGAAAAGCTGGCAAGGATCGTGATACTTGGCGATCCTGCGAAGATTCAGGCTGAAGCGGACGAAAAAGGGATCAACCTGGTCGGCGTTGAGCTGATAAACCCGGCGACATCCCCGAAACTGGATAAATACGTGAATGATTTTAAAGAATTGCGCAAAAGCAGGGGTAAAATTGTGACACATGAAGAGGCCCGGGCTATTCTGATCGCCCCTGACAACCTCTACTACGCCGGGATGATGGTGCATAACAAAGATGCGGGTGGTCAGGTGGCAGGCGGCTCGAACACGACAGGAAATGTACTCAAAGCTGCTTTTCAGACCGTTGGTCCGGCTGAGGGTATCAAGACGGTTTCCTCATTCTTCCTGATGATCACCAAGAACCACTTCTTCGGTGAGAATGGCATCATGCTCTTTGCCGATTGCGCCGTCAATCCGGATCCTGACGCTCAGGCCCTGGCCGAAATCGCTGTTGCCACAGCCGGAAACTGTAAGGCATTTCTGGATGTTGAGGCCCGTGTGGCGTTGCTCTCCTTTTCCTCCAAGGGAAGCGCTGTGCATCCTGATGTAGACAAGGTCACAAAAGCCCTGAAAATAGCAAGGCAGATGAAACCGGATATGCAGATTGATGGCGAACTTCAGGCCGATGCCGCTCTGCTGCCAAGCGTAGGCGGTAAAAAGGCGCCGGGCAGTCCTGTGGCAGGCAAGGCCAATGTTTTGATCTTTCCGAACCTTGATGCGGGTAATATAGGCTACAAACTGGTTGAGCGCGTTGCGGAAGCCGAAGCGGTCGGCCCGATCATCCAGGGTCTCGCTAAACCCGTCAACGACCTTTCGCGCGGATGTTCCATAGATGACATCGTCAACGTCGCTGCAATCACAGCCGTGCAGGCAGCTCAGAGCTAGTGAGCCTGTCTTTCTGGTACGATGGCAATATACATACAGCAATACCCGGAAGGCGCGTCCAATCGGACGCGCCTTTTGTCAGGACAGAATGATCACCCCTTGCTGTTTTAAATGGTTAAGCTACAGTCCACCGTTACCAAACAAGACGACACGAGGCGCCAAATGGCCATGGATAACATACCGTTTTCATCCACCGGGTTCGAATGGATGGTTCTTTCAGTGCAACGCAGAGCGGAGATGCTGGAGAAAACACAGCTTGGCAAAGGACTTGAATGGAGCGAAGTACAGTCGCTGTCCGGATTCATGGAAGCCTACAAAGTTGGTGCAGGGAACGTCGTCTGCCAGCAGGGTGAAGCCTGTGCCTTTTTGAGCATCGTCTGTCGAGGACGGGTAGATATTATCAAGGAAGGCCTTGGAAACAAAAACAAGATCATCGCTTCCCTCGGACCGGGGAATTCACTCGGAGAAATGTCCCTTATTGATGGCGAACCCCGTTCAGCAACAGCCGTGGCGCATACACCAATTGAACTTCTGATACTTACAAAGGAAGGTTACGAACGATTATCGAACGAATATCCACGTCTGTGGGGCAAGCTTGTGGTCAAAATCGCGAAGACATTGAGTCGGCGTTTGCGTCAGACGAGCGGTATTTTAGCAGAATATCTGGAAAATTAAGTACTCAGGACATACCGCAGTCGGTGATTGACTGGATTAATACGAGGTAACGGTGGCATCCGAAGGCAATGAGATCAGGCATGACTCTGTAGAGTGCGCAGGTGTGTTCGTATCATACGGTTGGTGCCATTCACGACGCAGAACGCTCGGTATAACGGTGCGCCCCGACAAGTCGGTATCGGTGCGGGTACCGCTGCGGATATCGGAAAAAGAAATCAGGGCATTTGTCGCGAGCAGAGCAGAATGGGTGCGGAAGGTGTGGAAGAGGCTGGATTCACGACCAGTCAAGCAACATCAGGATTATGGTCGCGGGGCGGTATTCATGTATCGGGGAGAGGCGTTTCGTCTGGAGTTCACAACGGGACTGCATTCATCGCTGCGTCTGCATGACGGGCTCCTGATACTGTCAGTACCGGAGATTCCTGCAGAAGAGAGCGTTCGCAGTATGATTGCCGACTGGTATCGGAAACGGGCACTTGAAATTGCAGAGGAGCGTTCAGTCGAATGTCACCGCATTATGCAGGGCGAAGGTATTACATTGCCACCGATTACCATCCGATCCATGAAAACACGCTGGGGAAGCTATTCCTATCGAACCCGGCGGATCGTCCTCAATCTCAACCTGATCAAGGCTCCACCTGCCTGTTTTGACTACGTCATTGTGCACGAACTCTGCCACATCAAGGTGCGACACCATGGACCCGACTTCTGGAGGATGGTCAGCCGTTATGTGCCTGATTATCGGGACGTGCGCAAACAACTGAAGCAGTATACATGAACATTACACATTCCAGGCTCTTCAGACCGGATTGAAGTATGTCGCCGGTTGTTTTTGCAATCTGTTTTTCAGGTAAAACTAAACAAGCCGACCTCTCGGGGGCGGCTTGTTTAGCGAATTGGCTGGCGCTTCCATGCGTTGAACTTCTCTGCAGCTGGACGCCTATTGGATCTCAGAGACAGCCCTTTGTACACCCAGTACATATATCAGAAGTAGCGTTTCAGCAATCCAGCAAAGACCTGCCCATGACGAGCTTCATCCTTGCACATCTCATGAACGGTGTCATGAATGGCATCGTAGTTAAGTTGCTTGGCCTTCGTCGCTAACTCTTTTTTACCTTTGCAGGCTCCGTTTTCTGCGTCGACACGCATCGTAAGGTTGGTCTTGGTGTCGGCTTGTACTACTTCGCCTAATAACTCGGCAAACTTGGCAGCATGTTCAGCTTCCTCGAATGCGATCCGTTTGTAGGCCTCTGCTACCTCGGGATAACCTTCGCGGTCAGCCTGACGGCTCATGGCCAGGTACATACCGACTTCGGTGCATTCGCCCGTGAAGTTCCTCTTGAGTCCATCAATGATTTCCTGATCAATACCTTGGGCAACACCGATTTTGTGCTCATCGGCCCAACTAAGGCAGCTTTCGTCTTTTAGGATAAATTTATCCGATGGAGCCTTGCATTGGGGACATTCGGCCGGGGGAGCGTCTCCTTCGTGAATATAGCCGCAAATGGTACAGACATATTTCTTCATTACTTCCTCCTTTTATTGTTTACATATAGCTTGCCATAGCGGGCACAATAACATATCAGGCTGACGCGCGTAAACAGCTAATTGCGTTGGACGGTACTCCGGAAAAGACTGCTCATTGCGCTGCCTTGTTTTTATGTTGCGCTATATAATGACCTGCTTGGCACCAGATTGTTTGATAAATGCCAGAAAAGACGCTTCCAGCCGGTCTGCTACAGCGTCGTCTCCTATACCACGCAGGATTTCAATAACGCATTCAGCTGTACACAGGCAGGCCTCTTTCTGGTTCTTTCTCAGGTTATAGCGCGAGCTCCTTGCCGGCGTGAGGCCGACCCGGCGTACTTTCATAAGGTAGGAACTGCGTTGATAGATCTTTCGAGCTTCGTGCCAGGTACCGTCGATCAGGATACAGCGTGTGATGCCGGTCAGACTGCCGTCGCTGGCACCGGGATAAACCACCGCCACCCCGCCCGTCTCAATCTCCTCCAGCAAACCGGCTGGTGGGTTCATCCGGTCCCAGCGTAGCTGCTCTGCCTCGCTGCCTAGGACATCCAGCACCACTCGACCGGTGTTTGAACGTTTCTCTATTTCCTTGAAATGAGTCAGCAGGGTGAATTTCATGATCTATAACAATCCCGGACTGCCAGTTATTCTTGACAATCTCGGAGATTACGCGCCAGAAGTTGAAGCGTATGTAATACTTCTACGCTTGATCCATGCTGTTTCAAACCATCCGAAAGCTGCATCATGCAGCCGGGGCAGCCGGTGGCGACAATCTGGGCGGCTGTATCTGTGATAGCCAGGCTCTTGGCCTCATTTATCGCCATGGATGACTCATAATGATACACGTTGAACGTACCGCCCAGGCCGCAGCATCTGTCGGCACCTTCCATCTCGACCAGTTCGACGCCGGGAGTCCCCTTCAACAGCTCACGCGGCTGTTTCGTTATTCCCCGTGTGCGCAGATGGCATGGGTCGTGGTAGGTGACTCTGATATCTCCACCGGATCCGGTCTCGACCGGGTTGAGGCCCAATAGCTGCAACAATTGGGCAGCATCCACCGTTTTTTTCGCCAGGGAGTCCAGACGGGTACGTAACTCCGGATTGCGCTTGCCGACCACCAGGGGATAGAGTCGATGCAGCGCCCCGCTGCAGGTGGCGCAGGCGCTCATAACGTAATCCGCTTCGTATTTTTCCATTTCAGTCAGATTTTTTTCGGCCAGTTCACGCACAGTTGCAATGTCGCCGCCCGACATGCCGGGAAGACCGCAACATTGCTGACCTTTGGGAATGATAACGGTACATCCCACGTGCCTTAAAAGCGCCAGGGCCGCCTCACCTATCCCGGTATAAACAAAGTTGGTCATGCAGCCGACGAAAAAAACGACACGCGGTTTGCCCGGTTCGCCTGGAATTACTTCAGGGTGCCGGTCAATGAAAGGCTTTTTAGCTATTGCAGGGATATAACGCCGGTTTCCCACAAAAGGCATAGGAAAACGCAACCGTAGTCCGGAAGTCTCCGGAACTTTTTTGAAGAACAATGGCCCAAAGAGTCCCGCCATCTTTGCACCCATCTTCATGCGGGAACGGCTGCAGATTACCTGGCCAACCGCCTTGTGAAATGTCGTCAGGCCACGCTTTTCGGCTAGCGCCTCGCGTGCGGCAATGACAATTTCATCGGTCGGTACGTCATTGGGACACTTGTCCACACAACTGCCGCAGAGCAGACATTTTGACATGGCCAGATAGGTCTGGTCATCCAGTTCGATGTCATCTTTTAGCACATGCTGCGCCAGCGCCACCTTACCCCGCGCCACCGCCGGTTCGCGCTGGAACGCAGTGAAAGCGGGACAGTTCTGCCGGCATGCGCCGCATTTGACGCATTTTTTTAATTGATCTTCTACCCGCTTGAGGGGGGGGGTATTATTGTCATCCATCGTATACATTCCTTCTCACCACAGATTTTCCTTCCACTCATCCAGCGCTGCCAGCGCCCTTTCCGCCAGTTTCTGTCGCCGCTCCTTCTTCTTGACCCTCCCCGGCAATTCGGGAAACAGTCCGTAGTTTATATTCATCGGCTGGAAATGTCTGGCGTCTGCATTGGTAATGTGCCCCATCAGTGCCCCCAGGGCCGTTTCAGGGGGCGGCATTGATAACGGTTTTCCCTGAATCATCTGCACAGCGGCGATACCGGCCAGAAAACCGCTGGCAGCGGATTCGACGTATCCCTCCACTCCGGTGATCTGGCCGGCGAATAAGATGCGTGGTTCGCTTTTCAACTGCTGAGCAGGCAATAACAAAGCCGGGGAATTGATGAAGGTGTTGCGGTGCATCGAACCGAGACGGATAAACTCGGTTTCTTCCAATCCAGGAATCATACGGAAAACCCGACGCTGCTCCGGCCACGTCAGTTTGGTCTGGAAACCAACCAGATTGTACAAGGTTTTTTCACGATTTTCGGCTCGCAACTGAATAATGGCATGAGCCTCCCGGCCGGTATTCGGATCAACCAGCCCTACCGGTTTCATCGGCCCGAAACGGAGTGTTTCCAAGCCGCGTGCAGCCAGCTCTTCCACCGGCATGCAACCTTCAAAGTGGATGGTTTTCTCAAAATCACGTGCAGGAACTTTCTCACTGCTCAGCAATGCATCCACAAAACGCAGATATTCATCCTCATTCAACGGACAATTGAGGTAATCATCACCATCGCCTTTGCCGTAACGAGATGCGGCAAAAATCTTTGTCATATCCAGCGAATCGGCAGCAACGATCGGAGCTATGGCATCATAGAAATAGAGCCTATCTCCCGTCAGTTCTGCAAGTGAGGAGGCCAGGGTATCGCTGGTAAGCGGTCCGGTGGCGATAATGACGATTCCTTCTTCGGGGAGCGAGGTTACTTCGCCGTATTCCAGGTGAATCAAAGGGTGTGAAAGTATTTTGCCGGTGATATAGGCGGAAAAAAGTTCCCGGTCAACAGCCAGGGCACCGCCGGCCGGAACGCTGGTGGCCTCGGCTGCCTCAATGGTCAAGGCATTGCAACGGCGTAGTTCCTCTTTAAGAAGACCAACGGCATTGTCAAGAGAGATGCCTCGCAAGGAATTGGAGCAGACCAGCTCCGCCAGTCCGGGCAGATGGTGTGCAGGGGAGTAGCGCAGAGGCTTCATTTCGTGAAGGACAACCGGTACACCAAACCTCGCTGCCAGCCAGGCAGCCTCGCAACCTGCCAGGCCGCCTCCGATGATGGTGATGGATGTATTTTGTACAATGTTAGTGGTCAACGAAATCACCGTCACCAGAAATTTGCCGACATGGTTGTTGAGGTAATACGGCAAGCCGGTTTTGCCAGACTCTGAATGCCACGCTGGCAACGACTTATTTTAGCCTCTGCCCGAAGGGTCGTCAACGAAATAAGCCCGGCTTGCGACCGGCCTCTGAAGTAAAGCAGAAAGGCTGCGTGTCATAACTCCCACAGACAGCTCTCTCTTCTCCCCCATATGTCCAAAATTGCATTGACGACAGCTCATTTAGAGTGATACTGTCACCCCGAGAAAAAGCAAATTCCTATCCTTTGAGGAGCTTTCACATGGAAACCCGACTAAAAGCACTGATAGTTGATGACTCCGAGCTTAGCAGGCTTATGACCGGAACTATAATCGGCAAAGTTTTCTCGTACGATGAAGCGGAAAACGGTCTCGAAGGTATTAGTATGCATCATAAAGCGGTAGAGAGCGGTATGCCGTATGACATCATCTTCATGGATGTCGTCATGCCTGAAATGGATGGCAAGGAAGCCGTGCGGAAAATACGGGATTATGAAGCAACTATCGGCATTGAGAATAAACCGATCATCATGATTTCGGCCAGTGAAATGCTTGGCGATATTGAAGGACTGGTGAACGGATTATTGAGGAAACCGAGTTCCAGAGCATTGTTGAATGAACTGCTGCAAAATATCTTCAAGGGAAAAATTGATCCGATCTGATACCATTACCGTATCTACCGCCTGAGCGTCTCGCCCCTTGCCCGGTTCAAGGTTCTTCAACCGGGAGTACATCTCCATGGCCTTGCCTTTCTCGTCTTGTGCCCGATAGTACGAACCCAGCTGATTCACGGCAGAGGATATACACTGTCAGGGCCAGGGCCAGCAAAGCGGCTGAAACTCCGAACCCCCACTGATAGGCGGCCAGCGGCAGTGCGCCGGTTGCAGAGGGTTTCCAATTGCCCATGATGAACCCGGTCATCTGCTGGAACATTGCGGCACCCAGAATGACGAAAAAATTGAGCGCAGTCAGGGCCGTGCCGGCTATTGATAGTAAAAATGACTCTTTCACCTGGGTGTATAAAATATAGAGGGACGCGCTGGTAAATCCGAGCAGCCAGCATTGTGCCGCCAGACCCCACCGGGGAAGCGGCAGGTGCAGCGTCAAGCTTGAAAATATAAGCAGCATGGCGCCAAGCCCCGTCAGTACGAGCGGTTTGCGGCGTCCGAGCTTGTCAGACCAGCGCCCCCATATCGGTGCACCAAAGACCACACCGACAGGAATAGCCAGCAGGGTACTGCTGGCGCTTGCCTTGCTCATGCCGTAGACATGCATTAAAAAAGGGGCGCCCCATAATCCCTGAGCGGTAATCAGGGCGCCATACGAGGCGAATCCCAGTGGCGCCAGACACCAGAAGGTGCCACTGCAGAATACGGTGCGTAATCCGGCCATGATTTCTGCCAATGAAGGTGGAATGAGGGTTTGCGTGCCGTCCGGCACAGGCGGGTTATCACGAGCGATCAGGTACATGCCGATTGCAAACAGCAGGGTCACAGCTGCCATGAAGCCGCAGGCGCCGCGCCAGCCGAGCTGATCACTCAGCCATGCCAGCGGAGTTGTGGCCCCAATGCCTCCCAGATTACCGATGGCGATCAGGATACCGGACAAGGTGGCAAATTCGTGGGGTGAAAACCACGTGGTGAGGATTTTTAAAGAGCCCATCAGAACCGCTGCCATCCCCAGGCCGATGCCGGCCCGCGCCAGCACCGCCATCGTACCGCTGTCAGCCAGCGAAAAGGCCACGGCACTTGCTGCGCCGACACAGGCCAGCAGGCTGATAACGATACGGGGGCCGAAACGATCCAATAGCGGGCCCATCGGCAGTTGTGCCAAACCGAACGAGTAGAAAAAAGCACCGCCCAGCAGCCCCAGCACTTCGGGAGAAAGAGCCAGATCATGTGCAAGGTCACCGGCTATGACTGCGTTGGAAACGCGCCAGAAACCGGATATGACATATGTGCTGCCGCACATCGCGAAAATATACCAGCGATACGAAGGAGAGGTTGTCAGATTCATTGAAGTTATCCCGTAAAAAAGTCAAAAAGTACAATTTTCAATAGTGAGGAATCGTGTTATTGTCCGGAATAAATGGGATCCTCGTGACTTTAGCATGAGACCCACAACTGCGCATTAACATTTCCGGCGTATTGCCTGCAAGCTCAATAGAACCGAAAATACCATCCCTTTCATAAGGCGGCTGAAATCATGCCCAAAACAATCTATGTCATCGGACATAAAAATCCCGACACCGATTCGATAGCTTCTGCAATCGCCTATGCTGCCCTGAAGCAACGTCTTGGCAATCCGGATATCAGAGCCGCCATGGCCGGCGTCCCTAATCCACAGACCCGCTATATCCTCGATCGTCTGGGGATTTCCGACCCGACTTTTCTGGCAGATGTACACCCCAAGGTGCGCGACATTATCAGCCGTCAGCCGGTAACGGTCGCTCCACATGCTTCGGCGTATGAGGCGCTTGAACTCTTCAATACATGCGGGGTTCGTGTTCTGCCGGTGGTTGACAGCACCAATAAACCACTCGGGGTGCTCTCTCTTCGTCGTCTTTCGGAAAGTTATCTGCTTCCGAGTCAGGAAAAGCTGCGTCAGGTCACGACAAGCCTGCCATGCCTGACCAGAACTCTGTCTGGCACGTATGTTTGCGGTGGTGAAGGAGATTCCCTGATTACCCTCAATCTGTTTATCGGGGCCATGCTGGAGGAATCATTCACCAGTCGTATCGAAGGTCATGATCCTCGGGAACTGTTGATCATGACCGGTAACCGCCGTACGATCCAGCAGGCTGCCATTGAACGCGGCGTTCGGGTACTGGTGGTGACCGGAGGACATGCTCCGGAAGACGGACTGATTGAACTGGCTGCAGTAAAAGGTGTTGCCGTGCTGCTTACATCGCATGATACCGCCACAGCCGCCTGGCTGGTTCGCCTCTCCACCCCGGTTTCGTTTCTGACAGGGAATAAGTTCACATCCATCGGTGTCGGCGAGTCCCTGACCGGATTACGTCAGAAGCTTATGAGTACAGGTGAATCAGCTGTTCTTGCGCTGGAAGAAGATGGTACCCTGACAGGTGTAGCCACCAAGTCATCATTACTGGCGCCACTCCCCTACGGGTTGATTCTTGTGGATCATAACGAGCTGGGACAGGCGGTGCCTGGTGCAGAGCATGTTGAAATAGTAGAGGTAATCGACCACCACAAGCTGGGCAATACGCATTCAAACGCGCCGATCGCCTTCATCACTTCGCCGGTCGGCAGCACCTGTACCCTGGTGGCCGGGCGTTATCGGGAATACGGCGTCAAACCGGATCAAACCATTGCCGCGCTGCTGATGGCCGGTATCCTTTCCGACACGGTCATCCTCAAATCGCCTACTACGACTGAACGCGATCGCATGGCCGTAGCCTGGCTGGAAGAACTGGCGGGGATTACTGCTGTGGAGTTCGGACGTGATATCTTCGCCGCCTGTAGTTCGCTGAAGAACTATGGTTCGGTGGAACGGGTTGTTGCTGCCGATTTCAAACAGTTCACGCATGAAAAACACACCATCGGGGTCGGGCAGGTTGAGGTGGTCGGATTTGACGAATTTTACGGCATGAAAACGGAACTGCTCTCGGCACTGGCAGATGTCAAGCGCCGGGATAATCTCTTTATCGCCGGGTTAATGGTGACCGATATCACGACTGAAACAACACTTTTCCTGGTGGAGGGACATACCCGCATCGCTCATGTCATGGAATACCCGCAACTGGAACCGCATCTGTATGAGTTGAAAAACGTCATGTCGCGCAAGAAACAGATGGTGCCGCATCTGCTGAAGATTCTGTCAAAGGTATGACCTGTGGAGTTTTTTCTGAACCTTTGTATTTATTGAAAAATGACCGCTGATTCCCCCTCGGCGTACACCTGGATGGAGAGTTTATCCTTCTGCACGATCGCATCGATAAACTTCAGGTTTTTCATGTCACCTTTCAGAATAATGTGATCCACCAGCTGCATTCTGGCAAGCGCTTTCCCGGCCATCTGGCGGGTCTGCTCCAGTTGTTCGGTCAGGTTCATATTGAGCTTCTCCCGGATCACACCCCTTATGGCGCCGTGCAGAAACCAGTCGGCCGAGCGCAGCAACAGGCTCTGGGTCTGCACGTCAAAATCTACATCCTCCACTGAAAAGATATTGGTTTGAGAGTTGAACACCGGTTTGGCGGTCAGATAGAACACCCCCTCCAGCGAACCCTGAGTTTCCAGCTTGACGACAAGCTTCTCTCCGTTGCCGTACAGGTCGAAATCCTTGATGACGATACTTTTGCCGTCGGAATCGAAGTGTTTGTTGAGCAGCAGAGGCGCTGCGATGGCACGCAGGTCCTTGTAGAAGAGATCGGCATTCAGGGCGATGCGGAAGGTCTTATCGAAGGTGTTGACCAGCTTGAGTTCGGGCAGTGACTGCACAGGCCGGGCAACAGGCTCGGGTCCAACCACCAGTTCGGCAAACGTGCTGATGCCTACACTCAATCTTACCCGGCTGTTCCGGGCGTATAGCGGGTACAGCATCACCTCGCGGGGGGTCAGCTTCAGCCAGGCATTGTAGTTCTTATCCACCAATAGCGGCTTTTGGAGCGTGTTCCAGATCTGAGCAACCTGTGATTTGAGAGGGAACAGCTCGTTGATCTTTTTGGTGAGCAGCTCGGATAAAAGCTTCTGCACCGGTTGGGTAATCCCCGCCGCTATGTTGCGCGGCTTGAGCGACAACGGGCCGACCCCCACCTCCTCGGCCAGCAGGTCGCTCAACCCCTGGTAATAGACCTCCGTGTGCAGCTGCCAGTCGGGAGTTATACCGGCAGTGGCCTTGAATTTCAACGTCAGGGAAATGGCCGGCATTTGGAACATACCGTAACTGAGCGACATGGCAACCGGCAGGGTAACATTCAGATAATTGTCTGTGGCGCCGACAACTATCGGCCCGTTGCGTTGAACATCTGCGGCAAGCCCCCTGGTACCGGTCGAACCCTTGTACAACTCTTTACGAACGGTCTGATTCAGTATCCTGGCGATGTCGTCCGTCGATGCCTCAATCGGTATGTTGAGTGTAGATGGCTCCCTTTTCAGTACCGTACGAAAAGCTTCGTCCCTGGGGGGGGCGGCGGTGAACGATCTGGTTCCGGCACAGGAACAGAGGGTAACTATGAGCAGTGACAGTGCAACGAGCGACAGGGAACGAATTTTTGTAAACATCTGAGTTGCCTCCTGCGTTTGAGTTATGAAGGAACAGGCTTTCATGTCACCTTTTATAGCATGAACCTGTTCTTTCGCAATTAATTGTTCCGGCTTTTCCTCAACTGGATTGCCGGGATGGACGCGTCAATCACAACTGAAGATTGGCGGCTACGAAATTCTGTGCTATAAGCGGGATGATGTTTTATACTCTCGGGTTCCCTCCCGGAATTCATCACAATCTTGCCTGCGACATCCCCGGACAGCAACCATGCGCCTTCACAGTCTTAAATCAAAATTTATTTCCGTCATCATTCTCATCAGCCTGATGGTCGGTCTCATGACTCTGTTCGCTTTTAACACGAGCACCAAGCGCATTATTGACGATCTGGCCCTTCGTTTCGGTGTCAAGGAGGCGCTGCTGGAGAAGAACAAGATCATCTCCATCATCGATCGAGAGGTTGTGCTGGCACGGAAAATGGCGGATGACATCACTCTTATGAAATGGGCTGCAGACGAGGAGAATCAGGAATTCAGAAAACAGGCTTTCGCAGAACTGGAAAGTTACCGCACGTTTTATCGGGACAAGAGTTTCTTCATAGCACTGGCACCATCACGTCATTACTACGTCTACAACAAGCGAACCGGGCATGAACGTGTCGAAATGGTGACACTGGATGCCGCAAAATCGGACGACAACTGGTTCTTTGAAGGGCTTCGCACCATTGACGGCTACGCCTTGAATCTGGACTACAACCCCACTCTGCAGGAAGCAAAGGTCTGGTTCAATGCCATCATGGTGGACAAGCAAGGGCAACGGGTTGGAATATGCGGCGGCGGCATAACCATAACCGATTTCCTCAATGAAATCGTTTATAGCAGACAAAAGGGTCTTGCGACCATACTTATCGACCGCTCGGGGGTAATACAGGCCCACGAGGACAGGAAGATCGTCGAGCATAACGCCAACGTTCGGGATGCTGCAAAAAAGATCACGATCTTCAGTCTCATGGACGATGTTTCCGGACGGGAGCAGCTACGTGATGCCATCACATCCCTGTCGGCCGGCGTCAGTGACGTGCGGGCTTTTCCTGTGCGGTTTGCCGGAAAGAACTACCTCCTGGCGGTTTCCTTTCTGCGAGGTATGGGGTGGTTCAACGTGGTTCTTGTTGACGTATCCCGTGTGATCAGCATGAGAGAGTTTCTGCCGATTGTCATGATTATGTCACTGTCGTTGCTGCTCGTAATCATTACGATCGGCATCCTTATCAACCGGATGGTGCTGGTGCCGCTCACGAGACTCTCCGATGCATCGCGGGAGATTGCGGATGGACGGTATGACATTGCGCTTCCGGTAACCGGAAAAGATGAATTGGGAGATTTGACCGGTTCGTTCAATGCCATGACCTCGATGATACTTGACCACACCAGTAATCTCGAATTCAAGGTACGGGAACGGACAGATGAACTTTCTGCAACTAACAGGATGCTGGAGGATTCGCAGCGAAAAATCATGGAGAGCATCAGCTATGCCCGCATGATCCAGTCCTCGATTCTACCCGGACAGGAGTTGCTGGAAAGATGCCTCGGCGAACATTTTATTCTGTATCATCCCAAGGAAACAGTAGGGGGCGATTTCTACTATCTGAGGGATTTTCCCGGTTATTTCCTGCTGGCGGTTATTGATTGTACCGGTCACGGTATTCCGGGAGCATTCATGACCATGACCGTCAATTCGGTGCTGAACCACGTTATAGACAAGGCTTGTTGCGACGATCCGTCCCGTATTCTGTTCGAACTCAATCTCATGATGCGAAAGACCCTGCACCTCAAGGGGGTGGACGCCGGTCTCGACATCGCCATCTGCATGGTTGAGCGCCGGGCAGGGCGTCTGATATATTCAGGGGCCGGGCTTTCCCTGCATGTCGTGTCAATGGGGACGGTGCGTGAAATTCGCGGTGATCATCAGCGGGTTGGTTATAAAGGTTCCAGGACTGACTACATGTATACCCGTCATGAACTGAACCTTGCGGTCGGGGAGTGTTGCTACCTTACGACCGATGGACTGCTTGACGAACCAGGCGGGATCAAGGGGTACGGATTCGGATCGGAACGTTTCAGAGCGGCTCTCGTCGGTCATGCCGATCTGGCGATGCAATCACAGGCTGAAGCTTTCGAACGGATCCTCGCCGACTATCGGGGTGGCCACAGTCAGCGCGATGACATTACCGTTGCGGGTTTCCGTTTCTAACTCAGTTTATTTTGACACATTCCATCCTGTTCCTGATAGAATTTCACAGAAGGAGGAAACAATGGATCTCTTCGAACTCAGAGAGCAGTTTTCAAAAGACGGTATCATGATGTGCTTCAACGGACCCTTTTCCCACAGCATCATCGAGGAGATAGGTATCGCCGTCAGGAATCACCTGGCTGCCGAGAACATTACCCGTATGGCGGTTCAGGATGTTTTTTCCGTCTATATTGAGATGACCCAGAACGCCCGGAGCTATCTCACCCTCAGAAATATTCCCACTGCTGACGCCGGCTCCGCCACCATAGTCATTGCAAGGCGCGGTGAGACCTACGTAGTCACCTCCGGAAACGTGATCCTGATGGATGATATTGAAGAATTGAAGAGCAGGATTGACCACATCAACACGATGAATTCCGATGAACTCAAAAAGCTGATCCGGCAACAGTTGCGCTGCGAGGTTGCGCCAGGTGCAACAGGAGCAGGAATAGGCCTGATGGAGATGGCAAAGCGGGCGACAGGCCGGCTGGAATACAATATTCGCGATATTAACGGGCAGTATGCATTTTTTACACTTACAGCACAGCTTTAGGAGACGCTCATGCGATTGTTTGACGGCATATCACAAACCGTATCCACACCGCAGGTCAGCTTTGACCCAACAGAAAATAAACTGATGATTTCGGGGGATTCGTATCCTGAAAATTCTTTTGAGTTCTATGCGCCGATTGCTCAATGGGTCAGGGAAAAACTTGCCGAAGCCGATGGACTAACCATCGAGATCAATGTCAATTATATGAACAGCAGCAGTACCAAGTGCGTACTTGATCTGCTTGACCTGCTGGAAGAAGCCCATGGGAGAGGTCTCATGGTTTCCGTTACATGGTGCTATGACAAGGAAAACCCCCGTTCGCGCGACCTCGCAGAGGAGTTCAGGGAAGAGGTCACCTTCCCTTTCACTATTATAGCTTTCAATGAATGAGAGGGTGACATGCCACGAAAGAAAATATCCATGGAAGATCCCGAGCTGACCCGGGCTCTCGGGATTCTCAACGAGGCAGCGTCGGATGTCGAACTCTTCACTGAATACGTCGCTCTGGTCGGCGGATATAAAAAACTGCTCCGGAAATTCAATAAAACGGTCATTATCAGTGATTCCTATGAGTCACAGCTTCAGGATATTTCTAGAAAGCTTGAAGAAACGGCACAAAAGTATATCCAGTTGAAGAATGTCGCACTTCCGATCTGCATGTACTGCAAAAAGATCCGTTCCGATAACGACTATTGGCAGCAGCTCGAAACGTTTTTCAGCAGTCATGTCGATATCATGTTCAGCCATGGAATCTGTCCCGACTGCATCAAGAACGCTTACGACAAAATGGGGCTGCCCCGGAAGGCCGCGATTTCAGGCGATAGTGCAATCGTACCGCCGGCAACGCCAGCTGGTCGGGAGCCGGCCGAAGATGAAGCTCTCAGAGAGATGCGCGCCCTGGTCCGCCAATCTGCTTTTGATGGGAATCCTCTTTCTCCGAAGGTGGAGCAATTCGTTGAGAAGTACGGAAAATTGTTGCGCCGGTTCAACAAGATTGTCTCGATCGGCGACAGCTACCAGTCACAGTTGATGGAACTCAAGTCCCGTCTTGAACTGATGGCTCGAACTGATCTACTTACCGGTCTGGCCAATCGTTGGGAGATGACGGCACGGTTGGATGCGGAAAAAAGCCGCTCGGAGAGACATGGCAAAAACTTTTCGATACTGCTGGCGGATATCGACTATTTCAAGAATATCAACGATACCCATGGACATCTTGCAGGGGATCGGATGCTTCGGGCGCTTGCCGATACCCTGCGAGTCAGTCTGCGTGGCGAAGATATCTGCAGCCGGTGGGGAGGTGAGGAGTTTCTGGTCATCCTCCCGGAGACTGATCTGCGAAAAGCCGGATCCGTTGCGGAAAAACTCCTCAAAAAGGTGCGAAACACATCGGTCCAGTGGGAGGGGCAGTCCATCAGAGCTACCATGAGCATCGGTTATGGAGTATTCGTTCCCGGCATGAGCATTGACCGGTTCATCAGGCAGGTTGACGAAGCGCTGTACAATGCCAAGGCAGCCGGACGTGACCGGATTGCGACGGTCGAAAACCAGAAAACTCAAAGTCCGGATTCGCGCAGTGAATGAAGAGATGTAACGGCATATGCGCGTTCTGATCATCAAGACCTCTGCTTTGGGCGATGTGGTCCACGCTCTGCCGGTCATCGACTATCTGCACCAGGTCTCTCCCGGTATCGAGATCGACTGGGTGGTCGAAGAACACTTTCTTCCGGTTCTTGAACATAATCCATCCTTGGCCCGGATTCATGCCGTCAGTACCAGGAAATGGCGCAAAGCCCCCCTTGCGCCTGCAACCCGTGCTGATATGAAGGCATTACGTGCTGCTCTGCGCACACGCTCTTATGACATCGTCTTTGACATTCAGGGCAACCTGAAGAGTGGGCTGATAGCCTGGTTGTGCGGCGCAGGCGAACGTATAGGCTTCAGCGCAGAGGCGGTGCAGGAAAAACTGAACCTCCTTTTTACAACCCGTAAAATCCCGTTCCTCGCCACTGACAGGAACGTGACAGATCGCTATCTGCGGGTTGTCAGCACCCCGTTTGGTAAAGATTTCAGTCATATGAATCTGACTGGTGCCATTTTCTCCGCCGACGGGGACGAATTGGCGGCAGAACTCTATATGGCGAAACTTCCACCCGGTTTTGTGTTGCTGTTTCAGGTCGGGACCACCTGGCGAACCAAGCTCTGGTATCCTGAAGGATGGATCGAACTGGCACGGAGGATCACTGCACGGTATCCGGACACCACCATCCTGGTAAACTGGGGCAGTCCCGATGAGCAGACATTGGGGGAGCAGATCATGCGCGAGGTCGGCGACTCGGTGCAACTTCTCCCCTGGTTGCGTATAAATGAGCTCATCCCGGTTATCAGGCGGGTCGACCTGCTGATAGGAGGCGATACGGGACCGCTCTACCTGGCCGCAGCCGTCGGTACGGCAACGGTTTCCTACTATCGGGCCACGTGTGCCGCCACCTATGCTCCCCGAGGTGAACGGCATATTGCAGTCCGGTCGCTTATGCAATGTACCCCGTGTCAGCAAACCACATGTGAGCTTGATTCTGAATGTCGCAAAAGCATTACCGTTGACGCCCTGTTCGATGCTGTCATAAGATTGCTGGACTGAACATCTTTGTTTGAAAGGATACTACATAATGATTCCTCTATTGAAGCTGACACAGCTTCCGGAAACATTTGACCACTGCATCACATTCTGGCATGCCGACCCTGCTAACTGCGCAGTCCCTGGCGTTTCCGGCAATTCAATTGCCCTTGAACTTGCCTGGCGCAACTTCCTGCTATGGCATGAAGAGGACAAGGCGCGCCGCACCGACGTGGACGACAGTGCCATTGCATCCGTCAAGCGCGCTATCGACAAGCTGAATCAGCAGCGTAACGATCTGATCGAGAAACTGGACGAGGCGATTCTGGCAGAACTGTTGAAAACCGCACCCGAACCACTCACCGACCTGATCAACTCGGAAACGCCCGGCAGCATTGTGGATCGGATTTCGATCATGTCGCTCAAGGTATACCACATGGATGAGGATAGTCTCCGTAACGACATCAACGAAGAACACCGGCAACGTTCCCTCTATCGTCTGGCCGTGCTGAAGCTGCAACGCAGTGACCTGTTTGAGGCCCTTGGTCAGTTGCTGAACGATTATCAGGCAGGCAGAAAGCGGATGAAGCTTTACAAACAGTTCAAGATGTATAACGACCCGGCCCTTAATCCGGAATTGTACCGGACGCAACAGCTGAAATAACCGGAGAAACACCTGTTTTCAGATTGGCGGATACTCTCGCAGATGACAAAGATTCTCCTTATAAGGCTCAGTTCTTTTGGCGATATCCTCTTGGCAACCCCCGCCATTCGAGCCATCAAAATCCGTTATCCGGAAGGTCTGATCGATTTTGTGGTCTATGACCGCTTTGCCGCCTCGCTGGCATTTCATCCCGATGTGAGCAGACTGTTTCTGCTGCCCAAGAAAAAGCTGAAAGAACACTTGGCCCGACGCGAGTTCGGACTCTTCTGGGCAACGCTCCGAACATTCATCTCAGAGTTGCGTACCACACACTATGATTTTGTCATCGATCTGCATAGTGTTACCGAAAGTGCCCTGACCGCTCTGGCTGCCCGCGGCCGGACAAAGGTCGGACACAATAAACAGTTACTTTCACTGTTTTTTTCTATACGTTCAAGTTTTGACGTCGGTTTTGCCACTGCAACCATGCATGCCGCCGAAAGCAATCTGCAATTCCTGGTCGATGCCGGTTGTTTGACCCCGGCAGATCTGCCAAAAAAAACCCGCCTTGAGTTTTCAGTTCCGGAAATTGCTCACAGAGAGGTTGACGATTATCTGGCTCGTCTGGGGCTTGAGGGTAAGCTGCTCATGGGGATCAATCCCTGTGCATCATATGATTTCAAACGATGGAGTACGGATCGATTTGCGGCGGTAGCCGATTTTCTGGCAGAGACCTTCGGCGCCACGATCCTTGTGTTCGGCACTCCGGCTGAACAACCTGTTGTCTGCCAGGTCATGGCTGCCATGAAGAATCCGGCCATAGACACATCGCACCTTTCCGTTTACCAGGCGTTCGAATTGATCGGAAGGTTACGGTTGTTCGTTACTAACGATTCAGCACCCATGCATGTTGCGGCTGCGCTGGGCACTCCGCTGGTAGCGTTGCACGGCCCCATCAATGTCAAAAAATTCTCTCCGCTGACCGACGTGGGGCGTGGCATAAGCAAGGATCTCCCCTGTCTGCCGTGCAAGGATATTGCTCTTTGTACGTCACGCCTCTGCTTTGATCAGGTTTCTGTAGAGGAAGTCTGTCTGGCGTGCAGTGATGTGCTTAACTCGCTTGCGGCACTATCTCCATGAGTCTGCATCGTCTGTCACGCACCGAACTCCTGATCGGCACTGACGGTCTTGAAACACTGCGTCGCAGCACAGTTGTCATCTGCGGTATCGGTGGCGTCGGCAGTTACGCCGCCGAAGCTTTGGGGCGGGCGGGCGTCGGGCGAATCAGGCTGGTAGATTTTGACGACATCTGCCTGACCAACGTCAACCGCCAGCTCCACGCACTGTCGAGCACGGTTGGGTTGTCAAAGGTGGATACGATGGCTTCAAGGCTGAGAGACATCAATCCTGCCGCCGAAATTTTACCGGTCAAGGTTTTCTTTTCGCAGGAGAATGCCGCTGAATTGCTCACTCCACGACCGGATTACGTGCTGGACGCCATTGACCATTTTACCGCCAAGGCCGCCTTGATCACTGTCTGCCGCGAACAGCAGATCCCTGTCATTTCCAGCATGGGAGCAGCCAACAAACTTGATCCAACCAGTATTCACACAGCAGACATTTCCGCCACCCGCAATTGCCGCATGGCTCGCAGCATGCGTAAAATACTGCGCAAGGCCGGGATAACATCAGGCGTACCGGTCGTCTACTCCACAGAAGAGCACCGGGAGCTGAGTGTATCAGCCCGTGATTGCGGCGTTGACTGCATCTGTCCAAACCGAGAAGAACAGCTCTTCCGCTGCGAGCATCGCCGGGTTATCCTGGGCAGTATCTCGTACATTCCGTCAATTTTCGGACTAACCATGGCCGGAGTTGTCATCAATGATTTACTGAGCGCACATTCTGGCGAATTAACAAAAAAAATATCTTTTCAGCACTGAGTGATGTTTTTTGTTGACAAGCCCGAGAAATACAGGATAACGTTCATAACAACCTCACGTTAGTTTCCCGGCACTCAGACAGAAACTCCTTTGATATCTTCGCACGTTATTTAAAATGTCACGAACCTCAAAAAATATTTACCGTACGTTTCCAGCAGGGAGTGCCCAGCCAATCAGGTTCCTCTGATTTTTCCTCTTAAAGGTCTTTTCGCACATATATTTTCAGACTGCTATAAAGAGAACATTGCCAACAACGCCCAGATCATGCAGCACGTTACGCAGGAGAAAAGATGAATTTACAGGAACTTAAAGGGAAAAAAATCAGCGAACTCAACACCATCGCTCGTGAGCTCAACATTGAAGGGGCATCCAGTCTGCGTAAGCAGGATTTGATCTTTGCCATCCTTAACGCCCAGACCGAACAGAATGGTTCGATTTTTGGCGAGGGGGTACTGGAAACCCTGCAGGATGGTTTCGGCTTTCTGCGGGCCACCGACTACAACTATCTGCCGGGGCCTGATGACATTTATGTTTCTCCCAGTCAGATCCGGCGTTTCAATCTGCGCACCGGTGATACTGTTTCGGGTCAGATAAGACCGCCTAAAGAGGGGGAACGCTATTTTGCTCTGCTGAAAGTGGAGGAGGTCAATCACGAATCGCCTGAAGTGGCCCGTGACAAGATTCTTTTTGATAACCTGACCCCGCTCTACCCCTTGAAAAAGCTCAAGCTTGAAACGACCCCGGACAATATGCCGATGCGCGTGATTGAGTTGGTTGCGCCGATCGGTATGGGGCAACGCGGCCTGATCGTGGCCCCCCCCCGAACCGGCAAAACCATGCTGATCCAGAACATCGCCAACTCGATAGCCGCCAATCATCCAGAGGTCTACCTGATTGTTCTTCTGATCGACGAACGCCCGGAGGAGGTGACCGATATGCAACGATCGGTCAACGGCGAGGTTATCTCATCCACCTTCGACGAGCCTGCGACCCGTCACGTCCAGGTGGCCGAGATGGTCATCGAGAAGGCCAAACGACTGGTTGAACACAAAAAAGATGTTGTTATTCTGCTGGATTCCATAACACGTCTGGCACGGGCTTACAACACCGTGCTTCCCCCTTCCGGCAAGATTCTTACCGGCGGGGTTGATGCAAATGCACTGCAAAAACCAAAGCGGTTCTTTGGCGCTGCCCGCAATATTGAAGAAGGTGGTTCGTTGACTATCATTGCCACAGCCTTGGTGGATACCGGCAGCAAGATGGATGAAGTGATCTTTGAGGAGTTCAAGGGCACCGGCAACATGGAGTTGCACCTTGATCGCAAGCTGGTTGAAAAGCGTACATTCCCGGCTATTGATATCAACAAGTCCGGTACCCGTAAAGAAGAGTTGTTGATAGAAAAGAACTCCCTGAACCGAATATGGATTCTGCGTAAGGTGATTCATCCGATGAACGTAGTCGACAGCATGGAATTCCTGTTGGACAAGCTCTCTGAATCCAAGACCAACCAGAATTTTCTTGATTCCATGTCGAAATGAAATCGCATGCATATTTGATCCTGAAATTCCGGGTGAACGCTAAAAAATGGTTGCAAATTCTTTTATGAATCGCTACGATTGCAAAGGTGTGATTCAAGTTTGATTGTTGGGTTCGCCCATAAAGCATAGCTGAAGGAGGAAGAGATGAAAGAAGGTATTCACCCGATGTATTCCGATGTAATCGTCAAGTGTCTGTGCGGTAACACATTCCAGACCCGATCCACTCGCAAGGAGATCAATACGGAGATCTGTTCGGCCTGCCATCCGTTTTTCACCGGCAAGCAGAAACTGGTCGACACCGCTGGCCGTGTAGAGCGCTTCAAAAAACGTTACGGACAGATCTGATCGATCGTTTCGAAGACACTCGAAGGGGCTTTGTCGCGAGGCAAATCCCCTTTTTTTTGCACTGCCAATCAGGAACGCAGCCATACGAGACACTATTTTCCAGTTCAGGGAATTCCAGGCTCAGAACCCCAGATCGTCCCCCCTGAACATGGTTCGTACAGGATACCATGAATAACGTCACTCTGATCGAACACACACCAAATCCCGAGCTGACGGTGGCTTTGGCTGCCCGCCTCTGCTATTCGCCCTCATCTATAAATGAGCTTAGGAACAGGCTTGAGGCATCCGATATAGAAGTGTTTCTGGACAAGATCATGTCACTGGGACACCACTCGGTTCTTGAGCATGCATCGTTCACTTTCGGTATAGAAGGTATTTCGCGAGTTACAACGCACCAGCTTGTCCGTCACCGCATCGCTTCATTTTCACAGCAATCTCAGCGCTACACGTCGCACAAAGAGGATTTCACTTCCATCATGCCGGACACCATTGCTAAAAATCATGATGCCAGACAGATTTTTGCCTTTATGTCCGAGACAGTCCACAAAGCCTACGCCCAGCTTATAGAGATTGGAATTCCGGCTGAGGATGCCCGCTATATTCTGCCAAATGCTACTGAGACAAAAATCATCATGACCATGAATGCTCGCGAGCTGCTCCATTTTTTCACTCTGCGCTGCTGTCAAAGAGCCCAGTGGGAAATCCGCCAGATGAGTGTCGAGATACTGCGTCTGGTAAAGAAAGTGGCACCAATCATATTCCGCGAGGCTGGGCCTGGCTGTGTAAGCGGCCCCTGTCCGGAAGGGAAACTCTGTTGCGGGCAAACTCAGGAAGTACAGGATTTTTATAGAAATCTGGCATAGCCCCGTCCGATAAACGAGTACGATATCAGAATTATGGCCCGCCAAAAACAGCGGAAAATTTCAAACTTACTAAAAGAGGCAGCATGGAAAAAATACACGTCGGTGGTCAGGCGGTCATTGAAGGGGTAATGATGAGGGCTCCTCGTTCAGTTGCCATTGCTGTTCGTCGTCCCGACGGAGTAATCATCGTCAAAAAAGAGCTGGTGATACCACTCTCAGAGCGCTTTCCTGTCGTGAAACTGCCAGTCATCAGGGGAGCGGTCGCGCTCTTTACCTCCCTTGTCATCGGAATCAAAGCTCTCAATTTCTCTGCCAATGAAGCTATGACCGAGGAGGAAAAGGACAAGGAAGGTGTAAAAGAGGGTGGCGGTGAACTTTCTTCATGGGCCATGGCCGGTACCATGGCGGTAGCGTTCGGCTTCGGCATCTGTCTGTTTTTCCTGTTCCCGCTTTATCTCACAAAAATGATGACTTCGGTCATCGGCGACAACAATATAGTCTTTAACCTGGTTGACGGTATCATCCGGGTGATAGTATTTCTGCTCTATATCTGGGCCATATCACGCATGAGCGATATCCAGCGGGTCTTCCAGTATCATGGCGCCGAGCACAAATCGATCTTCGCCTTCGAGGCCGGAGAGGAATTGATCGTTGAGAACGTTCGCCGCTTCAGCCGCCTGCATCCGCGTTGTGGAACCAGTTTTCTGCTGATTGTCATGCTGGTCAGCATAGCGGTCTTTTCTCTGATCCCCAAAATCTGGCCGTTCTACCTCAAGGCCTGTTCGCGTATTATCCTGCTTCCGATGATAGCCGGCATCTCATATGAGTTCCTGAAGTGGAGTGCCATGAACGAAAGCAATCCGCTGGTCAGGATGATCATCGCCCCTGGTTTGGGGCTGCAGCGCTTAACCACCCGCGAACCGGATGACAGCCAGCTTGAAGTCGCCATCCGCTCGCTGAATGAGGCTCTGGAGATTAATGCCGGCTATACAGACGACCGGCTGGTGGTGTAACTTGTTTCTACACTTTGGAAGCCCGCTTTCGCCTGGTGGGGTCCAGCTCCTTCTTACGCAGACGGATTGAGTTTGGTGTGACCTCTACCAGTTCGTCATCGTCGATAAATTCCAGAGCCTGCTCCAGTGTGAGCGTACGCGGCGGGGTTAGCTTGATGGCATCGTCCGAGCCGGAGGCGCGCACGTTGGTCAGTTTTTTCCCCTTGCATGGGTTGACGTCGAGGTCATTGTCTTTAGTGTGCTGTCCGATGATCATGCCGCCGTAGACCTCAACACCGGCGCCGATGAAGAGGGTCCCGCGCGGTTGCAGGGCGTCAAGTGAATATGCTGTTGTTTCACCATGTTCCATGGCTGTCAGAACTCCGTTCTTGCGCCCGGGTATCTCGCCGCGGAAGAGGGCATACTCGTGAAAAGTGTGGGTCATGACTGCTGTGCCGCGAGTGTCGGTCAGCACGTCTCCGCGCAAGCCGATCAGACCGCGGGCCGGGATGACGAACTCCAGGCGTACCATCTCGCCCATGGGCGCCATAGCAACCATTTCACCCTTGCGAGGTCCCATTTTCTCGATAATGGCACCCTGAAACTCCGAGGCGACGTCAACAACGAGGTATTCCATCGGTTCCATCTTCTGCCCATCCTGCATACGGATGATTACCTCCGGCTTGGAAACCGCCAGTTCAAAACCCTCACGGCGCATGTTCTCAATCAGAATCGACAAATGCAGCTCTCCGCGGCCGGAGACCTTGAAGGTGTCGGGAGAATCGGTGTCCTCGACCCGCAAGGATACGTTGGTGCGCAGTTCTCTGGTCAGACGCTCGCGGATGTTGCGCGAGGTAACCCACTTGCCTTCCCGGCCCGCAAATGGAGAGGTGTTGACGATGAAATTCATGGAAAGGGTCGGCTCATCAATGGAAACGTAGGGCACGGCAACCGGGTTCTCGGCGCAGGCCAGCGTCTCGCCGATACTGACCTCCTCAAAGCCGGCGACAGTAACAATATCACCGGTTCCGGCCTCCTCGATGTCAACCTGCTTAAGTCCTTCGTACCCTAGCAACTTGCTGATGCGTCCCTTTGAAATCGTGCCGTCGCGTTTGATCATGGCCACGGTTTCACCGGCCCGCACCTTGCCGTTGAAGATACGGCCTGTAGCCATGCGACCGATGTAGTCATTGTAGTCAATGTTGGCGATCAGCATCTGGAAAGGAGCTGTTACATCCCCTTTGGGGGGGTGAACATTCGACTCGACCACGGCAAAGAGCGGCTCCATGGTGGTGGCCTTCGAATTAACGTCCAGCATGGCATAACCAAGCTTGGCGCTGGTATAGACCACCGGGAAGTCCAGTTGGTCATCAGAAGCATTCAGCTCACAGAACAGGTCGAAGACCATATTTAACACTTCGTCGGGGCGAGCGCCGGGGCGGTCGATCTTGTTGATCACCACGATCGGTTTTAGGCCAAGGTCCAGGGATTTTTTCAGTACGAAACGGGTCTGAGGCATCGGCCCGTCCAGGGCATCCACCAGCAGGAGGACAGAGTCCACCATTTTGAGGACGCGCTCCACTTCGCCGCCGAAATCGGCATGGCCCGGAGTATCTACGATGTTGATCTTGTAAGGACCGTGGTGGATAGAGAGATTTTTGGCCAGGATGGTAATGCCGCGTTCTTTCTCAAGGTCGTTGGAGTCCATTACTCGTTCGGTAATGGCCTCATTCTCACGGAACACACCGGAATGTTTAAGCATTGCATCGACAAGCGTAGTTTTGCCATGGTCGACGTGGGCGATAATGGCGATGTTTCGAATTCGTTCCTGCATGGTAAAGCTCCTCAGTTCTGCAAAATAAAACGACGGGCATTGCTGCCCGTCGAAGTACTGTACTATGTCAGATTTAAGTTTTTACAGCAAGCGTTTACTTGATAATCCGGATGTCAGGGCACGAAAACCTGTTAATTATTACTTCTAATGCTCATGATATCCCAAGACGACCAGTAAGCAGCTGCCGTCAGCAATAACATTGACTCCGTGCTGCCGGCAAAGTGACACCGCCTCGGGATGCTCTGCGCCCGGCTGCATCCAGATATTCCTGATTCCCTTCTCTATGGCCAACTGCACGAGCTGGGCAGTCACTGCCGGTGGAGTGACCATTGAGATACTGGTAACCTCCGGTGGCAGTTCGCTTATGGTTGCCGCGCAGGCCACCCCTTCAATCTCGTTTTCGTTGGGGTTGACCGGAACAGCGTTCTTGCCGTTCTGCAGATAACATTGCAGCACCTTGTTGCCGAACTTGTTGCGGTTTGACGAGGCGCCGATCACGCCGAAGGCTGGTGCGGCCAGGAATGTTTCGATCTGTTGCTGAATGGTCATGGTGTCCTCTCCCTGTTAGTAATCGTCTTATTCTCGTATTTGTCCATCTCCATACACGATGAACTTGGTGGTGGTCAGATCCTCCAGCCCCATTGGGCCGAAAGAGTGCAGCTTGGTGGTGGAGATACCGATCTCGGCTCCCAGGCCGAGCTGTCCTCCGTCAGAGAAACGGGTTGAAGCATTGACCATTACGCAGGAAGAGTTCACCTCGCGAATAAAGCGTTGAGCCCGGCTGTAGTCGCTCGTAATGATCGATTCGGTATGAAGTGAACAGTAGCTGTTGATATGCTCAATGGCGGCATCAATGTCATCCACAACCCGGCAGGCCAGGATCAGCTCCAGATACTCGGCTTGCCAGTCTTCTTCAGTTGCTGATACCGCCTGGGGAGCAAACGTGCGGAAGAGCTCATCACCTCGTAACTCTACGCCCAGACTGGAAAGGGTGGCGGCGATTTTCGGAACGAATTCGGCGGCAACATCCCTGTGGATCAGCAGAGTCTCAAGGGCATTGCAGACGCCGGGGCGCTGGGTCTTGCTGTTGACGATGATCCGCACGGCCTTGTCATAATCGGCTGACTGATCCACAAAAATATGGCAGACCCCCTTATAATGCTTGATAACCGGGATGCGTGAATTTTCGACCACGAAGCGGATCAAACTCTCGCCGCCGCGCGGGATGATCAGGTCGATGGACTCCTCCTGCTTGAGCATCTCCAGCACCCCGTCCCGTTCGGTAAAGTGGATCAACGAAAGAGCCGCCTCAGGAATCCTCATCTCCTTCATAACTTGCCGCAATACAGCAGCAATAGCCAGATTGGAGTTGATCGCCTCGGAGCCGCCACGCAGAATCACGGCGTTACCGGCCTTGAGGCAGAGCGCCGCTGCATCGGCGGTAACATTGGGGCGTGATTCATATATGATCCCGATCGTACCGAGCGGGATGCGCATTTTGCCAACCATCAGGTCGTTGGGACGTTTCCACATCCGCGTTACCTCACCTACCGGGTCCGGAAGGGCCGCTACTTCCCGCAAGGCGTCGGCAATCCCTCCGATGCGTTTTTCATCCAGCATCAGTCTATCAATCATTGCAGGAGATAGCCCCCTTTGCCAGCCGGCTTCGAGGTCTTTCCCGTTCTCAGCTATAAGCTCCGGCGCAGCATTTTCCAGGGCGTCAGCCATTTTCATAAGCATGGCATTTTTAGCGGTGGTTGAAAGGCGGGCCATGACAAGTGAGGCTTGGCGGGCGTCCCGTGCGATTTTACAGACTTCTTCCGAAATACTCATAATGGGCTCCACGGATATGGCTAAGCCGGATAACGGCTCGATCGGCTAGAGCTTACGCAAAAAGCGAATCACCGGCAAGGTCTTTAATTTTTTATTTTTGTCGACAAGGCCTGGTAGCGCATTTGCGCTACCAGGCGGAAAATAATGCTGGTGCCCTGGCGCGCCGGGCTGGTCATGAATCTGTATGGTTTTCACTAAGACTAAATTTGTTTTATTGCCGCCGTAGGTTATTTGCTCCCGGTAAAGAATATTTATTGACATTGTAAAGCAAATTGGATACAAACCCCGCACGAAAACTGAGTTTTATGGTGGTAATCAGGGGTTTGGATGAGCGACTACAATATCGGAGCGAAAATAAAGAAACTCCGGCTTGCAAAAAAGCTTACACTCCAGGCTGTTGCTCGAGAAACCGGTTTTTCGCCCGCACTTATATCCCAGATAGAGAATAACAACGTTTCACCTCCGATTGCAACCCTCTCCAAAATAGCCAAATTTTTCGATGTCAAAATCGGTCTTTTTTTTGCTGATGATGAAGAAGAGTACCGTTATGAAGTTGTTCGAGCCGACGAACGCAAGGCTATCCCGCGGGTCATCTCCAAGGCAGGTACCAGCCAGGGTTATTCTTATGAATCATTGTCATTTCGTAAACAGAACAAAAAAATGGAACCTTTCCTCCTTACCGTGTCTGAAAAGGCGCTCGAGGAGAATACATATAATCACGATGGCGAGGAGTTTCTCTACATTATGAAAGGCATCGCCGAGCTAATCCTTGACGAAAAACGGATTTTCCTTTACGAAGGTGACTGTGTATATTTTGACTCTTCACTCAAGCACCGTCTGCTTTCAAAGGATGGCAGCGAAGTCAAGGTACTGGCGGTAGTAACGCGTTAACTACTGGGTCGAGAGCGAGGGTCAAGGGTCAAGGGTCATGGGTTAAGAGGTTCAGGGTGATTTTAGTTTTCCCTTGCCCCTTGTTCCTTGCCCCTTGCCCCCTGCTCCTTGCCCCTTGCCCCTTATTCTTAATGACCGGAAGGATGGCACAGATGTCGATACCAGCACCCAAGCCGATGTTGAAGAACCCTTTTGACCCACCAGAAAAGGTCGAGTTCACTATTCCGGGAGAAATCTCCCGCACGACCGGTGGCTACGAAGAGGCGATGAAGGAAGGATATGACCTGATTCAACGACCGATCAAATCGGTCAAAATTGATCAGATCGAGAAACAGCATTTCAAGAAGCGCATGACTGTCTGGGAGCGTCTTCGAGTGCTATCCGACAAAGCCCCCAATGTTCTGTATCAGAACTGGGGCAAAAATCTGGACGGCGCCTCGCTGGTCACGGCCGTCCTCAATATCGGCGGCAGGGATGTTGCCGTATATGGCCATGACTTTACCGTGCGTGCAGGTTCCATCGATGCAACTAACGGCAGCAAGCTGGCAAAGCTCTTCAATATGGCGGCACATAAGGGCATTCCTGTTATCGGAATGAACGACTCGGCCGGGGCCTTCGTGCCTGCCGGAGTCGGTGGTCTGGACGGCTATGCCGAAGCATTTACCGCCCTGCGCAAAATCAGCGGCGTTGTCCCTTCCATTATGTGCATGTTCGGTTTCAACGCCGGCGGCGGTAGTTATTTGCCACGCCAGGGAAGCTTTGTTATTCAACCCAATGACACGTTCTTCGGTCTTACCGGTCCCGGTGTAGTCAAATCGGTTCTGGGAGAAGATGTTACACCGGAAGAGCTGGGTGGACCGAAAGTTCACGGTAAATCGGGTGTTGCCGATATTACGGTCACAGACGAAGTTGCAGCCCTGCGTACTGCAGTACGCCTTCTCTCCTATATTCCTGACAATAACAGCATCAATGCACCATTCCAGGAAACCAGCGATCCTTTGGATCGAAAAACCTGGGAAATCAATACCCTGCTTAAAAAGGCCTTCAACTCACCGACCGGCTTCAATACACCCTTTGACGTCTCGATCATCATTCAGCAAATCTGTGACCATGGCGACTATTTCGAGCTGCAGCCGGAACGGGCTAAAGAGGTCATTACCGCCTTCGGTCGCCTGGGCGGTCATGTGGTCGGTTTTGTTGCCAACAATTCGTTCGTATCTTCAGGCCAGATTGATTGTGATTCTGCGGTCAAGATTGCCCGTTTTGTCCGCTTCTGCAATATTTACAACATCCCGATTATCTTTATGGAAGATACTACCGGGTTTCTGCCGGGGCGTGAGCAGGAGGCTCGCGGTATCGTGCAGGCTGGCCGCTCAATGCTTGACTCTATCGTTGACGTCAGGACGCCGCGCATCCTGCTGATCCTGCGCAATGCCTACGGAGGTGCCTACGCTTCCTTCAACAACTACCCCACCGGTGCCGATCTGGTTCTGGCGCTTCCTACAACCCGCCTCGCCGTCATGGGACCGGCCGGTAAAGAGTTCGTTTACAAAGATGAAGTACGTAAAATGCGCGGTGCAGCCTCGGACTTGGTCAAGACCGGGACGGAGGAACGCATAAAGACAGGAATGGATGGCGCTGCCGCAAAAAAAGATGCCGAGAAGGAGGCCGCCGAATGGCTGAAAGCTCAGGAGACCGCTCTCAATCAGCGCTACGAAAAAGAGCTGATGAACCCGAAGGAAGGCTTGGCACTGGGCTCCATTTCTTCCATCGTCATGCCGACTGATCTGCGTAAGGTGCTGGGAGAAAATATCGCCTTTCTGATGCGCCATTACAAGGCCGGTCCAATGATTGGCCCACAGCGCGAATTCCACTAAATCATTTTACATACTTCGATGAATTGGAGATAGAGACACATGAACGACCTCTACATGAATAACCCCCTGATTCACCGTGATCGCCGCCTAGGGAAGTCCGACTCCGAGTGGGTGCGATCCTTTTCCTGTGAAGACCTGAAGCCTCTCATCGTCTGTCGTGGCCCAATCCGCAAGGAGGCGATGGATGTTTTCGAAGAGATGGGCATGACCCATTACGGTATTTTGCTCTCAGAGAAAGATTCCATCGTCTATGCCAATGCTTTGGCGCCGGAACTGCGCCAGTTGACAAACTCCGACCGCGTGCACCGTGTACCCGACTATACCGGCGCCAGTAAGGAAGAGCGTGTCGAGCGCATCGGCCAGATCATCCAGATAGCCAAAGACAACAACTATGATTCCGTCTTTGCCGGGTACGGCTTCATGGCAGAAGATGAGGAATTTGTCGCTGCCCTTGAGAACGCCGCCCTCAATTTTATCGGTCCGAACTCCCGCACCCAGGCTGATGCCGGCAAGAAGGATGAAGCCAAACGCACCGCATTGTCGGTTGGCGTCAGCGTAACCCCTGGTATCAACAACGTTACCGCCCGTACCCTGGTCAAAAAACACGGTACCCGCGACATGCTGCTGGCACTGGCCAACACCCACAGCCTGTCTGTTGATGCCGACGTTCTCAATGATAAGAATATCTCTCTGGAAGATCTGGCAGACGAGATACTCTACGCCTCCTACGAGAAGGGGCTGGATCTCTACTCGATTGAGGAGCTGAGTGCCCAGGTACAAATTGAAGTAATTAGTATGTTTAAGGAATATCCGGCCAGCCGCATTCGCCTGAAGGCAATCGGCGGCGGCGGCGGCAAGGGGCAGCGAATCCTGGGCGGATCGCTCCTGACGATCAGGAATGCCAGCGAAGAGCAGATCAGGGAAGCTGCCTCAGAGACTCCGACTCTGGTTCGCGAAGTTCTCAATGAGGTCAAAGCCAACGGAGTCGGTGACAACAAGAATGTTCTGATCGAACTGAACATTGAGCAGACCCGTCATAATGAGATTCAGCTGCTGGGGAACGGTGAGTGGTGTGTGTCGCTGGGAGGACGCGACTGCTCACTACAGATGCACGAGCAGAAGCTGCTGGAGATATCGGTCACCCAGGAAGGGCTGATCCTGGCCATTGAGAAGGCTGAAGCCGCCGGTAAAAAAGCCGAGGTCAAGGCCCTGGAGAGCGATCTGAACGTTCTCAGGCGTATGGAAGATGACTCGACCAAGTTCGGGCAGGCGGTCGGACTGGATTCCGCCTCGACTTTTGAGTGCATTGTTGACCGCGACCGCTACTACTTTATGGAGGTCAACACTCGTATTCAGGTTGAACATCGGGTATCCGAGCTCTGCTACAGCCTCAAATTCACCAATCCGAATGACAAGAACGACTTTTTCATCGTCGAGTCACTGGTCGAGGCAATGGCACTTCTGGCCCGCCACAAAAAACGCCTCCCCAAACCAGAGCGAATTCCCCGTTTCGCTGCCAGCGCCGAGGCACGCCTCAATGCCACCGATTGTTCCCTGTCACCTCACGCCGGTGGTATGATTCGCTTCTGGTCCAAGCCGATTGAAGGCGAGATCCGCGACGATCAGGGCATCTGTCTGGTCAACCCGGATACCGGTATGTTCATGCGCTACAAGGTGGCCGGCGCCTATGACTCCAACATTGCCTTGCTGCTGACCAAGGGGGATGACCGCCTGAGCAGCTATCTGCATCTGTCAACAGTACTGGGCAAAACGACACTGCGCGGCACAGATCTGGCTACCAATCTGGAGTTCCATTATGGCATGGTGAACTGGTTCATCGGGCAGAACGTCATGGCCAAGCCGACTACCCGCTTCGTGGTTCCTTATCTGACCCTTATCGGTCAACTCAAGGATGAAGCAGCCAAGCTTGATACCGTCTATGCTTTTATACAGATGAAGAAGTCCTATGCCAAAAAAATGACCGAACAGTTCCCCGATGATCCCAAGGTAGCCAGGGATATGTCCGCGATTCTTGACCGCAAGGGGACTTTAGTAACCCGGCCGATGGACAGGTTGCTGGAAGATCCGCACCTGCTGTCGGGCTGGTTATCCCTCAACCGCAGGAATTTTACCATTGAAGAGGGCAAGGTAGTCTGGCACGGCAACCCCTTTGTGATTCTGGCAGACACCTACGAATACCTGAACATGTCGTATGATCCTGCGGCGCCGGCTGCCGAGGTGATCTGGGGACATGATAACGATCTGCTGCAGAAGGGGCTCCGATTTTACACCATACTGTCAGAGCGCTTCAAACTTGATCTGCTCGAGTTTGACAAACTGTCGGCGATTTTGGACATGGAAATGCCGCAAGGTGGTTTCAGCGCCGAAGAGTGGGGGCAGATTCAATCCGCCCATATCGGTTTTGAAGCAGGCTTGGAATTACTGGGAATGCTTTTTCTGGTAGCGGATCTGGTCAAGTTCTGGGATTTCAGGATCGAAGAGGACCTTGAAGTAACTATACCCGCACATCTGCACGATCCGGAGCTTCAGGCCCAGATGAAGAAGATTCTGGTACCACCGCCGTCAACAAAGGCCGATGAAGTGGTTGCAATCTGTGGAGGTATGTACTACGGCCAGGAGGCTCCAGGACTGCCGGCATTCGTATCTGAAGGGATGCATTTCGAAAAGGGGCAGGCCCTCTATATAATTGAAGTGATGAAGATGTTTAATACTGTACGGGCAACATTTTCCGGCACCATCGACAAGATCATCATGCAGGGTGCCGACGGTTCCATCGTTCAGAAGGGGCAGCCGCTGTTCAAGGTCACTCCGGACGAGAAATTTGTTGATGTGGATCCGGAAGAGATTAACAGGGCGAAGCGGGAAAAGACCATCGCCTATCTCAAATCGGTCATATAAGTTTCGAAATCTGCTGTTGTTGTCAGAAGGGATCAGATTCCGGTTTCTGTTGCGCAGTGAAGCCGGGATACCACTCAGGAGGATAATGTGAGAAAAGGGAAATTTATAGTTATTGAAGGAATCAACGGCTCCGGTCAGCAGGTCAAGGCCGGCATAGTCGCTCTGCACAAGGCGTTGGTTGAACTTGGTCATGATGTTGTCGAATGTGCCAATCCTGATTCCGGGCGTGCGGAGGAACTGGGTGTAACGTTGATGCTCAATTGGCCGTTCGGCAAGGATACCCGGGCAGACTTCTTTTTTGAAGGTGCGGTACGTACCGAGATATTCAGAAATATCGTTCGCCCGGCCCTGGAGCAGGACAAGGTCGTTTTGTGCAAACAGTCAAGTATCTCATCTCTGGCAAATGCATGGGTGAACGGCTGTACAAATAATTTCGACGTATTGCGGCATATCGAGAAGATTTCCAGAGGTTTTCTCTTCGATGAAGAGATCTTTCCTGATCGGACAATTTTCTTTGATATTACGCCGGAAGAAGCCTATGAGCGTATCGAGGACATCATGCAGGTCCATCATGAAGGTGGCATTGAATACTATCGCCGGATGAGGGAATACTACCTGAAGGAACTCCCCCGCTGGCATGGGGTTCGGGTGGATGCGTCGTATGCCAGACCCCAGGATCAGATTGATGCCGAAGTGCTGACTCTGGTGAAGGCAATTCTCTGAGATCTGACGACACAGTCGGATTTAGCACCTATCAAGGAGAGTATCATGAGTATCTGCGACAAGAAAAAGATCTGGCAGGAAACCGTTGTTGCGAAGAACATTGCTAAATCACCGGAACGAATGCCGGAATTTCTCACTACTTCCAATATTGAGCTGGAGCGCTGCTTCACCCCCGATTTTGATTACCCCGGCTACGAGGAGCAGTTGGGCTTCCCCGGTGAATATCCTTACACCCGCGGCGTCCAGCCGACCATGTATCGCGGTCGCTTCTGGACCATGCGCCAGTACGCCGGATTCGGCACAGCCAAAGAGTCCAACGAGCGTTACAAATACCTGCTTTCCGCCGGTCAGACCGGCCTTTCGGTGGCCTTTGACCTGCCGACCCAGATGGGTTATGACTCGGATGCCGGCATGAGCCTGGGTGAAGTCGGAAAGGTCGGCGTTGCCATCGATTCACTGGCAGATATGGAGATTCTTTTCGACGGTATTCCGCTTGACAAGGTCTCCACCTCGATGACGATCAACTCCACCGCCGCAATCCTTCTGTGCATGTACATCGCCGTGGCCGAGAAACAGGGAGTCTCCGCCGACAAGATATCCGGCACCATCCAGAACGACATCCTGAAAGAGTACATGGCACGCGGCACCTACATCTATCCGCCCAGGGAGTCGATGAGGATCATCACCGATATATTTGCCTACTGCAAAGACAACGTCCCCAAGTGGAACACCATCTCGATCTCCGGCTATCACATCCGCGAAGCCGGCTCCAGCGCCGTACAGGAAGTAGCCTTTACGCTGGCCGACGGCATTGCCTATGTTGATGCCGCCATCAAGGCCGGTTTGGAAGTGGACGAGTTTGCTCCACGTCTTGCTTTCTTCTTCAACTCCCACAACAACCTGTTTGAAGAAGTGGCCAAATTCCGCGCTGCCCGCCGTATCTGGGCCAAGATCATGAAAGAGCGCTTCAACGCCAAAGATCCCAAATCGCAGATGCTCCGTTTTCACACCCAGACGGCCGGTTGCACTCTGACCGCCCAGCAGCCCGACAACAACATCATGCGCGTTACCATTCAGGCTCTGGCAGCCGTTCTGGGGGGTACTCAATCGTTGCACACCAACTCGCGTGATGAAGCTCTGGCACTGCCGACCGAGGATTCGGTCCGCATTGCTTTACGCACCCAGCAGGTTATCGCCTATGAGTCCGGCGCTGCCGACAGTATCGATCCGCTGGCCGGATCATTCCTGGTAGAGTCACTGACTGATCAGATCGAAAAGGCTGCCCTGGAATATATCGACAAGATCGACAAGCTCGGCGGGGCGGTCGAGGCCATCTCGCGCGGCTTCCAGCAGAAGGAGATCCAGGATTCTGCCTACGCCTACCAGAAAGCAATTGAGAAAGACGAACTGATCATAGTAGGTGTTAATAAGTTTACCGTTAAGGAACCGCCTCCGACCGGTCTGTTGAAGGTAAAGGAAGAGGTAGAGATATTTCAGAAGAAAGCCTTGGGAGAGATGAAGGGTGGACGGGATGATACGGCGGTTAAGGCAGCGCTTTCGAACCTTACGTCTGTGGCCAAAGGGCCGGATAACCTGATGCCGCACATTCTGGCTGCGGTCAAAGCCTATGCGACACTGGGGGAGATTTCGGATGTATTCAGGGAGGTATTCGGTAAACATACCGAGACGGTAGTTTTGTAAGTCCATGGTTCATAAAGAAAGGTTCAAAAATGCTAACTAAAATCAACCACATCGGCATTGCCGTAAAGTCCCTTGATGACTCGCTCCCATTCTACCGGGACAACCTCGGCATGGTCTTGCTTGGGACTGAAGAGGTTACAGAGCAGAAAGTGAAAGTTGCCATGCTGCAGATTGGTGAGTCCAAAATCGAGTTGCTGGAGCCGACTTCAGAAGAGAGCCCCGTGGCGAAATTTATCGAGAAGAACGGTCCCGGGATCCACCACCTGGCCTATGATGTGGAAGATATCGAAGCATCAATTGCAAAGCTGCTGGCAGATGGTGTGCGAATGGTCGACGAAAAGCCGCGCAGCGGCGCCCACGGTACGCATATCGCCTTTGTACACCCCAAAAGCAGCAACGGCGTACTGACTGAAATCTGTCAATCGCCCCACTGATTGGCGCTTTGACTGTGATTTTTACTTGACATTCGTTTGATTTATTGTATATTTCGCCTAGCCTAATAGAACCGTAACCTGAAACAGACGAGCCGAAGAAGTAGCTAACCGATTGATATTTCAGAGTTTTCAGTAGTTCTGACAACCAAGACCGGGAGCGAAACACACTGTGAACGTTTCAGAAAAAAGCAATTTAGCTCAATTTTTTATATTTTTTATACCTTTGGGTGTCCGGGGCAGTTTTCGGTTGTTCAGAGGTATTGGTGTTTCTGATGACTCATTCGGGGCAGATGGTCGTTCGTGAGTATTTGATCCAAATTTACCTGGAAAGGTGGTGAGTGACGACACGCAATTGCATAAATCGGCCAGACACGTTAAACGCAGTATTAACAAGCATTTTATAAAAATTGAAGGAGGCACACACATGAGTTTGAAAAAAACAGTAGCAATCGTAGCAGCAGCAGGAGCCCTTACCGCGCTTGCGCTCCCGGCAATGGCATTTGATAATGAGTTTCACGGGTCGTATAAACTGAAGTGGTTTTTGTCCAACTATGAGACAGGTCAGGGCGGCAACGCTTTGAATCCCTCTGCCGGTTATGTCCCCATCGGGGGTGCCAATCAGACCGATAACCTCAAAATGAATAACTTTTTTGAGCAGCGCGCCCGTTTGTTCTACACGGCCAAGGCCAGTGACGAACTCAAGCTGGTTACCGCTTTTGAAATCGACTCGATCTGGGGTGACTATTCCCAAGGCGGATTTACCCGCGCCACTTCCGCAACAGCAGGTGTAGTTAACACAGGCACAGTTAATAATGGTACTGCTTTCCGCAATAGCGGTGGCGCTCTTGAGTCCGATGCCGTCAATCTGGAAACCAAGTGGGTATACCTCGATTTCAAGATCCCCTCCACCCCGACCCGAACCACCGTCGGTATTCAGGCAGTTAAAGATTCTCTCAAGGGTGTCTTTTTTGATGCCGATGTCGCAGGCATTTTGACTTCTACCAAAGTCGGCGCAGCCACAGTTAATGTCGGCTATTTCAGGGGTTATGATCAGTCCTTTTTTTCTACAAGCCGCCCACGTGGCATGGATAACCTGAACATCGGTGCAGTAGAAGGGAAATTCGCCCTTTCCAAGGATGCCAACATGGGCGCTGTCTACTACGTTTACGGAGATACCCGCGGCGCTACGAATGCTGCCACAGCCCCGCTTGGTGTTACTTACAATGCTGCACTCCTGCATGTTCTCGGCCTTACTGCCGATGCCAAAGTCGGCGCGCTTGACTTGAGCGGTTTCTTAGCTTATCAGGGTGGTGTTTTCCGCGCAGTAGGAAACACATCCAACTCCGTGTATCACAATGCTCTGGCCTACAATATGGCAGCCAAACTGGCCGCCGGCCCCGGTTCACTCAGAACTGCATTGCTGTTCACCTCCGGACAGGGTGCTCTTGACCGTAACCACACCACCGGCTGGTATGGTGTACAATATTCGCCAAACATTGAGAATTCAGGTTTTTCGGCTGCCGGCCCGGCTGCCAACACCTACAACGAGTCCAACATGATGCTGCTTAACAGGGCAGCCCAGATGGGCGGCACAACAGCTGATATGTCACTTGTCTATGAGACAGGCAATGGCACCAATCCGCTTACCAGCCAGGGCGTGTATCTGTATACCCTCGGTTATGATGGCAAGTTCACTCCCAAGTTCTACACCAACGCCAACCTTGGCATGGCCTGGGTAGCCAGAACCAACTCACTGAAACCGCGCGACAAAGCGACCGGTCAGCAGAATGGGACCAACTTCATGGGTACTGAGATCAACGTAGAAACCGGCTACAAGATGTATGACAACCTGACCGCCAGTCTGCAGGCTGCTTATGTTATTCTGGGCGGTTACTACAATGGTTCTTCGGCATACGGAACGACTGCTTCCCCCAAAGATCCTGAAAACCCCTACACCGTCCGTACCGTTCTGACTTACGCTTTCTAATTTGAATTCTGCATCAGTTGTCCTGAAGGGCGGGAGAAATCCCGCCCTTTTTTACGGTCTTTTCTTTGACGATTGTAGAGAGTTGTGCTACATTCATACCTCGCAAAATCCGGAGGTGATATGGAAAAAGAGCATCTTGAAATCCTGCTTGAGTCAATTGACAGCAAGTTCCAGCTAACACTGGAGGCATTTCAGTCTCTCAACAATAAGATTGACACCAGAGTTGACGAGTTGAGGATCGAACTGAAACAGGATATTGCCGTAGTCGATTGCAAGGTTATGGGACTGAGCCAACGATTGGATGCGGTTGAAGAGCGTCTGTCTGCCGAAATAGCAGAAGTGAAAGCTGATCTGGCAGAAGTGAAAGCTGATCTGGCAGCCCACCGTAACAACACCGAATTGCATCACACACAACCAAAACGTCCGCTGAAGAGAGCATAATTTCCTTGAATCCCACATCTAAAATCATCTGCATTGCAAACCAGAAAGGTGGGGTCGGCAAGACTACTACCGCCGTCAATCTGGCAGCCTCTCTGGCTGCGTCCGAACGGCCGACACTGCTGGTTGATATCGATCCGCAGGGGAACGCTACCAGCGGCGTCGGGATTGACAAATCCGGACTCAGGCAGACTATTTATGATCTGCTGATCAACAAGAGTGATGCCCGAAGTCTGGTTGCCGATACCGGCCAGCCGTTTCTGCATATAATCCCCTCCAATGCTGACCTGACCGGTGCCGAACTGGAGCTCGCCACTGAAACAGGCCGCGAACAGAAGCTCAAATTTGCCTTGGCTGCACTATCAGATCAGTATCGCTACATTATTATCGACTGTCCTCCGTCCCTTAACCTGTTGACGATCAATGCCATGACTGCCGCCGACTCTGTTCTGATCCCGCTGCAGTGTGAATATTATGCAATGGAGGGGCTTTCCCAGATCATGCAGACCATTCGCCTGATCCAGAAAAAACTGAATCCACTCCTTAAGATTGAAGGGATACTCTTGACCATGTTTGATGCCCGCGGCAATCTGGGAAAAGAGGTGGCAACCGAGATCCGCTCGCACTTCCCCGAACAGGTTTTCGAATCGGTCATTCCACGTAATGTCAGACTGGCTGAAGCCCCCAGTCATGGCAAGCCAATCATGTATTATGATATTACTTCACGCGGAGCAGTCAGCTATCTTCAGTTAGCCCGCGAAATCATCCGGAGGGAGGCACTTCATGATTAAAAAGGGGAGCCTCGGCAAAGGAATGGCGGCGTTGTTGCAAGTAGCCGAAGTGGCTGATGAATCAAAGAACTACTTCATCTGCCCGATCGAAAAGATCCGGCCCAACCGTAACCAGCCTCGCAAACATTTTGCACCTGACAAACTGGAAGAGCTTGCCGCCTCAATTCGCGAAAAAGGAATTATTCAGCCGCTGGTCGTGACCAGAAGTGACGATCACTATGAGATCATTGCCGGTGAACGGCGCTGGCGTGCGGCACAGAAGGCCGGTCTGTACGAGATACCGGTCGTGATCCGCGAAGCCGCTCCGGATGCAATCATGGAGCTTGCCCTGATCGAAAACATCCAGCGTCAGGATCTGAACGCCATAGAAGAAGCTCAGGCTTACCGTTCACTCGTGGAACATTTCGGGATCTCTCAGGAGGATGTGGCCAGACGGGTAGGCAAGAATCGCACGACTGTCGCCAATGCTCTGCGGCTGCTCAAGCTGCCGGATGAAATCCAGCGGGATATCGTTGAGGAACGCCTTTCCATGGGGCACGCCCGTGCCTTGCTGGCACTGGAGAGCATTGAGCTGATCGACAGAGCCCGCTATGACATACTACATCGCCAACTGAGTGTCCGTGCTACGGAAGAGTTGGTACGACGACTGAAGATCAATCCCCGGCCGGTACCGGCCAAACGCCTGCAACAGCCGGATCTGTTGATGACGTCGCTGGAGGAGCAGCTTCAGAAACGTTTCCAGTCCCGTGTAGCCATTCGCAAGGTCGGTACAAAAGGGGGCAGGCTGGAGATCCATTTCAGCGACTCAGATGAATTGACACGTATTATCGATCTGCTGGATATCTAAAATTCCCGAAGATAAATATGACACGCTGAAAGCAATTTCCTTGACAGTCGCCGGTTTATTATGGTAGTTAGCCTCTGTTTTGCGCCCGAATCCGGGAGACAGTTATACAACTCAGCATACCTGCAAGGGGTAGGTCGTGATTGAATTAAATTTGGCATTCGTTATCCAGCTGATCAACTTCGGCATCCTCGTTCTCGTCCTCAACATATTCCTGTACAAACCGATCCGTAAGGTGCTGGCTGACCGCCGTCAGGTGATAGAGTCAGCCCGTGACAAGGCTGCTTCAGTTGACGAGGAAGTAAAGGCCAAAATGGCCGCGTATGAAGCCCGTTTGCATGCAGCCAAAGCTGAAGCCGGGGGCCGACGCGCCGAGGCACTTAAGCAGGCCCAGCTCGAAGAAACTACAGTATTGGAAAAGGCTCGCAAGGAAGCTTCCGATACCCTCGCATCGATCCGCAGCCGGGTTGCCAAAGAAGCCGCCGATGCACGTGAACTGCTTAAGAAGCGGGCTGTGGCGCTGTCTGGCGATATCTGTGAGAAAATCATCGGAAGGAGCCTGTAGTCATGCTGATGATATCTGAAAGCACAAAAAAGATCGCTTTCTCTCTCGCATACGTCACCGTTATTATTTTTCTGACTGCTTCTGTCGGATCTGCTTCAGAAGGCGGCGCAGCTCACCATGTTGACAGCGGCGCTCAGTTGAAGGATTTCATGTGGCGTATATTAAACTTTGCAGCTTTGATCGGAATCCTCTGGTTTGCCATCAAAAAAGCGGATGTAAAGGGATCACTGGCTGCCCGCCAAATCGAAATTGAGAAAAACCTGAAAGATGCCGAGGCCGGGCGGGATGCTGCCGAGGCCAAGCTACGTGAATACAGTAACAAACTTGATCAAGCGTCCAAAGAAATCGATGATTTGCATGCTGCTATCGTTCGAGAGGGCGAACAGGAAAAAGAACGCATCATCGCTGAAGCCATTGTAGCAGCCAAAAAGATTATAGCTCAGGCGGCACTGTCGGCTGATCAGGAGATTGTCAAGGCCAGAGGCGAACTGCGCGCCGAAGCAGCCAGGCTCGCAGTGGAAATTGCCACAGGCAAATTGACCGGCGCCATACAGAAGGCAGACCACGACCGGTTTGTCGGTGAATATCTTGACAAGGTGGTACAGATCCAGTGATCAATAACACATTAGCACGCCGCTATGCCAGGGCACTGGTACAGCTGGGCTCCGAAGAAGGGCTGGTTGATCAGTTCCGCACGGAACTTGCAAATTTCGAACATTTGTTCGCAGGCAATGCTGAACTCTGCGCCGCCTTTGCAAACCCGGCACTGACTCATGATCAGAAAAAATCGATCATGAAGGAGCTGATTGCAAAAGTCTCGGTTTCCGAACTGGTTGGTAACTTCCTGCTACTGCTGGTGGACAAGAACCGCGTTGCTTTCCTGGGACAAATTGTACAGACCTACGAAAAGCTGGCCGACGAATTCTCCGGTGTCATCCGTCCGGTGATCACAACCGCTTTCCCGCTGGATAACAGTCAAGTGGCTTTGATTCAAGGCGCCCTTGAAAAGAAAACCGGCAAGAGGGTTATTCCGCAGGTAACGGTTGATAAGAGCCTTCTAGGCGGAATTGTCACGCAAATCGGTGATATCGCCTATGACAGCAGTGTAAAGACCCAGCTAAGCCGGATTAAAGATATATTACAGAAGGGGTAGGAGCTTCCATGGAAATCAAAGCCGAAGAGATCAGCGAGATCATCAGAAAGCAAATCAAAGAGTACGGTAAAGAAGTTGAAGTGTCGGAGACCGGCACAATCATCTCCATTGGTGACGGCATTGCCCGTATTCACGGCCTGGCAGGCGCCATGGCCGGTGAGCTGCTGGAGTTTCCGGGCGGCGTATCCGGGATGGTTCTCAACCTGGAGGAAGACAATGTAGGCGCCGCAATTCTTGGTGAATTTTCCGAGATCAAGGAGGGCGATACAGTCAAGCGCACTGGTCGTATTACCGAGGTTCCGGTTGGAGATGCACTGATCGGTCGCGTCGTCAACGCCATTGGACAGCCCATCGACGGCAAAGGTGTTATCAACACTACTCTTTTCAGCAAGGTCGAAATCAAGGCTCCCGGTATCGTTGCCCGGAAATCCGTGCATCAGCCGATGGCCACCGGCCTCAAGGCGATCGACTCCATGGTACCTATCGGTCGCGGACAGCGCGAGCTGATTATTGGCGACCGCCAAACCGGCAAAACCGCTGTTGCCATCGATACGATCATCAACCAGAAAGGTGGCGACGTGGTTTGCATCTATGTCGCTATCGGTCAGAAACGCTCCACCGTAGCTCAGGTTGTTTCAAAGCTGTCAGAACATGGCGCCATGGATTACACCATAGTTGTTGCAGCAACAGCTTCCGAGTCCGCTCCCTTGCAGTTCATTGCACCTTACACCGGCGTCACCATGGGCGAGTTTTTCCGCGACAGCGGCAGACATGCCCTGATCATCTATGATGACCTTTCCAAGCAGGCTGTTGCATATCGCCAGCTTTCCCTGCTGCTCCGCCGCCCGCCAGGACGTGAAGCCTATCCGGGCGACGTTTTCTATCTCCACAGCCGCTTGCTGGAGCGTGCCTGCAAACTCTCCGATGCCTGTGGCGCCGGTTCACTGACCGCGCTGCCGATTATCGAAACCCAGGCTGGAGACGTGTCCGCTTACATTCCGACTAACGTCATTTCTATCACTGACGGCCAGATCTATCTGGAATCCGACCTGTTCTTTTCCGGTGTACGGCCGGCTATCAACGTCGGTCTCTCGGTTTCCCGCGTCGGTGGTTCTGCCCAGACTAAATCGATGAAGCAGGTTGCCGGCACGTTACGTCTTGACCTTGCCCAGTATCGCGAGATGGCTGCTTTTGCCCAGTTCGGATCTGATCTGGACAAAGCAACACAGATGCAGCTTGCTCGTGGTGTGCGCCTCGTTGAAATCCTCAAGCAACCGCAGTATCGCCCAATTCCTAACGAGAAACAGGTACTGGTTATTTTTGCTGCCAACAATGGCTTTCTGGACGACTACCCTGTTTCTGCACTTAAGAGATATGAGACTGAGATGTACGCTTTCTTCGATAACCGACAATCCGAACTCGTTGGTGAACTACGCGATAAAAAGGCCATCGACGATGATCTGAAGAAAAGGATGGTTGCAGCGCTGGGGCAGTTCAAAAAGGAATTTACCGCGTAAACAAGGACGGTTTGAGTTATGGCAAGCCTTAAAAGCATCAAGAAACGGATTGTATCCGTAAAAAATACTCGCCAGATCACCAAGGCCATGAAAATGGTTTCGGCCGCGAAGCTCCGCCGAGCCCAGGAAAATGTCGTGGCTGCCCGCCCTTATGCTAAAAAACTGGGTGAAGTGCTGCAGTCACTGGCCACGAATCTCGAAGGGGACCTCCACCCCCTACTCGAGAAGCGAGATGCCAGGAAACTTCTTCTGCTGGTGATTACTTCAGACCGGGGTTTATGTGGTGGTTTCAATACCAATCTCTGCAAGGCCGGTGACCGCTACATCAAGGATAAAAAGGGTTCATACGATCAGATCAACGTCATGACAGTAGGTCGTAAGGGTTATGAATTCCTTAAGAGTCGTTACACGATTTATAAGAACTTTTCCAATGTTCTGGCCAAACCCAATTATCAGACTGCAGCCATGCTGGCCCAGGAAGTAATCGACGGTTTTGTGGCAGGTGAGTATGATCAGGTAGAGCTGCTCTATAATTCTTTCCGCACGGTCATGACCCAGGACATCACCTTCCAGCAGCTGCTGCCGGTGGAACCGGAAGTAAAGGGCGTCTCCGATGATGCTCCTGTCGAGTTTATCTACGAGCCGACGGTTGGTGAGCTTCTGGCGGAGATTCTTCCAAAAAATATCGAGGTGCAGATTTTCAAGGCCATGCTGGAATCGGTGGCCGGTGAACATGGTGCTCGTATGACAGCTATGGACAGCGCCTCAAAAAATGCCTCCGAGATGATCGGCAAACTGACTCTGCAGTACAACCGGGCGCGTCAGGCTGCCATTACCACGGAGCTGATGGAGATCATCTCCGGTTCCGAATCGATTAAAGGATAATACACTATATGAGGCCGCACGGCCGCAGGAGGACAGAGTTCCATGAGTCAGAACACAGGTAAAATTTCGCAGGTCATCGGCGCAGTTATCGACGTTGAGTTTGAGCCCGGCAAACTGCCGGAGATCTACCACGCTCTGCGCGTGACAAATCCGGCCATTGATGACCGTGAAAACAATCTGGTACTGGAAGTCGCCCAGCATCTCGGTGAAAATTCAGTCCGCACCATAGCCATGGACTCCACCGATGGCCTCAAACGCGGCCAGATTGTGATCGATACCGGCAAACAGATCTGTGCTCCGGTTGGTGCGAAAACTCTTGGCCGTATTATGAATGTAATCGGTGAACCGGTTGACGAAATGGGACCGATCGGGAATGAGAAAGAGTATCCCATCCATCGCGAGGCACCTTCATTTGAAAATCAGTCTACCAAGGTGGAGGCGTTCACGACAGGGATCAAGGTTGTTGATCTGCTGGCGCCGTATGCCCGAGGCGGTAAGATCGGCCTGTTCGGCGGCGCCGGTGTCGGCAAGACGGTTCTGATTATGGAGCTGATCAACAATATTGCCAAGCAGCATGGTGGCTACTCGGTTTTTGCCGGTGTCGGCGAGCGTACCCGTGAAGGGAACGACCTCTGGATGGAAATGAAGGAATCCGGAGTTCTTGACAAGGCAGCTCTGGTGTACGGCCAGATGAACGAGCCTCCAGGGGCCCGCGCACGGGTTGCTTTGACTGCGCTTTCCGTCGCTGAGTATTTCCGGGATGAAGAAGGGCAGGACGTTCTGCTGTTCATTGACAATATTTTCCGTTTCACGCAGGCAGGGTCTGAAGTTTCGGCTCTACTCGGACGCATCCCGTCTGCTGTCGGTTACCAGCCCACATTGGCTACTGAAATGGGTGAACTGCAAGAGCGCATTACTTCAACCAACAAGGGATCCATCACATCGGTGCAAGCCATCTACGTACCTGCCGATGACCTGACTGACCCGGCTCCGGCAACTGCATTCGCCCATCTGGATGCCACGACAGTTCTTTCCCGTCAGATTGCAGAGCTCGGCATCTACCCTGCCGTTGACCCGCTCGATTCTACCTCCCGTATTCTTGATCCTCAGGTTATCGGTGAAGAACACTATGGCGTTGCCCGTTCCGTCCAGTACGTTCTGCAGAAGTACAAGGATCTTCAGGACATCATCGCCATTCTCGGTATGGATGAACTCTCCGAGGAAGACAAGCTGGTTGTTGCCCGTGCACGTAAAATCCAGCGTTTCCTGTCACAGCCGTTCCATGTTGCCGAGGCATTTACCGGCTCTCCCGGTAAATATGTTGAACTGAAAGATACCATCAAGGGTTTCAAAGAGATCGTTGCCGGCAAGCACGATGCCATGCCTGAACAGGCGTTCTATATGGTGGGTTCTATAGAAGAGGCCATTGAAAAAGCTGCAAAACTGGCTGCGGTATAAATTTACATGTAGGGGCGCATTAAATGCGCCCAAGCCAGGGCGGATGCAATGCGCCCTGCAAGGATATTATATGGCTGAAAAGATGAAACTTGAAATCGTTACGCCCTACAAAAAAGTGGTCGATACCGAGGTTGAAGAGGTGACTGCGTCCGGAAAACTCGGTGAATTCGGTGTGTTGCCGGGGCATGCGCCTTTCCTGACATCCCTCAAGATCGGTGAGCTCGCCTATAGAAACAACGGTGTGCTGGAACATATGTCGCTCAACTGGGGCTACTTTGAGATTAGAGACGATAAGATTATCGTGCTGGTTGAAACGGCCGAAACCGCCGGCGAGATCGATGTTGAGCGTGCCAAGGCGGCGCTGGGCAGGGCAGAAGAGGCCCTCAAGAAGCTTACCCCCGAGGACAAGCAGTTTAAAGTCTACGAGGCAGCACTCGAAAGGGCCCTCATCCGCATGCAGGTCGCCGGCAAGGGAGTCCGCAAATAGAATAGCTTTTAATCTTCAGTGACAAAGAGCGGCAGCTGTGCCGCTCTTTGTGTTTGTAACCTTTTACTTGAATAATTCCCGATTTCCTCTATACTTGTGATGTAACAGTTTGAATGACATTACTGGAGAAGATGATGACCCTGACTGGAATTGCGCTGATTATCATAGCAATTGCACTCTTCATATTAGTGCTGACACTGATTCCCGCCATTTTAACTGTCAAGCGGACTGTTGAATCTGTAGGTACCTTGAGCAGTATGGTTCAGAAAGAGTTGAGGCCCGCCATTCAGGAATTAACCGGTGTACTGGCTGAACTGAAGACAGTCGGTGGCGGTGTGTCCGAGCATACTGATGATGTCAGGCGTTTTATGACAGCATTGGGAGAAACCGGTACGAATCTTAGCACGATCAACCGCTCTGTGGGTTCAGTTACGAATGTTCTGGGCGCCACTTCGGTATGGGCGATTGGGGCCAAGGTGGCAGGAAAATATTTGATTGATAGTTATCTAAAAAAGCGGGGAGGTAAGTGACCATGTCTGAAGAAAGAGGAGTATGCGCAGGAACCGTTCTGGTATCATTTCTTGCCGGAGCAGCAATCGGGTCCGTGCTGGCTTTGTTGTACGCCCCCAAGAGTGGCCGGGAGATGCGTGAAAACATAGCCGACATTACTGAGGATGCGGTGGACAAGATCAAGGAATATGCCAAGGAGGCCCAGGAAAAGATCAAAACCGCTATCGAAGACGGCAAGGAAACGATCGTAGAAAAGAAATCGATCCTGGCTTCGGCCATTGAAGCCGGCCGCGAGGCAATGCAAAAAGAACGTTCTTCGGTACAGTAGTCTTTTCGTGCAACGTTTGAAAGGCCCACTCCGGTGGGCTTTTTTGTGGGAATCCCCGCTTGATTTTTCTCAACCGACAAGCAAAGTTGGCCTCTATTACAAAAAGCCTGATCATCAAATATTTTGATGACCGTTGCCCGATATTTGCATCAGCGCTTTCCTTTTCCAGTCTGCTATCCATTATACCTTTTCTTGCCATAGTCTTTGCCATCCTCAAAGCGATGGACCTCCATACTTCGCTAACTCCAGTAATCCTCTCAAATGTTGCGGTTGGATCTCAAGAAATTGTTTCCCGCATCCTGCACTATATCGATAACACCCAGGTTACTTCTCTGGGGGTGGTTGGTGTAATCGCACTTTTATTGACGGTTATGACCACTCTCGACATGGTCGAGAACGCGTTCAACCAAATCTGCGAACGAGACCGGGAAAAAGCCTACCATCGCAAGCTGCGCGACTATCTGATAGTGATCTTCAGTCTCCCCCTGTTGATCGCTCTTTCGGCCAGCATCACCACAAGCCTGCAGCACCAGAATATGGTTCTCTGGTTTTTGCGGATGCCGGGTTTCGGTAGACTTCTGCTGATATTGTTTCAGTTGACGCCATACTTCAGCATCTGGATCGCACTTGTCTGCCTCTTCAAGTTTACGCCCAATACACACATAAGCATTCGTAACGCACTGATTGGAGGGGTGCTGGCCGGTACCATACTGCAGATGGCACAATGGGTTTATATTCATTTTCAATTCGGCGTCTCCCGCTATAATGCTGTCTACGGAACGATGGCCCTGCTGCCGGTGTTTATGGTCTGGATCTATACCAGTTGGGTGATCGTGCTGGCTGGAATGGAGATTGTCTGGTATTTGCAAAAGAGCAGCAGCTCTGACAGCCCGCCAAAAGAAGTCCCGCACAGTGAGCAATAATCACGAATGCCCATTTGATAAGGGTTTAGTGCGATTGACTTTCAAAACGGCTTGCTATATAGTATCAAAATCTATGAAAGCAGGTCGTTCCGACATACGTGCCGCCATCGTGTTTCTTGTTCTGGCATTTGTACTTCCCGCCGGCGCAACAGAGCCTGTGCAGCCGCTTCTGGCTGAACTAATCCGGCCCAACGCGCCGCTGCTCGGTCCCATCATTGAACAGCCGGCGTTGATACCTGCAGATGAGCTCGCAACAGACGGGGCGGACGTCAACACCCAGGTTGCCGACCTCTTCACACTTGAAGAGCTGCGGAACATAAATGATACTGACATTGATTTGATGTTGCCGGACAGCAACCTGCCTATCTCCGACATCCCCCTGACACTCAACAGCGAAGTAGAGTATTTTCTTTATTATTTTCAGACCAGGGGCAGACCGTCGTTTTCCCGCTGGCTCTCGCGTTCTTCACGCTACATCCCGATGATGAAGGAGATTTTTAAACGTGTGGGAATGCCGGAAGATCTGGTTTACGTGGCAATGATAGAGAGCGGCTTCCAGCTCCACGCACGTTCCTGGGCCAATGCTGTCGGTCCCTGGCAGTTCATCTCCGGCACAGGCAAGCACTACGCCCTGCGGATTGACCAGTGGATTGACGAACGAAAGGATCCCGTCAAGGCGACGACAGCGGCTGCCATGTATCTGAAAGAGCTTTACGGTATCTTCAACGGAGACTGGTATCTGGCTGCCGCCGGTTACAACGCCGGTGAGAACAAGATCCTGCGCGCTATAAACATGTACAATACAAACAATTTTTGGGAAATATCCCGAGGGTCCTATTTAAAACGGGAGACCAAGGAATATGTACCAAAACTGCTGGCAGCAGCCTTTATAGCCAAAGATCCGGCCCGCTACGGCTTTAATGACGTGGCCTATATGGTGCCAATCGAATTTGATACTGTTACCATACCATCCCGCACAGATCTGGAACTGATTGCCAGGTTGAGTGGAACTACGTATGAGTCTATCAAGGAATTGAACCCTGAACTGAGACATTGGTGTACGCCCCCCAATTACCCCGACTATCAGCTCAAGATACCCAAAGGTTCCAAACAACAGTTTGATGTCGAATATGCCAAGACCCCTGAAGAGCAGCGTTTCACTGAAAAAGTCCTGTATACCCGCTATAAAGCCCGCAAGAAGGATTCACTTAAAAGCGTTGCACGCCGTTTCGGTACATCTGCGGCCATGCTTGCCGAGTTGAACGGCTTGGATGCGAAGATTCGTATAGCCGGAAAGACTCTGGTTGTACCGGTTAAACAAACGGTTGATTTCAGCCATGAAGGCCGGGCAACTCGCACCTCTGGAAACAAAGGCAGTTATGCCAAATACTATACCGTAAAAAAAGGTGATACTCTTGATGCACTGGCCAAACGATTCAATACATCAATCAAACATCTCACTGCCTGGAACAACCTGAAAGTGAAGGTTGCTCTCAAACCGGGTCGGCGCATCATAATCGCAAAATTTACCAAAAAAAATGACGAGATGACTTCTGCAGCAAAGAGCTGACTCTCACTTGCCGGGCTGTTGTTAAACATGAAAGGAATACCCAATGTATAACCTGTATATTTCTGCAGCAGTCGCAGTTGTGGTTGTGGTGCTGCCGCTTTTTCTTTTTCATCTGGTCTGGTGGGGGGCATTGATGCTCGGCATCCTGGCTCTTGTTATCACATTCGTTCTGCTTTCGCGCATCAGCATGAAAAAGGTCATGGTCGCCATCGAGACCGCCGGTAAGGATCTTCAAGCCCAGCCTCCCCGTTTTGAGAAAGCCGTTCGCGAACTGAAAGATGCCCTGCAGTACGGCAAATGGCAGTTTTTTGTGGATGGACAGCTAAACTCACAGATTGGCATGATCTACTATATGAAGCGCGATTTCTCCAACGCCTTTCCGTATCTGGAAAAATCATTCTTTAAAAACTGGGCCGCACTGGGAATGCTGGCTGTTTCGTACATGAAACGCCAGAAGCCGGACAAGATGGTCAGCACCTTTGAGCGGGCTGTCCAGTGGAACGGCAAGGAATCACTGCTCTGGAGCCTGTATGCTTTCTGCCTGAACGAGAACGGCGATACCGGCAAAGCCAAAGAGATCATTGCTAAGGGGCTGAAAAAACTGCCGGGCGATGAAAAACTCAAGGATAACCTGGAGTGTCTCGAACAGGGTAAAAAGATGAAAATGCGAGCGTATGGTGATGTATGGTTTCAGTTTCACCTGGAAAGTCTGGGTGCTCTCCAGAGGCATCAGATGGCATCCATGGGTGGTCGCATGAAGCACCGCATGACGAACAGAAAATAGCAGTCGCTGAATTCAGCCTGCCAAACGAAAGCCGTCACCAGACGGCTTTTTACACATTGACTGATTTTGGGTTGAGGCCGATCACAGCCTGGTAGTACCCTCCCGGAGTTGAGTCAAAGACGATTACCCGGCACTCCAGACGCTGTTCCAGTTCCTCCAGAGAGACATCATCCAGAAAAATTGCTTCCCCTTCTTTCAGCATGACATCCGGCACGAGCAGTGCCAAACCTGTTTCGCGACCAGCCAGCCCAGCGATTATATCTCTGCCGGACACCAGACCGCTCACGGTAACAGATGACCCGAAGAGACGGTTCTCGACCGCCAGCGGTACGAGATCGAGGCCGGTTTTCCGACTCAAGCTGTCCAGAAATTCCGCCACAAATCCATATGACGAGACACCGGTAACAACAGTGGCCCGGAATTTTCCGATTGATCGCGCTCTTCGCACCACCCGAGCAGCATCCTTTATGAAGAGCGGCACCATGCCGACTCCGTTTTCAATCTGAGGAAAATCTCCGTACTCTTTTATGGAGGGGAATGGAAAACCTGCCTTGATGTAAAATTCATCCGCGATGAAAAGAAACGGCTGCCGCAGTTTTCGGCGCAGCATCTTTGCCTTTGGGTGCCAATCTGAAATGAATTCCCGCGCATAGTCACTATCAACCGGCTTCAACTGCGGTAATTTTCGGCGATGAGCGGTGAGACCCAGCGGAACGATCGCCAATGACTGTACCGCCGGATAGAGCTCTGCCAGTTCGGTTACCGTGCGCTGCAACTCTTCCCCGTCATTCAGCCCGGGGCAGAGTACAATCTGTGTGTGGAGTACAATCCGGGCAGCCGCCAGTCTCTGCAACTGTTCCAGAATAAAGGGGATGCCGGATTTCCCGAGTAAACGCTCCCGAAGATCCGGATTGGTGGCATGAACTGAAATATACAGAGGGGAGAGGCGCTGTTCGATGATTCGCGACAACTCGGAGCTTTTAAGGTTCGCGAGGGTAACGTAATTACCGTTTAAAAAGGAGAGGCGATAATCTTCGTCCTTGACATAAAGAGGTTTCCTCAGGCCTCCGGGGAGTTGATGGACAAAGCAGAATATACAGTTGTTGGAGCAGCGGGCCGGTTCCGGTGGGAAAAACTGTAAACCGATTGACTCTCCCGGCTCGCGTTCTACCTCCAGCTCCCATAATTCACCACCCGGTTTTTCAATCACCAACAGCACCTGGAAATCCGAGGATACACAGTAACTGTAATCAATGATATCACGCAGTCGTTGTCCGTTTGCGGCCAGCAACCTATCTCCGGCCATCACTTCCAATTGGTCTGCAATCGAACCGGGAACAACGGCAGCAATAAGCAGGCCAGCCATCAATCCTCCCTATGTCACTCGGAGTTGGTAATACTTGGTCGGCACAAAGATCCGGGATTAAACAATCCCGGATCTTTGTGTAAGCGGGACTACTGGTGCAACCGGAATGAGCCATCCGCCGAGGTGATGGTGGAGATAGCATGTTTGTAAATCAGGATATCACCGTTAGAGTCAAGCAGTACCGAGAAGTTGTCAAACGACTTGATGAAACCTTCCAGCTTGTCGCCCGACATCATGATCGCCACCACCCGGATCCTCTCCTTGCGTGCCTGATTCAGATACTGATCCTGAATGTTAAAGGGTGCCTTGGCCATAGTATTTACGCCTCCTGTGGTTCAAAAAAAATCAATTACATCCTTTAAAAGAGTACCAAACTTTTCCGGATATTCAAACCATAATATATCCGGATCAGCATTAAACCAGGTAAGCTGACGCTTTGCATAGCGCCGCGTATCACGTTTGATCAGACGGACAGCCTCTTCCAGACAGAGCTCTCCACTCAGACAGGCAACGGCCTCCTTGTATCCAATTGAGTGCATAGACTTTAATTCGCGACTGAATCCGGACGACAGAAGCCCTCTTACCTCATCCATGAGTCCTTCGGTCAACATCCGGTCGACTCGCTCATCAATGTGCCTGTACAGTCTGCTCCGCTCGATCGAAATACCGATCTGCATACATTCGTAGCGTCTGACTGCAAAGGCATGTTCCCGCTGGTGGCTGGAGAGTGGAATACCGGTCAGTTGCTGTACCTCCAGGGCACGAATAATACGCACCAGATTATTGGGATGAAGACCGGCAGCAAGTTCCGGATCTACCAGTCTCAAGCGCTCCAGCATGGCCTCGTTGCCAATCCTGCCTGCCTCCTGCTGCAGCTCGGCGCGTATCGTACCGGCGCCACTGGGAGAATCCACCAGCCCTTTCAGCAGTGCCCGGATATAGAGTCCTGTCCCCCCCGCCACGATGACCCGCTTACCCCTTGACCAGACATCTCTGATAGCATCATCAGCGGCATCCGCAAAATCAGCGGCTGAAAACAATTGGTCAGGGTCGATCATATCGATCAAGTGATGTGGAATTTCAGCACGTTGCTGCAAGGTCGGCTTTGCTGTGCCGATATTCAGGCCTCGATAGACCTGCATCGAATCGGCGCTGACGATTTCGGCATCAAGTTCGCGGGCAAGACGCAGCGCCAGCTCACTCTTACCGGATGCCGTCTGGCCACAAATTACCAGGATTTTTTGAAGGGGAATATTCATCCCTCCGTATAGGATGGCGTTTCTTTCAGGCGTAAAATTTACGGGCAATTCCCCAGACGCTGCGCATGCACCTTCATATTCATGGTTCGCCCCTGCGTCTGCATCTTCATGGTCGAATCGAAGGCATCTCCCTTGTAAACCGTCTCACCGCTGAATTCGCCGGCGCTTTTACCGGTACACTTCATCTTCCAGCTGACTTTATTGCCGGACTGTTTCAAATCGGTTACAGTACAGTTTTTGTCTGTAGAGATCGTTCTTTTCTGATCTTTAACATCTTCCTTACTGAAGCAGTGTTTCATCCTGGTAGGCTCCATCTTCACAGGCATACCGGGCATTTCCATAGTGGTGATCATCTCCCAGTATCCTTCCCGCATAGAGTCACCGGCAAAGCTGGAAGTTGGTATGGCCAGGGCGGACAGAATCGCGAGTACAATTTTTTTCATGGCTACATCTCCTTTGTGATTAAGTATCAGAGTTTTTTCAGGCGCGCTAAAAGATGAAGGAAGTTTGTGACCAGCTGTGGATTGAATTCTTTGCCGGCTTTTTCAAGCAGCATGTTGGCGATTTTTCGTGGTGAAAGTGGCTCCTTGTAGGAGCGTCTTGTGCGCATGGCGTCAAAGACATCCGCAATAGTAGTCATCTGGCTGGCAAGATTCAACTTCCACCCGGAGGGCGCCGCCGGGTAGCCTCCTGAATTTTCAAACATATGGTGTTCGTAGGCCACAATGCCTGCTAGTTGCGGGATACCCGAAGTTTCCATCAGATAGCGCCCCCCTTTGACCGGATGCAACCTCATCAGTTTGATCTCCTCTTCAGTCAGTTTTCCGGGTTTGGTCAGAATCTCTTCAGGAACAAACATCTTGCCGATATCGTGCAACATGGCGGCCATGCCGATGTCGTTCAGCAACTGTCCCTGTATGCCCAGGGATATTGCCTGGGCCATGGTCAGGATACAGACGTTGGCAGCATGGGTGAAGGTGTACTCATCCTGTTCCCTCAGGGCCGCCAGCATCAAAATGGCCTCTCCTTCACGATTGAAAGCCTCCACCAGCTCAGCGACTGTTGCCGTAACACCGCTGGGCTTGAACCTCTCTTTGCGATTAACCGCTTCGTATACTTCCGTCAATCTCGCCAGTTCTACTCCCGGTAGTTCACGAAGATCGAGACGCTTTGTGCCGATGCCCCCGGTACCGGCTCTGCCGGATTCATCGCCGTGCTCGGGCATATCCAGCCGACCGACACGAATAAACTCACTTGAGCCCAGTTCGGCCATGCCAGGTTGATGTGCCAACGCAGCAATAAACCTGTTGAATTCCGGGCGCGCTCCGCCGGCCAGAAAACGGAGGTGGCCGATTCCGTTGCCCCGCAGGTATTGGGCAAATCTGTCAAGTACCATGGAGAACGGTTGCGGTTCACCATCAATGATCAGTTCACCATCAACCTCAAGCATGGCGATGTCAGATCGCAGGGCCAGGGTTCGGGCAAGGCTGGCGTGGGCCACATCGGTCAACCGCGTCACCTGCTGATGGTTCATGCCGTACAGACCGGCGGCAGCCACAGCCGAAAGCAGATGGCGAATGAATTCATTAATTTCGTGAGATATCGAAACGTCACTCATGACGGCCTGCTCCGCAGGTTTTTCAGTGACTCTGCCGCCTGGTCAGACAGCTCGCCTCTTCCGGTGACGAGCTGTTCAAGCAAGGGCAGGGCAGCATCGGTGGGATACCGTTCCAATGATTTGACAATGTCAAGCTTGAGCCGGATCAGAACTTTGTAGGCGAGCAGACTGCGTGCCCCCAGCACCTTACCCAGTTCCGGCAGCACCTCCGGTTTCCCGATTTCTGCAAGCGCCTGCACGCAGGCCAACTTGAGTTCATATTCAGGCTGCGTGTAGCCACCGGCTGATAGCATTTTGGCCAGTTTCCATGCCATCTCGGTGGTACATGACCTTCCTGCCATATGAAGAGCAGCCAGTTGAGTTTCACGGTCACTTGAGTCGAGATCCCGCAATACCTGCCGCTGGGCAATCGGGTCTCCCGCCAGTAACAGGGATCTGACCACCTCCTGACGCACCTTCTGATTGGCGTGTTTCAGCAGAGGGCGCAGGGCTTCAACCTCCTGGCCCGGCGCCAGAGTGCGCAGCATGATGATGATGTTTCTGAGCACAAACCAGCGCCGGTCGGCAAGACGCGCCACCAGAGCCGGCCTGGCGGCATCACCGAAGGCCAGCAGCCGATCCATCATGAAACGTCTTAGCGACATCTTGTCTTCTTCTGCCAGACGATCGAGAAGCGGCTCAATAAACGGCTTGCCGATGACCCGGATCAGCAGCGTAACCTGGTCGTATTTCGGTTTCCCCCACACGGTTAAACCGGAGAGAATCTCATCCAGAAATTCCCGGCGACTGAAAGCATCCCGCAGCGCCATCCGCACATGGGGAGCAACTCCGGAAGCAGCGGCCTGTCTGAGTATCTTCAGTACCTGGCCGTAATCACCCAGCACCAGAAACTGGCCGCACATGTCAGCCAGATTGCTGATCAGCAGTTGGGTATTTTCAACGTCAGGATCAGTAACCACAAGCTGCATGATGATTTCGCTGCCGTGAATCTCCACTGCAGCCGGTTCGACACTGGACATCAGCACCTCCAGCCGGCTATTTTCTATCTGAGGCAGCGGGTTTTCAGCCAACAGGTCCTTCAGACCCTGCAGGTAGTCATCCGGAATATATGCCTCCTGGAGATGTTCCTGCAACAGGACGCGCACCTTGTCGCGGATCTCGTCCTGTGGGGTGGCTGTCTCGTAGACATCTACCATATGGGGCGCCAGTTTACGGAGAATGCTCTGTAACAGGGGGGGGGCAGCGGAATACTCCTCAGCAGTGGCATAGGCGCTCTGCAGCATTTCAGGTCCCAGACAACGGAAAAACTCTTCTGCCTCACCACTGTCGGCATCATCAGTTGTTTCGCAGAAACCGTCCAGAATGTGACGGCGCAGGGCAGGGTCAAGGGCGGCAATGAAGCTGCGCAGGCCAGCCTGTCCACTTGACCCGGGAGATCCGGTACGTTCGTCTGTCGCGACCGGTTGACCTTCGGTAGCTGTATCCTGGAGTGCGCGGTCGCTCAGTATTTCCCGCATAAGATCACATGAGTTTCTGAGCGCACTGGAGGAAAGAGCGCCACCGGCACCCATATGTTGAGCAAAACGGTCATTAAGGTATGCCGCCAGCATTTCGGGGCGAATATCATCCGCAGTATCGGCGCCTTCAAATCCAGCATCCCCCAGCATCATCAGGCGGACAAAGCGTTCCCACGTGCTGCCTGCCTCCGCTGTGTCGCCACCGTCCGGGTTGCCTGGGGAGATAACGGATTCCTCTGTACCACTGAAGCGGTCGTATCGTATTCCATGTACTTCCAGGAAAGATATGGCAAGGGCCTTCCACAGTGCTTCAATGCCCCCCTCTCCCAGTATCTCTTCGCGCTTCATGGTGAGCAGACGCAGCAGAGCCCTCAACTCTTCCGGGGCAGGTTCATGCCGCACAAGCAGCGTGCCTGCGCCGCGCTCAAAGAATACCGTGGCCACAGTACGGCAGACGATATTCCCCTTTTCTACAAAATTCTCGCCTAATAGCAGCCCATCACGCGTAACGCCGATCTGGACGGGCGACTGCTGCCGCAGCAGATTGCAGCAGGCGGTAAGCAGCTTTTTCAGAGATGTTTCGATCACCGGATGACCGGGAGGGTAGGCGATCCAGTTGCGGCGGGCAATGCTCAGCTCAATTGCTACAGCAGCCACAGCCTTGCCGATCAGGATTAGAGAGGACTGATTGTTAGTGAGGTTGTCGGACACTGCATCCCCATGCGTGGAATGGTTTGACGAAAGCGTTTCATTCCGGAAAATCGGACACTAATTGTTGAAGGAATAGTACCGGGAATCCGCTTTTTCGAGCGTTGACCATACCACCCTGAATAAGCCGCCGTCAAAGCAATTTTTGTGGATTTTGCGAGGAGGATGGAGGCTTCCAAAGCATAACGGATTCATATCAGAGTGGACAAAAATGCCTTGTCAGGGTATTTATATGGGGCGTGCACTACCCTTGGCACGCGGACACAAAACCGCTTTTTCATTGGATTTCATCAGGAGGAACCACGCAATGAAACACCTGTTCATCACGCTGTTCATTTTCACGATTATCTATTCCCAATTCACCATCCCACTTTCCCATGCTGCGACACCTCCTGGGCCTGTGCCCCAGATCGGCCAGACTGCCTGCTACAACTCGTCAGGCGCGGTCATACCCTGCTCCGGCACCGCTCAGGATAGGGCCATTACGATCGGTACAGCCTGGCCAAATTCACGTTTCACCGAGAATAGTCACACTACCACCGGGAATATGACCGGTCTGATGCGGACAAAAGACGCCAGCAGCAGCATTACTACCACATTTGCCGGCACGTACTATTTGAGTACCATTGGCGGCGGCAACATGTTTGATGTGAAAGCTTTGAGCACCGGCTTGTCGATTACCGGTTTTGACCTGAATATCAACTCGAAAGCCGGAGTGGTGGTCCCCGTAAAAATCTATTACAAAAGTGGCACATATATCGGATCCGAGACGAGCCAGAGCGCGTGGACGCTATTGAACTCTTACTCAGTAACCAGTGCCGGAGCAGGAACTGCATCCCATGTAACCGTCTCGGGCCTGACAATTCCGGCCGGACAGACCTGCGGTATTTTTATAACACCTGCTGACGGCACAACATCGTTAGTATTCAGCCCCGGGTCCGGTTCATACGCAACCGGTGACGCGAATTTGACATTAGGTATAGCGACAGCCTATAACTTCAGCGGCTTTACCAGCAGCAACCAATATACATGGAACGGCACCATCTATTATACAACTGGTTCCAGCTCTGACATATATCTCCTTTCCGCACAAAAGTCCGGCACCGGCAGTGGGAGTATTACCAGCAGCCCTGCAGGTATAAGTTGCGGCAAAGTATGTTCAACCAATTATATCAGTGGCACATCGGTTGTCTTGTCTGCGACTCCGGCCGGCGGCAGCACCTTTGACGGATGGAGCGGCGCATGCAGCGGTACGGGAATATGTACGGTGACGATGAATGAGGCGAAGATTGTCGAGGCGGTGTTCAACCTTGCACCTGTCAACGGTTCCTGTGGCAGCAGCAACGGCCAGACATTCACCGTCGCGCCGACTGCAAACCTTTGTGCTACCGGAGACGCATCTGCAGTTTCCGGCAATGGTCCATGGAGCTGGACCTGTTCTGGAATCAATGGCGGATCTACTGCGGGTTGCCAGTCCAATGTCCAGTCTGCAACCGCCAAGAAGGCGTTGCTAATCGTCAGAGACTATAACGAGCAACCTCAATTTCGCCAGTACTTTGAGTCGGAAGCCGCCACTATCGCCGGTTATCTGACCGAGATTGGCATGTCAACCGAAATCGTTTACGGCTTTGCGACCCCGCTCGTGACAATGCAGAATTATGATCTGGTTTTATTTAATGACATGGGATGGACGGAGAATGTTCCGGCCTCTCTCATCAACGATCTCGTCAGTTATCACAAGACCGGTAAACCGCTCTACTTCATCGGTGATGATCTTGCGTATAACTATTACAGCAGCGGTGGGAAATACAACAATGATGACTACTACAACCTCATAGGACTTATGCCAAGTTCCGATAATGGATTTTCAACCATAAACTCAACAGTTGTGCCGGTATACAACCTTAATGCACTGCTAGGTGGCCAGTATGGTACTGTGGCATCGTTTGTCTATTTGAAGGATATTGACAACACTAAAGCCAAGAGTTTCGCCATACCGCTCATGACCTACAATGGAAATGATGCCTTCGTTATTTATCAAGACCAGTATGGCAAGGTTGCAAGCCAGAACTACAACATCTATGCTTCGGATATAATCATTGCTGATGCAGCAGGACTGGTGGAAATCGGCAAACTATTTAAAAAAACAGTTAGCTGGCTGACATCGACCCCGACAGCCATCCTCCCCATTATCTGGCAGCATCAGGGTGACGGCAAAGTATACGGTATGACCACCAACGGAAACAGCATCACCGGAGGCTCTCAATTCTGGCAGGAAGGAAACACCGCCTGGTCAATTGTCGGGCAGGGGGATTTTGACGGCGATGGCGTCAGAGATCTTGTCTGGCGGAACAGCAGCACCGGACAAGTCTACATCATGTTCATGACAAGTCCCATGGCAGTAAAATCAGGTGCCGCCATCTATACCGAACCTAACACGGCCTGGAAAATAGTTGCTACCGGGGAGATAAACGGAGATGGCAAAACCGATCTGATCTGGTGGAACAGCACAACCGGTCAAGTCTACGCTATGCTGATAAATGGAACATCAATAGTCGGTGGTGGACTGATCTACACCGAACCGAACACAAACTGGAAGATAGTTGCAGTCGCCGACTTCAACGGCAACGGCAAAGCGGAACTGCTCTGGTGGAACAGCTCGACCGGTCAGGTCGCCATCGGCCAGACCAACGGAACAGGTGCATCCACCGCCAATTTGATTTGGACCGAACCGAATACCGACTGGCGCATAGCCGGAGCGGGCGATCTGGATGGTGACGGCAAGGCGGACATAATCTGGCACAACCGGACAACCGGGCAGGTCTACGGCATGCAGACCAACGGTTCGGCTGTCACGAATGGTGCGATGATGTACACCGAACCAAACACCAATTGGGAGATAGTAAGCGTCGGCACTTACAACAGCGACAACAAGGCCGACCTGTTATGGTGGAACCAGCTTACCGGTCAGATCTACCTGATGCCGATGAACGGCCTTTCGGTGGCGCCGGGAGGTGCTTTGCTCCATACAGAACCGGACACTACATGGCATATTCAGGGTGAGACGGAATGGAGAGACAGGGTATACGGAACAGGAATAACAACCACGAGCAGCACATTGGCAGGTCCAACGATTACCGCATTCACATTACCGTCACTGTCTACATCCCTGACTGTTACAATCAGCAGCTTCACCGCTTCCCGGGATGCCACCGGTTATTATGTATCCGAGAGTTCCACAACACCAGGCGCCACGGCGGCAGGTTGGACTACTTCCGCTCCGGCGAGTTTTACCTTTACTTCAACAGGATCCAAAACGTTGTATGCCTGGGTAAAAAACTCGACCGGATCGATCTCGACCGTCAAAAGTGCCACCGTAACGATCATACCGACTTCCTATCAGGGCCCTGCAACAAAGTTGATCCTGAGCCAAACCAATCTGGATGCTGTGACCAGCGGTGCATACCACAATACAAAATCCGCATTCATGTTTGCCTTGTTGCCTACCTACATTGATTTTCAATACTATTTTCTCTCTTCTGCCTCCAGCTTTATCCTGAATGGCGCCGTTTCAGGAACAAAAAAAGTTACGATAACTCCTGTAACCGCAACCTCGACCCAGTATGTCGTGACTACCGAGTACAGCAACTTCACCGATTACAAAGACGGCATAGTTTTCAATGGAAAAACGGTTGTGACCATGACTGCCCCGACACTTGAGATTGTGAAAGGGACTATAGTTTTTACAAATTTAAACCTGAGTAATTTGTTGATCTTTAATGGCACGGCAAGCTTTGTGAGTGAAAATTCTTTTTTCAAAAATACTATCAGTTTTGATACCCTTGATCTCTTGAACATAAGCACTGAACCTCCCCGTTATCGCCGCTTACAGAACTATGGTGTCATCTACACCATGAACAGCAGCGGCATAGCCGCAGATATCGCAGTAGGTCCCACCCAACTGACCCCCGCCACCGAAGCACGTTTCTACATGAGCGAATATGGTTACGTGACGGTCAGCAAGGGGACCATAAATCGGGCCTACACAACCAACTTGAGCGGCACCATGACCGTACAGGATAGCGCTTCCAACTATGGTGTTATCACGATAACCCAGAACAGCAGCAGCGCGAGCTACATCTGCCAGCTTGTTAATAGTGACGGCAAAACGGTTATATACACCACAGGCTCCCAGCCGTGGGACGGATTTTAGGGCGAAGAAAACCAGGGTTGGAGGATAGAATACATATGACGGGGCGGGTAACAGCAAGAGTAATCATGAGTGTCATGGCATACCTGTTGCTGGTGGTTCCGGCGTTTGCAGAGAGCCATTGGCAACAGATAGGCCCCTATGCCAGCACAATAAACAGCCTGGCCATTGACGGCAGCGAAAGCCAGATCATCTATGCCGGCACTGATGACGCCGGTGTGTTTAAATCAACAAATGGGGGCGCTTACTGGCGTGAAAGCAATAACGGCCTGCCAATAATACCGATTCATGCCCTGGTAGTTGATCCCCGCAACAGTCAGATCATCTATGCGGCGACCTATGGCGCAGGGATCTACAAGTCAGGCAACGGTGGTGACTCATGGTCTGCAATCAACAACGGGCTGTTTCCCGACAACATAAACTGCCTCATCATTGACCCGAACAACAGTCAGCTGCTCTATGCCGGAACCTATGGCGGTGGAGTATTCAAGTCGGTTAACGGCGGCGCTGATTGGACAGTCGCCCACACTATTGGCGGCCTTGCTAATGGCGTGATCCCGACTTTGGCTATCGATCCGGTAGACAGCCGGATCATTTATGCCGGGCTCAGCGGTTCTGATCCCAAAATTTTTAAATCTTCGGACAGCGGCAACTCCTGGAGTGACGTAACCAACAATTTTCCCATGGCAGAGGCATTGGCAATTACTTCTCTAGCTGTCGATCCGGACAACCACCAGACCATTTATGCCGGCAGCTATGCATGCGGTCTGTTCAGGTCCGTCAATGGGGCGGCTTCCTGGAGTTTGGTTAATAATGGTATGACAGGTAAGTGGGTAAGCGCCATCGTCATGGTTCCGGGAAACGGCCAGGTCATCTATGTTGCAACCTACGGTTACGGCATCTTTACTTCCCCTAACGGCGGAGCCTCCTGGACCCCGGCCGGTAGCGGCGTGGCCAATACTTATGCTCAGTCCATAGTGCTTGATCCGATCAATAAACAGACCCTCTATGTGGGATTGTACGCCAGCGGGGTGTTCAAAAGTGTTAATGGATCGGCAGCGTGGCAGAGTGTCAACAACGGTTTGAGCAGCACCACGATCCAGGCTTTAACTATTGATCCTGCCGACAGTCTGATCATATACGCCGGTAGTGCCGTAAAAAGTGCTGCCGGCGTATTCAAGTCCACCAATGGTGGTACAACCTGGGCAGAGGTCGGTAGCGGCCTGGCGGCCAGGGATGTGCGTGCTGTAGCAGTCAGGCCGGACAACAGCAAGGTTGTGTATGCCGGCACCCACAGAGGAGGGCTGTTCCGCTCTCTGAATGGCGGATCGTCCTGGGCGGCAGCGAACAGCGGCATGAGCTCCTTTTGGGGTACGGTGGATGTAAATGCTGTGGTTATAGCTCCTGGCGACAGTCTTACGATGTACGTCGCCACTGAAGGGAACGGACTGTTCAAGTCAAATGATGGAGGATCAAGCTGGAGTCCCATCGGCTCGGCCATGAACTCGGCCACCATCTCTTCCCTGGCCATTGATCCTCTCAACAGCCGGATTGTTTACGCCGGCACTCCCGGCGGCGGTCTGTTCAAATCCAGTGACAGCGGTGCTTCCTGGCTTGAGTGCAATGGCGGCATGACCAATCTCTATCCTGTACGTGTCATAGTAATCGATCCGGCCGACAGTCAGACCATCTATATCGGAACACTGAATGGCGGTGTGTTCAAATCAGAGAATGGCGGAAGCAGCTGGCAGGCGGTCAATAACGGTATTGCCACGTTTTCCGATCAAAATTATCGAACCGTCCAATCTCTGCTCGTTGATCCATCCAGCAGCCAGATTGTCTATGCCGGCACAGACCAGGGGGTGGTGTACAAATCGGTTGATGGCGGAAAATTATGGTCCCCCTTCAGTTCCGGTTTGGCCAGCCAACCGATCTATTCTCTGGCAATCGATCCCGCTAACAGCCATTCCCTCTATATCGGCACGGTACAGGGGGTTTTAAAATCCTTCTCAAGCACTGTTCCGACAATAACGGGGGCAAAAGAGCTCTTTTTTACTGTCGGCGAAACATCCATGTATTCTCTGAGCGGTGGTGGATGGCCAACGCCACTGTTCTCTATCAAGGAGAGTAACCTTGAGTGGCTCGTCATTGATCCGCTGAACGGCACTCTGAGTGGTACACCGGCGGCTCGTGATGTGGGGCGCTATCCGGTCATCATCAGCGCGACTAACGGTATTCCACCCGATGCCGGTCATGGAATCACTATTACGGTTGCACCGGCCACCACGTTGAACCTGACCCTGAGCAGTCCGCTCAATGTCAATGGAGCCACGGTAGCGGCCCTGCCGGCCATCTCCGGCACAGCCTCGGGCAGTGGGCTTGCCCGGGTAATGCTGCAGGTGACGGACGGCAGCTACTATCTCCAGCCCAACGGAACCTTCTCACCCACATCTGTCTGGCTCACGGCCTCCGGCACCACTGCGTGGACGCTGAACACCGGCAGCGCAGCCTGGCTGGCCGGGCGCAGCTACACTATCAGTGCCCGGGCGGTGGACGCCTCAGACAACGGGACAAAACCTGTCCAGACTACCGTCATGCTGCAACTTTCCCCGGGCAGCAGCGCTACCAGCCTGTCCGTGTCGTTCTCTGCGGAAACAATCCGGAGCGGCGATAGCGCAACCGTTACAGGGCGGCTTGTCGTCTCCGCAGGAAGCGTCGCCGGCCAGCCGGTCACCCTGCTGATTACCCCCCCATCCACAACGGCCACCCCCAACCCGGCTTTGATAGCCATACCGGTCATCACCGACTCCGCCGGCGCCTTCACCACCGGACCGCTTTCCCA
>JBAXVG010000015.1:0-84199 GCA_037129255.1 Desulfuromonadales bacterium | reverse complement strand
GTTTTGCCTGCGGCTTCCTTCGGATTCCGGGTCGCCCCGGACACCCTTGCCGTTCAGCTAACGGTTCCCACCATCAGAGTCCGTAGAGGACTTGCACCTCCAAGTCACGAATCAGCCACCATAGCTGATTCGATGGTGCTTGCGCACCACGCGCCCTGCCGGGCGCACGATAACAAAAGGGCGGTCTCACAGAGGCCGCCCTTTATTGTGTATATGTGAATGAATCAGCTAAATCAACCTTACCGCCTGCTGAGCAAACTGTAGAATGAACGAGGGGACGATTCCAGGGATCAACGACCCGGCAACTGCAATTAACAAAGCAAGAGCAATCGGTGCAGTGACCCGTACCCAATCGAACTCTTCCGTGGGATCTTTCATATACATGAACACCATCACACGCAGATAGTAATAAACCGAAGCCGCACTATTCAACACACCAATAATTGCCAGCCAGATGAACCCTTTTTGTATTGCTCCGGAGAATAGATAAAATTTACCAATAAAACCGGCCGTGGGCGGCATGCCTGCCAGTGAGAAGAGAAACACAGTCATGGCAACCGCCAGAACAGGATGTTTGAATCCAAGGCCGGCAAAATCCATCACATTGCCGTTTGTCTCTCCCTTTTTAGCAATAAGAATAACGATGGCAAATGCGCCGATATTCATGAATGCATAGGAAAGCATATAGAAAAGAATGCCGGCCGTTCCGATTCCATTGCCGGCCGCAAAACCTACGAGACAATAACCGGCGTGTGCAATAGATGAGTAAGCGAGCATCCGCTTGATGTTATCCTGGCGAAGCGCGGTAATATTGCCAACTGTCATAGTCAGAACTGCTATTATCCAAAGAAGCTGGCTCCACTCAACCTGAAGCGTCGGTAATGCTATCAGAAGAATCCGCAGAGCGGCAGCAAAACCTGCAGCCTTGGGACCGGCCGACATGAAAGCGGTCACGGGAGTTGGCGCACCCTCGTAAACATCAGGTGTCCACATATGGAACGGGGCAGCCGCTACCTTGAATAAAAATCCGGTCAGCATAAGCAGCATGCCGGCCACCAGCATGATATTAGCGGAAGGAAGCGTCATCTGCCCAAGAATGGCGGCAATCTTGTAAATACGTGTTGTGCCGGTTGCACCATACAGCAATGCCATGCCATAGAGCAGAAAACCGGTCGAAAAAGCGCCCAGCAGAAAATACTTGAGACCTGCTTCGTTCGACTTCTGATTGGCGCGGTTGAACCCCGCCAGTACATAAAGCGATACCGACATAACCTCCAGCCCTAAAAAAATCGTCATCAGATCTGTGCCGGATGCCATCAGCATCATGCCAACCACGGCGAAGAGAATCAGAGGGTAAAGTTCACCATGATTGCAGCCTTCACGTTCCATATACTGATCAGAGATCAAAACTGCAAGCCCTGCAGCGACCAGGAAAATAACCTTGAAGAAAGTGGCAAAGTTGTCGAGTACTACAGCTCCGCTGAAGCTCTCAATGTGACTGCCCCACCCGGTGCCAACAAGCACAGCGGCGACACCTATGCCGATAAAGCTGATGTAAGCCAGATATGATTTCTGGCCGCCAGGAGCAAACACATTGATCAGCAGCAGAACCATAGCCAGAACGGAGAGGAAAATCTCCGGCAGGATCGGCGTCATATTGACGACTGGAATTGAAATCATGTCCATCTAAAATATCCTCCGGTCGGATTGACTCGTTATTATTTATTTTTATTGCTGTTTTACGGCTGGTGCTGAATGCTGGTCAACAGAAGGCGCCAAATCGGGATGGCCGGGTGGCATCTGAGCTCTGCCGGAATGACTTGGGGGCACTTGCTGCAAGCCCGCATGGCCGGTCGGCATTACGGCGAATTCCGCCGGCATGGTTTTGACGTTCATTGCTGCCGGACGAACCTGAGCCACCAGTTTCTTGATAGCCGGATCCATTCTGTCAATAACCGGTTTGGGATAAATCCCCATTACAAAAATCAGAATAATCAGCGGTATCATAAATGTAATTTCACGGGCATTCAGATCAGTCAGCTTTTGATTTTTGGGGTTATCCAGTTCACCAAACATAACCCGCTGAAAGACCCAGAGCATATAGACTGCCGACAGAATAACACCGCTGGTAGCGATGATCGTCCACCAACGCAGCTGACTCTCAAAAGCACCAATCAGAATCAGAAATTCACCCACAAAACCATTGGTACCGGGCAAACCGACAGAGGAAAATGTCACGATCATGAAAATCGTCGCAAATATCGGCATCTGCTTGGAGAGTCCACCAAAATCTGTGATCAGGCGAGTATGCCGGCGTTCATAAATGAAGCCGACGATAAGAAATAGTGCCCCGGTTGAAACGCCGTGATTCAGCATTTGCAGCATTCCACCAGTAATACCTTCGACATTGAAGGCAAAAACTCCCAGCATGACAAAACCCAAATGAGCAACAGACGAGTAGGCTACCAGTTTTTTGACATCCTCCTGTACCATGGCAACCAGCGCAGCGTAGATGATGCCGATCACCGCCAGTGTGGCAATCAGTGGGGCAAATTTGTGAGCTGCCTCAGGAAAGAGCGGTATGGCAAAGCGTACATAACCGTAGGTGCCCATCTTCAGCAGCACTGCTGCCAAGATGACGGAACCGGCAGTTGGAGCTTCTGTGTGGGCGTCAGGCAACCAGGTATGCAGAGGAAACATGGGAACTTTGATAGCAAAGGCAAAAGCAAACGCCAAGAATAACCATATTTGAGTCGCGAGATCAAGTTTCAGACTAAAGAAATGTAACAGGCTGAAATCAGTTATACCTGCTTGCATTCCCTTGAAATAGAGAAAGATCAAAGCCACCAGCATCAGTAGCGAGCCAACCATGGTATAGATAAAAAACTTGACTGCAGCATAAATTTTGTTCTTCCCACCCCATATCCCTATCATAAAATACATCGGAATCAGCATGACCTCCCAAAAAATATAAAACAGAAAGAGGTCGAGAGAGATGAAAGCGCCCAGCATGCCGGTTTCGAGGAGAAGCAGACAGATCATGTATTCCTTGACCTTAACCTCGACTGCCGTGTATGTAGAAAGTACAGCAATCGGCATGATGAAGGTGGTCAGGATAACCAGCCAAAGGCTGATTCCATCAATACCGATATTGTAGCGCATGATAAAAGGACCGGCTGCGATCCATGGCCTGTTTTCAACAAACTGAAATTCCGCATTGGTCTGGAACCCGAGCAATACCGCAAGAGAGACCAGAAAGGTTACCAGTGTTACCGCAAGGGTTACATTCCGAAGCACACCCTTACTGTCCTTGGGAATGAACAGAAGCAGCAGGACACCCAGTATTGGCAGGAATGTCGTCAGGCTCAGTACGTTACTCATGAATTCGTGCTCCTTTATACAAAGTGCTAATGATTTATTATTTAAAAATGTAATAGCCAAGAATCACAACAACACCAAACGCCATCGAAACTGCATAGTTGTAAATGTATCCGGACTGCATGAAGCGGAATACGCCGCTGAAACCCATCACTACACCGGCAACTCCGTTAACGACTCCGTCAACCACAACAACATCAAAACCCTTCCAGAGAAATTGGCCAAACGCCTTGCAGGGATTGACAATTATAAAGTCATACAATTCGTCAATATACCACTTGTTGAAAACAGCACGATGCAGGGCCGGGAAAGTAGCGGTAAATTTGCCAGGCAGTTCGGTGTTCCTGATATACATCGTAAAAGCAATACCGATGCCAACAACTGCAATCACGACAGACAGCCCCATCAAACCCCACTCAAGCGCATGGCTGTGATGGGCACCTGCATGTGCGTATTTGGCTCCGAAATGATTGGCCTGCTCGAACACCGGGTCAAGCCAGTGTTCAAAATAGTTGGGAAGCATTCCCATCAGCTTGGGCATTCCCAAATACCCGCCAACAACGGCCAGAAAGCCAAGCACCATCAGAGGAATTGTAATTACCAGTGGGGACTCATGCAGGTAACCCTTGGCCTTCGGATTGATACGACACTCGCCGAAAAAAGTCATGAAAACCAGACGGAACATGTAGAAGGCGGTAAAACATGCGGCAATCGCACCGACACCCCAGAGGACAATATTGAGATCACCATGGTAAGGGTTGGCAAAGGCCTGCCACAGGATTTCATCTTTGGAAAAGAATCCCGAAAAACCGGGAATACCGGCAATCGCAATTGTCGACACCAGAAAAGTCAGGAAGGTGATCGGCATGGCCGATCTGAGTCCGCCCATGTTACGCATGTCTTGAGCGTCATCGTGTGAATGAATCTTGTGTAAGGCATGGTGCATCGCATGAATAACCGAACCGGACCCCAGGAACAGACAGGCTTTGAAGAAGGCGTGAGTCATCAGGTGAAAGATACCGGCCGAAAATGCTCCAACCCCCATTGCCAGGAACATGAATCCAAGCTGCGAGACAGTTGAATATGCCAGTACGCGCTTGATGTCATTCTGGGCTGTTCCAATGGTGGCCGCAAAGATCGCCGTGGCAGCTCCGACAACAGCAATAACCATCATGGTTTCCGGTGATTTGATAAAGACAAAACTCATCCTGCCGATCATGTAGACACCAGCGGTGACCATTGTTGCAGCGTGGATCAGAGCTGAAACAGGGGTCGGGCCCTCCATGGCATCCGGAAGCCATGTAAATAGAGGAATCTGGGCCGACTTGCCGGTAGCGCCGAGGAAGAAGCAGAGTGACGCAACGGTTACGACTCCTCCGAAAGGCAACAGGTGTGAGGCAGCTTTGATCTCTGTGAAATTAATAGTCCAGATATTATGGTTACTGCCAAGCCACCAATAAAGCGTAAAGAGACCAATCAGGAATCCAAAGTCACCTACCCTGTTCATGACAAAAGCCTTTTTGGCAGCATCACCTGCTGATTTCTTATGGAAATAATAACCAATCAGCAAATAAGAACAGAGTCCGACCCCCTCCCAGCCGATGAACATAACCAGCATGTTGTTACCGAGTACAAGCAAAAGCATGGACATACAGAACAGGTTCAGATAGGCAAAGAATCGATAAAATCCTTCTTCACCATGCATATATCCGATCGAATACAGATGGATCAGCGAACCTACTCCGGTAACAACCATGATCATTACTACCGAAAGCGGATCAACAAGGAATGCCATGTCAGCCTTGAAGCTGCCGGAGTGGATCCAAGGGAACAAAACCTTTTCAAAGACTCTCTGCTCGGGTGCTGTCCCGACCATTTGCATGAGTATTCCGCACGACACGAGGAACGAAAGAAAGATCATCAGCGTGCCGATGCCGCCGATAACCGCTTCATTCTTGATTTTTTTCCCAAAGAATCCGTTGATCAGGAATCCGATGAGAGGGAAGAGCGGGATTAGCCATACGTTGTCAAACATGTAAGACTCCTTTTATGCCATCGTTAAACGTTGTCAGCAGGGACTTTAAAGCGAGCACTACCACTTCATCAGATTAACATCGTCCATATCAATCGATTCCCTGTTGTTGTAGAAGGCGATCATCAGCGCCAGTCCGACAGCTGCCTCGGCAGCGGCAACAGTCATAACGAAAAATACAAACACCTGACCGTCCAGATTACCCAAGTAGCGCGAAAATGCCACAAAAGTCAGGTTTACAGCATTAAGCATCAGTTCTATGCACATGAACATGACAATGGCATTCTTACGGGTCAATACACCTATAGTGCCGATTGCAAAGAGGATGGCGCTGACAATCAGATATTTTTCCATAGTTTTAATTTCCCTCTTAAATTTTTTTCTTGGCCAGGATAACTGCACCGACGATCGCCACCAGCAGAAGTATCGAGGTAATCTCAAACGGTAACAGAAAGTTTGTAAACATTTCTCTACCAATCAGTTCGGTGTGTCCGATCTGCTTGATCATTTCACCGCTATAAGGACCGGTCGGCAGGGCTGATTTACCTTTAATCAGCAGGAAAACCATATTCAGAAGAGTAAAGAATCCGATGATGGAGCCAACCACTACCATATGGAAATGTTTCTTGGAGGAATCAATCCTGATATTGAGCAGCATTATGGTAAACACCATCAGTACCATGATAGCCCCGGCATAAACCATTACCTGAACGGCGGCCATAAAAGGCGCATCCAACATTACATAATAGGTTGCCAGACAGAAAAAAGTCATTATAAGCGCCAGAGCACTGTTGATCGGGTTCCTGCAAGTGGTCACCAGAATCGCCGACACAAGCGCAACTAACGTTATAACCAGGAAGAAAAGTGTTTCCATGGACTGCTCCTTTATTTCTTTTCTAAGAGACGTTCTTTCGAGTAGACAAAATCTTTGCGGCTGTAATTTGCCAATTCGAACTCACCGGTCATCCGGATTGCGTCAACCGGACAGGCCTCAACGCAGTAGCCGCAGAAGATACACCGCAACATGTCTATCTCATAGACTGCAGCAAACTTGTCGTGGTTGGCATCCTCACCGGCCTCAACCGTTATGCACTTGGCCGGACAAACGGTAGGACAGAGGTAGCAGGCAACGCACTTGGCCTTATTGTGCGATACATTCAGCGCGTGCAGGCCACGGAAGCGGGCAGCCACCTTTGGTCGCTCAGTCGGATACTGTAACGTTACCGGCTTCATGAACATATGCTTCAGCGTAATTTTAAGGCCGTTGATGATCGGCACAAACGTTTTAATCGGATTCATTTTCCCGTCCTTGTTCTTGAAGTGCTTGGTCAATACACTACTGAATTATGAAGTTCCAGATGCCTGTGACAACGATATTAAGCAGTGCCAGCGGGATAAACACCTTCCAGCCGATATGCATCAGCTGGTCATAACGATACCTAGGTACAGTCGCACGTAGCCACATACAGAAGAAAATCAGGAAATATACCTTTCCCACGAAGTATACCGGGCCAAGTAGCGGAAAGGTGGTTGCCAAAGGACCATTCCATCCTCCCAGGAACAAAGTGGTAGTCAGGGCGCAAACAGTGATCATGTTGGCATATTCCGCCATGAAGAACATGGCGTACTTCATGCTCGAATACTCGGTACAGAATCCTGAGACCAGTTCTGTCTCGGCCTCGGGTAGATCAAAGGGTGTACGGTTGATCTCTGCTATCGAGCAAATGAAGAACATGATGAAAGCAAGCGGCTGTCTGAAGACATACCAATCGAACCCGCCCATACCCGATTGTTTCGCAACAATTTCAGTCATTGAAAGCGTACCTGAGAGCATGAATACAGCAATAATAGACAGGCCCGCTGCAAGTTCGTACGAAATCATCTGAGCCGAGGCACGAAGGCCGCCCATAAGGGAATACTTGCTATTGGAGGCCCAACCAGCCAGTACAATGCCGTAAACACCAAGAGAAGACATGGCCAGAATGTAGAGAACACCGACATTAATGTCGAATACCTTACCAGCGGCAGTGTCATAGTAGGCAGCAATCTGAAGCGGAATCTTATAACCCATTACCTCGACCGTGCCGCCGAACGGAATGACGGCAAACGTAATAAAAGCAGGGATTAATGCTATCAGCGGGGCAATCAGAAAAGCAAAAGTACTGGCCTGTGAAGGAATTATTTCCTCTTTGAAGAAGAGCTTGAGACCGTCTGCGATCGGCTGCAGAAGTCCATGCCATCCGGTGCGCATTGGACCCAGTCGTACCTGCATATGGCCTATGATCTTGCGCTCGGCATAAGTGGCATAGGCCACGGTCAGCAGCACGAATACAAACGCCACCACAACTTTGGCAACCATTGCAACGTAATACATAAGCGGCAATCCAAATATCAAGAATTCCATCGCTACCTCTCTTCTTGCAAGTATAAAAATTAATGCGTTTGCGAGGTTATTATTACTTGGCCAACGTTACCATGGTCACAGCAGCCCCGCTCCAGACCATGTTGACCGGTGCTGCACCAAAGTGATACGGAGCAAAAACGACCCCTTCCGGCATACGCGTTGTGACTTTGGCCTTGAGCTGCATGCTGCCGACAGTTGAGCTGACTGTAACAAGATCGCCATCTGCTATTTTCTGTCGTAAAGCGTCCTTGCGAGATAATTCCAAGTACCCTTCCGGGCAAACGTGCATCGGTCCATCCCCGTATTGTGAAAGGGTTCCGCTGTGATATAATGTGCTACCGGTCACCATTGACAGCTTACCAGCCTCACTCGGAACAACAGGATTCTGCGGCACAACCAGCACAGGCGTGACTACAACCGGAGCAAAGGCGCCTTCACTCCCAAGGCTTGTGTAACTCATTCCGGCGTAACCGGGTGTGTCAGAAGTAATCTCTGCAAACTGCGCGGCCGGGTTTGCCGGTGCTGTGCCACCCAGCCTGATCGTCAGGGCCGACAGTATCTCGAAGTCTGACTTGCACAGGGCACTCTTGCGGATCGCAGGTTTAATGTACTGCACTCGGCGATCCGTGCTGGTAAAGGTGCCTTCCTTTTCTGCAAAGGAGCAAACCGGCAGAACGACATCGGCCATTGCGGCAGTTTCAGTCAGGAACAGATCGGCTACTATCAGGCACTCAACCTCGTCAAGAGCAGCCTTGACTTTGGTATGGTTCGGATAGGATACCAGCGGGTTTTCTCCGGCAATGAAAAGAGTCTTGACCGTTCCACCGGCACAGGCATCTATAATCTGGAGCCCGTCCATACCTCCATGATGGGGGTAGAATCCCATATCAACTGCGCCCTGACTGTTGTTTTTTTCCGCCATACAGAGCACTCCGCACCCTTCCTTGCCGAATTTTCCGGTCAAAATGCAAATATTGGCAGCAGCACTGGCCATATCGGCGTTGTGTCCGGGGTAGGCCTGTCCAATCGGGAACAGTATCAGTGCTTTCTCTGCGGCAGCATAGTCGCTGGCAAGCTGCTTAATGTCGGTAGCCTTAAGCCCGCATTGAGCGGCAACTGCATCGGGAGTAAATGCGGCCAACGCCTTGGATAGTTCGGCAAAACCGGGCACTGATGCGGCGGAAGCATCCGCCAGCTTGTCATCCAGAATCGACTTGGCAATGGCATTCAAAACAGCAATCTCGCTGCCGGGTGCATGAACCAGAGTCATCGCTCCAGGCAGTTTAGATAGTTTGCCCCGCTTGTCTGAGATAATATTGAGCTTGATACCCCTGTTTTTAACTCCCATGTTGACTTCGAAGCCGATAACCGGATGGGTTTCATAGGCGTCCGTTTTGATAACCAGTAGCAGGTCACTTTTTTGAATATCGAGAATACTGGACGGAGATGCACTGGTCCCAAAACTGCGGCCAAAGCCTTCCGTCAGAGCAGAATGGGCATAACCGGCTGAATGATCAAAGTTATTGGAGCCAACGTGCTCCAGCATCAGCCTCTTGAAAAGCGACAGCTCTTCATTGGACAGGCGTGGAGTTGCCAGAGCGGCAACTCCCTCGCCACCTTTGAGGCGACTTGCGACGAATTCAAGTGCTTCGTCCCAGGTAGCTTCGGTCAGTCTGCCATACTTACGGATCAAAGGAGTTGTCAAACGTTTATCACTGTTGATGAATTGATAACCAAAACGGCCACGAACGCAGAGTTGTCCCTTATGAAAGCCCTGATTTTCATCATACAGTGTTGTCAGTACCTTGTTGTCCTTGACCCCCAAAGTCAGGTTACAACCGGTGCCGCAGTAGCCACATACCGATTTCTGCTTTGTGAGTGACCAGAAGCGGGCCTTGAATTTGAAAGGGCGAGCCAGCAGAGAGCCGACCGGACAGACAGAGATGCAAGAACCACAGAATTCACAATTGAGCGCGTCTTCAAACTCGCAACCGATTTTCGTCTCAATACCACGGTTAACGAACGTAAGAGCACCGAAGGAGACTATTTCGTCGCAGATGCGTGCACATTTGCCGCACAGTACGCAACGGTTCATGTCACGCTCTATAAGAGGATTATTGTAATCGATTTCGTGCTGGAATTTTTCATCACTGAAACGATTGGCGTTAACTTTGTACTCATAGGTAAGATTCTGCAAATCACAATCACCTGCCTTATCGCAGATCGGGCAGTCGATGGGGTGATTGAGCAACAGGAGTTCAAGAACCATCTTGCGGGCTTTGATGATTTCGGGTGTAGAGGTGCGGATGATCATTCCTTCGGTTGCCGGTGTCGTACAGGCCGGAATCTGGCGCCCCTTCATCTGCTCGACTTCCACCAAGCACATGCGGCAGGCTCCAAACGGCTTCAATTTATTATCGTGGCACAGTATCGGGATCTTGATCCCGTTCAACTTGGCCGCCTCATAAATTGTAGCGTTTTTTGGGGCAGTAACATGCTTATCGTCAATTGTAAGATTAACCATCTCAACCTCTGTTCCGTGAGTTTGACCGTTTATTGTAATTAAAATTCTATTCAAGCGCCATGAAACGGCAGGCGTCATAACATGACTTGCACTTGGTGCACTTTTCCTTGTCCAAAACGGCCAACTGTCCCTTTTCCCATATGATCGCGTCGACCGGACAGGCTTTTTTACAGGCACCGCACTTTACGCACTTATCTTCTACGACCTGCCATAATAGAAGCTCCTTGCAGCAATTGGAAGGGCAACGCTTATCGTTAATGTGTGCTTCATACTCATCGCGGAAATAGTTAATGGTGGAGAGTATCGGATTAGGAGCTGTTTGTCCAAGCCCACAGAGTGATGCTTTCTTGATAGCAATACCGAGATCCTGAAGTGTTGCAATATCTGTTGGTTCACCGCGTCCCTCTGTAATGCGTTCAAGGATGTCAAGCATGACCTTAAGACCAATTCGGCAGGGAACGCACTTGCCGCAGGACTCCATCCTGGTGAAATTGAGGAAGAAGCGTGACACGTCGACCATACAGGTGGTTTCATCCATGACAACCAGACCACCCGACCCCATCATGGCGCCAGCCTTGATTAGTGAATCGTAGTCGACTGGTGTGTCCAGAATTTCTGCCGGGATACAGCCGCCTGATGGGCCACCAGCCTGTACTGCCTTGAATTTACGGTTGTTGGCGATGCCTCCGCAGACGTCATAGATGACCCCGCGGATTTTCATACCGGCCGGAACTTCTACCAGTCCGGTATGCTTGACTTTTCCGGTAACGGCAAAAATCTTGGTGCCTTTGGTCGTCTCGGTACCAAGTGAGGCGTACCAATCCCCCCCTTTGTTAATTATGTGGCGGACATTACCAAAAGTTTCCACGTTATTAATGTTGGTCGGTTTCCCCCACAGACCGCGTACTGCCGGGAATGGCGGACGGGGACGACTCATGCCGCGATGCCCCTCGATGGAGGCCATCAGAGCAGTCTCTTCACCACAGACAAAAGCACCAGCTCCCATCTTGATACGCATGTCGAAATCGAAACCCCAACCTTGAATATTTTTGCCCAGATAGCCATCTCGGTAACAGACATCAATGGCGTGCTGGAGACGCTGGACAGCCAGCGGATATTCGGCCCGGACATAAACGTAACCAAAGTCGCAACCGATGGCATAGGCAGCGATCATCATCCCCTCAATGATGCAATAGGGGTCACCTTCGAGAAGTGACCTGTCCATGAACGCACCTGGGTCACCCTCATCGGCATTGCAGATCAGATACTTGTGATCACCGGGGGATGCTTTGCAGAAGGACCATTTCATACCGGTGGGAAAACCTCCGCCACCTCGTCCGCGCAGGCCCGATTTCTTGACTTCTTCTATAACCTCTTCTGGTTTCATACTCTTGATGCATTTCTCGATCGCTTTGAACCCGTCTTCTTCTTTATAGGCATCAATACTGTCCGGATCAATCTGGCCGCAACCGGTCATCACTACGCGCATCTGGGCATCGACAAACTGGTTATAGTAAGGCTTGGCCTTTCTTTTCTCCATAGTTGTCTGCTTGACGATATGCTCGTCAATGATCTTTTCGACCTCTTCCGGCTTGACAAAGTCGTAGGTCACACGCCCTTGCTCAGGGGTGATGATGTCAACCAGAACATCATTTGCACACAGACCGCGACAGCCGGTCTTGATGACATCGCAACGCTTGCCGACGACTGCGTTAAGACCTTTTTCCGCGAGATGCTTTACAAAGGCCGTTTCAACCTCTTTTGCACCCATCGAAACTCCACCTGTGCCCTGGCAGATCAGAATTTTTATTCCTGCGTTTTCGCTCATGACTCTATTGTCCCTTGCTGAATAGTTTCGGGCTACGTTCTATTTCAGTGGTCTCCGGCTGTAGTCGGCTACTATTTCATCGACCTTTTGCACCGTCATACCACCGTAAGTGGAATCATTAACCATTGCCAGCGGCGCCATACCACATGCTCCCAGACATGCTACCTTCTCGAATGTAAAACGCAGGTCGGGGGTCGTTTCGGCGTGACCGATGTGCAGCTTGTCAAAGAAAGTTTCCACGATGCGCGGAGCTCCTTGAACATGGCAGGCTGTTCCGACGCAAACCCTGATGATGAACTTGCCACGTGGCTTGAGATGAAACTGGGCATAAAAAGTTAAAACACCATATATCTGGCTCGGATAGACATTCAGCCGCTCGGCAACATGATCAGCCACTATACGGGGGATATAGCCATACTCATCCTGAACGCCCTGAAGCACCGGCATCAAGTTGCCAGGAATATCAATGTATTTGTCGATTACTGCATCGGCAATGGAAAGATCTATTTCCGGCTCCTGCTCTGCTGCCTGCTGTGCTGCTACGTTACTCATGCGCCCCATCTCCTTTGAATCGTGCGGAGTTATCTGTCAATTTCACCCAGAACAATGTCCAAGGTTCCGATTACAGCCACAAGATCAGCCACCATCGAACCCAGGCACATCTTTTCTATGGCCTGCAGGTTTATAAACGAAGGCGGGCGGATCCTCAAACGCTCCGGCTTGTTGCCTCCGTCGCTGACGATATAGAACCCCAATTCACCCTTGGGGGCTTCGACTCCCTGATACACCTCACCCTCCGGGGCCGGAAAACCCTCTGAAGCGATCTTAAAGTGGTGGATCAATCCTTCAATGCTATTATAGACGTTTTCTTTCGGCGGGTAGCAGACCTGCGGACAGTCGGCCAGCACCGGACCGGGCTTGAGTCTGTCAAGCGCCTGTCTGACAATCTTGCAGGCTTCACGCATCTCGATCAGGCGCACCTTGTAACGATCAAAGGTGTCACAGTTTTCTCCCACCGGTATCTGGAACTGATACTTGTCATAGCCACTGTAAGGGTTGTCCCGGCGCAAATCCCAATCGACACCGGAACCGCGCAAAGCAGGACCGGTAACACCAAAATCGACGGCGTCCTCGGCCGAGATGACACCATTCCCGACTGTGCGCTTGAGCCAGATCGGGTTGGTTGTCAAAAGCCCCTCATACTGATCAAGATAGCCAGGCATGACGTCGACAAAGTCGCCGACTTTTTTTGCAAACTCATCGGGCACATCCTGTGAAAGACCACCGACACGGAAGAAGTTGGACGTCATGCGGGCACCGGAGATCAGTTCATAGATTTCCATAACCGTTTCGCGCTCACGGAATGCATAGATAAAAACGGTCATGGCACCGATATCGAGAGCATGGCATGCTATCCAGACCAGATGAGACTCAAGTCGGGTCAGTTCCGCCATGATTATCCTGATCGTTTCAGCACGTTCCGGCACCTCAACTGCCATCAGTTTCTCTACTGCCAGAATATAGCCCAGGTTGTTGCTCATTGGCGCCAGATAGTCAAGACGGTCGGTCAGCGGAAGGATCTGGTGGTAGGTACGGTACTCGGATAGTTTTTCAATACCGCGATGCAAATAGCCGATGTGCGGGGTAATCTTTGTGATCACCTCGCCGTCCAGCTCGAGAACGAGTCTCAAAACCCCGTGTGTACTGGGGTGTTGCGGACCCATGTTCAATGTCATTGTTTCAGTAGTAGCCATGTATCGCCTCTTCTATGATCGAAATGCAAAAACGAATTGGGAAACTATGACAAACGCCCTTTGTAGGGGTCACGGTCCGGCCCCTGCAGAGGATAGTCCTTTCGAAGCGGATGGCCGATCCAATCGTCAGTCATGAGGATGCGCCTAAGATCCGGGTGCTTGTCAAAAGTGATACCGAACAGGTCATAAACTTCTCGCTCCAGCCAGTTAGCCGTCCTCCACACCTGTGTGGCACTGGGAACGCAGCAATCTACCTCGGAAACCACCGTCTTGATCCTCAGACGATCCTTGTTGGGGATCGAGTAGAGCAGATATACCATCATGAAGCGATCTTCCTTTTTCCCCAGGTAGTCGATTGCAGTCAGATCAGTCAACAGGTTGTACTGAAGCGACTGCTTAAGGAACGAAAGGATATCAATAATGGCATCCTTGGCTACAGTCACCGTCACTTCTCCCCTGAATTCGACTATGTTGATGATCGAAGAGGTGAATTTTTCTTTAAGCTTGATTACAGCACGATTATTCTCAGCCATGATAACCAACCCTTTTTCTGGGATTTGAGGTTGCAACTGTTCGCAAATGAAAATCAGGCGGGGACCGACTCGATCCTGTTGCCTTGACCGATCGAAGAACCGAAGGAGTTCTTATCGTTCCAGATCTTGTCCTGAAGCTTGAGAAGGCCAAAGAGTAACGCCTCGGGACGTGGAGGACATCCGGGAATATACACATCTACCGGAAGCGCTTCGTCGATACCCTGAACAACACTGTAGGTATCAAAGATTCCCCCCGAGCAGGCACAGGCACCCATGGCTATCACCCATTTGGGTTCCGGCATCTGCTCATAAACTGTCTTGATTACCGGGAGCATCTTCTTGGTAACTGTTCCGGCAATGATGATGCAGTCAGACTGGCGTGGAGAAGCACGGAAAATGATGCCGAAGCGGTCCAGGTCATTGTGGGAGGCGCCGGTAGCCATCATCTCAATGGCACAGCAGGCCAAACCGAACGTCATCGGCCAGATGGACGACTTTCTGGACCAGTTGACCAGCTTGTCAAGCGATGTAGTGATAATATTTTCGCCAAGCGGATTCTCTACTCCCATTCCAGTGCTCCTTTTTTCCACACGTAAATATAACCGACAAAGAGGATCACAATAAAGAGACCCATTTCGACCAGACCGAACAGACCGAGTTTCTTGTAGAGGATCGCCCAAGGATAGAGGAACACCGCCTCGATATCGAACAGGATGAAAAGCACTGCAATCATGTAAAACTTGATCGAAAAACGCTCACGAGCTGTTCCTACCGGCTCGCAACCGCTTTCATAAGGGGAGAGTTTGAGTGCGGAGCTTTTTTTCGGGCCGATAATTGATGAGAAAACAAGCGAGCATAGCCCGAAGCCGACCGCTACGATCACCAGTAATAATATTGGTAAATATGCACCGAGCATTGACAACCCTCCTTACTACTTACGGTATACTGTATACAAAACGCAGCGAAAATAGGGTATTTGAGATCCTTTGTCAACCGTTTTTTTTCAGGGAAACATATTTCACGAATTCGTCCTCAACGTACTAAATTTCAAACAAAATTGCCCATTTACCCTTGACATTTCTGCATTTGGCATGCTAATAATCGCGTATCTGAATCCATGTGTAATTTTAAAATATTAAGGAGCTTCCACCATGAACCATACTCGTTCCAGCCTGCTTTTCGAGAAAGCCAAAGGTGCCATTCCTGGTGGTGTCAACAGTCCTGTCCGGGCCTTCAAATCTGTCGGGGCCGACCCGCTGTTCATTAAAAAAGCAGCCGGCTGCTACATCTATGACGAGGATGACAATTCTTTCGTGGATTATGTCGGCTCCTGGGGGCCGATGATTGTCGGGCACTGCCACCCTGATGTGGTTTCCGCGGTCCAGAAAACCATGGAGAGCGGTGCCAGCTTTGGCGCTCCCACCGAGCGTGAGGTGACCCTTGCCAACATGGTCATCGAAGCGGTACCCTCTATCGAAATGGTACGCATGGTAAGCTCCGGCACCGAGGCGACCATGAGCGCCATCCGCCTGGCCCGTGGCTATACCGGCCGGGATAACATTTTGAAATTCTCCGGCTGCTATCATGGCCATGCCGATGCCCTGCTTGTCAAAGCCGGTTCCGGCGCCGCCACTTTTGGAGTGCCCGACTCTCCCGGCGTGCCGGCTGACTTTGCCAAACACACTCTGACCGCAGAATTCAATTCGCTTGAATCGGTCAAGGAGTTGGTTGCCGCGAATAAAGATTCTATCGCCTGCATCATCGTCGAGCCGCTGGCTGGTAACATGGGCACCGTCCCGCCCCGAGAGGGGTTTCTGGAAGGGCTGCGGGAAATCTGTACCAACGAAGGGATCATACTGATCTTCGATGAGGTCATGTCCGGCTTCAGGGTCGCTTACGGCGGCGTTCAGGAATTGTGCGGCGTAACACCCGACATGACCACTCTGGGCAAGATCATCGGCGGCGGTCTGCCAGTAGGCGCTTTCGGCGGCAGACGCGATATCATGGAAAAGCTTTCCCCCTCCGGTGGGGTTTATCAGGCCGGCACCCTGTCCGGCAATCCGCTGGCTATGTCGGCCGGGATCGCAACCCTGAATATCCTGAAACAACCCGGCTTTTACCAGACACTTGAAGAGAAGAGCCGTATGGTTGCGGAAGGCATCACAAAGGCAGCCGCAGACGCAGGCTACCCGATCTTCTCCACCCGTGTCGGCAGCATGTTCTGCGCCTTCTTCAGCAAGTCAGAGGTCTTCGATTGGCCGACCGCTTCGCAGTGTGACACAAAGGCCTTTGCAAAGTACTTCCTCGGCATGCTGGATGAGGGCATCTATCTGGCCCCCTCCCAATTTGAGACCGCTTTTGTCTCGGCCGCCCACAACGAAGCCGACATCGAAAAGACCATCGCCGCAGCTACAAAGTGTTTCAAGGTGATTGCATAAATAATGCTGCTCTCGCCTTGATAGGCCTGGCAGCCTGAATCGGCCAGAAAGTCCCGTTGCGCTGCAAATTCTACTCCTTCTGCAATTATGCTGAAACCGAGGCTCTGGTCAGCGCAATGGTCGTTCTTGCGATAGCGGCATCGTTTGGGGTACTGAGAACGTCACGGACAACTGGTAAGTTTTCAATTTGAGAATGCGGGGGGAGGCTTTCCAACGACCTCCTCTTCCGAGTAACCGCATATTCCGGTGAAAGCGCGGTTGACCCGCAGCATTAAGTCACACTTTACCCACAAAGCGTTCTCCGCCGGCATAAACCTCCTGCACGTTCCCAGAAAGAACTAAACGCTCCAGCAATTTACCCTCCACGTCACCAATGTCTTCAACTACTTGAAAATCGGCCCTCTTGCCGACCTCCAGCGAACCACAATGTGCAGAGATACCAAGTGCTAAAGCGCCACCAATGGTGGCCATCCGAAAAAGGTCAGCCGGAGCCAGATCGTGAGGAAAGGCATCCAGAGCATAACGCATCTCGTCCCACATGGAGAGTGAATCATTACTGGCCAATGAATCAGTACCCAGGGCAAGCGGAATGCCAAACTTCTTGAACAGAGGAACCGGAGCGCGCCCCACATCAAGACGCTCATTGCTGCGGGGACAGAGTGCTATGCTGCTGCCTCGCTCCTTAAGAATCCGCACATCGGCCGGAGTCACATGGACGCAATGTACCGCCAGCGTAGTCGGAGTAAGTAATTCATGACGATCCAGCAGCTTGATGGAACTACAGTGACGTGGTGGCACAAGGTTGCTTTCCCAACCGACAAATGGGTAGAAATCTGTAGCCAGAGGTCCGCTTGAATCAAAGATGAATTCGGTCTCGGCGGCAGATTCCGAGATGTGAATTGCCAATGGCAGCCCGTGCGAGGCGGCAGTTTCAACAATCCTGGGCAGATACTCCTCGCATGTGGTATAGGGTGTGTGTGGAGAGAGGCCTGTCGTCATAGCCCCCATTTCATGTGATGTCACAGCTGAAACGGCACCGTTGAGTTTCCCCTCGAATCTGGTCTTTTCCTGCCCCAAAACTTCAAAATAGAGCCGGCCAGTCAGTGAAGATTCTTTGTAGAGCGTTGCCAAAGCCGGGTTGGCGAGAATTTCACCAATCGCTGTAGTGCCGGATTCCAGACACATCCGCATCCCTTCATGTACTGACGGAGGATAATCGTCAGGTGTCAATCCACGTGCAATCTTGATCAAGCGGATGATCCAGTCTGTGAAAGCACGAGGATGGTAATCGATAGTGGTACGCAGACGCCAGGCGGGAAAGTGGGTCAGCTCCAGGTGCGTATGGGCATTGACAAAACCGGGAATAATTGCACAGCCGGGGTATTCAACAACAGGGCAGGAGAGCACTCGGCGCACTTCCGGCAATGTGCCAACCGCAGCCACCATGCCGTTCCGCACTAAAATAGCCCCGCCGGCAACAGGTGGGATATCGGGGTTAATCAGCCAGGAAGAAGCATGTATTACAGGATTGGTCATGTCCCCCCCTTTTGCATCGGAACCACACACAAATAATTTTTCAAACAAAAAAATAGATTTTTACACGACAACATATTAACGTGGTGACAGGCATTGTGTATAGTGAATATTATTACATTCAGAAAGGGCAGAAAATGGAGAACATCATTGGCAGTAAGAGGATGGGAGAAATAATTAAGACGGAGCTGACAAAGCTGTTAACCGTAATGGAGAGGGGATATTCACCCTTTGAGCAGGCTGTCAGAACGATGAACGTCTCTGTTTGCGAAGCTTTCAAACAGTCTGGTACGTTAGCTCCGGTTATGTTTGCGCCGGGAACGAGAACTATCGAGCCTAACCGGGAGATAGCCGATGCGTTTCCAAATTCTATTTCCGCATCAAGAAATATCATCTTGTCAGCCTCAGAGACTTTAACCGCAGCTGAATCATGCAAAAGAGTTGCGGTGCTGTTTTCCGGCGGTCCTGCGGCAGGTGGCCACAACGTTGTAGCAGGTCTCAAACAGATCTTGGGACCGACTAACACATTGCTGGGGGTAAAGGCGGGCCCGAAGGGTTTATTGAAGGGAAATATGTTTGAAATAACAGATGAACATGTCATGCAGATCATGAACACCGGAGGATTTGACTTCCTCGGTACCGATAGAACGAAAATAGAGAAACCTGACGATATTGACAAAGTCAAAAATGTATGCCGTGAACAGAATATTGACGCCATAGTTATTATCGGGGGAGATGATTCCAACACCAACGCCGCTTTATTGGCCGAAAAACTATTTTATAATGTCAAAGAGGATGGCAGTGGTGTTCAAGTAATCGGTGTGCCCAAAACCATCGACGGCGATTTGCAGCTTGGGGACGATTTGCCGATTTCATTCGGTTTTGACACAGCCACCAAAATTTACGCCGAGAAAGTGGGCAATCTTTTGCGCGATACGGCCTCTTCACTAAAATACTGGCATTTTGTTCGACTGATGGGACGATCCGCCTCGCACGTAACTCTGGAAGTCGCTTTGCAGACGCACCCCACCATTACGCTGATATCCGAAGAGGTTCGGGAGCGGGATATACCTCTGTCAGAAATAGTTGATATTATCGCTCGCATTGTTATAGAACGATCCAAAAAAGGGTTGAATTACGGTGTCGTTCTTGTCCCGGAAGGATTAATCGAGTTTATCCCCGGCTTTACAACCATGATTGATGATTTGAATGACAAAATGTCACAATTCAAAGAGGAATTAGGCGGGAAAAATATAAGGGAGCAACTGTTATTCGTGTATTCGAAGTTGAGTCAAAGCCACGGTGAACTTCTGGAATCCTTGCCTGAATCCATTAAATACATGTTGATGGCTGATCGTGACGAACATGGCAATTTGCCGGTTTCAAAAATTGAAACCGAAATAATGCTCAGTAATGCGGTTAAAGCAAGGCTTAAAGAATTGGACGGAAATGTGAAGTTTGAATCCTTGAATCATTTTTTTGGTTATGAAGCGCGTTGTGGCGCATCGACCCTGTTTGATTCATCCTACACCTATAATCTGGGGGCAACTGCAGGTTCACTGATTTTGGATGGCCGCACCGGCTATATGGCAAGTTTAACGGATCTTGACAAGGGTGCCAAACCACTGGGAATACCTATTGCCAGCTTGCTTGACATAGAAATGCGCAAGGGGCAACCGGCAAAAGTAATTGAAAAAGCGCTCGTTAAACTGGATTCCCCGGCATTCTTGTACCTTCAGTCCAGAAGAAGGCTCTGGGCAGAAAACGACCACTCCAGTTCCCCTGGACCGGTTCAGTTCTGGGGGCCGACCTCCCGGCATATGCCAAAGACAGTGGCACTCAACAGGGAATATAATTCTTTGGATTTTAAATTTGATGCGGGCGAGTGATCGTTATCAGAATCTGATAAGCAGACCGCCCCACGACAAACCGCCACCGAAACCCATGGCCAGCACGAGATGGCCAGGTTTGATAGTGCCGTTGCGCAGGTTTTCGTCCATCACCAGCGCCACAGAAGCAGCCGAGGTGTTGCCGCAACGATCGAGGTTAAGCAGAAAGCGTTCCTTGGGGAAAGCGCTTCTCTTTGAGATAAAATCAATCATGCGCACATTAGCCTGATGCGGAATAATGTAATCCAGATCAGCAGGGGAGATGCCGGCTTTTGCACAGAGAGTGTTGATGATTTCAGGTATAACGTCGGTGGCGAATACATAAACCTGTTTTCCTGCCATCTGGAAATAGGTCTCACGGGCAGCAATCGTCTCGACCGTGACCGGTTTGCGCGAGCCTGACGATGGAACCTGGATCAGCGGCCAACCTTTGCCATCACTGCGCATATAGGTATGCTGGATGCCGGTCGATTCATCGTCGCCGGCTCTCAGAATGACGGTTCCTGCACCGTCGCCAAAGAGAAAACAGCTGTTCTTGTCGTTGAAATCGAGGATTTTGGAGTAGGTATCGGCTCCAATGGCCATAACGGTTTTGTATTTTCCGCACTTTATGAAGTTATCGGCTGTCTCCAGAGCATAAACGAAGCTGGAGCAGACCGCGTTGACATCAAAGGCAAATGCATTTTTTGCTCCGATATTTTCTTGTACCATGCAAGCCGTAGCCGGCAGGCTCATGTCCGGAGTGGATGTGCCAAGAATGATACAATCGATCTCAGAGGCATCAATAGCGGCTCCTTCCAGTGCATTCCTGGCGGAGATGGTGGCTAGATCGGAAGTTGCCTGGTCTGCATGGGCAAAACGCCTCTCGCGAATGCCGGTACGGGAGAATATCCACTCATCTGCATTTTCTACCAGATAATCAAAATGGCTGTTTGGTATTACCCTGTCCGGCAAACATGAGCCGCTGCCGATGATTTTTGAAACTATCATTGTCTCTCCAGTTCCATTCGTCCGGGACGACTGTTTTTCATTCAGAATAAAGCTTTTTAGTTTTATCACAAAATAACGTCGTTTGTCAATATGAATGGTATCGTGGTATCGCGTGAATGACTTCCTGGGCTTCGCCCTTTGACGAGTCGTTATTCTAGTCAATATCCTTAGAGCGTACTGTCCAAACCTTGATTCCCTTTTCCCGGGCAACGGCTCTGAGACGCTTCAGGAACCGTTCGTCATTTTCATTTCGCATAATCATCAGGACACCCGGTTTTAGACCGGTGCTTTGGGCGTAATACAGGGCCTGGCCGATTGATTCAGCCCATTTGGGAGCATATTCCACCTCAACGGCATACTCCCTCGTCAGACAGTCCGCCCGCGTACCATCAGGCAGACGGTATTCCATTGTACCGTTATGTCTGTCGCACCACCATTTCTGGTAATCCTTTTCACGTAACGGAGCATGGCTACAACCGGAGAGTAAAGAGAACAGAAGAAGAAAAAGCAGGTAGTGTTTAGAATTGCTCAGGATTTCATCTCCTCTCCTTCTCTCCTCCGATCAAGCTCCACTGCCGCATACGCCGAATGATTGTGAATTGATTCAAAATTTTCGGTCTCTACAGAAAACCAGATGATGTTATCTATCGCTGCAAGGCGGGAGTAAGCTTCGCGCACCATGTCCTCCACGAATCGGGGGTTTTCGTAGGCCTGCTCTGTGACGTATTTCTCGTCCTCACGTTTGAGCAACGAATAGAGTGGACTGGATCCGCACTGCTCGATCAACTCCACCAGATCCTCGATCCAGATAAAGTCGCGGTAGCGGACCCGCACCGTCATAATGCTGCGCTGATTATGAGCTCCGAAGCGGGAAAGTTCCTTGCTGCAGGGGCACAGCGAGGTGAGCGGCACCTTGATGCCAAGTACGAAATCGAGGGTCTCAGTCATCGAAGCGCTGAATTCACAAATATACTCCATCAGACTTTTAGCGCCGGATACCGGAGCCGGCTTGTCGATAAAATAGGGGAACTGGATCTCCAGATGGGCACTGGCCGATCCAAGCTTGGTCTTCATCTCTTCCAGGATAGTCTCCAGCTTGTCCAGCGCAATCTGCTCCCGGTGCCGGTTGAGGATCTCCACAAAGCGACTCATGTGAGTGCCCTTGAAGTGATGCGGCAGATCTACGTACATATTGATACTGGCAACCGTATGCTGCAATGTGCGATTCTTGTCCATAACCACGATGGGATAGGTGATGTCCTTGACACCCACCTTGGCGATCGGTATCCGGCGGTGGTCGGGGCGTTTCTGCATATCCGGCATACCGGATTGTGGTTTCGTTGTGCGGGTTCGCAGCATGAGAAAATTCCTGTAATAGACGTTCATTCCCGATCATCGTGAAGATCCAGCAAACGCTCAATCTCCAGCCAGATTCCATCACGTCCGTCCCTGGAAAGGGCTGAGAACGGCAGAAGTATTCCGTTGTCACGCTTTATGGCAACAGCAATGATCGTCTTCTGTTTAGCTATTTCATTCTTTGAAAGCTTATCACATTTGGTCAACACAATGATCGGAGAGATATTGTACATATCCAGCCAGCGCAACATCTGCAAATCGCCGTCGGATGGCACGCGGCGGATATCCAGAATCAACACCACCGCCTTGAGACTCTCCCTTGAGGCAAGATAGACCTCAATCATCGGCCCCCACTGTTTACGAAGTTCGGGAGGAGCCTTGGCATAACCATAGCCGGGCAGGTCAACCAGGGTAAGAATGCCATTGATAGCGAAAAAATTGATCAGCTGTGTCCGGCCGGGTGTCGAACTGGTGCGTACCAGATTCTTGCGCCCCGCCAGCACATTGATCAGCGAGGACTTCCCGACATTTGAGCGCCCTACGAAAGCAACCTCCGGCAAACCTGGCGGCGGATAGTCTTTCGTTTTAGCCGCACTCTTCACAAAATCAGCCTGATGCACATTCATGGATTCATCCCCTCGGATGGCGGATTAAAAGTGTCTTTATGCCTCGTGATTCAAGCGATTAATTGTACCGTGTTACATTTCCGAATAAATATTGCAATTAGCCTGTGGCATTTGAAACAAATTTGTGATATATGTCAGCAGCTGTTATTACTGTGTTCCTCTTACCTGTTTTCGACGGGTTTTCATGACGGCATCCTCTCTTGACATAGCTCTGTTTACGATATCTGATCAAACTCCTCACGAAGGACAACGTAATGACGGTCTCTGTAGGCACATGCCTGTTCTCTCTGACCCCGAGTATGGCTGCTGCCCCGCCATTCAGAATATTGCCGTGATTCGCTTCGGCACACCGCTGATGAAATACGGGCCCTGCTGTCCGAAAACATAACCACACCAAAGGAGGAGTCAAACATGGAAAGCGTGAACGCCAAAGACCGTCATGGCCACACCCCGCTGATCAAGGCATCCAAAGAGGGAGTAAAAGACTTTGTGCAGGATCTGCTGCATCGCGGTGCCGACATCTCCGCCAGCAGCGACAAAGGCAAAACAGCACTCCACTATGCTTCTGCAAACGGACACACCGAGATCGTCAAAATGCTGCTGGAGAAAGGGTCCGATCCGGATGCCCGCGACCGCGAAGGGCATACCCCGCTGATGATGGCCGCTATCTACGGATGTAACCAGACGGTACAGGCTCTTTTGGAAGGGGGCGCTAACCCTTCGCTCAAGACTCCATTGGGTAACACCGCCAGTCGCTACGCCGAAAACAATGAACACCCGCTGGCAACCGCTCTGCTGAAGAAAGCAGAACGGGCCAAGCATGGCACCGCCTAGTCGGGGATCACATTCAAACGCTCTTTTCGCTAAACCATTTATGAGACGCCCTGCGGGGCGTCTCGTGTTTCGAGAGAATACTATGATGTTCTTAGTCGCTTCTCATCCAGCAGCATATCTGCCGCCAACAGCAGGACCCCCACGCAGATCAGTGAATCGGCAACGTTGAAGGCCGGCCAATGGTGCCGGTACCAATGGAAATCCAGAAAGTCAATTACCTCGCCAATCCGTACCCGGTCGATCAGGTTTCCGACCGCTCCCGAAAAAATCATCGCCAGAGAAACCTGGGCCAGCTTCTGGTCGTCACGCAGTTTGCGATACGCAATCAGGATGACGAGTGCCGCAACGATTGAAACCGTGATAAAAAACGGAAGACGCCAGGATGCGCTGGAAAGAAAGCTGAAGGCCGCGCCTTTATTACGGACATATGTAACGTGAAAAAAATTTTCAAAGACCCGGATCGAGTCGTACAACCGCATACTACCGTCGATATATATTTTGGTGATCTGGTCTGCGATCACACCAGCGATGGAAATAATTATCAGGCGGGCATATCGGGAATTCATCGGTCGTTTCCGTGCAGTCTCGGGACGCCTTCATCAAAAGCATCTTCGGGTGGGATGATGGAGACACGGTTGCGTCCGTTGTTTTTTGAGTTGTACAGGCTGCGGTCCGCCAGATCGACCAGCATCTCCCAACTATCATAGCCGTTTTCTTCAACCTGGCTGGCAACACCGCAACTCATGGTGACAAAACCAAATGGACTTTTATCGTGGAGAATGTTCAGTGCGGTAAAGCTGGCCAAGATGCGATCCGCAAGAATCAGCGCTCCATATAGCGTTATTTCCGGCAGCAGCATCAGAATCTCTTCGCCACCATAGCGATAGAGCCGGTCACATTTACGGATACTCGCCAGCAGGTGCCCTGAAACCTGCCGAAGGGCTTCATCTCCAGCTTGATGGCCATAGGTGTCGTTATAGCGCTTAAAATAATCAATGTCGAAGAGCGCAACGGCGTACGTACGGTTGTAACGAACAGCCTGAAGATGGGTATGTTCGAGATCGACCTCCATAGCCCGCCGGTTACCGAGCCCGGTAAGCGCATCGATCATCGAGAGCGATTTTAGCTGTGCGTTGGCCAGTTGCAGTTCCTGAGTCCTTTCTGTAACCGAGTGCTCTATTATATCCCGCTGTTTCTCGAAAATCTGAAAATGTGCTTTTGCCAGGTCTGTCTGGGTGAGCAGCCCCAGAAGATGTCCTGTCCCGCTTACGACGGGCAGATGGCGAATCTTCTGGGCAGATGAAATTACCAGAGCTTCAAACAGTGTTGTATCCCTGGTAACAGTTGCCACTGGCGTAGACATGACATCCGAGACCCGAACCGGACATGGAGTTTTGCCGAACATGAATTGCCCCATCAAGCGTACGATGTCCCGCTCGGTAATTATACCGACCGGTAAATCGCTCTCAATGACAACCACACAGGAATTGTGGCTTTCTATCATTTTCTGGATGACATCAATAAGGTTGGCATCCGTTGAAATTACAGCCACATCGGCGGTCATAAGTTCCCCGGCAAAAATATCAATGGTCATGTCCGCTTCCTCAGTTTGTTTCACGTCCCGTTTCACCCCTGCCTTACTGCAGCAGAGCATTTGGGACAGATGGCTGGATGTCCGGCATCCGAACCCAGTTCCTCGCTGTAGCACCAGCAGCGTTCGCATTTCTCACCCGGTGCGGCAGTCACCTGAATCTTCAGCCCTTCAAAAGTTTCAGATGCCCAGAATTCACCATCGATTTCACGTGTCGTTGCTGCTTTTGATACGATGAAAATATTTTTCAGCTCGGTTTCATATCCATGCAGGAAGCCAAGCAGTTCTTGTGGCGCCGTGATGTAAACAGCAGCATCCAGCGAATGGCCGATTAACTTTGCAACACGGGCCAGCTCCAGCGCCTTGGAAACATCCGAACGTACCTTTATGATGCGATCCCAACGGGCCTCCAGCGTGACGTCCTTCCACTCCGGATGCAAAGCGGGGAAAACAGCCAGGTGTACACTCTCTTCACGCTGTCCCGGAATGAACTGCCAGACTTCGTCGGAGGTGAAGGCGAGCACCGGCGCCAAGAGCCGTACCAGCGTATCAAGTATGGTGTACATGACGGTCTGTGCGCTCAAACGCTCCAGCGAGCCGGCCCTGCTGGTGTACATGCGGTCCTTGAGTATGTCCAGATAGAAAGAGCTCATCTCTACAGTGCAGAAGGCATTGACGTCCTGATAGATCACATGAAATCCGAGTTCCTGATAGGCGGTAAGAACCCGCTCTTTAAGCAGTTCCAGCTGATGCAGGGCCCAGCGATCGATCTCCGGCATATCGGTATGCGATATTTTCTGTGTAGCAGGATCGAAGTCACTGATATTACCAAGGATGTAGCGGCAGGTGTTGCGGATACGACGATAGGCCTCTGCTATGCGGGTCAGAATTTCCTGTGAGATGCGGGTGTCGTCTCGATAGTCCATGGCTGCCACCCAAAGGCGCAGAATGTCTGCGCCGAACTTCTTGATGACGTCCTCCGGAGCCACCACATTCCCCACGGACTTGCTCATCTTGCGCCCCTGGCCATCCAGGACGAAACCGTGAGTTAAGACGCTCCTGTATGGTGCCACCCCCCGCGTACCGACACTCTCCAAAAGCGACGAGTGAAACCAGCCACGGTGCTGATCGCTCCCTTCCAGGTACATGTCGGCCGGTGAACGCAGCCTGGGGTTTGGTTCCAGCACAGCGGCATGTGATACACCGGAATCGAACCATACATCAAGTATGTCGTTCTCCTTTTCGAAGTTTGACGCCCCGCATTTCGGGCATATAGTCCCGGCCGGCAGCAGTCTCTCAGCCTCCCAGTCAAACCACACATCAGCGCTATGCTCTTTGAAAAGAGCAGCGACATGATCCATGATGGCACCGTCGGCATTGTATTCACCACACTCCTTGCAGGAAAAGGCGGTGATCGGAACACCCCAGCTGCGCTGGCGCGAGACACACCAGTCGGGACGGTTTTCGATCATGCCGTAGATTCGCTCACGCCCCCATTTCGGGATCCATTGCACCTTGTCAATGGCTTCCAAAGCCTTATTTCGCAGATCGTTGGTTTCCATGCTTATAAACCACTGCTCTGTGGCACGGAAGATGATCGGTTTCTTGCAGCGCCAACAGTGCGGGTAAGAGTGACTGATTTTGCTGTTCTGAAGCAGGGCGCCCACCTCGGTCAGCTTGTCGATAACACTCTGATTGGCGTCGAACACGAACTGTCCGCCGAAAAACTCCAGATTCTGGATGTATCTGCCGTGGTTGTCGACCGGGTTGTAGATCTCCAACCCTTCAACAAGAGCCAGCTGATAGTCTTCCTGACCATGCCCCGGGGCAGTGTGGACGCAACCGGTGCCGGCCTCCAGCGTAACATGCTCTCCCAGAAGAATAATAGAGTCCCGATCATAGAAGGGGTGCTTGCAACGTTTACGCTCCAGCACACCGGCCTTGAATGTGGTTATAACCGAACCGGCAAGCGAAGTTGCCATCAGAAAGCTGTCTTTCAGACCTTCAGCCACTATCAGAACACCCTTTTCCGTCTCCAGCGCCACATAGTCGAATTCAGGATGCAGGGCCAACGCCAGGTTGGCAGGAATCGTCCAGGGGGTGGTAGTCCATATCACGATGTAAGCCTGTTTACCGGCCAAGGCCGGGATTGACACGGAAATGTCATCCATCAGGGCAAAACGGACAAAGACCGACGGCGAGGTGTGGTCGGCGTATTCCACTTCGGCTTCGGCCAGGGCGGTTACGCAGGAAGAACACCAGTGCACCGGCTTGCGGCCACGGTACAATCCTCCATTATGGGCGAACCTGGCCAGTTCGGCAGCGGTCAGCCCCTCGTACGCAAAGTTCATGGTCAGGTAGGGGTTTTCCCAGTCACCCAGTATCCCGAGCCGCTTGAACTCCTCTTTCTGGATGGCGACAAACTTCTCGGCATATTTACGACATTCACGACGCATCTCCAGTTTGCTGATCTGGTGTTTCTTCGATCCCAGATTCTTCTCGACCTGCAGCTCAATTGGCAGTCCATGACAATCCCAACCCGGTACATAGGGAGCATGGAACCCCTCCATGCGTTTGACCCTGAGGACAATATCCTTAAGGATTTTGTTGAGAGCATGACCGATGTGGATGTGCCCATTGGCATAGGGAGGACCGTCATGCAGGACGTAGAGCGGCTTATCCCTGCCAGCCTCTTCCAACTTGGCGTAAAGCCCGATCCGCTCCCATCCGGCAAGTATCTCCGGCTCACGCTGGTTCAGATTTGCCTTCATCGGAAAATCGGTATGAGGCAGGTTAAGGGTATCTTTATACTCCATGCAATGATCTCTCCATTCTTGGTTTGCAGAACGGTGCTAACCTACAGACATAAAACCGGAATGTCAAGGAATCGACATTAAAACAGGGTTTTCTATTTCCGGATTCAGGGTGATAGCTTAAAATTCCCCCTGATTCCGAGCAGTTGTTTTAGTGTGTTTATGCAAATTTTATGGTTTATTGACATTAAATGTTTTTTCGAGTAAAGTTTGGCTAAGTTAGACTGCATTACACAAATCCGAAATACGCTTGCCAGGTGCTTATGAATTCTACTAATGGGACGCTTTTTGTTGTTGTTGCGGTTGTTCTGACGTTTGCTTTAGGGATGGCTACCTTTCTTACACATTACAAATTCAAGAGCCTCGTCAGCGGACTGATGCAATCACGAGTTCTGGTTATCGGTAATGAGATTCAGGATAACGTTGAGAAAAGCCTGTCCCTCGGGCTTTCTCTCCAGGAAAACAACACCCTTCAGGGGCTCATCGAACGAGAGCTGAGATCCGATGATCTGATTACTGCAATAGTGCTCTCCGATGCCGCTGGCGCAGTGCTTTACTCGACTGAACCTGCCCAGCAGGGTAAAAAGATCGACAAGTCATGGTTGAAAGCGTCTTCGGTATCCAAGAAGGAGAACTGGACCGTCAATGAGCGTAATGCTTTTGTTGCCGGTATGCCTTTAAAGAACAATTTTGGTATCACCCTTGGCAATGTCGCGCTGAGCTACAGTAAAAAACCTCTCGAACGCAGCATGGGTATAATGGGGAATGTACTGCAGCAATCGGCGCTCCTCGTCTTGATGATAGCAGTAATCAGCGCCTCCTTGTTGCTTGTTTTTGCTTTTAGTCGTTACCGGAAGGAGCTGCTGGCGGCGGAAGAGGATCTGGCAGTGTTAATAAAAGACCTGGACGGCGTTCCACACCAGCATGTGCAGAAACCGGCCGACAACGCAAGCCCTTTCATGCAGCAGATACACTCGTTCATTTTCTCGGTTCGCTCTACAGCCAAAGAGATTGATTCTGCATCAATTCCCATGACCACTCCGAATTCCAATTAAAGTAAAGGTGCGGAGATCCTTCGATGAATGCTGATTACATACGCAAGCTGAATATCAAACTCGTCGGAATAGTGACTCTGGCACTTATCATATCTCTTTCCGTCATCATCGTAGTCTCGTTGCAACTGGCGGAAAAGTACATAGTGCCTGAACTGAAGACCAAGGCTTTCACCCAGGGGCAAGTGTTGACGACGCTGATTGGACAGCCGCTCTCATACCAAATCAATATCTCGGAACTTGTGGGCGTAAGTGATCTGTTCAAGGGAGTAATTGAGGACAATCCTGAATTCGGGTTTCTTGCAATATCTGATGTGCAGGGAAAGATTCTGTACCATTTTGGTGATCCGCTGGTTGATGCCAGTGCTTACATGAGCAGCAAGGGGCTCTTGAATGAAGCCGGCCAACTAGTCGCAACCGGGGGTAAGCTTAAGTCGGCGAGCCTCGGAAAGCATCATGTAGTGAGCTTGCCGATCTTCTCTACGGAACATTCGATCATCGGCCTTCTGCACATCGGAATAAAAGCCAGTTACGTTCAGAACATTCTTAACGAACTGCTGCTGGATCTGGCGGTAATTCTCGTCGTTTCACTCTTTGTTGCTTTCGAGGTTCTCTACTTCATCTCGGGGGGAAAACAGTCCGGGCAGTTTGATATGCTCTGCCGCACAATTGGCGCGGCAATCAACAACGATTTTACACAACGAGGCTATCATGCAGGTCGTGATGAACTGGGGCGAGTTGCTGCATTGATAGATGCGGCGATCAACAAAATCAATGAGCGATATGTAGGCTTGGTTGCCAAAGCCCGGAATTCAGGAGTGTTGACGCCGGAAATGATCCCGGATAAGGTTGCGGATACGATCGGTATCAAAAAGAAAATTCGCTTCGGTGAACCGGGCAATGAAACTCAATCCTACAGCAATTACCTGGGTACACTTCGCGCTCCGCTGTTTCTCTCTTTAATGGCCGAAGACCTTTCACGCTCGTTTATCCCCCTGTTTACAAAACAGCTCTATGTGCCGGCCAAGGGCATATCCGCCGAGTTCATTCTGGGAATGCCGATTATGGTTTTCATGCTGCTGGTTGCAGTACTGCAACCGGTGCTGGCAGGCTGGAGCGAGCGGATAGGGCGCAAGCAATCACTCCTTATCGGAATGCTGACCGGCTGTTTTGCTTTCGTAATGACTGCCAACGCTTTCAGTATTTATGATCTGCTGCTCTGGCGGGCACTGTCGGGAGTCAGCTGGGCCATAGTATTTGTTGCGTCACAGGGTCTGATTCTCGACAAGGCCACGGCAAATACCCGTACACGGGATATCGCTTTTTTCGTTGGTGTTATCATGGTTTCATCTCTTTGTGGTCCGCCGATTGGCGGTATCCTCGCAGACAATCTCGGGTTCAGAGCAACTTTTTATGTTTCTGCCGGTCTTTCACTGGTTGCAGTAATAGTGCTGCTCCGCTTCCTGGAAGGAGATACGAATGTTTCCGGCCTGGTACAGCGGAAGTTAAGGCTGCTCGATATCGTGTCGGTTCTCTCCAATTGGCGCTTTCTTCTGCTGATACTGACTGCAGGCATTCCTGCCAAGATTGCTTTGATCGGAATCTGTTTTTACCTTATCCCACTGTACGTGACTCACCTGGGTGACAGTTCGGCAATGGCTGGCCGGGTTCTCATGCTTTACGGATTGGTCATGGTAATCGGAGTACCGATTGCAGCCCGAATCTCTGACCATATGCGTAAACGCAAGGAGTTTATCGGAGTTGGCCTGATTCTGTCCGGGATTACAGGCTTTTTCGTCCTGCTGGGGAACAACATTTTCGTACCAATCTGCATAGTGCTTTTGCTCGGTCTGGCTCAAGCGATCAGTATTGCTCCACAAACGGCTTTTGTGGCGGATATCTGCAATGAAGAGATTACCCGGTTGGGTGAAGGGACTGTATACGGAGTATATCGCTTGATGGAACGAATCGGAAATGTCTTGGGGCCGATTCTGGCAGCGCTTATGCTCAATTTTTTTGGCTTTAAGGGCGCTTTTGGGTCAATCGGCTTATTGCTGATCGTCAGCGGGATAGTGTTCGCAGCAGTATTTCGCCAGTCCGACGATTTTGCAATACTTGCTACCGATGCCGAAGGAGTGGAGCAATGATGGGGCGATCGTTTTCTTTCAGCGGTTGTTTACTCTGACATTTAAAAGAAGGATATTACAATATTATGCAGTTTCCCGTTCAATTTCCGCATAAGCCTTTTTTATCTGTACCAACTCCCACCGCTACTGAATTTGGAGGTTTGCAGGTATTGACCACTGATTCACTGGGTAATTTCCGTATGGATAAGGAACCACAATATATTCCCAGCCTTGACTACAGCAAATATTTATCATTAATAGATGTTAGACGTTTATTGCTATATGTTGATACATTGCGTAAGTTGGAAAACGTCTCTGGTGATATTGTCGAAGTCGGAGTTTTCCGTGGTAATAATCTGAAACAACTGGCTTTGGCGATGAGCCTGGTTGAGCCCGAGGGATGTCGTAATATAGTCGGTTTTGATACATTCAAAGGTTTTTTACCAGAACAGGTACACCTGGCTCAGGAAAAAGACAAAATAGCGATGTTCGACAATCCTGAAGGTACGGATAATCTGCAAGCGACCTTGTCAAAGCTTGTTAATATACCTCGTCAAGTAAAGTTGGTCATTGGTGACGTTATGGAAACCTTCGGGCAGTTTTACGAGAATTGGGGTAACAGAATTGCACTTGCATATATCGATGTTGATCTTGAATTACCGACGTATTCGGTATTGTCCGTCTTGGCGGAACGTTTATCAGTTGGTGGTATAATTTTACTTGATCAATATTCCCGCGACGGATGGGGAGAGACTCGCGCTGTGGATGCATTTCGAAGTACACAAGCGAGTCGTTTTGAATTCATGCGCATTCCTAACAGTATTGCGCCAACAGCTTTGCTTCGAAAACTTTGTGATTGACCTAAGCTTTTGTCAGTCTGGTACTCACACATTATCGGGTAAGATAAATGAAGGAGCAGAATAAAATGATTTGGCGTCTTAGCAGACTTGCAGCTACGCTCATGCTGTTTATGTTCGCTGTTGCGACTTTATTTTTTAGCAAAGTCCACATGGCATCTGCTGCGGATTCACGACCATTTCGTATTTATATGATTACGTGGCGTGGTCTGACAGATGTTGAACGCGGTTTTCAAAATTATATGACTGAAAAAAATATCAAGGTTGAATACATAATGCGCGATGCCAGCAAAGATCAAACCAAACTTCCGGGTTTTGTCGAGGAAATTCGACGAATTAAACCTGATTTGATTTATACTTGGGGCACGCCTGTTACATTGGGTATAGCAGGCTCACTCAAAGACAGGGATAATGGTAAATTTATTAACAACATTCCAGTAGTTTTTACTCTTGTAGCTGACCCTGTCGGAGTAAATTTAGTACCGGATCTTTCGTCATCAAGTAGAAATATAACTGGTGTTTATCATATGGCCAGCGCTGAATCAGTCATTTCCGGAATCAAGTCGTATCATAATTTTTCAAAACTGGGCATGCTTTACAATAGCAAGGAAAAAAATTCCGTCGCATATGTAAATGGAGTTCGTAAACTTGAAGAAAAAATGGGTTTCAAACTTATTGAGCAGAAATACAAGGTCGGAGCAGATGGCAACCCGACATCTGAGGGGGTTCTAGACCTGTTGCGCAACCTGAAACAAAGTGGCGCAGAGTGGTTACTGATCGGTCCGGACACTTATTCTGCAACTATTTCAGAAATTCTTGGAACTGCAATGCGAGAAATAAATATTCCCGCTTTTGTTACAACCGAGTCTGCTATCTCATGGCCTACGGTAATCGTAGCCGGACTTTTCTGCAAGTATTACAGTATTGGACAGTTTACCGCCTACAAAGCGGAACAGATTCTTGTCAATAAACGACATGCATCAACAATCCCAGTCGAAACTCTCAAACGATTTTCGTATTCCATACGCATGGACGTTGCAAGGCAATTAAAATTATATCCACCGGTTTCTATGTTCAATTATGCCGAAATACTGTGAGTCCACTTCGCTCAGACATAACGCACAGTCAGCACGACCAACCCTTGCACAGATAAATCTGTCAGCTCTGCAACACAACTATCAGGTACTGCGAGACTCGGTTCCAAAAGACGTCAGAATGATGGCCGTTGTAAAAGCGGATGCCTACGGTCATGGTTGTGTGGAAATCTCACTGGAACTCGCACGGCTGGGGGCTGAAGCCTTTGCGGTTACATCTCTTGCCGAAGCAATAGTGCTGCGTGAATCAGGTATCGTTCAGCCTGTCCTCGTTCTCGGCGGCCTCTATCCCGGTGAAGAAGCCGATTGCATAATGAATGGTGTTTCAGCGACGGTATTTTCGATTGATCAGGCAATTCACCTTGACAGGGTTGCCGGCACTCTTTCAAAAAAAGCAAGTATACATATAAAAATTGATACAGGCATGAGCAGACTGGGTGTTTCACAGGAGATGGTTGAATCGTTTTTTAACGAGTTGAAAACGCTAGAGAATCTCGCAGTAGATGGTATTTATTCGCAGCTCGCTACAGCAGGTGAAACTTCCGAAACCGGCACCATATGTACCAGGCGTCAGGTGGAACTCTTTCGGGAGTTCGTCAATTGTGCAAAGAACAACAACCTCTTTCCCCGGGACATTCATCTCGCCAACAGTGCTGCAACGTTCAGTTGCAGCTTGCCATTCTGCACTATGATCAGGCCCGGAATAGCTCTTTACGGAGCTCTTCCTTTCCCCGAGTTGCGATCAAGAATACACTTGAAGCCCGTCATGCAATTTAAAACAAAAATTGCGGCGATACATTGGACTGAAAAAGGCGAATATGTCGGTTATTCAGGACGGTACAAAGCAGAGAGAAAGATTCTGGTTGCGTGCGTTCCCGTCGGGTATGGCGACGGGTATCCCCGTACCTTGACAAATACCGGGAAGGCTTTGATTGGAGGAAAATGGGCGTACGTCATCGGCTCAATCTGCATGGATTGGTCAATGCTTGATGTCACTGATCTCGAAAATGTACAGGTTGGCGATGAAGTGGTGCTGTTTGGCGTTGAAGATGCCGGAGGTGACATCCAACCCGACGAATTTGCCGTATTGGCCGGAACTATTCCAAATGCAATTTTTACCGGCATCAGCAAGCGTGTACCCAGAGTGTACGTTCGGAATGATTGACGCTTAAGTCACAAAACTTTCGCGAAAGGCCAGGTATCAAAAAAGTGGAACCGATCATTTTGCATGGTAAGTATATCACTCTGGAATCGATGTCGGTTTCTCACCTTGATGGTCTTTGCCGGGCGGTACGAGATGGCGATTTATGGGAGATGGGGGTAACGGCCATCCCTGATCCGGATGCAATGGATACGTGGATTCGGGATGCGCTTTCTGCCCGTGAATCGGGGACCGCTCTCCCCTTCACGATTGTATGGAATGAGACGAATGTGGTTGTAGGGACTACCAGGTTTTATAATATCGATCGTGAAAACAGACGACTTGAAATAGGGAGAACCTGGGTTGCTCAGAGCTGGCATAAAACAGCTGTTAATACGGAAGCAAAACTTCTGTTGCTAACCCATGCTTTTGAGGCAATGCAGTGTATTCGGGTTGAATTTGTTACGGATGTGTTAAACGAGAAATCCTTCAGGGCTCTTACGAGAATAGGTGCTAAAACTGAGGGGGTACTCCGTAATCATATGATCATGAAAGGTGGCAGGTATAGAGATTCGTACCTGTTAAGCATAATTGAGTCGGAATGGCCACCGGTCAAAGAGAGGCTTCTGCAACGGTTGGCATGAGTGTGACTTACTCCGATGAATCATTGTATCAAAGTATCAAAGACAATACACATTTCGCATTATATTCATTCTGTCCGGGAATTCCTGCCAATATACCTCAGCGCCAACATCGTTATATCGTCTGACTGCGGAGCGCCATTGGCGTGCTGTATTACTTCGGCACGTATGTGGTGAATCATGTCCGTAAGTTCTTCTCTGGGGCCGCTCTGCAGGGCATTCAGCAACCGCGGTTCTCCGTACAGCTCTGCCTCCGGGTTTTTTGCCTCGGTTACACCGTCCGTATAAAGGAAAAGAGTGTCCCCTGGCTGCAGGGTGATCTTCTCGGTTTCATAGTCCGAATCGGGAATAGGACCCAGGACAAAACCAGCTTTCAGGGTGAGGTACCTGGTCTCCCGTGACCCGATTATCAACGGAGGGTTATGTCCTGCATTGGCAAAACGCACTTCTCCGCTCCTGGTATCCAGGATGGCACAGAATACCGTGACAAACATGCAGTTATCATTGCCCTCGGCAAGAACATTATTAACATAGGAAAGAATCTGGTCAGGCTCTCCAAGTCTTTGTGCCTCGGACTTCAGCAGAGTTTTGGCAACCATCATGTAAAGTGCGGCAGGAACACCCTTATCGGCGACATCGGCAATCAGGAAACAAAGATTGTTGTCATCAACAAAAAAGAAATCGTAGAAATCGCCGCCGACCTCTTTAGCCGGATCCATTGAAGCAAAAATATCGAACTCCGCCCTGGTCGGAAAGGCCGGAAAGATTCGCGGGAGCAGACTGGCCTGGATATCCGTTGCCACTTTCAGTTCGCTCTGGATACGCTCTTTCGCGGCAGTTGCCTCGGTCAGATTACGGACGTATGACTGTAAATCCGTCGTCATTTTGTTGAAGGAATCGGCAAGCTTCTCAACCTCATCACCTGAATTGACATCGAGCCGATAGTCCAGATTACCTTCACCAATGATCAGCACACCATTTTCAAGCTCAAGAATCGGCGCGGTTATGTCCTTGGCAACTCTGCTGGCAACCACGAGTACCAAACCCAGCATGACAAAAAAACAAAACGCCAGGATTACGAGAGAAAGAGTGATCTTTGTATCAACCTGCATCTTGACGGTGCTGAGTTGCGTAGATATCGATCTTTCAGTGGGTCTGATAGGTGCGTTGACATCTTCTACCGGCAGGATGAGCAGAACCGACCATTTTGTAGTCGCCACCGGTGCGTATGCGACAAAGCACTCCTGCTTCTGGTAGAATCCGCGGCTTATCCCGTTTTTGCCGGCAAGCAGCGCTTCGTCCAGTCGCCGTCGTTCTTCACCTTCATCGTCAAGGTGGAAATACTCGGCTTTCTGAGTGATCCCTTCCGTTGCAACGCCGGCCTTGGCAATGACCTTGCGACTCTGATCCAGCAGGATCGCAACGCCCTGGTTGTTAAGTTGTATACGAATTATCCGCTGCTTGATCGACTCCAAAGCAATTTCGCTGCCTATGACGGAAACAAGTCTCTGTCGCTTGTCATATACCGGTTTTGAACAATTTATAAATGGTTTGTTTGTTACCGGATTTAAATACGGATTGCTCCAACCAAGTTTTTTGCTGGTAACGGCACGACTATACCACTCGAGTTTACGAGCATCGAACAGGAGCGAAGGCCTACCGTCCATGGCAAATAACGATGTGCGCCCATCAGAAGTGGATACGGTAAAGTCTGAAATAAAGATGTTATTGGAAAGAACGGATTTGAAAAGATCTACCATGTTTTGCGATAAGAGGGCGTTACCTGAAGAAGCCGGTTGATTAGAAGATATTTCGAGGGTGTTGTGCGAATTTTCAGCAAGTGCCGCCAGCAGGTTTACCGTTGTTTCAACTCCCTTGAACTCCGCATCAAAAAGGTTGGCCTGATCAATGATAATTCGCAGAATCCCGTCGCGCGCCAGGTTTTGCATGGCATTCTTGCTGACGCGCAGGGCTTCCTGCCCGAGCCCTTCGTTCAATTCCGTAGCATATGTGCCGAGATTCTTCATCCCGATAAAAGAAATGAGTGCAGAGCTGATTAATGCAACAAACGTCAGCATCAAAAGTGATGTAAGAATTCTGGTTTCGATCTTCGACTGTGAAAAAAATGGCATCATGATAAACGGTCCCGTACGCGCGAGGATAGGAATTTAGCGGGATGAGATATGTGCAGTTTCAGTGCGGCAACCATACCACCCGTAAGAAGTCATCGTCAATTTAATTTTGGGTTCTCTCGTACTGTTCCAATTCAATCCCTGTAATGTGCATTGGTATCAATGAAGAGCACCCGCGTTGCGGTTCCACTGTAGCCTCTGCCGCCATGTGTCAGGCTGCACGTCGCTTATGACCCTCAGTAGTGATCTTTGACACGGGCCACCTCATTGAGATGGTCAAGCAGGAGATCTCCCGGTTCTCGGACAAGAAGCGTTCATGTTACTGGCGGAGACTTTCACTCCTTACTCCTTGCAGGTCTTCCGGCGTACTACACAATTCAATTGACAAGCCCGGTTCAAACAAGTATCTCAATTCAACATCCTCAATTCAACATCCTCAATTCAACATCCTCAATTCAACATTCTCAATTCAAATCGGAGGTCGTCCCATGTCCCGCCTGCTCATCACCATGTTAGCCGTCACCATTCTCAATGTAATGTTCCCGATTCACGATTGCTTTGCCGACATAACCTGGCAACAGACCAGCCTTCCCAGTGGCGGTAGTAACGTCTATTCCCTTGCTATTGACCCCTCTGATCCTCAGACTATCTATGCCGGAACAATTGGCGGCGGCGTATTTAAGTCCACGAATGGCGGAACGAACTGGAGCGCTGTCAGCACCGGTCTGACAAACACAAACGTCAATTCCCTTGCCATCGATCCTTCCACCCCGCAAACTATCTACGCCGGGACTTCGGGCGGCGTCTTCAAGTCCACTAGCGGCGGAACGAGCTGGAGCGCTGTTAACACCGGTCTGCCAAACGCTAGTGTCAGATCCCTTGCGGTTGACCCATCCACCCCGCAAATTATCTACGCCGGAACAAATAATGGCGTTTTCAAATCAACGAACGGCGGGACAAGCTGGAGTGCCGCCTACACCACCGCGCTGCCATTCTCGATAGCCATATCTTTTGCCATTGATCCTTCCACACCTCAGACGATATATGCCGGGATGAATGATGGCACTATGAATGCTTATGGTAGCGTATACAAATCAATGAACGGCGGGGCAAGCTGGAGCGAAGTCAGCACCGGTCTCCCAAAGAGAGCAGCCTATTGTCTCGCCATCGACCCATCCGCTCCCCAGACCATTTATGCGGGGACATGGCTCGCAGGCATTTTCAAGTCAACAGACGGTGGAGCAACCTGGAGCGCAATCAACACCGGAATACCAACAAACAGCGCATCATACTTCGGATCCCTTGCCATTGATCCCTCCACCCCGCAAACTATCTACGCCGGGACTTGGGTCGGCGTCTTCAAGTCCACTAACGGAGGAACGAGCTGGAGCGCTCTCAACACCGGCCTGACAAACACAAATGTCTATTCTTTGGTTATTGATCCGTCAACTCCACAGATCGTCTATGCCGGAACATATGGCGGAGGTGTCTTCAAAACCATACCCGTGTCATCTGCACCATTTTCTTTAACCGTATCCAAAACCGGCAGCGGTTCCGGCACCATCACCAGCAGCCCCACCGGCATCAGTTGCGGCGCAACCTGTTCCGCAAGTTATACCAGCGGCACGTCAGTCACGCTGACCGCGACACCTTACAGCGGCAGCAGCTTTGCCGGATGGAGCGACGCCTGCAGCGGCACCGGTACCTGCTCCGTGACAATGGATACCGCCAAGAACGTAATTGCTACGTTTAATAATCAATCCGTCAACGGAGCCTGCGGAACCAGCAGTGGCCTGACCTTTGCCATTGCCCCCACCGCCAACCTCTGCGCCGCCGGAACCGCATCGGTTCTGTCCGGTTCCGGCCCCTGGAGCTGGACCTGCTCCGGCAGCGGCGGCGGTACGACCGCATCCTGCCAAGCCAATGCCCAGACCGCAACCGGTAAAAAGGCGCTGCTCATCGTCAGAGATTATAACGAGCAACTTCTTTATCGCTCATACTTTGAAGCGGAAGCCGCCACCATCTCCGGGTATCTGGCTGAAATCGGCCTGACGACCAACATCGTCTACGGCTTTGCCATCCCGCTTTCAACCATGCAGAATTACGACCTGGTACTGTTCGATGACATGGGATGGGCCGAAAACATGCCGGCCGCGCTCATCAGCGACCTTATCAGCTACCACAAAAGCGGCGGACCGCTCTACTTCATTGGTGATGATCTGGCGTATAACTATTCCGGCGGCGGTGGGACATACAACAACAATGACTACTTCAACCTGATCGGCCTGGAGCCGAGCAGCGACAACGGAACCGCATCAGCGAACACCGTTATCTCTCCGGCAAGCACCCTCTACTCCTGGATGGGCGGGCGGTTTGGCGCAGTAGCTCCATTTTACTACCACAAAGACCCTGACCAGACAAACGCGAAAAGCTTTGCCACACCGCTTATGACCTATAACGGACATGACGCTTTTGTCATCTATCAGGATAGTTACGGCAAGGTAGCAACCCAGAACTACAACATCTACGCATCGGATCAGATCATTTCCGATCCGGTCGGCCTGGCGGAAATCGGCAGGATGTTCAAAAAAGCGTCAAGCTGGTTGATGACGCCTGTCACCCCCGCCGTCACCTGGCGTCACCTGACGGATGGCACGATCTACGGCATGACCACCGACGGAAATGCCATCACCGGAGGTGCTCAATTCTGGCAAGAGTCAAACCCGGCCTGGTCAATCGTCGGCCAGGGTGATTTTGACGGTGATGGCATCAAAGACTTCGTCTGGCAGAACAGCACAACCGGGCAGGTCTACATCATGCTGATGTCCGGCCCCACAAAGGCGAAATCGGGCGCAGTCATCTACACCGAATCAAACACCAGCTGGAAAATTGTCGCCACCGGCGATATCAACGGCGACGGCATAACAGACCTGATATGGTGGAATAAATCAACCGGCCAGGTCTACGTCATGCTCATAAACGGAACCACGATAGCAGGCGGCAACATCATCTACACCGAACCCAACACCAACTGGAAGATAGTTGCCGCCGCCGACTTCAATGGCAACGGCAAGGCCGAACTGCTCTGGTGGAACAGCACCACCGGCCAGGTAGCCATCGGCCAGACCAACGGAACGAGCGCATCCACCGCCAATGTCATCTATACCGAATCAAACACCGACTGGCGCATAGCCGGAGCGGGCGACCTTGATGGTAATGGAATAGCAGATATCATCTGGCACAACAAGACAACCGGGCAGGTCTACGGCATGCAGACCAATGGATTGAGCGTCACCGGCGGCGCCATGATGTACACGGAGCCAAACACCAACTGGGAGATAGTCAGCGTCGGCAATTACAACAGCGACAACAAGGCTGAGCTCTTGTGGTGGAATCAGCTGACCGGCCAACTCTACCTGATGCCGATGAACGGCCTGGATGTCGGGTCGGGAGGATCCCTGCTCTACACAGAACCTGACACAACCTGGCACATCCAGGGGGAAACTGAGTGGCGGGATAATCTATATGGTAAGGGAGTGACTACGACGACAACCGCTTTGACGAGCGCCACCATGACCGACCCGACCACCGGTATGGTACTGGTAAAGGTCACCGGCGGCACCTACACCATGGGTGACACCTTTGGCGACGGGCGCAGTGACGAGCAACCCCAACACCAAGTAACGTTAAGTGATTTCTACATCGGCAGGTACGAAGTAACACAAGAGGAGTGGCAGGCGGTTATGGGATACAACCCGTCATATTTCACATCGTGCGGCGCAAGCTGTCCGGTGGAGATGGTCAGCTGGAATGACATCCAGACCTTTATCACCACCCTTAACCAACGCAGCGGCAAGAACTACCGCCTGCCGACCGAGGCGGAGTGGGAATACGCCGCGCGGAGCGGCGGCAAGAGCGAGAAGTACAGCGGCAGCAGCGATGTTAATGCTGTTGCCTGGTATTACTCCAACTCCAGCAACACAACTCACCCGGTTGGACTGAAACAGCCCAACGGCCTGGGGTTGTACGACATGAGCGGCAATGTCTGGGAGTGGGTGAGCGACTGGTATGGTGCGTACAGCAGTACGGCACAGACGAATCCGACCGGGCCAACTCCGGGCTCCAACCGCGTCCTTCGGGGCGGGAGCTGGTACGACGGTGCGACCGGCGGGCGGGCGTCCTATCGCGGCGGCACCGACCCGTCCCTTCGCAGCCGCAGCGTTGGCTTTCGTCTTGCGGCCCCAGTCCCGTGAGCGGAGGCCGGTGCAGGCAACTGGAGGGAGGAGCGGAGCCCGACCGGAGGCTTGCCGTAACCGATCAGCGGTGCGATGATACTTTGCGCGGCATTAAACGTAGGAGCTGTAAAACAATCAGAACAAATTGCCGTTCATGGTGAGTTGCGAGCTTGTCAAAGGATGATAAGGACTTTTTTCGAGACCAACATGAAGCGAAACGTACTGTTGCTCTGAAGATGCAGATCAGAGGAATACCTGTAGAAGATATATGTGAGCTCACCGGCTTGAGTCGTGAAGAGATAGAGATTGTTGCCATCTTGTAATTCAAAGTCGCATTCAAGATGACACTTACGTAGGCGAAAATAGATATCATATTTATTGCAATAGTGAATAGGCCCCATATGTAACTGTATCTCAATAGACAATACGCAATGATAACGCCGCTTTTCCTGTATGATTTTGACGAAAGAGCGGCGTTTTTTTGTTTCTTCCCGCATTCAAAAATCAATATTCTTAATCCAGACCGGAGGTCGCCCCATGTTTCGCCTGCTCACTACGCTCTTTATTTTCACCCTTCTCACTTCACTCTTCACAATTGCCTCTGCAGCTCCCTCTCCAGCGCCGATCCCCCAAACCGGACAGACCACCTGCTATGACTCACCTGGAGCAATTATTGATTGTGCCGGTACCGGTCAGGATGGAGAACTGAAAACCGGCGTCGCCTGGCCATCTCCGCGCTTTACGGCCAACGCCGACTCGACGGTGACCGACAACCTGACAGGTCTGATCTGGAGCAAGGATGCCAACCCTGCCTCTGGAACAAAAACCTGGCAAGGGGCGCTGGATTACGTAAAAAGCCTCAACAGCGGCAACTACCTGGGGCACAACGACTGGCGGCTGCCAAACAGCAACGAACTGGAAAGTCTGCTCAACAAGGGGCAGGCCAGCCCCGCAACCTGGTTGAATACACAAGGGTTTTCTAATGTTATGGCGTACGCTTACTGGTCGTCAAGTACCTACTACACATTCTCCGCATGGCTCGTCCATATGGCCAGTGGCTACGTGTTCTACTACGGTAAGACAAGCTACGACTACTATGTCTGGCCTGTTCGTGGCGGACAGTTGCCCCTTGGTTCCTTGATGCTTCCAAAAACAGGTCAAACTGCCTGTTATGATAGCGTAGCCGCCATCAGTTGCGCCGGCACTGGCCAGGATGGCGAACTGCAGACAGGCGTCGCCTGGCCCACTCCACGCTTTTCGGTCAATGCCAACCAGACTGTGACCGACAACCTGACCGGACTGAACTGGGGCAAAGACGCCAACCCTGCCGCCGGACCGAAAACCTGGCAAGAGGCGGTGGATTACATAAAGAGCCTCAACAGCAGCAACTACCAGGGGCACAACGACTGGCGGCTGCCAAACAGCAACGAACTGGAAAGCCTGGTTAACAAGGGGGGGGCTCCACCTACTAACTGGTTGAGCACACAAGGGTTTTCTAATGTTCAGGAGTACAGTTACTGGTCGTCTACTACCTACGCCTACAGCACGTACAACAATTGGCTCGTCTACGTGGTCGGTGGCCACGCGGGTATCTACAGTAAGGCGGACGGCTACTATGTCTGGCCTGTCCGTGGCGGACAGTTGCCCCCTGGTTCTTTGACCCTTACCACAGCAAAAACCGGCGTCGGCAGCGGCACGATCGCCAGCAGTCCGGCGGGCATCAGTTGCGGCGCGACCTGTTCCGCCAGTTTCACAAGCGGCACAACAGTAATCCTTACCGCCACGCCCGCCAGCGGCAGCATCTTTTCCGGCTGGAGCGGCGCGTGCAGCGGAACAGGGGCATGCTCAGTTACCATGGACGCTGTAAAGAGTGTGGGGGCGATATTCAATATCACGGGCCCTGCTGAAAATGGAGTTTGTGGCACATCTCATAACCAATCCTTTTCAATTGCCCCCGCAGCCAATCTCTGTGCAACCGGCCTTGCATCAGTGGTTTCCGGCAGTGGCCCGTGGAACTGGAGTTGTATTGGCGTCAATGGCGGAACAAGCATAAGTTGTGCAACCGCTATTGGACTGACATTAGTTACGGATGCCAGTTGGAAAACAGCGACCACAGAGCAGAGCGGCTGGACAACCGAAGCATTTGTCGATTCGTCATGGGGAAACGCATATATTCAGCACGATTACTTCAACGATTCTGATTACGGTCATCTGTCCATTTGGGGAGCACCAGAAGGGACGCCACTTCCCGTATCCTATTTCCGAAAGACATTCTCATTGCAGGCGATTCCACTATCGGCCAAATTTACCATTGCGGTTGACGATGATTATGAACTTTATGTTAATGGAACGCAGGTCGGCGTTGATCTGAGCAATAATGCCGGACCAAGGACAACGTACGATGTAGCCAGCTTGTTGCATGCAGGCATTAATGTGATTGCAATCAAGGGGATCGATATTGGAGGCAATCACTTTCTTGATGGATGGCTGGTACTGACCAGTCCATCAATAATTAAAGTTGACGGCACTTGTGGTACAGCCAATGGAACAATCATTACGATTGCTCCTACAAGCAATCTTTGCATCGCCGGCACACCATCAACAGTTACTGGCAGCGGCCCCTGGAACTGGAGCTGTAGCGGGAGCGGTGGCGGCGCAAACGCAACCTGCTCTGCGAGCAAACTATCCAACTCTTCCCTCACCTGGCGTCACCGGGGAGACGGCACGATCTACGGCATGACCACCGACGGAAATGCCATCACCGGAGGTGCTCAATTCTGGCAAGAGTCAAACCCGGCCTGGTCAATCGTCGGCCAGGGTGATTTTGACGGTGATGGCATCAAAGACTTCGTCTGGCAGAACAGCACAACCGGGCAGGTCTACATCATGCTGATGTCCGGCCCCACAACGGTCAAATCGGGCGCGGCCATCTACACCGAATCAAACACCAACTGGAAAATTGTCGCCACCGGAGATATCAACGGCGACGGCACAACAGACCTGATCTGGTGGAATAATTCAACCGGCCAGGTCTACGTCATGCTCATAAACGGAATAACGATAACCGGCGGCAATATCATCTACACCGAAGCCAACACCAACTGGAAAATCGTCGCCGCCGCCGACTTCAACGGCAACGGCAAGGCAGAGCTGCTCTGGTGGAACAGCACCACCGGCCAGGTAGCCATCGGCCAGACCAACGGAACCAGCACCTCCACAGCAGCAGTCATCTACACAGAACCGAATACCGTCTGGCGCATAGCCGGAGCAGGCGACCTTGACGGAGACGGCAAAGCGGAAATCGTCTGGCACAACAGGACAACCGGCCAGGTTTACGGCATGCAGACCAACGGATCGTCAGTCACCAACGGCGCGATGATGTACACCGAACCTGACACCAACTGGGAGATAGTCAGCGTCGGCAACTACAATAGCGACAACAAAGCCGAGTTGTTGTGGTGGAACCAGCAGACAGGGCAACTCTATCTGATGCCGATGAATGGCCTGTCGGTGGCAGCAAGTGGTACTCTGCTCTACACCGAACCGGATACGACCTGGCACATCCAGGGGGAAACTGAGTGGCGTGACAACCTGTACGGCAGGGGAGTGACTACAACGACGAAGTAAGGAACCCGGAAATAGCGAATATACTGTCGCAGGGAGGCGCTTTCGCACAAGAATCAGCTTACAAACGAGCAACAGTAATCCGTTACGACCGGGACTTTCATCAAGAATACGGAATTGGCAGGAACATCAAACGATTCGCCGCCAATAACCTTCTTCCAGGAACTCTCTCCCTTCATCTGCCATTCCAGCGCACCAGAGAGAATCTCCATGACTTCAGCGACGCCGGTGGAAAATTCATATTCTCCCGGTTGCATGACCCCCAGCGTTATTTTGCTGCCATCAGCAAACAGAACCGAGTGACTGGCAACACTGCCTCCAAAATAGATATTGGCTTTTTTGACAACAGTTACATTCTTGAATTCAGACATACGACCTCCAGGTTATTTTTTTGTACAACATGAAGATACACTGAAAGCATGTTATTTCGCTATCAGTGTCCTCACCAGAGCCAGTTCATCATCACGGCTCAAAACCTCTCCATCAAGTCTCGCCTGCAACAGTCGCTGCCTGATGAGTCCGAACTGCGGCCCGGGAGTCAGACCGAGGTTGTGAAGATCATTGCCGCCGAGCAGCGGTACAACATTCCGCAACCTGGTCAGATACAAAGAAACAAAGCGCCTGACCTGCTCGTTGCTGGCCCGGGACGCCAGATACAGCAGCATTTCCAGTGACAACGGACTGAACCAGTCAAACAGCTCGCTGTTACGTACCACCGGGGAGCGTTTCAGACGTCGTTTGATCACTTCCAGAAGCCGGTAGACTACATTACGCTGTTCCAGCAGTCGAACTGAAAGCCGCCCCGGAACGGCCAGACGAAGGCAGGTCTCCCGGAACTCATCAGGCGTGAGTCCGTCGCTCATGGCCAGAAAATATACCTGCCACTGTTCGAATGGGTCATCCAGATACAACAGTCGAAACCATGCCAGGACTTGACCTGCTTCGGTCAATACGCGCCCGGTGGCCGGAACCAGCTTGAGCGCTGGATGGATAAACGGTAACAGTCCCAGAACTGACATTCGCCTGATGGCTGCAACCGGTTCCTTTTCACGCATGATCTGCACCAGTTCGTTTAGCAGGCGCTTGCCCCCCAGCTTGTCCAGCAGATGCATCCTGACTGCACTGCGGATCAGATTCTCCGTGTGCGGTGCAATATGAAAACCGAGCCGCTGTTCGAAACGAATAGCACGGAAAACACGGGTGGAATCCTCTACAAACGAAAGGTTATGCAGCACCTTGACCACTCGTTCCTGAATAGCCTGCTGCCCCCCGAAATGATCTGTCAGACGACCGAACCGGTCGCTGTTGATGCAGAGCGCCAGGGTATTGATAGTAAAATCCCGGCGATACAGGTCATGGCGGAGAGAAGCCCGCTCAACCGTCGGAAGAGCCCCGGCAGATTCGTAGTATTCCAGTCGGGTGCTGGCTATATCGATCTTGCGACCGTCCGGAAAGATCAGAACCGCCGTTCCGAATTTTTCGTGACCACGCATCCGGCAGCCATAACGCCCGGCAAAGCGACCGGCAAAGAAAAGTCCATCACCTTCCACGGTAACATCGATATCCTGGTTATCAATCCCCAAAAGCAGATCACGTACGAAACCGCCCACCGCATAGACTGACAGTCCCAGTTCGTCACCGACCGCTCCCAGGTTGCGCAGGGTGCTGCGAACCGATTCCGAAAGCCGCTTGCCGAGTAATCCGGTCACCAGGCGGCTGCGTGTCGGAACTTCCAGGGCTTCGACATCATACAGCGCTCCGCTCTGACCGGGGCGACCGCCATAGGTATGGCGCAGCAGATCGGTTCTCGTTACCGCTCCGGACAGCCGGATCCCGTCAAAAACCGGCACGAAATGGCGATTGCTCCCCACAATATACTCCTGAATATCAGACAGACGGGTATCCGGGACAGCACGCATGAACTCCGTGTTCATGAAATCGGTAACCGGCGATTCGCCCAAACCATGGTACAGCGCCTTTTCCACAATCTTCCGCGAGATGATGCCGGCCATCAGCTCCCCGCTCATGACCGGCATTGCATTACAGTTGTAGCGGGTCAGAAGTTCGCGCGCCTCGCTGATGTCAACTGAATCCGGCATTGTTTTGACCGGCGACGACATGATATCAGCCGCAACGATATGTGCACTGACCGAAAACCGCAATAAATCCTCAAGCTTTTCCAGCACCTGTTTCAACGGCTGATTGTGTATGGCTGCGGAAGCAGCAGCAGCATGGCCGCCCCCCTGAAAGTGCTTCATGATTTCGCCAACGTTGACTTCCGGAACGTGACTCCTCCCCACCAGATAGACGTGATCTTCCATGGCAACGACCACAAACAGGGCATCCAGATTTTCCATATCACGCATCAGATGAGCCAGAGCGGCGATATCACCGATGTAATGATCACAGGAAGCGTGCGCGATCGAAATAACAATCCCGTTAACGGAGCTGGTCTTGAGGGTCGTCAGTAATTGTTTGAGCAGCCCCATCTGCGCCCTGCTCAACTCCGGCGTCAACGCCTCGCTGACGATATTCTGCCTGGCACCCTGTTCCAGAAGCCAGCCGGCTACACGGTAATCGCCCGGCGTCGTGGTCGCAAACAGAAGCCGTCCGGTATCCTCATGGATGCCCAGCATGATCAGGGTGGCCTCTTCGGGCGTCAGAGAGACACCCTGCTCCATCAACAAAGACGCCAGCAGCGTCGATGCCGAACCGCAGATGGCGATAGTTCCTCCGCTGGATGGAATGCTTTCGCCTGTTACTGGATGATGGTCGTAGATGTGGATTGCAAGGCCGGAGCGTTTGAGGATTTCGGCAAAACGCCCGATACGGGCAGCGTGTTGACAATCCACGATGATCAGACGGTTGATGGATTCGAGGTTAATCTCTTTGGCGCGTGTGAAGAGCGGCACATAGTCCGGATGGCGCTCGATAAAATCGCGCACCCCCTTTTCCTGCGATCCCGGAAACGAAAGCAGCGCATCGGGATAGAGCCGCAACGCCGCCGTCATGGCGCCCAGACAGTCAAAATCCGCATTTATGTGGGTGGTTATGACATCCATCAGCTGTTACCCGCTCACCGCATTCTCTCGCGATTCAAATGCTTTTTCCGGATAATACGAGCTTTACAGAGGTAATTCAACAAGCATTATGACGGGATCAGCTCTCGTGTCAGGCTGAAGCTCCTTGTCATTTCACTTGTAAACCCGGCGCCCGTCATGGTAAGTGAGATTATGACAACTGAAACAAATCTTATGCGTAAAATCGTTGTATTCCTTGAGATGATCAAGTTCTCCCACACCGTATTCGCGCTCCCCTTCGCCCTGACCGGGGCGTTACTGGCGGCTGGCGGAGTGCCGGCAGGCAGGCAGGTTTTCTGGATCATACTGGCCATGGTCGGGGCACGCACGGCTGCCATGGGACTGAACCGGCTGATAGACGCCGAGATCGACGCCCGCAATCCCCGCACTGCCGGCCGGGCCATCCCGGCCGGTCTGATCGGCAAGGGCGTCACTCTGGCCTTCATCGTTGCGGCTACCGCGCTGATGCTCCTGGCGGCCGGCATGCTCAACCCGCTCTGCCTCAAGCTCGCCCCCGTCGCTCTCTTCTTTCTGGTGCTCTACTCGTATTGCAAACGCTTCACCGCTCTGGCCCACGTGGTACTGGGAATCTGCCTGGCGGCTGCACCGATTGGCGCCTGGACAGCCATTCGCGGCAGTGTCGATGTTCCGGCTCTGATTCTGGGCGGCGTGGTGCTGTTCTGGGTGGCCGGTTTCGACATCCTGTACGCTCTGCAGGATCTTGAGTTCGACCGCAGGGCCGGCCTGCATTCTATCCCGGTTGTACTGGGGGCAGCCGGCTCACTCATGGCGGCGCGCCTGTGCCATCTGGTGATGCTGGCCCTGTTGCTCTGGCTGTTCGTCACTCTCCAACTGGGGGGCTTCTTCATGGCCGGTATCCTGACGGCAGCCGCCATGCTGCTCTACGAACACTGGCTGCTGCGGTACGGCGATCTGGAAAAACTGGACGCAGCGTTTTTCAACATGAACGGATACATCAGCGTCGCCATTTTTCTTTTTACAGCGGCAGATGTCCTTACGAGGTAATCTGATGGAAAAACGACATATCTTTGTGGCGCTGACGGGAGCTTCCGGCTCGATGTATGGTTTGAGGCTGGTGGAGCAGCTCTGCCTGAACGGGTTTCAGGTCACCTTCACGGCCAGCTGCAGTGGAAGCATGGTCTGCAACGAAGAGACCGGTCTGGATCTTTCCGGGGATCCGGGCAAGGCCCTCCAGCGCCTTTATGCCCACCTTGAAGTAGATTCCGGTATCCGGATGGTACATCCGGATGATCTGTTCTGTGCTGCCGCAAGCGGATCTTCAGCTCCTGACGCCATGGTGGTCTGCCCCTGCAGCATGGGCACTCTGGCTCGTATTGCCTGTGGTATCTCCGGGAATCTGATCGAGCGCAGCGCCGATGTCATGCTGAAGGAGCGCCGTCCGCTGTTGCTGGTTCCGCGAGAAACGCCGCTTTCCGATATCCACCTGGAGAACATGCTGAAGCTTTCCCGTGCCGGAGCGCGCATAATACCGGCCATGCCGGCCTTTTACGGCCGGTCGGCGTCAGTACCGGACCTGGTTGACTTTGTAGTGGGAAAGGTACTCGACCAGCTGGGAATAGCGAATGAACTCTACCGTCGATGGGGAACGGAGTGACACGTTTTTCCGATGCGAATCTCCGTTTGAAGATTAGCCGATATCTGAGTAAACGGGCGGCAGGTACGCCCTGGACTAGCAACGCATCCCCCTCTCACAGCTTTTCGGGAGCAGTCGTCATCCCCTCATTGGCCGAATCGGTCAATCTTCCGCAGACATTAGAGTCGTTGTCTCTTAATCCCGCCGATCTGTTGGATCATTTTATATTTCTTGTCGTAGTCAATCACTGTGTCGATGCGTCCGGCGCAGAAAAAGCCGATAATCATGAAACGCTGAAAATGCTGCCGTTCTGGAAGCAGCGCTTCGGGCTAAAGCATCTGCTCTGGGTGGATGCCGCTTCTGCAGGCAGCGAATTGCCTGCCGGACAGGGAGTCGGTCTGGCTCGCAAGATCGGACTTGATCTGGCTCTGCCTCTTCTCAACTGCCGGGATGATGACCCGCTCCTGATCTGCCTCGACGCCGATACGCTTGTGCAGGCGGACTACCTGCCTGCCATTATCCGGCATTTTGAGGGCGCATCGGCGGGCGGCGCCAGTATCCCATATCGGCACCAATCGGCCGCCGACCCGGCAGGACAGTGCGCCATCGACCGTTACGAGCTGTTTCTGAGAACGTATGTACTGGGACTGCAACTGGCCGGTTCACCCTATGCATTTCATACGGTGGGGAGCGCCATGGCCTGCCGGGCATCGGCATATGTTGCCGCCGGTGGCATGAACCGTCGTTGTGCCGGTGAGGATTTCTATTTTCTGCAACAGATTCATAAAACTTCAGGAGTTGCTTCTCTGTTCGGGACGGTTGTCCACCCCTCGCCGCGCGCCTCGCAGCGGGTGCCTTTCGGAACCGGCCGTGCAGTGGGAGATATGCTGGCGGAAGGGGAACAACGGCTGCTCTTCTATCAGCCGATCGTATTCTCGATCCTGGCGGAATGGCTTACGTGTGTAGCGGAGAATACGGGAGCTGACGGAAGCGTGTTGCTGAGCCGTGCCGACCGGATATCGCCTTTTCTGGGAGGGTTTCTTAAACAGGCGGATTTCAGCGCATCCTGGGACAAGCTTCGCAGGAACAATCCGGAACAGGCAAGAGTTGCAGGCGTCTTTCACGGTTGGTTCGACGCCTTCCGCAGCATGCGGCTCATACATCACCTGAGTGCCCACGCCTACCCCCGCATTGCGCCCGGGAGAGCTGTGCCGCCGCTGTTGGAGCGTGCAGGGGTGGTCAGTCCCGATACGGTTGAGGGGCAGCTTGAACTGCTGCGAACGTTGCAGCATGTGGTATGATGTTTACTTGGGGAAAAACTCTCCCCTCTCAGGAGTTTTATTACATGCACACCATCGAAAAGATCGAATCCAGTCTCTGGGAAGCCGCAGATCAACTGCGCGCCAACTCCAAGCTGACTTCCAGCGAATACTGCATGCCGGTGCTGGGGATCATCTTCCTGCGCCATGCCAGCAACCGTTATGAGGCCGCACTGGCGCAGATCAAAGCTGAGCAGACTGCCGGTAAGATGCCGAACCGTCCACTGGTGAAGGGCGATTTTATCAAGCGTCGTGCGCTGATGCTGCCGGAGACCGGCCGCTACAACTACCTGCTGAAGCTCCCGACCGGTGGAAGTCTCGGCACTGCGCTGGTGGATGCCATGAAGGCCATTGAGGAAGAGTTCGAGCCGCTACGAGGTCAGCTTCCAAAAGAGTATGACAAGTTTGATGACAAACTACTGGAAGACATCCTGCGCACCTTCGATTCGGAGGCGTTGCGTAATGCCAGCGGTGACCTGTTTGGCAGGATCTACGAATACTTCCTGATGAAGTTTGCCATGCAGGGTGCGCAGGATAACGGCGAATTCTTCACCCCGCCATCACTGGTGCAGACCATCGTAAATGTCATCGAACCGGATCACGGCATTGTCCTTGATCCGGCTTGCGGTTCCGGCGGCATGTTTGTGCAATCCAGCCACTTCATCGAAAAGCATGGTCAGGATACCGGCCACAAAGTCACCTTCTACGGCCAGGAAAAAACCGGCACCACCATCCGTCTGGCCAAGATGAACCTGGCGGTGCATGGGTTGGAAGGGCATATCCGCGAAGCCAACACCTTCTACGAGGATGTCCATCCGATCTGGGGCGAGTGTGACTTTGTCATGGCTAATCCTCCCTTCAACGTCGACATGGTGGATGCGGACAAGGTCAAGGACGATCGCCGCCTCCCCTTCGGGCTGCCGGGGGTCAACAAGGCCAAGAAGGTCAGCAACGGCAACTATCTCTGGATCTCCTACTTCCACAGTTACCTCGGGCCGGGTTTGTCATGTCTTCGCAGGCGTCCAGCGGCGGGCATGGCGAGGCCGAGGTGCGGCGCAAGCTGGTTGAGACCGGCGATGTGGATGTGATGATCTCCATCCGCTCCAACTTCTTCTACACTCGCACCGTGCCGTGTGAACTGTGGCACTTCGACAAAGGTAAACCGGAGGAGCTGCGTGACCATGTGTTGATGCTGGATGCCCGTAACATCTACCGCAAGGTCACCCGCAAAATCTATGACTTCAGTCCGGAGCAGCTTGCCAACCTGACCGCCATTGTCTGGCTCTACCGTGGGCAGCAGGAACGTTTCCTTGGGCTGGTGCGGAATTACTTTAGCAGATTGAATGAGGAACTTGATGCTGTGCCGGCAGAACTGGCGGCTTTCGATGCCACTCTTGCTGATTTGCAGAAGCAAATGGACGCATTGAAGTCCCCCTTGATAAAGGCTCCAAACATCGGGCCTAAAGGGGATTCAGGGGGATTTGCCTCTGACGCCGAAAAGCAAATCCCCCCCAGCCCCCCTTTATCAAGGGGGGAGTACGAACCTTTAACTAATGCGCTATCCGAGTTGTCGGAAGCTCTCGTTGCCTACAATGCAGACCGCACTTCACTTCTCACAGATCTGGCCAATTTCCAGAAAACAAACATAATGCTGCCAACTACCAATAGCGACCAGCACACAGCCCGCCAAGCGTTTGATCCGCTGGCGGAACGTTGCCGGGGATTGGTAAGACAGGTTGATCTACTCTACAAGCTGGCCGCCCGTGCGGGACAGGTGGCGCAGGAAACAACTCCCTCCCCCCTGGCGGGGGAGGGTCGGGGTGGGGGGGAAGCCGCTGATCGCCGATTGATTGCCAAAAAAGTGAGGCAGCTGGACGAGCAGCGCAAGCAGGCGGTGGAACAACTCAAGCTGGCGGCCTATTTTCACCGACAGATTCACTGGCTGCAGGAGCGATTCCCCAAGGCCGAGATGGTGGCGGTGCCGGGATTGTGCAAGGTGGTCAGCCGGGCCGAGATAGAGGCTGCCGACTGGAGCCTGACCCCTGGCCGCTATGTGGGAGTTGCACCGGTAGAGGTGGATGAGGATTTCGACTTCGAGCAGACGCTCAAGGATATCCATGTGGAACTGGCCGACCTGAACCGGGAGGCGGTGGAGCTGGCGGCTCGGATACAGGTGAATATTGAGGAGTTGGGGGTATGAGCGTGGCTTCTCCGCATCCAGTCCGTGGCGCGTGAAGCTGATATAAAGAGTTACGAACCGTTGGAAAACTCGCACCATTGGTGAGAGAAATCAGTTGGACAAAAAAAGTCGTGATTCTGGAAAAGTGCGGAGATCAGTTATCAACTCTATTCCGTTCGCCCTGAGCTTGTCGAAGGGTGAACGGAATGTACGAGGGAACATAGGAATAATGGCCTTCTACGTCTACATACTTAAATGTATCGATAACAGCTATTACACCGGACATACCGACAATCTCGAAAAGCGTGTGGCAGAACATGAGAGAGGTGAAATCACGTCCTGTTACACATTTAAACGCCGGCCGGTTCAGCTTGTATTTAGTGAATCATTCGGCACGCGAGAAGAAGCTCTGGTAGCGGAACAGCAGATAAAAGGTTGGAGCAGAGCAAAGAAAGAGGCAATGATGCGTGGTGATTGGAGTGAGGTTTCTCGGCTGGCGAAAAATTCTAAATGCGCCCTTCGACAAGCTCAGGGCGAACGGAAAACCGGGATACAGGAGAATTTTGAGGAGTTGGGGGTATGAGGTGGCCTCTCGTGAGGTTTGAGGAAGTTGCATTACCCGAAAAGGGAGCGATTGTGTCTGGCCCGTTTGGCTCGAACATCAGTAGCCGCTTCTTTGTGGATGAAGGTGTTCCGGTCATTCGCGGAAACAACTTGACCTTCGGCCACCGAAAATTCGTTGATGATGGTTTCGTCTACCTCACAGAAAATAAAGCACAGGAATTCCGTAATTGTGTGGCGGTTACAGATGACCTGATTTTTACAGCAGCCGGGACCATCGGGCAAGTCGGTATAATCCCTGCCGAAACAAGGTTCGACCGCTACATAATTTCAAACAAGCAACTCCGAGTTAGATGTGATCGACGCAAAGTTAGCCCTCTATTCCTGTTTCTTTGGTTTACTACAGAAAAAATGCGGCAGCACATAATCAACAAAAATACAGGCTGCTCGATTCCGCTAATAAATCTTGGAATTCTTCGAGGTCTTCCAATACCGCTTCCTGCGTTGGACGTGCAAGAACGAATTGCTTCGGCTATTTCTACCTACGACGATCTGATCGAAAACAACCGGCGGCGGATAGCGTTGCTGGAAGAGGCGGCGCGACAGGTGTACCAGGAGTGGTTCGTGCGCCTGCGATTCCCCGGTCGTGAGCATACCCGCATTGTGGATGGTGTGCCGGAGGGGTGGGAGAAATGTTGTGTAAAGAATCTTGGCAGAGTAATAACTGGCAAAACGCCCAGCACAACTGACAGCAGCAATCATGGAGGAGATATTCCATTCGTAAAGACTCCCGATATGCATGGGAATGCCTATGTCACGGAGACGGAATCATTCTTGACAGACAAGGGTGCAGAGTCTCAATCCGGCAAGTTCGTCCCAGCAAATACGATACTGGTATCATGTATTGGTGCAAAGCTGGGGGCAGTATCTTTGACCTCCTGTCGCGCACAGTTTAACCAACAGATTAATGCCGTAATACCCTCGAATGAAGTCCATACCTTTTTCTGCTATTTTGCTTGCACGGACATGAAACCAACACTGGAGGCACTTGGTGGCGGAGCTACCATGCCAAATGTAAATAAGAGCAAGTTTGAAAATTTGACCGTCATCCTGCCATCGCGGTTTTTATGTAAAAATTTCCACGAGTTTTGTTCTCCGGTATTTAGGCAGATACAAGTGCTGGCGCTCCAAAACCAAAAACTCCGCACCGCCCGTGACCTGCTGCTCCCGAAGCTGATGAGTGGGGAGATTGCGGTATGACTATTGATATTAGTCCCGATATATATTGCATGAGAGGTTCACATGAAATTTGAAGTTTATTGTGACGAGTCTCGCCCCGATCTTCTCTCCTCTCAGCATCCACCTATTGCTACCTTTGACGGGATCATGGTTAGGTTCAGAAAGAACAATTTTGATCATTGTTTCTTTGAGTCTACAGGGAGAAATGGGGTAAAAGATCAATTCTCCCGGCCAAGATCAGAGCGGATTGATTGGATTAAAGCCGCACTAGAAGATCCCAGTAGCGAATTATATGAAGGATGGGACAGTTCGAAAAAACGTTATGACCGGAGCCGAAGAGCTGCGATTGTGATGGGGGACTATGTCGTAATAATTGCGTTTACTGGTACAGGAACAGCAGATTTTGTTACCGCTTATTTGGCTGACACTCCTGCAAGACCCGGTCGGCCTTCGACTATAGATAAAATTCGAAGCGGGCCAAGATGGTAAAAAAACAAACCCCCTAGCCGCATAGCTGCTAGGGGGTCAAGATCTTTACCGCTGATTCGCCAGGCTGGCTCAGCGGGAGCCTTTGTAGGTTCTATTGCCACTGGCAAAGAACGTTCGTCAAATATCACAATCGGTATACAGAATACAACTAAAAATCATCACCTACTAAAAAATAGCACATATTCATTTATTGTTGTCAAAAAAATGAGGCAATGAATAAGCCAATTAGCTGAATCGGTTCAGATACATTGAAGCATACGCGGTATCTATGGACAAAAATGGTATAAATCAATGGGATGTTTGATATGGTCCAGCCTGCTTTGTAGCTCCGAACAAATCGAAGCAGGCTCCGAACATTTGGGTGCAAGGTTCGAACATTTGGAACACAGCTCCGAACATTTGAACGCTGAGCCATAAAGGACATTAGGTGTCGAATCTGCAGCACTGTCTCTTATGGAATATGTATAACCAAGCATAACTAGCTGATATTGAAAGAATTGGTAAAGGACACTTAACGCGGCTTTGTCCTTTATTGAGCATTGTATATCCAATAGAGGTAGATATGATCACCGACATCAACAGCGAGGACCGACTGGTGCAGGCTACCTTTGCCGAGCACTTGGAAAAGGAGCTTGGCTGGGAAAATATCTATGCCTGGAACCAAGAGGACTTTGGTCCGGACAGCCTGCTGGGACGTGCCGACACTCATGAGGTAGTGTTGAAGCGGGATCTGCGCCGGGCACTTGTCATATTGAATCCCCAGCTCCCGGCCTCGGCTGTTGACGAAGCGGTTACCAAACTTACCTACCACGACTTCACCCGCTCCCTCCTGCAACATAATCAAACCTTCTACAAGATGATCCGCGACGGTGTGCCAGTAATCTACCGGGAACCGAACGGCACTTTGCGTCATGCACAGGCACGAGTTATCGACTTTCAGAACGGAACAACCGACGGCAAACCGAACAACCGCTTTGTAGCGGTCCGCGAGCTGAAACTTACCGGCCTGCGGACCCCCAACTACAACCGCCGTGCTGACCTGGTCTGCTTCGTCAATGGTCTGCCGCTGGTGTTCATCGAACTGAAGGCAGTTTACAAGAACATCCGTGCAGGATTCGACGGTAACCTGAAGGATTATATGGACGAGCATGTCATTGGCCATGCCTTCCACCACAACGCATTCCTGATTGTCAGCAACGGCCACCGGGCACACTATGGTTCCATCACCAGCGAGTGGGATCATTTTGGTGAGTGGAAAAGAATTGATGAGCAGGACAAAGGCAATGTCGATGCCGAGGTGCTGTTGAATGGCATGCTGGAGAAGGATCGGCTGCTGGATATTCTGGAAAACTTCATCCTGTTTGATGCCAGTAAGCCGGGGGCAGTGCGCAAGGTGGTTGCTCGAAATCATCAGGTGATGGGTGTCAACTGTGCTGTTGAATCGGTGATCAATCAAGAGGAGTTAAAGATCCGGTTTCCGCTGGAAGAGCGCCTGAAGTACAAGGTGATTGAACTACCAAGGGAGTTGGCGACGGACAGCGATATGCTGGCGCTCATGCCTCCGGAAGAACCGAAAACTCTGCAACTCCCTATGGCGCCCACCCCGACCTCGGCAAACTGGGGGTTTTCTGGCATACGCAGGGGAGTGGAAAATCCTATTCGATGGCTTTTATTGCCGAAAAGGTACGCCGGACGGTGCCTGGCAACTTTACTTTTGTGCTGATGACCGACCGCAACGATCTGGACAGCCAGATCTATCGGACCTTTGTCGGCTGCGGTGCTGCCGATGAGCAGTCGCCACGGGCAGGTTCCGGAAAAGAACTGGAACAACTTCTCAAAGAGAATCACCGCTATATTTTCAGCCTGATCCACAAGTTCAATCAGAGCGTAAACCCCGAGGAACCGTACAGCCGCCGCGATGACATCATTGTCATTTCTGACGAAGCCCACCGCACCCAGGCCGGCAAACTGGCCCGCAACATGCGGCTGGCGCTCCCCAATGCAGCCTTTATCGGCTTTACCGGCACTCCACTGTTCAAGCATGATAACCTGACCAAGCGGATCTTCGGCAGCTATGTTTCCTGCTATGACTTCAAACGCTCCGAAGAGGATGGCGCAACCGTCAAGCTGGTCTACGAGAACCGTGGCGAGAAGTTGGGAATTGCCAGGCTGGATCTGAACGACCGGATTGCCGATGCTGTTGAAAAGGCTGATCTGGACCCGGATCAGACTGCACTGCTGGAAAAACTGTTGGTTAAGGATTATGAGGTCATCACTGCAGACGAGCGTCTGGAAAAACTGGCTGATGATTTTGTGGAGCACTCCATTACCCGATGGGAATCTGGCAAATCGATGCTGGTCTGTATTGACAAGATCACCTGTGCCCGGATGTTTATGTTAATTGATCCGAGGTGGAAAAAGAAATTGTCGATAGTCCGTAAGGAGGTGCTGGCTCGCGAAGCAGCCTTGACTGTGCCCTGTGACAGCGAAACCAGGCAACTTCTGACAGACCAGAAAAATCGACTTGCCGCACAGGCAGCCTGGCTGGAAAGCACCATTATCGAGATTATCATCAGCGAAGCGCAAGGCGAAGTGGCCGCCTTCAAGGCGTGGAAGTTCAACATAATCCCGCACAGAGCGATCATGAAGCAGGGCTTCGAGACGCCGGACGGCAAGCGGGTAGATGTGGAAACGGCCTTCAAGAACCCGGAGCACCCCTTCCGCATTGCGATTGTATGTGCCATGTGGCTGACCGGGTTTGACGTGGAATGTCTCTCGACGCTCTACATTGATAAGCCGATGAAGGCGCACAATCTGATGCAGGCCATTGCCAGAGCCAACCGACGCTTCCCCGGCAAGGATTTCGGTTTGATCGTCGACTACAACGGCATGCTGAAGAGTCTGCGGGAAGCATTGGCACAATATGCCCTTGGTGATCGAGAGAATGGCGGAGAAGAGATTGTGGCACCAATTGAGGAGCGGGTTGTAGCTCTGAAGGATGCTATTGAGGAGACCGAGCGTTATCTGCTGTCGCTCGGTTTTGATGCATCTCTGTTGATTGGAGCAACTGGATTCCCGCGCATTCAGGCATTGGCAGATGCTGTGGAAGCGGTCTACACCTCCGACGAATCCAAGCGCCGCTTCGAGATTATGGCACGTCAGGTGTTTATTCGCTTCAAAGGGTTACTGATGGAGCCATCCGCTCTGCTCTTCGCTGAACGTCATGACAATATCGAGGCGATCTACAAAAAGCTGACTGAACGGCGCGACACTGCCGATGTTAACAATCTTCTCAAGGAATTGCACCGCATCGTCAATGAGGCGATACGGGCACAGACAGGAGTTGCTGATCCACCGCCAGAGAGCAGGTTCTATGATCTGAGCAGCATCAATCTGGAAAAGCTACGGAATGAGTTTGCCAGGAAGGTGCGGCGCAAAGCGACTGCATTGCAGGATATTCGCGAGATCGTGGAACAGAAACTGTCGGATATGCTGAAACGTAATCCCAAGCGGATGGACTATTACAAACGCTACCAGGAGATCATTGCGGACTATAACCGTGAGAAAGACCGCGTCAGCATTGAGGACACCTTTACCAGATTGGCTGACCTGGCCGCCAGCCTGGATGAAGAACAGCGAAAGGTCGTGGAGGAAGGTTTGACGGAAGAGGAGTATGCCCTGTTCAGTATGCTGCTGCGCGAGGATCTGAGCAAGGCTGACCGGGAGCAGGTGAAGGTTGCCAGCCGGAGCCTGCTGAAAGAGGTGCAGGCTCTCCTTAAGCCGCTGGAGCAGTGGACCCAGAAGGAACAGACACAGGCCGAAGTGGAAGTGTTCATCCTCGACCACCTCTATCCGTTATTGCCGTCGCCTCCGTTCACTGATGGTGACAAGCAGGCCGTAGCGAGAGAGGTGTACGGGTATATCTGGAACAGTAGCGCTTCCGGGACTGCGGTTACCTGAGTGCCGCCGCTGTTGGAGCGTGCAGGGGAGGTCAGTCCCGATACGGTTGAGGGGCAACTTGAACTGCTGCGAACCTTGCAGCGGGCGGTATGATGTTTACCTTTCCGGCTGTGCCGTCTGTGACGTGACGAATTTTCCGGATTATTCATGCTTGCAATTATTGCCACGACTCTGTTATCTTTCTAGTCTTTTCACACCTGACATGATTACTGAAAGGATCTTCGCATAATGTTGAAAATGTTTGATTACCTGTTCGGAATGTTTTCCAATGACCTGGCCATTGATCTGGGCACAGCCAATACCCTTGTTTACCTGAAGGGTAAGGGGATTGTTGTTCGTGAGCCATCGGTAGTTGCCGTGCAGAAAATGGCCAATGGACAGCAAAAGGTTCTGAAGGTCGGTATGGAGGCCAAGCAGATGCTGGGGCGGACACCCGGCTCCATCACCGCCATTCGGCCGATGAAGGACGGCGTCATCGCCGATTTTGATATTACCGAGGAGATGTTGCGCTACTTTATTCACAAGGTGCATAATCGCAAGACCTTGGTACGTCCTCGAATTGTTATCTGCGTACCTTCCGGCATTACCCAGGTTGAAAAAAGGGCCGTCAAGGAGTCGGCTGAATCGGCCGGCGCCCGAGAGGTCTATCTGATCGAAGAGCCGATGGCAGCCGCCATTGGAGCCGGGTTACCCATAATCGAGGCATCAGGCAACATGATCGTCGATATCGGTGGCGGCACCACCGAGGTTGCAGTCATCTCGCTGGCCGGCATCGTCTATGCCCAATCCACCCGCATGGGGGGCGACAAGATGGATGAGGCCATAGTTCAGTATATCCGAAAAAAATATAACCTGCAGATTGGCGAACGCTGGGCTGAAAAAATAAAGATAGAAATCGGCGAAGCCTATCCGGGACCCGACACTCTGCACATGGAGGTTAAAGGACGTGATCTTGTATCCGGCATCCCTAAAACAATTGAGGTCAGCTCTGACGAGATTCGTGAGGCCTTGAAGGAGGCGGTCAACTCCATCGTCGATACGGTTCGCATCTGCCTTGAAAAGACTCCACCTGAACTGGCAGCCGACATCGTTGACCAGGGCATTTTTCTGGCCGGCGGCGGCGCCCTGCTGCGCAATCTGGATCTTCTGCTGCGTGAGGTAACCAAGGTTCCGGTGCTCATAGCCGAAAACCCCCTGGACTGCGTTGTACTTGGCTCGGGCAAGGTACTTGATGAGCTCGACCTGCTGCGGCGCGTGTCGATCTCGTCATAGTTTTACCATATGACACTTGGAACACATGAGGCAGACGAGCCTGCAATACAAGTTCCTGCGCTTCGCACTGTTCTTTGTGCACCAGTGATTATTTTCCCTCCTGTATAATTATGAACTCTCCGACAATTGACATTATCGTTCCGGTCTGGAACAGCCTTTTCGAAACCCGCGCCTGTCTGGCGGCTATTCTCGCAAGTTCTCCCGATGATGCTCGCCTGATTATCGTCGATAATGGCAGCAATCGCGCGACGGAGCTTATGCTTGAGGAGTTTTCCGAACCGCTTGGAGAGAACGGCCTGTTTATCAAATCAGAGCGTAACGTAGGTCTGGTTCCGGCGATAAACATGGGCCTGGCTCGCTCCGACAGCGATTTTGCTGTTATCGTGCGTCCTCATGCCATGGTACATGAAGGCTGGCTCAACGTTATGCTCAATGCAGCCGTGACAACCGGAGCCGGCATTGTATCTCCGGTGTTTGCCGGAGTGGGAGCACCACCACTTCCACCCCTTGCCCCGGGATGCACGCTGATGGAAACGTGTACGGTTTCGTTGACGTGCCTATTGCTCAAAAGGGAAATGCGGATACTGACCGGCAATTTTGACGAGCGTCTTGATGGAGGTGAATGGTGTCTGCGGGAATATGTCCGACGGGCTGCTTCCAAAGGATACCGCACATGCGTAACAAACCGTTCAGTGCTTAAGTGCGATATTGAACCGGTGTACGGATCACCCAAGCGACGTCTCGAAATGCTGCAGAACAGCCGTTCGGCCTTTCTGGCTGTTTGGGGAGTAAGCCGTCACTACGTCGTTTACTTCGGAAAAAAGGCTGATGCTGCCAGTTTGAGTACAACCATGGATGTAATTCTGGACGGCGCCCGTCAGGGGCATCGCTTTTCCCTGCTTCTGCACCGACGCCAGTACTCGAATTTTCGCCGGATGGGATGGAATGGCCTGCATACCTGCATTGAGATTTACGCTATCTCCATGTTGTATCCACAACGTGACCTGCATCGAAAACTGGCGCAACTTCAGACCGTCTCGCCCGATCTGCTGGCCGTTTGCGGGTGTGACGACATCCAGTTTCCGCTGCTGGAAACAGCAATTCCGCTGGAAGAGCTTATCACGGCCATGTCAGTCCATTCCGCCTGCGTGGCTGTGCAGTCTACGGAGATGCCCGCATGATTACTGATATCACATCACAATTACAGGCAAATCGCGATGTAATCGAGCGAATCGAACAGAATTTGACACTGCAGATCGCTAAAATGGCTGACTTTCTGATCGACACGTTCAGCCGTGGCGGTAAACTGTTGGTGATGGGCAACGGCGGATCCGCCGCCGATTCCCAGCATTTTGCCGCCGAAATAGTGAGCAGGTTCCGCATGGAGCGCCCTGCCCTGCCTGCCGTGGCCTTATCTACAGATACGTCAATTCTGACCGCTATCGGCAACGACTACGGTTTTGACATCGTTTTCCGGCGTCAGGTCGAAGCACTGGCTATGCCGGGTGACATCGTAGTCGGTATCTCGACCAGCGGCAATTCAACCAATGTAAAGAAAGCGCTGGAGCTGGCGCGCGAAAAAGGATGCCGTACAATTGCGCTGCTCGGCAGAGACGGCGGCAGCATAAAGAGCGCCTGTGACCTGGCGCTGGTCGTCCCCAGTGATGACACACCCCGTATTCAGGAGGGACATATAGCTATCATTCATATTGTCTGTGACCTGGTGGAAAAGACGATGTTCGGGAACTCCGGCATATGACAAACCTGATTTCTGCGGAAGGTCTGAAAATGCTGCATGACGAATATGACCAACTCTGGAAGGTGGAACGCCCCAAGGTTGTCCAGGGGGTATCGGATGCAGCTGCAGAAGGAGACCGTTCAGAAAACGCAGAGTACATCTACGGGAAAAAACGTCTGCGCGAGATAGATCGCAGGCTGAAGCATCTTGGCTCGCGCATTAAGCTGCTCAGGGTGGCGACTGCACCGGCAAACCCCACCTCGGTTTCGTTCGGCTGCTGGGTGAGTTATGAGGATGAAACGGGAAATGAACGCTGTTACCAGCTGGCAGGCCCGGACGAAATAGATGTCAGCATCGGAAAAATCAGCATTGATTCGCCGGTCGGACAGGCTCTCCTGCACAAAAAAATTGATGATGAAGTAATTGTCCGCCGACCAGGCGGCGAGCTCGTCATATGTATCACCGGGATCAGCTCAAATGGCCCGGTTCATCATGGGACCCTCTGACGGCAGAATATTCACCGATCGCTTTATTATAACATTCGGGGCAGATACCGTGGCTGAAGAGTGCATCTGAATGCTCTGAAATATACTGCTCCAGATTATGCCAGGAATTTTTATTATCGCGGATTTGCTTGCAATACATGCAGATGGGGATAATCCCTTCAAGATGTTTTATCCTTTGCAGAGCTGTTTCCACTTCGAGCAGTTTTTCTGAAAGTTGCCGTTGAGTCCGGAGAAGATCATTATTGATCAGAACCGACGCCTCGTATGTCGAAATAAGTAAGTCAATAATCCGTTGAAAATCCGGTTTAAGCGTATAAGAAGTCTCTTTGAAGACAACTACCATCTCCTGACCGGAAGTTTTTGCCTGACGCAGGTGGAGCGTCCGGATAATATCTGCGGTTCGCGATATAAGGTATTCCTCGTTGTAGGGCTTCGAAAAAAAGTAGTCAGCCCTGCATTCTATGGCTCGAAGGACATCTTTTGGATTTGAAAGGCTCGTCAGCAGGACTACCGGGATATCGCTCGTCTCCTCGGATGCTCTGATTGCGAGGCACAGTTGATAGCCATCCATTTCCGGCATCATAATGTCCGTAAACACGATGACCGGAATTCTCTTTTCAAGCAGCGCGAGCGCCTCCCTGCCACTATGCGCCTCAACGGTGGCATACCCCTGGCTGTTCAACAGCAGACAGAGTTGACCCGCCTGAAACGGACTGTCATCCACCACCATTATGAGCGGCTTATTTTGAGTATGTTCCATAAATCACCCTGTTTCTTACGATTAATTTATTTTAGATTCAAAAGCGAACGAATCATCGGAGCGATATCGCACGACGGGAGGATATGAAGCCCGCCGTCGAGGCGTATCGCCTCTCCTGGCATGCCGTGGACTACCGAACTCTCTTTGTCCTGGACAATGGTAATAGCGCCAAGTTCGCGCAGATGTTTAAGCTCAACAGCGCCATCAACTCCCATCCCGCTCAGAATAATTCCGAGGGAATTTTCGTGATAGGCTGCCGCTATGGAGCGGAACAGACGCGACACCGAGGGGCGGACACCATTTTCCGGAGGTGCAGACACCAGACTGACCTTCCCGAAATGCGTAACTTCCAGATGCATACCTGAAGGAGCGATATAGGCATGTCCGGCACAGAGTGTTTCGTTGGCTACTGCTACACTCACAGCAAGTTTAGTGGAATATTTGAGCCATTCGGCAAAACCGTTTTCGAATCCCGGGGTTATGTGCTGAACAATGACGACAGGCACAGGAATAGTCGCCGGCAGCTCACTCAAAATCTCCTGTATTGCCTGCGGACCGCCGGTTGAAGCGCCAATGGCAATGATCCTTATTGCTTGCGTTTTGGGTACGACAACTGGTTTCGGCACACTTATACGAGTTGATTCAGGCCTTCCGGACCGCAACTTTGACTTGGCAGTGGCCATCGCCTTCAGGATGGCCAGCAGTTCCTGTCGTTCGGCAACCCCGTCAGAGCTGGTATTTGAATGTGGTTTCGAGATGATCGCCAACGCACCAGCTTCGATGGCCTGAAAAGCAAGTGTTGCGGTCTGTGTGCTGTACATCGAACTGACAATTACGATGGGGCACGGGGTGTCGGCCATAATACGCCTGGTGGCTTCAAAACCATCCATATCAGGCATATTGATGTCCATCGTGATGACATCCGGCTGCAACCGGTTAGCCAGTCGTATGGCATCGTTACCATTCCTGGCAATGTCAACAACCTTGAAGTCCGGGTCGCTACTAATGACCGTTTCCAGAAAAAGCGCTGCGCTCGAAGAGTCATCTACAATGAGAACCCTGATCATCCGGTATGCCCCCTAAATCAACTTCCTGATGATGTCAAGCAGACTGGTCTGGTCAAAGCTTGATTTGACAATATAGGCATCCGCCCCGGAGTTTATGCCCTTTTTCTTATCTTCAACCGAATCAAGACTTGTTATCAAGACAACGGGGAGCCGTGACAACCTTTCGTCCGCACGAATGCGGGCTGTTAACTCAAAGCCGTCCATATGTGGCATCTGCACATCAACTGTCGCCAAATCGAATCGTTCGTTTCCTTGCAGCGTCGCCAGGGCATCAAGTCCGTCAACAGCGGTTTTTACCTCATATCCGTAAGATTCCAGCACATTCATGATAAGTGTTCGCGATGTTATCGAATCGTCCACTACCAGTAAACGTTTTTTTGTTGATTCTTCATGTGAAGCGGATACTCCGGATATCGCTTGAAAATGATGAGTAAAGGTGCTCTCTGAGTTGCACATCAGATCCATAACATTCAATATCGGTACAATGGCGCCATTTGCCAGAATCGTGGCACCGGCAATATTGCGAACCTTTCGGAGCAGCGGCCCTATCCCTTTGACCAGCAGGTCCTCTTCGCACACCACTTCATCGATCTGGAAGGCAAAAAGGGTGTCTCCCTGGCCAAGAATCAGGGCAAAGGTATAGCCGCCGGAATCCGGCGCAGTGGCCGGTATCCCGAGCAATGCGGCTAGAGAAACCAGTTGAACGGTTTGATTGTCTACCACTATGGAGTCTTTAGTACCGACAGCCTTAATTTCGGCAGTGCGCACCCGGCAGACTTTCCGGACATGCACTGTCGGTACTGCGAACACCTTGTTGCCGGTCCGGACATGAATCCCCCTGATTGTAGCAAGCGAAACAGGGACAATAAGTTTGAACGTTGTTCCTGCTCCGAAGGTTGAATCGACAGAAATACTCCCCCCCAGCTTATCCAGACATTTTGTGACGATCGCAAGACCCAGGCCACGTCCGGAGAGCAGGCTGACCTCGCTCCTGGTTGAAAAACCGGAATTGAAGATCAACATCTGCAGATCTTTTTCGGGCATATCCGAAAGAGACTCCGGCGATAGCAGGCCGTTACGCAAGGCAACCTCGCGGATCCTGGCGGTATCGATGCCGCTGCCATCGTCCGAAATTGTGATCTCGATCTTGCTGTTTTCAATCGCGGCAATATCGATACGGATCCTGGCCGTAACAACTTTTCCGGCCGCCTGGCGAACAGCAGGAACTTCAATACCATGATCGATGCTGTTTCTCAACAGGTGTACCAGGGGGTCCTTCAACTCCTGCAGAATTCTTCTGTCAAGTTCAATGCCGTCACCACTGATAGTGAGCTCAACCATCTTGCCGACAGTTCGTGCGACATCGCGCACCAGTTTGTGAAACCCCTGGGTCAGCGATGATGCCGGCAGCATGAGTAGCCTTTTGGTATCGAGAATGAGCCCTTCAATCAGATTCTCCGACTGCCGCCCGTCTTGCTCGTTTATGCGATTAATATGAATAACCCGCTTCATAAGCGTGCCCAGGCTGCGTTCCAACTCCAGCATTGTCGCTCTGTCGTTATGCTGCTGTTTGGCAAGGTTGCGCCGCAAGATATCAATGGAGCCAATGACCTCTTTCAGATCACGTGCCTGCTGACGGAAAATCATCTTGAGCGCGATCAGCTCTTCAGCCCCGGCAAGCAGTTTATCAATCCCGGCTATCGGAACACGAACTGTTTCAGAGGTAGTGCCGGGCCGTTGCTCCACCAGCTGCTGCCTCTCTGACAGCTCAGCCTGAATTGGAACTGCTGTCATATTCCCTGGATCGCTGAATGTGTCACATATTATTTCGTTCGATTCAATCATGGTGTTACACGATTCATTCGAGCTGTTGCCGGCACCTGGAGTTGCGGACAAATTGAGCATTTTCAACGCTTCATCAAAACGTTTGCAGATTTTTACGGACTCAGACTTCAGGGAGGTTGATGGTGTCTGGGGCGATGGTGAGGAGAGAAGCCGCTCAATAAGATCTACTGAATCATGCAACAGATCCAGCACGCTTCTGTCCGGCTTGGCCGTTTTTTGCTGCAGTATGAGCAGACAGTCTTCGAGAGACTGGCACACCAGTTCAACGAGTGAAAGATCGACAATACGCGCTCCCCCTTTGAGGCTGTGGGCGCAACGGTATATCGTCGTCACACTTTCTGCCGAAAGAGCACAGTCAGCGGACTGTTCAATCTTTATCAGGCATTCATTGAATGAGGAGAGGTGATCCTGGGCTTCCGCCAGAAACATTTCCGTGAGGCGGGTGAGTTGTTCGTGATCCAGCATCATGCTCATTAGTTCACCTTGAAACGTTCAACCAGATGCCAGAGTTTTTTTCCCATTTCGTTAAGATCGTGGGTCGCTTCTTCGGCCTGACGGGTGCTCGTTACAATCTGGTCCGAAGCGCTGCGGATACTGTCAATTGCGACAGCCACCTGGTTGAGGCCGACAACCTGCTCGCTGGTCGATGCCACTATCTGCGCCGAGGCCTGAACCGTACCAACTGCACCCTGCTCGATTATCTGGATGGAAGATTCAGTTTCCGCAGACTGCCTGACACCGGATTCAACAGTTTTACCCCCCTGTTCGGTAGCCATCACCGCCGTGCTGATAGATTTCTGGATATCATTCAGGATACGTTTTATCTGCACTGTCGCCCCTTTGGACTGTTCCGCCAGACTGCGCACCTCCTGGGCGACAACAGCAAACCCTTTGCCATGCTCTCCAGCCTTGGCAGCCTCAATGGAGGCATTCACCGCCAGCAGATTGGACTGGCTGGCAATATCGCTGACCGATTCAATAATCTCACCGATGGCCATACTCTGTTCGCTCAGCTTGACAATGCCTTCGGCAATAAAGTCCATCTGTTGTCTGATCTTGTTCATGCCATGAATGGTTTCGGCGACATTCCTGCGACCACTTTCAGTGACTTCAGCCGTCTCTTTTGCACATTCGGATACATAGGACGACTTCTGGTTCACAAGCTGTGCCGTTGTTTTGATCTCTTCCAGCGAGGTCGAGGTTTCGCTGACTGCAGCGGCGGTTTCAGAGGTGCTGGTAGCCAGCTGGGCGGTAAGACTGGCGATGCGTGCGGTTGCCCCGGAGACAAGCTTTGAGGCCTCCCGGATCTCCCGGACCATGGCAAGCAGATTGGCGATCATTGCATTAAAGGCATTTCCCAGGGAATCACGCTCGGAGAGCGGCTCGCACGTTACGGAAAGGTTGTTGGCGGAAATTGACTCTGCAATCTTCGACATACTTTTAAGATATTCATTCATATTGGTAAATGCCCTCGAAAATACCCCGATCTCGTCATCGCGGTGCAGTGTTGACGGACGATTGGTCAGATCACCCTGTGATATCTGATCAGCCACGATCGTCAACTCGCGCAAAGGCAGAGTAATACTCCGTGTCAGCAGGTACCCCGTTACACTGAGCAGGCATATTACCAGGGGGATGCCGATGATGATGATGTTTAGAGATGCAATGTTGCTGGCATGAAGTTCCTTGTCATGGTTTCTCAGGAGGTCCCGCTCGATGGAATCAATCTCACCGAGCGTTCTGGTAATTTCGCTTGTCAATTTGAGTGGATTACCGGAATTGATGTAGGCAACCGCGCCAGCCTGTTTATTATCGCGGAATGCCTGATAAACCTCCTCGTACGCAACGAGCCGTTTATTGATAAGCGTTTCCGCATTACCCAGCAATTGACGCGCCTTTTCGTTCCGGATAAGTTTTTTTAACTCTTCCAGTGATTTGGTGATGCTTTTCACGGCGTCCCTGTGCTGGGCAAGATATTCCGGCTTTTCCGTCAGGAAATAGCCCCGCATGCCGCTTTCCGCAGCCCAGTTGTAGGTGGGGATATTCTCGAGTTCATCAACAACGCTGAAGGTATGCTTGACCATCTCGGCATTCGCCTCCATGGCCAGGTTATTACGATACGAGATTATGCCGAATATCGTTAATACTGTGATAATCAGCACACAGAACGCCCCCAGTTTATTGCCTATTGTCCATTTCATACAAATTTCTCCTTTCAGTCTTTATCGGCAGGCATTTTAACTGTTTTCGTCATTGACAATCAGATCCGGGTCGTGAATAAGTCGCAAACCGTCTAACAGAACCAGACGGTCGCAGGTCACACCACGCAAATATCTGGCGCCATGTGTCTGTTGTGTAATCATGGTGTCCTGAATATCCGCCAGAGGCAGGCTCAGTACCCCTTCAATCTCATCGGCCACCAGACCGAACTCCATACCGCTGTCAGTGAGCACTACCGCTTTTACGTCGTGTTGGGTCGAGTCACCGGATATGCCAAGTAATGTACGAAGATCAACAGCAGCCAGGAGCTTGCCTCTCAGGTTAAATATTCCGGCAATATGGGGTGGCACGCATGGTAACGGCATCAGGTTATTCAGGATGATTATCTCCTGAACCAGTGTCGAATCTATGGCATAGCGTTCTGCGCCAAGGGCGAAAACCGTCACCTCCAGGTGATCGCCGGCCTGAGTGTCTACCGTAATTCGGGCAAGATCTTCGGCCCGCTCATGAAGGATGCGTTCCCGTTCCGCTATTACTGTCCGGTCCATAGTGTATTATGTCACTCCGCCATGTTCTTTTTTCTCATGATAGTCAGCAACTCCTTCATATGGCCGGCGGAAATTCCTTCCGACTCAGGTAAAAGGTCCTCATCCTTGTAGAGGGTAAGCAGCTTGGCCGTATTGTCAAAGCTCCGTAAAGCCTGTCTGCTGTTACCAAGTTTTTGCTCAATAGTGCCCAGGGTATAGTTTCCCATTACGAAATCAGGTTCCAGATAAAGCGCCTTACGCAAAGCACCGGCAGCCTCGGGGAGTTTGCCGGCCACCTGGAGGATTGTTGCATGAAGATAATAGCCATGGAGGTTGAGGCCGTCGCATTGTAATCCTTCCTCGCAGAGTGAGCAAGCATCGTGGAGGAGTCCTTGATTTGCCAGCTTTTCCGCTTTGGCAAAAAGATTATCACCGGTGCTGGCCTGTTTGAGAATGTGTTCGACACTCTTTTCCCGAGCATCGCTGGTTGTCGGCTGCATAACAACATGACGAGGCTTGATGGCGCCTGTCTGTATCGGGTTTACCGTGGCTTTGGGTGTCTCATGCTGTCTTTTTTTTGTTATGGGGATAATTTTCTGAACAACAGGAGAACGTGAATCTTTTTTGCGATAGAAAAAAGAGCCGCCACATTGAACTGTATCAAAAGCGGCTGTGAAATAATCCGAGCATTCTGTCTGGCTGACAATCAGATAGCCGTTTGGCGCAAGCGCCCCGGCAAATCTGTCAATTATGGTCTGGATAGTATCCGGAGAAAAATACATCAGGACATTTCTGCAATAGATGACATCAAGCCCTTCGGTTGCATTTGATGATGACGGATAATCTGCTTCGGCAAGATTGAGACTGAAAAATTTCACCTTGCGGCGTATTGCTTCCTTTACCTCATAAAGGTTGTCAGCGATGCTGTTGAAATAACTGTTTTTGTAATGATCCGGCAGGGTTCTGAATGACCATCTGGTATACTCCCCTTTGCGGGCCCGCTCAAGAAAGGAGGGATTGATGTCGGTCGCTATCAGGGATGTGCGCCAACCTGCAAGATCAGACTGCTCGGCAAGGTACATTGCAATGGAATAAGGTTCTTCTCCTGTTGCACAACCGGCACACCAGATGCGCAGAACGCGTCCTCTTTGCTTTGACACAGCCGGCATTATTTCTTCGCCAAGTGCTTCGATGGTCGCTGATTCTCGAAAAAAATAGGTTTCGCCGATAGTCAGAGTCTGCACCAGAGCATGCATATGATCTGTACTGAGCTTCCCACCCAGGAGCATGCTGGTAAAACCGTGTTGACTCGTAAACATGCCGCTCTTTGAGAGTTCCTTCAGCTTATTGTCCAGCTCGGCCAGACGAGTGGTCGGGAAATATATTCCCAGCTTGGCGGAGATATAATCCCGCGCCTGCTTCAGCTGTTCGATGCCGGCAGATGAAATCACGCGCCTGCCTCAGCCGTATCCACGTCAAGAGTAGAAAGGTCATCTTCCGTCAGGCATTTTTCAATATCCTGAATAAGTACTATGTCGTTATCAAGGCGGGTAAGTCCGGTGAGATGTTCAAGCTCGGGGATAATGTCTGATGAGTTGGTGATCAGAGTGTTGGATATCTCAGCTATCTGGTCGACCGAATCGGCTGTCAGCACCACAGTGCGTTTGATTGTCTGAGCAATGATAAAAACATCATCCAGCTCAATTTCCCTGGGTGGCAAACCTAGTACGTGGCGCGTATCGATAACCGGCAGGATGGTGCCATGCATGTTTATGACACCACAGATGTGTCCGGATCCGGCAGGTAGTGGTGTCTGCTGTACGGAGCGAATGACCCGCTGTACGGAGTCCAGCGGGATCGCATAGCGAACTTTTTCCAGCCGGAATAAGAGTAACAGTAAACTGGTGTCTCGTTGCATTACATTGCTCCCCGAAGTCCGGTAAGAAAAGTCCTGGCGATCAATAGTATCTGTTCTGGGTCGCATATGTTTGGAAGGATAAACAGCAGATTGTAAGGGTTATCTATTCGGGGTTATTCTCTACCATCACATCACATAAACTTCGATATTTCGAATCCGATCTGCCCCAGCGGCAACACTTCATCCGCAACCCCCCCATCTACGCATGCCTTCGGCATACCATATATGGTTGAGGTGGCCTCGTCCTGAGCAATAGTCGCGCCACCCTTCTGTTTCAACAATTGCATCCCCTTGAAACCGTCGCTCCCCATACCGGTCAGGATGACACCGAGCATGGCACCGTTGGTCGCTTCAGCCATACTGGATATCATCAGGTCAACCGAAGGTATATAAACATATTGCGGATAATTGCTGGTGGGCAGAACTTTCACAACTATGTTGCCCCCCTGGCGCACCAGGGTTGTATGCATGCCGCCCGGAGCTATCAAAGCCTGACCTGGCTTGAGCACGTCGCCGTCCACCGCTTCACGGATGGTCATGGAACATTTTGCATTGAGTCTGTCAGCATAAGGCCCGGTAAAGGCCTTGGGCATGTGGATGCCAACCATGATTCCATAGGGGAAGTTGACCGGAATGCGCGAAAGCACCTCCTGCAGCGCAACTGGACCTCCGGTGGAAGCTCCTATACCCACGTACTGAATCTTTTTCCCGGAAAATTTTGATGCAGATGGGCGCTGGTGTGACGCTGCATGCGCAGCAGCCGGACGTGAGAATCCTGACGGGGTGGATATTGTTCTACTGAAACGTGAGGCAACTGCTTCCTTCACCTTTCGAAGTAATTCCTGACGAAAGATATTCTGCGCATCGGCCGAATCGGTGACATTTTTGGGGATGTAGTCGATAGCCCCGGCGTCAAGCGCCTCAAAAGTTGATTTAGCCCCCTCATTGGTCAACGTCGAGACCATAATAATCTTGGTAGGCGCCTTGGACATGATCTGCTTCAAGGCGGAGATGCCATCCATACGCGGCATTTCGACATCCATGGTAATGACATCCGGCTTGAGGGCAATCGCCTTTTCTACCCCTTCCACACCGTCTGCCGCAGTACCTACGATATCAAAGGAGGGATCTTTTGAAAGAACGCTGCGTATGGCCATCCGCATGAAGGATGAGTCATCAACAATCAGAACCCGGGTTTTCGCGGCTTGTGTCATGATCATCAGGGTTGCGCCTGAGCAGATGTGTTGAATATCGAAGCAACAAGGTTCTTGACATCCGGAATGGCATCATCCAGCTCATAGCAGAATCGCTCCACATCCATCTGGGCCAGACTCGGCGACGCATGTTTCAATATTTTCCAGGCCTCTTCATCACTGAGATTGAAACTTATCCACTCGCGTCCCCCGTAATTAAGCTCCCGTACGGAGCAGAAGAGATCAGACAGGTTGACAATGGCACACAGGATAGGATCAACCGTCGCTTCGCCGGGAGCGTGATGACAGGAAATCACCTCGCAGTACGCCTCGGGAAAATTCCATTTGCGGGCCATGCAGAGTCCTATTTCACAGTGGGTCGTACCAAGCATTTCCGCCTCTGCATCAACGAGCTTTTCGGAATGACCTTTAATGTGTTCAAGAACCTCTGCAAACGGCTCCCGCAGAAAATTACTCAGGAACACTTCACCGAGGTCGTGGATGATACCGGCAATATAAGCTTTTTCAAGATCCTGATAACCTGCCTTTTTGGCGATAATTTTGGATACCATACCAACACCGAACGAATGCTCCCAGAATGCGTTCAACTCGAGAGCCCCGGATTCACCATCAAATGCATTGATGACCGATGTGGTCAGCGCCAGTTCCCGGACATGCCGCAATCCGAGAAAGATCAGAGCCCGCTTCAGTGAGGTAACCTCCTGGGCCGGCCTGTACACAGGAGAGTTGATCAACTTCATGACCCGTGCAGTCATGACCTGATCAGATAACATCAGGTCGGCGATTTCTTCAATACTGACATCAGGATTGTCGAGCAGAGTGAGCACCTGAGTCGCGACAACCGGTATGGTAGGCAGATCGTCTACCGCCCCAACCAGAATTTCAGCTCGTTCCATCATCAGATTCTTATCCATATTTTAAGACCTTTCAGGCTATTTTTTGTAACCGAAACCACCAGGAAAATGAACCGTCTTGAACTTGTCATTAACCCCATGCAGAGATTCTGACTGGCCGACAAAGAAGTAGCCGTAAGGCTGCAGGTTGTTGTAAAAATGCTGGACAACCTTTGATTTCGATGCAGTATCAAAATATATCAACACATTTGCGCAGAAGATAAAATCAAAGCTCTTCATGAAAATCATCTTGGAGTCTTCGTACAGGTTAAGCTTGTTGAAAGTAACGAACTTCTTGACGTCGGGAGAAAGAATAAACCTGCCATTGTCCTCCCGGATATATTTACGTTTATAGACATCCGGAATATTACGAACGGAGTAGGCGTTATAGATTCCCTCCTTGGCCTGTGCAATGACCGTTTCGTTGATGTCGGTACCGATTATCTCGATGATCCAGTCTTTCAACAACGTAGCCCGTTTTTCAAGTAAGATCATTGCCATGGTGTAGGCCTCTTCGCCGGACGAGGAAGCAGCGCTCCATATTCGCAGTTTCCGGAAGCCCATCTTGTTCTTGGTCTCAACTATCTCGGGCAGCAATTTGGTTTCCATGGCAGCCAACTGTGGAACATTCCTGAAAAAATAGGTTTCGTTGGTGGTGATCTCATCCATCAGGTATTTCAGCTCTTCCGAGCCTCTGGGTGACTTGAGCAAAAGATAGTAATCCTGGCACGTCTTTGTACCTGTAGCTTCCATTCGGCGGGCAAGCCGACTTTCCAGGAAATACTTTTTGCTCGTGTGGAAATACATTCCGCAGAGATTATAAATAAAGTCACGGAGCTGCTCAAAATCCTTATCGCTTATTGCCACGTTTCACTCCTTAGGCGTGTTGAACATTGAATGGTTATGTTGAATTGAATGTGTGGAGTGCTCCGACACTATGCCAGCAAACGCAAACTAGCGGCCAACAGCTCCCTCACACCCTTCGGTCATTCCAACCGGATCGATGATCAGTGCTACCCGGCCATCGCCCAGTATGGTAGATCCAGCAATGCCCGGTATATTAGCCAGATAGTTGCCGAGAGACTTGATAGCAACCTCCTGCTGACCAACCAGACGCGTGACAACCAGTCCCATCCTCTTTTCTGCTGCTCCGACTACGACCACATAACAGAAATCACTGACATCACTGCGTTGTTGAACGTTGAATACTTTTTGCAGACGAATAAGCGGCAACACCATGTCACGCAGCTTCAGCACTTCCTGGCCGCCTATCAAATGGAACTTGCGCTGATCGACGCGGATGGTTTCAAGTACCGACGAGAGCGGAATGGAGTAAACTTCACCTTCAACCTCCACCAGAAGCGACTGGATGATCGCCAGCGTTAAAGGCAATCGCAGAATAAATTCGGATCCCAGACCCTTTGTGCTCTTTATCTCTATGAGACCATTAAGCTTTTTAATATTGGTTTTGACCACGTCCATGCCGACACCTCGACCGGAAAGGTCGGTGGCCTTATCCTTTGTTGAGAAACCGGGCAGAAAAAGCAGATCAAAGACCTCCCGCTGGCTCATAGCAGTGAACTGTTCCTCACTGATCAGTCCCTTCTCGATCGCCTTGCGGCCTACCCTGTCCGAATCTATTCCGTTTCCATCGTCTTTGATACTGATAATAATCTGATTGCCTTCATGCACAGCAGCCAGAATAAGTGTGCCGCACCTCGGTTTTCCGGCAGCCAGCCGCACATCCGGAGTTTCAAGACCATGGTCCATGGCGTTGCGAATCAGGTGGATCAATGGATCGCCGATTTCATCAACAACTGACCGGTCAAGCTCGGTCTCTTCACCAATGATCTGCAGATCCACCTCTTTGCCCAGATCACGAGACAAACTGCGCACAATCCGGGGGAATTTCTTGAACACCTTCTCCACCGGTATCATGCGCATTTTGAGTACCTGCATCTGAAGTTCGGAAGTAACGAAACTCATCCGCTTGGTGAGTTTACCGAATTCTTCGTTAAAATTGAGGCGTTCGGCTTCTCCCTGCTGCAAATCCTGATTGAGCTGGATCATTCGATTACGCTCCAGAACCAGTTCTCCCACCTGGTTCATCAGATCGTCAAGGCGCTTGACATCAACGCGCACAGTTGAGCTGTCCGATAAATCATCACCTTTGCTTTCGGCAGGTTTTGGGGGGACGGGAGCTTTTTTAACTGCAACATCTGCAGCAGGTCTGGCAGCAGGAACAGGTGCAGCGACAGGTGCCGGACCGGCAGCGGATTCCCCGGACGCATCCGGAGCTGGTGATGGTTCAGGCGGAGCGGCAGGTGACATCTCATTTTCTGTTTTCACAGGCTGGATGACCACAGACGGTGCAGAAGATACCTGCTGTGTCACTCCGGCACTCTCCAGAAGTAGCGGCAGGAGCTTGGCTATCGTACTTTCAGTTTCACGTTCCTGAATGTCCCCCGCCTTTATATCACTCACCAGCAGTTTGACAAGATCGGTGGCTTCGAGAATAACGTCCATGATTCCGGAGGTCACGGTCAGTTCACCCTTGCGGAGTCGATTCAGAACATCTTCCGTCTTATGGGTAACTTTTACCAGCAGATCAAATCCGAGAAAGCTTGAAGCCCCCTTGATAGTGTGTATCGACCGGAAGATCCGGTTCATCAGATCCGTGTCCCCGGAAGCCTTCTCAAGCGAGATGAGATCATCGTCGAGTTTTTCCAGCAACTCAGTCGTCTCGGAGAGAAAACCTTCCAACAGTTCCTGGTCTTCGCAATCAATTTGTGGCATAGTCTGAAGCTCCTGGATTATTTTTCTTCGTAGTATCTGATGATCACGTTACATCCCGGTAAAAAAATTCTTTTCGTCACGCGAAAACATTTTCTCCAGATTGAGCAAAACCAACAGCCGCTCGGCTTGGTTGATAACCCCGGCAATGCACTCCTGGTCAACCCCGCCGGCAACCATTGCCGGCGACGGCTGAATTTCACTGCCCGATATGCGGATGACCTCCGAGACGGCATCGACAATAAAACCCATCAGCTCGCCTCCCATGTCCATGACCATGATCCTGGTCTGCTTGTCGTTCTCGGCTTCTGTCAAACCAAATTTTTTTCGCATGCAGATGATTGGAACAACCTTGCCGCGCAGATTGATGACCCCTTCCACGTAATAAGGGGTATTTGGCACGCGCGTCACAATCGGCATCCGGATAATCTCGCGCACTTTGAGCACGTCCACACCGTATTCCTCCTGATCGAGGCTGAAGCTGACAAGCTGGATGAGTTCACCATGAGCGTCGCCACCTTTTACCGGCACTAATGCATTGTTCATCTTCTTCTCCTCACCACCTGGACGAAATGGATACCTAGTAACGGGTTCTTCTTTACAATGAATTCCGAAGAATTACCCAGCCAATTTAACACAGCATATTGCCGTATATCAAGCGACTTGAACAAAAAATATTCCTGAATATCGAAATGGTAATCATTATGTCAGTTCGCATCATAATTTTACTCATCATACAGAAAATGTCTCCGGCAGAGTCATTTTATTGACTTTTCCGTAGAGTGTAGTATTATCGCTCAAAATTAAACCGATTCTTTCAGGGATACCCCCCGGCATGCACACAAACGGCACCATATTTATCGCTGACAACGATCCTAAAACCCGTGACTTGGTGTCCGCATTTTTGACATATCAGGGCTACAATATCGCCCAAACTGAAATTAGTGCTTCTTTTTTTGACACTCTTCAGAAAAATTCTGCCGACATTATCATTGCAGATCTTGCATATCTCCACTCAATTGTTCCGGACTTCCGAAAGTATGCGGCGACCACGCATAATCTTCTGGCGGTCATCGGGTATGGCGATAGAAGCTCCAGACTGGTCGACGGCGAAACGGGAGAGAACATTTTTACACTTCCCAAGCCGCTGAACCTGGACGAACTGGAGAGCCTGGTAATGAGGGCCCGTGAGTACCAGTCCATGAAGATGCTGGATGGTGCCGTTAACGACGACGAACAGTACCAGCTCCTTTCGGCTTCGATGATCGGCAAAAGCAAGCCCATGAAAAACCTGTTTGAAATGATTACCAAGGTGGCCGAATCAAATGCGACTGTACTAATACAGGGAGAATCGGGTACCGGCAAGGAACTTGCAGCACAAGCAATACACCAGTTGAGCAACAGAAGAGGCAAGAATTTTGTACCGGTCAACTGTGCGGCCATACCGGACGACCTGCTGGAAAGTGAACTTTTCGGTCACGTAAAAGGCTCTTTTACCGGCGCCTACGCTAACCGCGCCGGTCGGTTCGAAATTGCTGACAAGGGCACTCTCTTTCTTGACGAGATCGGTGACATGAAGGCCAATTTGCAGGTAAAGCTGCTGCGGGTGCTTCAAAACCGGGAGTTTGAGCCGGTAGGCGCCTCGAAAGCTCAAAAGGTGGATGTACGCATCATCGCTGCAACCAATAAAGTCTTGGAAGATCTGGTGATCAGCAGAGATTTCCGGGAAGATTTGTATTACAGGCTGTCGGTTATCCCGATAACAATACCTCCGTTGCGGGATCGACGCGAAGACATCCCGCTGCTGATCAATGCGTTTCTGACACGCTTCAATAGTGACAAGCGCCATGTCGTAAAGGGTTTTTCGCGGGAAACGCTGGAGATCCTTTGCAACTACGAATGGCCGGGCAATGTCAGAGAGTTGGAAAATCTGGTGGAGCGACTGGTTATTCTGAAAGACAACGGTTTTGTAACGCCGGATGATCTGCCGGAAAAATATCTCTCCGGCAAGCAATCCGGCCAGCTACAGATATCCGACTCTATGATTGATAATCAACTTCCGGAACAGGGCATCTGCCTGAACTCTGCCGTCGAAGAATTTGAAAATCATCTGATCCTTCAGGCACTGGCCCGCACAGGCGGGAATAAAAAAGAGGCCGCCGTACTGCTGAATCTGAAGCGCACGACACTTATCGAGAAACTTAAGAAAAAGAACCTGATATTGGAAGAGGATTAAGATGAGTATGCCGATACATATCAGTGAAAATCTCTCATTACTGGCATCTCCGGTTTCACTTCGCCAGAAGCCCGGCAGCACCACCATCCAGCAGGAACGGGGATTTGGCGATCGACTTGAACGTGCCCTGTCGGGAGACTCGCCGATGGCTTCTTCCAGTGAGAATGCCAGGGTTCTGGCGGAATCCTTAAGCCTTCAGATGCTTCAGAGATCCCTTTCGCTTGCGGGCGATTCACCTGCAGAAACGGCAGCGGTACGACCGTCATCCTCGGTGAATTCGCTCCTGAGAGCCTACAGTGCCAATCTGGCAGAGACCGGAAGTAGTCCGGCGGCATCATCCACGTCTGCACCTGCTCCGTCACAACTCCATGAGCTGTCCGGCACACAAGAAGAGACACCGCCTCAAGCAGAAATACAGTCCAAACATTCTGATTCATCGTGGCTTGATCCGATCATTTCCAGGGCTTCCCGGCGCTATGGCGTTGATGCCGGCCTGATAAAAGCGGTCATCAAGGCTGAGAGCAATTTCAATCCCAGCGCTGTTTCCCACGCCGGAGCGCGGGGGCTGATGCAGCTCATGCCGGGAACTGCACGCTCACTGGGCGTCAACGATTCATTTGATCCGGAGCAGAACGTCATGGGGGGCACCAGATTCCTGCGCGACCTGCTCGACCGCTACAACGGCGATGTTGACTCCGCACTGGCTGCCTACAACTGGGGACCGGGCAACGTGGACAGACGACCCGACCGCATGCCCGCCGAGACACGAAATTATCTGGCGCGAGTCAAACAGCTCCATACGTCATACACGGGCTGATTTTTCAATTCACATGCCTAGATTGGGAGTTTCATGAGCGACACAATGAAACAGCAGATCGGGGACTTGCTCAAGGAACACAACGCCGTCCTGCTGGCGCACAACTACATGCGCGACGAAGTGCAGCAGATTGCCGATATAACCGGTGACTCCCTGGCGCTTTCGATTGAGGCAGCCAAGACGTCAGCCGACGTGATCGTCTTCTGCGGCGTTCATTTCATGGCCGAATCGGCTGCGATCCTGTCTCCGCGGAAGAAGGTGCTGCTACCTCGTCCGGATGCCGGATGCCCCATGGCCGACATGGTCACGGCAGAGGAGCTGGAACGGCTCAAAGCCGTCCACCCCGGCGTTCCGGTTGTAACCTATGTCAACTCCTCGGCTGAGGTCAAGGCCCATTCCGATATCTGCTGCACCTCGGCCAATGCTATCAAGGTAGTCCAATCGCTGAAAGAACAGGAGCTGATCTTCGTTCCGGACCGCAACCTGGGACGTTGGATCGCCACATTTGTTCCGACAAAACAATTCATCTTCTGGGAAGGGTTTTGTCCGACTCACGAGCGTATGACGGTGCAGGCCGTTCAGCAGAAAAAAAACGAGCACCCCGATGCACTTTTCATCTGTCACCCTGAAAGCGCCCCGGAAGTATCCAGCCTGGCTGACTACGTCTGTTCCACCAGCGGCATGTATGACTACTGCCGCACCAGTCCGGCACAAAAATTCATCATCGGCACTGAAGCCGGCATCCTTTACAAACTGCGTGTAGAGAACCCCGGCAAAGAGTTTATTCTGGCCTCACCTGCCCTGCTGTGCCCCAACATGAAACTGACCTCGCTGGAGGATGTGCTGATCTCACTCCGGACCCTCTCACCGGTGGTGAGCGTTCCTGAGGATATCCGCCTTAAGGCTAAAGAAGCGTTGGACAGGATGCTGGCGATTCCCCGGGACTAACCGGCAATGCCTCGGTTTCTTGATCTGGCCATCGGCACCCTCGCCATGCGCCCCTACGTGTTTGCCTTCTTCGCTGCGTTCCTGCTGGCTTGCGTACCTCACGTCGGATGGCGCAGAACCCTGCAGTTCACAGTGACCGGTTATCTGCTGGCTTTCTCATCGGAATGGCTCTCAATCAATACCGGTTTCCCCTACGGCTGGTACTATTACATCGACACCACCAGTAGTCGTGAATTATGGATCGCCGGGGTACCTTTCTTCGATTCGCTCTCCTATGTATTTCTGGCGTACTGCAGCTACTCGACCGCCCTGTTCATCCTCTCCCCGCTCAAGGCCTGGCGCTGGAATATCGCCACATTGGAAACCAGAAGAATCCGGCGTTCTTTTTCAGCGCTTCTACTGGGAGCCTTCCTGCAAACCTTCCTTGATATCATCATTGACCCGGTGGCACTGCAGGGAAAGCGCTGGTTCCTCGGGCAGATCTACGGGTACCGCGAACAGGGCCTTCATTTCGGTGTGCCGCTTTCAAATTACGCAGGATGGCTTGTAACCAGCCTGTTCCTGGTGGCCGCTTTCCAGCTGATTGATGCCCGTCGTCGTGAAGCCCCCCCGGAAGGCGTGCTACATCTCCCTTTCCGCGCTCTGATGGGGCCAATCCTCTACCTCTCGGTACTGGTTTTCAATATCGCGATGATGCTGATCATCGGCGAGCACTTCATGGCGCTAAGCGGCGTCTTCATATTCTCGCTGCCGATTCTGATCGTGGTGGTTCTCGCTCTGAAGAGGGTCAATCGTTACAGCAAGGATGAGTTGGGAGAACACCTGCGGGATTTCCCCTGGTCTCCGGCAGGGAGTGCGAAGCCGCCCTTTGCGGGATAAGTCCGGCTGCTGCACCTGATAATGTGGATTCAGAACAGGAGCAGCAGCTCCCTTACTGCCGCGCTCAGATTTTTCGCCGCGATCCGGCTGTTTCCCGCCAGGCGGAAAAGTTGCGGAATGATATGCGGCTTGCGCAGAACAGTCAAAAGCACCTTGCGAGGACGGACACGCATCTGCGGATCGCAGAATTCATCCGGAGAAAAACCGAGCTCTTCGTCCGCCGGATCGCTGACAGAACGGAAGCCGATAAACGGGATTCCATTCTCCGCCGCTATCAAGGCTATGGCAGCGCTTTCCATCTCCACTACCGGGTGAGGCGCACCGTCTGGCAGCATGGCCGCAATGTGCGCCTTGGAGATGACAACCGGCGTACTGATAAACAGGCCGCCGAAAACGCGGTTGGTGGACGCAGCCTGGCCGGCGACAAAATTTCGGCCGACTGCCGCCGGCTCGACCTGGACTTCATCCACCACGCCTCCGGTAAGAATGGCGAGCCGTGTGGCCACAACCACGTCGCCCACCCCCAGATCGGGCGCTATTCCTCCGCAGAATCCCGCCGAAATCACTATGTCGGGCCGCACAACCCCGATCAGGGTTGCAGCACCCTTGGCTGCGTTGTCAAACCCCATGCCGGATTGGAGCACCATAATATCATGGCCGGCAAAGGTACCGCTACAGGCCTTGTACTGTCCAATCCGCATCGAGACCGGCGAACCCACATGGCAGATAACCGAGCGGAATTCCTCCGGCATTGCAACGATGAAAGCAATGTTCATAATTCGTGACTCCTCAAGGGACTGTACATTTATCCATCTAATCGTTCAATACCGCATTTGGGGTATAGAATGTTGTGTATGAGGTATACGCAAGAGACTGGCATATGGGTGTTTATGGCTAAAATCAAAATAATAACAGATAGTTATAAATATATTTTGTTTTGGCACACAGACTGCAGTAACCAGATCAAACACATTCCCTTTGGAGGTAGTACACATGAAAAGAGTTCTGTCCACAATCGTAGCCGCCCTCGTAGCCCTTTCCTTCTCCGCAGTTGTTTTTGCTGCTGAGGCTAAAAAAGAAGCCGCTCCTGCCGCTCCTGCCGCAACTGAAGCTGCTCCTGCTGATGCAAAAAAAGATGCCAAGCCTGCCAAGAAAAAGAAAAAGAAAAAAGCTGCCAAGAAAGCTGAAGAGAAAAAAGACGCAGCAGCACCTGCAGCACCTGCAGAAGCCCCTAAAGCCAAGTAATCTTTCTTCACGATTGAACCAAAATGAGCCGCATCGAAAGATGCGGCTTTTTTTGTGCACGGCGAGGTAGTATACAATACCATTAGAGTGCGGGGGAGAAAATGTCCGACCACATTATTCGTGGATTATGCCTCTCGGGTGGCATCAGAATTCTGGCCTGCAATGCCACCCTTCTGGCACGAGAAATATGTCTGCTTCAGCAAGCCTCTGCAACGGCCGGCATTGCCATGGCCCGTGCGCTTGCAGGTGGCGCGCTGATGGGTGCGCTGCTCAAATCAGGACAGAGTATCGCTCTCAAATTTGAGGGTAACGGCCCGCTGCGAAAAATCATTGTCGAAGCAGACAGCACCGGGGCTGTCTGCGGCTGTCTGGGAGATCCGTCAGCGGAAATCGAACCAAAGGATGGCAGCTGGAATGTCGCGGAGCTGCTCGGAAAGGCCGGTTTTCTGACCGTCTCAAAAGACATCGGAGTTGGCGGGCAACCGTATCAGGGTATGGTGCAGCTGGTCAGCAGCGAGATCGGTGATGATCTGGCATACTATCTGACAGAGTCAGAACAGATTCCCTCTGCCGTCGGTTTAGGTGCATCTCTGAATGAGGAGGGCCAGATATCGGTATGCGGTGGCTTTCTGGTGCAGGCCCTGCCAAAAGCTGACGAAGCCGACATTGAAAAGATCATGGGCCGTATATCGGCACTCCCCCCCCTTTCCGAACTGCTGAAAGGAGTTGGACCTGAAGGAGTGCTTCGGGAACTCTTTGGCGATATACCATACACACTTCTTGAAACCCACGACATCTTTTTCCGATGCGGATGCAGCCGTGAGAAGGTCGAGCGGGCTCTGGTCACGTTGGGAGCTGCGGAACTGGGAGACATGCTGACAAAGGACAAAGGGGCTTCCATAACATGCGAATTCTGCCGCAAAACATACCGGTTTGATGCCGCCGGACTTGCCGGATTGATTGCCGGATAACGTGCCTTCAATTTTACTGACAATCGCCTACGATGGCACGAACTACTCGGGGTGGCAGATACAACCAAACGGTCTTGCAGTGCAACAGGTTTTAGAAAATGCGCTTGCACAACTACTGGGTGAACCGGTGCGGCTTCGTTCGTCCGGCCGCACGGATGCCGGCGTGCATGCCAGAGGTATGGCGGCGGCCTTCACGACCAGCCGTGATATTCCGCTGCGTGCTTTTGTGGAAGGCACCAACCGGTTTCTTCCGGATGATATTTCCGTACAGGATGCCCGTCAGGTTCCACCCGAATTCAACCCGATTAGCGATGCACGCGCCAAACATTATCGCTATACAATCCTTAACACACAGGTACGCTCGCCGCTTGACAGACTGTATAGCTGGCAGGTGCGTGAACCACTTGAAGTTTCTGCAATGAGAGAGGCAGCACGCTATTTTGTCGGAAAACACGACTTCGCCGCTTTTCGGGCTTCCAACTG
>JBAXVG010000145.1:0-1815 GCA_037129255.1 Desulfuromonadales bacterium | reverse complement strand
GGGGCCGGCGCCGACTGCGGCTTGGATATGATTGGAGCTGCAGTTTTTCCATCATTCGCCCCGTCATATTTAATGAGCGAAACCATTTCATCAAACTGTTTGGAGTAAGCTTCCGGCTCTTGAGTTTCACGCAACAGCCAGTCTTTACTCTTCTTTTCAAGCGCCCGACGAATCCCATCAAGATTTTTAAACTTGACTTCCGTCCTGCCGGACAGGTTGGCATCAGATTCGCTGAAATCAGCATATTGAATATTCACCAACGGATAGTAGCTCAATAACCGCCTGCGAAAATTGGGGTATTCCCACAATGTCGTTCCATCAGCATCGAGTATCTGGGCCGTAATTGTCAAAAAGTTATAGTCGCCTTCCAGTTTTGTCAGCAGATTGGATGAGTATAGGGTTTCTTTTTTGACAATGCCGCTGACTGTCACCAGCATAACGGCATCCAGATTGTTTCTCTGGATATAGCTGCGCAGTTCTTCGTTCTTCCAAAAGTACTTGTTATAGAGCAGCGTTGCATCTTCACGTTTCTCGCGTCGGTACAGTAGAGAGGTAAACAGTTGACGCGACTCGCCATCTGTCGCCGTAACTGCGTAAAAATTTCCGGTGGCTTTGAGCTTACGCCCCAACAGCGCCTGATTATTCTGATTAATATCAGCAATCATACTTATCAGTTGATCCTTCTGGGGATGCTTGATGTCAGAGTCGGCGTCAACAAAAAAGGGTGCGATTCCCAGCACTTTGATCTTGCTGGCGATCTGTTCAGTCGGGACGTTATAGTAGTTTTGTGCGCAACCGCTTGTCAGGCTGGCCAGCAGCAGCAGACTCATCAATATTTTTCTCATAGTACCTCCCCCGTATCGGGTGAATATGTTATGAAACAATTGCCACCTTATAACAGATGAGCCCGCTCATTTCTACTCAATTTGACATCGTAACCGATCCGGCTCGACTCGGCATTCTGCCTATTTGATTGACAACCGACAACCAAATTTCGTATTGTTTGCACAATTAAACCTGCTTATCACGAGTGGTGGAGGGAACGGCCCTGCGAAGCCACAGCAACCGGTCTTTCATTTCTGTTTGTTACGGAATGAGGCGTCAGGTGCTAATTCCTGCCGAAAGGCAAAGATGAGGGGGTGTGCTGATCGATGGTTTTCAGCCCCTTTTCATGTATATGGAGGGGTTTTCATGTTTGAAGGGCGCGTTTCGGAACAATTTAAGACTTTTGAATCCGGTATTCGCCTCGATAGCGGACGTATTCTGGCTCCGATAACGCTAGCATTCGAGACGTACGGCACCCTCAACGCGCAAGGCAGTAACGCTATCCTGGTTGAACATGCCTGGACCGGTGATGCCCACTTGGCTGGAAAACGGAGCGATGCCGATACCAAACCAGGCTGGTGGGATGCCATCGTCGGACCGGGACGACTGCTTGATACCGATCGCTATTTTATTGTTTGCTCCAACGTCATCGGCTCCTGCTTCGGCTCTACCGGGCCGACCTCCATCAATCCCAAAACCGGCAAGCGCTATAACCTCTCGTTTCCTGTTGTCACCATTCGTGATATGGTCCGTGCTCAGACGTTATTGATTGATGCTCTTGGGATTGACAAGCTGGTTACGGTCATGGGGGGCAGCATGGGGGGCATGCAGGCCCTGGAGTGGGCCACGCAATACCCGGAACGGATCGCCTCGGCTATCGTTCTGGCTACAACGCCGCGTCCTTCACCACAGGCGATTGCGCTGAACGCTGTCGCACGCTGGGCGATCTTTAACGATCCCACCTGGCGCAAAGGTGAGTACAAACAGAAC
>JBAXVG010000144.1:0-1943 GCA_037129255.1 Desulfuromonadales bacterium | reverse complement strand
CGGTGAAACTGCAGAGCGCGTCATTCGCGCCGCTCTTTCTCAGTTTTATGAAGAAGATGTCCGCGTCCATCGCCTGAATAAAGTCAGCTCTATCAATGATGTCCAGCAGGCCTTGTCCATAACTGGCCACACTCCCGGCCTGATTGTCTATACCCTGGTCGACCCGCATCTGGCTGAGGCGGTCGAGCGTATTGCCGAAGAAACCGGTTTGATAACTGTCGATCTGCTCAGCCCGTTGATCTACAACCTGTCGCGCTACCTGGGAACACCGTCACGCCAGAAACCGGGACTGCTGCATCGGATTGACACCGGCTATTATCGACGGGTTGAAGCGGTCAACTTCACGGTTAAGCATGATGACGGGCAGGAAACCCGCTTTCTGCACAAAGCCGATTTGGTGCTGGTCGGCGTATCCCGTTCATCCAAAACCCCTCTCTCGATGTACCTTGCCCACAAGGGCTTTAAAGTTGCCAACGTACCGCTGGTATTCGGCATTGATCCTCCGGTTGAACTGTTCGAGATTGATCAAACAAAAATAGTCGGATTGTTGATAGACCCGAAACGCCTTGTCGAAATACGCACCTCCCGCTTGCTCAATATGCGCCAGAGCCCCAGAGGCAGCTATAACGACTACGATCTGGTTGAAGAAGAACTGACTGCCTGTCGACAACTCTACCGCAAACATCCCGAGTGGTTTATCGTGAACATTACCAATAAATCGGTCGAAGAGGCCGCTTCAGAAATAATGCGTCGCATGGAAGTTGAGGGAGTTCCACAGATTTAAGATGTTTTTACGTGCTGTAATCGTAGTTGAACTACACAAAAAAAAGGAGTCTGACATGAAAATTCTGATTGTCGAAGATGAGAAAAAAGTAGCCAGTTTTATCAAAAGAGGGCTCGAAGACGACCAATATGAGGTCACGGTCTGCCATGACGGCGCAGATGGTTTTAAACGAGCGCTCAGCGGTGATTTTTCCCTGGTCATCCTGGACTGCATGCTGCCTAAAAAAGACGGCGTTACCGTGGTTCGTGAACTGCGTGAAGCCGGCAACAGCGTACCGGTATTGATGCTGACGGCCAAAGCTGAAACAGACGATGTCGTTAGCGGCCTGGATGCCGGCTCCGATGATTATCTCGCCAAACCGTTTGCTTTCGCGGAGCTGCAGGCACGCGTCAGAGCACTTATCAGACGCAGCGAGCAGGATCGCGGCGCCGAAATCCGTTTTGCCGACCTGCGCCTTGATCCGGTTAATCACAAAGTATGGCGCGGCCAGATTGAAATCGTTTTGACCGCTAAGGAATACAATCTGTTGGCCTACCTGGTACGGAATGCAAATACGGTTCTTTCGCGCGCCAATATCGCCGATAACTGCTGGGAATACCCCTTCGAGACTTTTACCAATATCATTGATGTCTACATCAATTACCTGCGCAAGAAGGTGGATGGCAGTTTCCCCACCAAACTCATCCATACCGTCCGCGGCCAGGGATATATTTTAAAAGAGGGGTAGCAGGGTTGATTTTTTTGATGTGACTGTTTATTCTATCCAACAGTAACGATCAGGGGCGGCGTCGTGAGTCATGCGATCCGCCCTTGCCCGTTAAACATCACTCAAAATAGTTCAAGGGAGGTCTGTTCATGTTCAAGCCGCGTGTAGTCTCAGTACGATTTGTCGTCGTTGCAATGGTATGTGCCCTGGTGCTGCCGGGCGTCTCGATCGCCAAGGTAGTCAGTCCTGATTTTGTTGAGCTTGCAAAAAATCTTAACCCCGTCGTTGTCAATATCCGCACTGCCAAAAACATCGTCCCCAAGCAGAAACTCCGCCGACCACAGCATCAGAATCCGTTCGGCAACAATTTCTTCGATGAGTTTTTCAATCGTTATTTTGATGAGATGCCGCAGCAGAAGCCACGTCGCGAGCAGAGTCTCGGAACCGGCTTTA
>JBAXVG010000143.1:0-2095 GCA_037129255.1 Desulfuromonadales bacterium | reverse complement strand
GATGTACAATCCAGTAAAGCGACTGTTGTGCAAGATGATGCCTACACGAAACAATTGACAGCGCTGCGCGATTCAAATTCGGGAGTTTCACTGGATGAAGAATTGACCAATCTGATAAAATATCAGCGCTCGTACCAGGCTTCGGCCAAAATAATCACGACCGTAAGCGATATGCTCGATGTAACGCTTGCCATGATACGATAGGAGTCCTCCATGCGAGTTACGCAAAACGGAACTGCAAACAGTGCCATCTACAATCTTCAGCAGGGACGCGCTAAACTGGATGCTCTTCAGGAATCGGTTTCAACGCAGCAAAAGGTCAACCGACCGAGCGACAATCCCATATCTAGTGGCGTGCTGATGGATATTGGTGACCGGCTGAAAGCACTCGACCAGTATTCGACGTCGATCACCAAAGCCAACTCATGGGTTAAGTTTACGGACACAGCGTTAACCGGTATGACGGACATTCTGTCACAGGCCCAGAAGCTGGTGAGCAGCATCAACTCCGGCACAACCGATCCGACTATTCGCCAAAGTGCTCATGATCAGCTGGTTGACCTGAAAAAACAGATTGTTGACATGGCAAACACCCAGATTGGCGATCAGTACATTTTTGGTGGCGCCAATAGCAACACCCCACCTTTTAATACTATCGATAATTCATATGCCGGGGCGGCTGATATCAACAGTACCCAATTGACAATAGAAATAGCCAGGGGAACCGATCAGGCGATCAGCATAACCGGTGATCGACTTCTTTTAGGATCAGCGACAGCACCTCCGCCTAATTACGGTTCGACAAACATCTTAGACACGTTCGACAACCTGATTGCTGCTGTGGGAGACAAAAATACCCCGACCGATGTTACAAACCTCACACAAGGAGGCATTGATCTACAGGCAGGTATTACCCAGGTAACGAACGCTTTGGGTGATAATATAGCCCGGATAACACGACTTGACACGATGACTAAGTTGAACGATAACAATAAAAATATGCTACAGACTATGATTGGTAACCTTCAAAATGTTGATCTGGCACAACTGGGCGTAGAACTTAGTAGTCAGACGAACGCTTATGAGGCATCACTCGCCGCCTCGGCTAAAATTTCCCAACTCTCGCTGCTGAATTACCTGCCATAATCCGCTTATTTTATTCATGACGCATGACTTGACACTGTTTAACGACCCGCAACGCGAGGCAATCCTTCACACAGAAGGTCCGATGCTGATCCTCGCCGGAGCACGTTCAGGAAAAACGCGCGTTATTACCCATCGCATTGCACGTCTGGTTAAAGATGGCGTACCCGTTTCAAAAATACTTTCCATGACCTTCACCAACAAGGCTGCCCGGGAGATGTCAGAGCGTGTTGTCCGGCTTATCAAGGGAGAACACCCTGTAGTAAGCACGTTCCACAGCTTCTGTTCACGGATTCTGCGCCAGGACATTCATCTCCTTGATCCCGGCTATAGCACGAATTTTACTATATTGGATATGGATGATGTACGCAAAGCGATCACCGAAGCGACAGCAGCCTGCAATCTTGACAGCACCCGCTTCAAACCGGCCTTTGTCGGACATTTTATTGACGGTTGTAAAAACAGGGGCGAACTGCCGGGAGAAGTAACGGTGAATGCTCCCAGCGACCATGACAAATATCTCCGTATCTACAAGCATTACCAGGAACATTTGCGGAGTATGAACACGCTTGATTTCGGCGATCTGTTGACGTTGACGCTACATCTGTTCACCAGTCGGGGTGACGTGTTGCAGCGCTGGCAGGAACGCTTCGACTATATTCAAATTGATGAATATCAGGATACCAATCATGTCCAGTATCAGATAGCGCGCCTGCTGGCCGCCAGAACCGGCAACCTGTGTGTTATCGGAGATGCCGATCAATCCGTCTACAGCTGGCGTGGGGCGGATATACGAAATATTGTCGATTTCGAACATGATTTTCCGGGTGCAAAAACCATTAAACTGGAGCAGAACTACCGTTGCGGACAGCGCATCCTGCAAGCGGCCAATGCCGTAATTGCCAATAACCAGCGACGAAAAAGCAAAACGTTATTTACGGAGAACAGTCAC
>JBAXVG010000142.1:0-2406 GCA_037129255.1 Desulfuromonadales bacterium | reverse complement strand
TGGAAGAATATGAAAAAGGGATTGAACAGGGGATTGAACTGGGGATTGAAAAAGGAATTGAAAAAGGAATTGATCAGGGAATAGAGATAGGTGAGAAAAAGAATCGGTCTGAAATTGCCCGCAAGATGATGCAAAAAGGGATTGCAATTGATGATGTCATGGAAATCACCGGCCTGAGCCGTGAAGAGATTGAAAAGGTACTACCGTGAACAGTGAGGCTTTGTATGCAATTCGTTGATGTAAAGACCGACATAGCCTTCAAAAAAGTATTCGGCAGTGAGCAGCATAAAGACATCCTGATAGCGTTTCTCAACGCCGTACTTGATCTGCATGATGACAGACAGATCAAATCCGTCACCCTTAAAAACCCTTGGCAGCCTCCCGACATATCCATTCTTAAAGAAACGCTTCTCGACATAAAAGCGGTTGACAATCGCGATGTCTCTTTCATTGTAGAAATGCAGGTAGAGAAGAAGTACGCCTTCCGGAAACGCACTCAGTATTACACCGCCAAAGCCTACACCAGCCAGATAGACATAGGTGATGACTATCCCAAACTGAATCAGGTCATCTTCATCGGCATACTTGATTTCAAATGCTTTGACGGCAGTGCTTACCTGACCCGGCACCTGATACTTAATCAGTCCACGCAGAAGCAGGAACTGAAAGACCTTGAGTTCAACTTTCTGGAACTTCCCAAATTCGACAAGAGCGAAGAGCAGTTGGAAGGCATAATTGACAAATGGATCTACTTCATCAAAAACGCCGGCAGCCTGACGGTGATTCCTAAAAGCGCCGAGTCAATATCCGGGTTGAACGAAGCCTACAAGCAGGCTTCCCTGTTTTCCTGGAACAGGGAAGAGCTTGAAGTGTACGAGTATCGTCGCATGGAAGAGACGTCGGAGCGTTACAAGATGCAGGATGAGTATGAGAAGGGCATTGAAAAAGGCAAACTTGAGGTTGCCCGTAATTTGTTTGCCGCCGGTGTAGCGTGGAAAGTGATCATGCAGGCCACCGGCCTGAGCCGTGAAGAGATTGAAAAGGTACTACCGTGAACAGCAATACCTCTAAAACGCCCATAAGCGCCCATAAAACCTCGATTTTCTGGGGGGGGTGGGGGGGTAACCCCTCGTCGCTCTTCGTTTGAGGCGCTGCCGTCATTTGAGACGGCCATATTTTCAGCACGTACTATAACGCCGCTTTTCCGGTCAGATTTTGACCGGGGGAGCGGTGTTTTTTGTTTCCGTTACGCAGCTCCAGCTTGGTGTCCGGATTCTCCTCGTTACGCAGCTCCTGCTGCGTAACGGGATGGTTCGACAAGCTCCCGCTTGGCGTTTTTGATTCGGCAAGCAGGAGCTTGCAAGGCCAATACATTACCAAGCTGGAGCTTGGTAACGAGAAAATACGATTCAAAATAATATAATCAATCGACCTATAAAAAGCATTTGAACATGGATGAACAGGATAAAGTCGGATAAAAACCGGGGGTTACTGCAATACATTGATTCACCCAGTTGATTATCCCCTTTTATGAATTTTGTTATGTATTTATCAGTAGTTATCCTGTTCATCCATGTTAAACCGCCGTTTTTAGGATCAATTGACACCAACAGGAGGTATCACCACATGAAACATCTGCTGCTCATGGTTTCCACATTCTTCATTCTCAATTCAATCATTCTCAATTGCCTTCGCCACTGTGCCGGTGCTCCCTCAAACCGGTTGTTGGGACGCCAACGGCACTGCCATTGACTGCAGCGGCACCGGGCACCGGAATGCCGTGGCCATCGCCCCGCTTTACGGACAACGCCAACGGCACCGTCACCGACAACCTGACTGGACTGATCTGGCTCAAAAATGCCAACTGCTTCGGCACACAGGCCTGGTCAACCGCCGTTGCTTCGGCCAATAACCTGGCCAAGGGCGCCTGCGGCCTGACCGACGGCAGCAGCGCCGGTCAGTGGCGTCTGCCCAACGTGCTTGAATTGCGCAGCCTGGTGAACGAGCAACAGGGAATTCCGGCCACCTGGCTGAATACACAAGTATTTTCTAATGTTAAGAAGTACTTCTACTGGTCGTCCAGTACCGGCGCCAGCAACGCGGACTACGCGTGGCTCGTCGGTGTGGGCAGTGGCGGCGTGGGCCGCCTCAATAAGACGTAAAACTACTGTGTCTGGCCTGTTCGTGGCGGACAGTAGAAAGCAATCGTGAAGGGAGAAGAGTGAAGAGTGAAAGATGACCACGTGTTCAACGATAGCGCTATGCCTCTGGATTATCAGGCTGCGAGCAGTTGAACCTCAAAGTCAGTTCCTCGCTGAAGTGTTTTCCACAGATCATACTGCATCTGCTGGATCAGCCAGCTTTCCGGAGTGGTGTTGAAAGCCCGGCCCAGACGCACTGCCATTT
>JBAXVG010000141.1:0-2461 GCA_037129255.1 Desulfuromonadales bacterium | reverse complement strand
CAGTAGGCGCAGAATGAATTACAGCCGTTCTGCACCTGAAGAAAGGCGCGGGTATGTTCTGCAAAACTGGTCAGCTTGAGTGCTCCTGATTCCCGGTTGACCGAAATGTCAGAGACCAGGCTTTTGTCAGATTCCAGCAGAGCGGCTATCTCACGTTTTTCCCGATTGCCCAGCACGCAGTCCAGTTCCGGCATCTTCTCCAGCAGGTCAGGAGCTACCTGGGCATAACATCCGGTTGCGACGATGCGTGCATCAGGATTCATTCTGCGGGCGCGGCGGATGAGGCGGCGGGTCTCGGCGTCGGTGCGGGCGGTGACGGTACAGGAATTGATGATATAGATATCGGACGTTTCATTGAAGGGAACCACGCGGTATCCGGCCTGCTCCAGTTGCAAAGCCATGGCGGCCGATTCGAACTGGTTGGTCTTGCATCCCAGCGTGGTCAACGCAACCCGTTTCATACGTAAAGGTATTGGTGCGGATGTCAGGTCGGAAGTCATGAAGACAGGGTAAGGGGTCAAGGGGCAGGGGTCAAGCGAAAACCTTTTTTGTTATGTTACCGTATGACAGGATTACATCCCCTAAAAATAGCATTGATTTCCTGCTTTATTTTACAGGAACCGGCGGTAATCGCAGTTAAGAGCTGCGCCCAACTTCTTGGCCCACTCTTTCCCCGCCTGTCTTTTCCCATGTTCCAACTCACTGATATGCCGTTGCGGTATCCCCGTCATTTCAGAAAGCTTTTTTTGCGTAAGCTCTTCACGGCTGCGATAGCCACGGAGAATAACCCCGGCGCGATTATCCAGCAGTTCCGGGAATACCTCTTCAATGGTATAGTTTCCATCCTTAACCGCTTTTTTGGGATCATCAGCGGTCACATCAACCACGTTATATCTTCTCGCGGCCAGCCTTAATCGTTGGATATTTTCCGGTGTACCCATGAAACGGGCCTCCAGTTTTTCAGTACTTTGCTTTCTCATGTGTGCCAACATATATCACCTCTATGAAATTGATGAGATCGTTATCAACCTGCCATATCGCCACGTATGTAGGATGGCCTTTTTTCAAGTGGCAGTGGTGTTTTGTTTCTGACAGTCTTGAATAATTTGGCCAGTCACCACGAACCGGCCCCAGTTCCTCAATATCCACAACAAGAGCGGCCAAGTTATCGGCAACCCGTATTGGGAGTCTTTTACGTTGCTTCACAGCCATGCCTATGAACTCTACCGTCCATTTCATATCAATATTTATACACTTTTTATGTATACCGTCAACAATAAACACTCCATCAATAAACCTGTCAGACTTTTGCAGGAGCCTCATATGTTCAGACTTCCTGATCCGGTAGGAAAACGACTTGGCACATAATCGCATAATTAATGACATTGCGATCAGGTTTGGTGCCGAAGCCTGTTTACCGAAAATATCGATTATACACCGTCGGGATCAGGAAATATGATGTTATGTGATGACGTTGGGGTAAACAAAAAATTAAGTGCTTTCGCCTTAGATTTCCCCCGTGTCCCCGTGCCTCTGTGTGAGAACGGTTTTAGTTTCTGTTTCGGCGTGCCAGGCTGGGGATTGAGGAGTACCGGAGATTATCTTTCAACGCCACTTTTCCGGTCTCAATTTTCAATTCTGCCAAGCACCCTGACCGGGTGGTTGAAACGGAACATGCAGAAATGTTGATCAAAGGAAAAGACATGATCAATGCGGTGGGTGTTGATAAGGGCAAAGCTGGTACAGTCGACGAAGCTCAGGCGGGGAAGGTCGAGTTTTCTGAACAATGTTCTTGCATTATCTTCGATCTGTTCGGTGACTCTCAGTATACGAAAATCCTCACAGAGGATCGTCGCCGTACAGATATTTGTCGTGGTTTGTGGAGAGATCGGTGTCTCTGCAATCTATTGCAATATCGATAATTGCATCAAGCGGACAGGCGTTTGGCGTATCGCCAATAATAGCGTTGAGCGAACCTTGAGAAACTTCATGCATTAGTCTGTGCGGACGATTACGTGATTTGCGGCTTCGCGATGCAATGAATTCGACAAAATCAAGGGCTTCGCGCTTCTGAGCCGACGACAATGTGGAAACTTTCTCCAATAGTTCGTGTTCAAGTTTTGCGGCGTATGACAAGGCCATATACTCTGCTCCTGAATAAGATAGCGGAATGGTACCACAACGTTGTAACAGAATGAAGAGTTGATTCCATGAAACATATGCTTTTCATCTTTTCAATATTCTTACTTCTCCACTCACAATTCCGCAAGGGCGGGGGGACTTTTTAGAATCTTGAAAATAATCCAATTCCAGGTTCCCACGCTTCGCGTTGGAATGTTCAGCGGTCGCTCCAGCGTCCTGTCGTACCTGATGCAGGTTCCGTCAAAGGCTGCATTATCACGCCGGAGCGTGGGAATGATGAATTATTAGAAAAATGGATTAAAAATAATATTAGAATCCT
>JBAXVG010000140.1:0-2539 GCA_037129255.1 Desulfuromonadales bacterium | reverse complement strand
CCGGAGCTTCCGGTCATCATCTCCAGTGGTTTTGGAGACCAGGTTGTAACCTCACGGATACCACCTGAGGAAATTGCCGGTTTAGTCAGTAAGCCATATAACTTTGATCAGTTACGTGAAGTGCTGAAGAATGTGTGTACTGTTTGACGACGAGGTGACGAAGTGACAGAAACGAACAGACCGCTCGAAGAGCTCCTGGATGAAAATACACATCTCCGCTATCGTCTCGAAGAGGCACAAGAAACTTTGCGTGCCATAGGTAAGGGTGAAGTTGACGCTTTCATGGTCTCAGGGCCTGACGGAGAACAGGTTTTTACGTTGAGAGGGGCTGAACAGCCTTACCGTGTACTGGTAGAAACCATGAGCGACGGCGCTGCCACCCTGTCTGAAGACGGAACAATTATTTACTGTAACAACGCTCTTGCAGAGATGCTTGACATGCAGCCACAACAGCTCATCGGCACGGAGCTTGGCACATACGTGGCTTCTGCTGACCGTCAACTTTATACGAATCTCCTGAAAAGCAGCGCCCTTATAAATTCTGCTGTTGAAATTTCACTCCTCACAGTGACGGGGAATTCCGTGCCGGTGAACTTTTCATGCCGCGCGTACGATCTTTCCGGCTGTCGGCACATCAGCGCAATTATAACCGATCTGACGCTGCAGAAGCGCAACGAAGAAATCATTGCCTATGAGAGGTCTGCCCGTCAGGCCGAGGAAAAATTGCGTGAAGCGCAACAGTTTAGCGAACAGATCATAAACAGTGCACAGGAAGGTGTTATTGTCTATGGCCCCGATTTACGATATCGAGTCTGGAATCCCTTTATGGAACATCTCACCGGCATGACCGCAGCTGAGGTGATTGACAGACATCCCTTGGAACTGTTTCCTTTCTTGCAGGAAAGTGGTGTGATTGAGCGCCTTGAAAAGGTGCTGGCCGGAGAAACGCCAGGCTCCGTGGACTTTCCATATTATACTCCAAAGACTGAAAGGTCGGGGTGGGCCTCGGATCTGAGCGCCCCCTTACGGAACACGAAGGACGAGATAATCGGTATCATCGCAACAGTCCGCGACATCACCTTGCGCAAAGAGGCGGAGGAAAAACTGCGTGAAAACGAGACATTCACTATCGATGTGATGGACTCATTATTATCGACCATCGCCGTACTTGACTCCAACGGCGTGATCGTGGCCGTAAATGAGGTATGGCGACGTTTTGCGCAGGAAAATTGCGGTTCAACGGCTATTGAATACGGCGTTGGAGTAAATTATCTAAATGCGTGCAAGATCACTGATGGCAGAGATGACGAAGGAGCCAGGGCTGCTTTTATCGGTTTAAGTGCGGTGTTGCAAGGTGAACAGGATTATTTCAGTATGGAATATCCCTGTCACTCTCCGGATGAACAGCGCTGGTTCATCATGAACGTTTCGAGATTATCAGGCTCACGACGTGGAGCCGTGGTTTCCCATACCGACATCACCCTTCGCAAAAATGCGGAAGATGTAACCCTGTGGCAAAAACAGCGGCTTGAAGAGTTAAATTTTGAGCTTGAAAATAAAACACATCGTCTTGAAAATGCAAATTATGAGCTGGAAATACTTAATCTGGAACTGGAACAAAGACGTAATGAGGCTGAGGCGTCCAACTCGGCCAAGAGCCAGTTTCTGGCCAATATGAGCCACGAGATACGCACACCGCTCAACGCCATCATCGGTTTTTCGGCCCTGACCTTGAAGAGCAGCCTGCCGCCCCGCCAGCATGACTATATCGGGAAAATTCACTCAGCCGGAGAGCTGCTGCTCAATATCATCAACGACATCCTCGATTTTTCCAAGATAGAGGCCCGGCAACTGAAAATGGAACAGATTCCCTTCCGGCTGAATATCATGACCGACAACGCGACCAGCATAGTGCAGCAAAAGGCAATCGACAAAGGCCTGAATCTGCTGGTCGAGACGTCGCCGGATGTCGCTCCCTGCCTGGTTGGTGATCCGCACCGGCTGGGCCAGATTATTGTCAACCTGTTGAGCAATGCCGTCAAATTCACCGAACGTGGAGAAATCAAACTTTCAACCACACTGCTGAAGCAGGAAAATGACCGTGTACAGCTTAACTTCAGCGTAAGCGACACCGGTATCGGAATCACTGCCGCACAGATCGACAGACTCTTTCACCCCTTCACCCAGGCCGACGGCAGCACCACCCGCAGGTTTGGCGGCACCGGACTGGGCCTCTCCATATCAAAACAGCTGGTGGAGCTGATGAGCGGCGAGATATGGTGCGAAAGCGTACCGGGAGAGGGGAGCAGATTCTGCTTCACGGCCTGGTTCGACAACTGTAATGAAAACGAACTGGAAGAGTGCAATTACGTCTGCAGTTCACACTGCGGACAAAAAGCAGCTTCCTTTGATTTTTCCGGTTCCCGCATCCTGCTGGTGGAAGACAACGAGATCAACCGGCAACTGGCGCTTGAGCTATTGAAAGAAACCGGTGCTATCGTGCATGTAGCCGGCGACGGACAGGAAGCGGTTACGATGA
>JBAXVG010000014.1:0-84718 GCA_037129255.1 Desulfuromonadales bacterium | reverse complement strand
AGCGCTATATGAAAAGTTGTTCCTGCCTTCCTTCAAAGGACAGCCATCTCATTATTGTTGCATCGCCAGCCCCTACGGTATCTCAATTTGGGTACATATCCTCTTGGCAAAATTCCTCTACGCCCAACCATTGCACCGCGCCCTTCGTGACCAGATGCAACTGATGAACAACCGCAGCATACAGCTTTTGCTGGCGGACAAGTCTGCTGCCAACCATCCTGAAACCACCGTGCGGCGGTCACCGGAAATAAAGGGTGCAGAAGTAGACACGTCCGGTTCTTATCGGAGCAAGAACGCGATGCCTTGCTTGATGCTTGTCGTACCAGCAACAACCCGATGCTTTATCCCGTTGTTGTCCTGGCTATCTCTACACGTATGGGACAGGGCGAGATACTTTCTCTACGCTGGAAGGGTGTTGACTTTGTTCATTCGCGGATATTGCTGGATGAAACCAAGAACGGAGAACGCCGACAAGTGCCGCTATTGGGTGCCGCAATGGATGAACTTCGTAAGCTTGACCATGCTGTAAAATCGTCAAAAGTACGGGTGCTGGAGGATGCAGGAGAAAAGCTTGAATTTTCTGGTAATGCAGGGGGGGATTGTATGCTCCTATCCGGTTGGCATGATGACTTTTGCAGGAGGCTCAGGTTTCAATTTTTAAACGTTTGATCTTCTCTACCAGCGTGGTGCGATTAATCCCCAGTAAGTCCGCCGCTTTGGCCCTGACCCCGCCGGCCCGTTCCAAAGCCTGGATTATCAGGGTACGCTCAAGTCCATGTACGGTCGCCATCATATCGATCCCATCATCCGACAAAGCGAAATGCTCAAAATTATCATACGCCCTGTTACCTAAAATACCGGTCGGAACACCATCCAGCGTAATTACCGGCCCATCAGTCAATGCGATCATCCGTTCAACCAGATTCTCAAGCTCACGTACGTTTCCGGGCCATGAATAGTTCTCCAGAGCTTCAAGAGCCTGTTTGTTGACCGTCATATTCGGACGCCCCATCAGCCGCCCCTGTTTTTCAAGAAAATGCAGGATCAGGGGCATTATGTCCTGCTTACGCTCCCGAAGCGGGGGAAGGTGCAGGGGGATGACATTCAGGCGGTAGTAAAGATCATCGCGGAATTCGCCCTGCCTTACACTGTTTTCCAGATCCAGATTTGTAGCCGAAATTACCCTGACATGGAGTTTTACCGGCTTGTTTGAGCCGACCCGTTCAATCTCATGTTCCTGCAGAACCCGTAAAAGTTTGGTCTGCAAATGCAGAGGGATGGTGCCAATCTCATCCAGGAAGATTGTCCCGTGATTTGCCGCCTCGAATTTTCCTGCCTTATCCCTGATAGCTCCGGTAAACGCCCCCCGCACGTGACCGAAAAGCTCACTCTCCATCAATGTCTCCGGTATGGCGCTGCAATTGACCGCTACAAACGGACGCTCCTTTCGCCTGCCGTTAAAGTGCAGCGCCCGGGCGACAAGTTCTTTGCCGGTGCCGGAATCACCCGTTATCAGCACCGTAGAATCAGTCTTTACAATGCGGATCATTCTCTCAAAAACAAGCTTCATGGCCGGAGAATTACCGATGATATTACTGAATTCAAAACGTCCCCGAAGCTGTGTGCGCAGATAGACGTTCTCCGAGAGGAGCTGCTGTTTTTCGAGCGCCTTGGCGACGACAATTTTCAGCTCGTCGAAATCGATCGGCTTGGTAATATAATCGAAAGCGCCTTCTTTCATGGCCTTGACAGCCGTTTGCGCCGAGGCATGGCCGGTCACGACGATAACTTCCGTAGAAGTTGATACCTTGCGCACACTCTTTAAAATATCAAGACCGCTCCTATCCGGGAGGAACATGTCACATACTATGACCTGGAGCTGTTCGCGACCGATAATGCCCAGAGCCTCTTCGCCGTTGGCCGCTGATATCACGCTGTATCCGGCAGAACGCAGCAGCAGCGTCAGCGCTTCGCGTCCGGAGTCATCATCTTCAATAACCAGAATTCTGATTTCATCCGCCATTGCACAAACCTCGGTAACTTCCGGGCACTAACATTCCGTAACAGCCCGAATTGATCGCTGCAAGCCATCCAGAAGAAAATCCAGCTCTCCGTCTGAAATAACCAGTGGCGGATACACCACCACCGTGTTCCCCAGGGGACGGGAGAAAATGCCGTGCTTACGCGCTTCAATGCACACCCGTACACCAAGCTTCTGCTCCCAGGGATACGCCCGACGGGAAGCTTTGTCTTCAACGAGTTCGATACCGGCGGCCATACCGCACTGCCGGACATCCCCCACATGCGCCAGCGCTTTGAAGCTCTCAAGTCCATCCGCCAGACGCGCGATTTTCGTCTGTAACCTCTCCAGCAGAGCGTCACTCTCAAAAAGTTCGAGACTCTTTAGTGCCACGGCACAGGCCAGAGGGTTTCCGGTAAAGGTGTGACCATGAAAAAACGTTTTCAGCTCGGAATATTCTCCCAGAAACGCAGAATAAACATCCTCCGAGGCAACCGTGGCGGCCAGCGGCAGATAACCGGCTGCGATCCCCTTTGAGAGAGCCATGATATCGGGCACGACACCTTCGTGCTGGCAGGCAAACATCTTCCCGGTGCGGCCAAAACCGGTGGCCACCTCGTCGGCGATCAAAAGCAGGTCATAGCGGTCGCACAGTTCTCGAACTCGTCCAAGAAAACCGGCAGGCTGGACAATCATGCCCCCCGCACCCTGCAGCAGCGGCTCTATCACCAGTCCGGCGCAACCTGCGGCATGCTCGGTCATCAGCGATTCCAGGGCGTCGAGGCATCTGGTCCCGCAGACCGAGCGGTCGGCACACCCCAGTTCACAGCGGTAACAGTAGGGGGCCGGCGCCTGGATTGTCTCGAACATCAGCGGCTTGAACGTTGCGTGATAGATATCTATACCACCGACACTGACCGCTCCCAGCGTGTCGCCATGATAGGCATGTTTGAAGGTTATGAAGCGGCTTCGCTCCGGCCGGCCGTGATGTACCTGATACTGATACGCCATCTTGACCGCCACCTCCATGGCGGTCGAACCATTATCCGAGTAAAAGAACCGCTCAAGTCCGGGAGGTGTGATTTCCGCCAACCGGGCAGCCAGCAGAATACTCTGTTCGCTGGCCAAACCAAGCAGAGTTGAATGCTCCAGCCGTTCCACCTGAGCTTTCAGGGCCTCGTTCAGTTCAGGGCGGCAGTGGCCATGAACATTTGTCCACATCGAAGCCACTCCGTCCAGATAGCGCCTGCCATCGGTGTCGATCAGCCAGCACCCCACTCCTTTTTCGATGACAATCTGCTCGTCACGCTCCCAATCCTGCATCTGGGTAAAGGGATGCCAGACGTGACGTTTGTCCAGGGATCGCAACTGTTCGGTTGTTAACTTGTTTTTGTTGTTCATGACGTTAATCTAGCATAATGGCGTAAACCGGGCAAAGGTAATCTCAAAGGGGAGGCACGTATGACATGTACTGTGTTTGGAGTGATTGATTATTGCCGAAAGCCTTATTTGTAGGGGCGAAGCAGGCTGCATCTGCTTCGCCCGCCTTTGACCTTCGTGGCAGCAAGGGCGAAGCACGATGAAGCCGTGCTGTCGCCCCCACGGAAAATTATCTCGTTTTGATTTTTGCTCCCCCGCCCCTTACAAGGGGGCTGGGGGGTGGGGGAAGTCACATACAGGCTATGCACCCTGATAACTTCAAGCACTCCCTCAATATTCTCAATTACATCGTGCATATACTTGAAGGGAATGACGTGGTTTCATTGCGGCTTCCCCCACCCCCTGACCCCCTCCCGCAAGGGGCGGGGGGACTTTTTAAAACCTTGAAAATGTCCAAACTCCATCCCGTTACGCAGCAGGAGCCGCATATCGCGAAAACCTCAAAAAAAATGCGGGTGCGCTTCGCGCACATAACCAAAAACCTGTCAACATTCCTTGCCGCTTCGGCACGGTTACGGCAATCTACGGGTTCGCTCCGCTTCACCCTCCGTTGCCTGCACCGGCCTGCGCTGTGACCTGGCTCACTGGACTGGGGAAGCGAGGCGGAAGCCAAGAATGAAGTAGCGATAGTCGGGCGAATCGGCGTAACGGTACGCTGCACGCGCGTACTCGGCACTGTAGCTCCAACTGCCACCGCGACTCACGCGGTTAGAGCCTGATGACGCGCCAATTGGATTGTTGTCGCTGCTCGGGTAGGTGCCAAACCAGTCCTGAACCCATTCCCTGACATTGCCGGACATGTCGTAAATACCCAGGCCATTCGGCTGTTTCTGTCCCACTCGGTGTGTCTTGATATCGCTGTTCTTGCTATACCAGGCAACAGCACCCACGTCGTTGCCGCCGCAATACTCCTCGTTCTTCCCTCCACTCCGGCAGGCGTATTCCCATTCCGCTTCGGTAGGCAGACGGAACTGTTTGTCGGTCTGGCTGTTCAGTCTGCTGATAAATGATTGGGCATCATCCCAGCTCACCTGTTCCACCGGACAGTCATCGCCGCAACTGCTGAAGCTGGAGGGATTACTCCCCATAATGCGCCTGTACTGCCCCTGGGTAACTTCGTATGTGCCGATTCTGAAGGCGTCGATGCAGGTCTGTTTGCCGTTGGCGGTAAAACAGCCGGCCGGAACAGAGACAAACTCCATACCGGTGGTCGGTTCGGTAAACCTCAGTGCCGTTGCAACAGGTACGACCGGTTCCTCAGCCACCGGTTTGCCAGGCAGTTGCTTTTTCGGCGGTTCCACTGGTTGCGGCTGTACTGGTGAGGGCTGCAGGTCGGTCATGCTCGCCGGAGGAACGAAGTGGAAATCACCGGTGAGGGAGGATGACTCCCACGGCACCTGGGCGCTGGCCGTCTTCGACATGACCGCCTTGCGCACCCGCTTGAAGGCCTCCTCCACCGATAAGCCGGGAGTCTCCATCATCCGGATCAGTTCTTCGGTGTAAACGCCATTCCTTCCGCTACCGTCGGCGGCAGTCTTGCCGGGCGCCGTGGCATAGGCGATCATGGAGCCGCTCGGCGCGTCCATACTGGCAAGACCCCTTGCTGCCGAACGGAAGGAACGGGCAAACGGGTTGTTGCGGCAGGCGTCCAGAACAACCAGATTCACATCACCCCTGGCCTGTTCCATCTTGGCCAGAACGAGACCTGCATCAACAGCTTTGTAGCGCACTTCGTTCTCATCGTCGATCTCGGCGTCCACCGGCAGCAGATAGTTGGCGCCCTGCACCTGCACACCGTGCCCGGCGTAGTAGAACAGGCCGACGCCCCCGGCGGCCAGCCTTTTTCCGAAGCCCTCGACGGCCTTGTTCATGGCGACGTAGCCCAGGTCTGTCTTCTCCTCAACGTCAAAGCCGATGCGGCGCAGGGTGGCAGCCATGGCGCGGGCATCGTTGACCGGATTCCTGAGTGGAGATGATGTGTAGCTGCTGTTGCCGATCACCAACGCGACACGTTTGCGGCCGTCCCGGTTTTTCTCGACCACAGCCAGGCTGCGATCATCGCTGTCAGCCTTCCTGGCTTTCTTCCTGGTGGTTTCAGCGGCGTGTGCAGAGGGTATCAGGAACGGTTGCGCGAGCAGCAGGGCTATGGCAAGGGCGAAGAGGTATCTCATGTCTGTTCTCCGGAGGTTAAAAGGGGGCAAGTTGGCGGGATACTACAAGAAATGGGGTTGTGCGTCAAGAGCCTGAAGAAGTAAGGTAATGCCAGGTGCCTGGACACTCTTTCAAAAATCTAATAGACCGAAAATAGCAAATATGCTATAGTGCAAACATGACTTGGACAATCACTTACTACAACGATTTTGTACAAGAAGAGATCCTCGCAATGCCGTCTGGTTTTCTCGGTCGTTATCTCCGGTATTTCGACCGAATTGAGATATACGGCCCCGATCTCGGTATGCCGCATACTCGTGCAATGGGAGATGGACTTTTTGAATTGCGACTGAAAGCAACAAAGGGAATACACGGGGTTTCTATTGCACAAATGGTTGGCCAAAAAATTGTTATGTTACATCAATTCGCCAAGAAACCTGATAAAACACCGCCGAGAGAGTTTAAAACGGCACAACGAAGAATGAAGGAGTACAATAAATGCTCACTCACAAGAAACTTAAAGCCCGTGCACTTGAAAGGGCAGATGTAAAAACAGAATATGATCGACTGGATGAAGAGTTCCGATTCCTTGACGAATTTCTCAAAGCTCGTGCTGCCGCAGGTGTCACACAAGCTGAAGTAGCAGAGCGAATCGGCACAACACAGTCCGCTGTAGCCCGTCTTGAGTCAGGACGAGGGAAGCACTCTCCATCAATCGCCACATTGGAAAAATATGCACACGCCCTCGGTTGCCGTTTGGAGTTGCGATTAGTCAAAGAAAAGATCTCCAGAAAAGTAGAAGTTCAATCACCTCGCGCCGGTCGGGTTTGCCTCTGACCGCTTTATTAAAGGCCAGCCTCAGGTTGTCCGGTTCAGTTATCCGGTGATACTGTCCCCTCCCCCGCGCCATCCCGGAAACCTCCGATAACTTCAAGAACCACCTTGCCGTATTTTTCGATACGACCCTGGCCTATGCCGTCGATTTCACCCAGTGCCGAAACGGATGATGGGCGGCGACGGGACATTTCGGCCAGTTGCTCATTGGTAAAGATGGTGTAGACCGGCACTGCTTCAGTGTTGGCCGCCTGTTTGCGCCACTCCCGCAGCCTGGCAAACAGGGCGAAGTCTTCGGGCGGCAGCAGCGCTTTAAAGTCGGTCTTGGATGAGATTCCGCGCGCTGATCTGTGGCCGCTGTCGGCAGCAGGCAGGTATTCCACCGCCAGAGCCCAGAAAGAAGCGTCACCCTGGTCTACAAATTCACGGTGGACGGTGAGAACCCGGACCGAGCGCAGGAAGCGGTTCAGTTCGTCAGATTCCGCGCCGCCAATGACCGGTATACGGTAGAATGCCCATTGCATGAGACTAAAATATCACGCTGCTTTATGCCGCAAAACAGCGCTCCGCTTGACCGGGCGGTTAACTGCTTCAACCTTTTCCGTTTTTTGGAGAAATTCAGATGCCTCTTCATGTATCAACCGCAATTTTTCTTCTTTCGTCATGCCGAAAGTGCGTTTATAGTTCGCATCCCTGATCTCTCTGGTCATTTCAACTGCTTTGATTGCCATAACTGGTCACCTCCATAGGTGAGTGAATCGCTATCGTCTTATAGCCCATTTCAAGATTGACGGCGTTGAAGCGCTGTATTTTCTCAAAGCGAACAATGTGCCTGAAGTTCCAGCTTACCACAATATCCGCATTGCATACGGTTGCAATAGCGATATGAAGCGCATCATCCTCAAATTTCCTTGTGACAATGTTGTGTTGCAGGTATGCATCGGCAAGCTCCTGCATTTCCGGAGTTACCTGCACAATTTCGACATTACATTTTCTGAAGCTTGCCAGAATCGACTGAACCTGTAATGGTGCGCTGGCTGCTTCGCGAATTGTCAATTCCGATAACACCGGCAAGTAAATCCCTTTGATGAAATCCTGCAAAAGACCGTTTGACCATTCCATGAATTCATGATCCAAGCAACCACCGATTACTGATGTGTCAACATATATGCGGATCTTTTTCATTCATGCCATCCTTAAAAACAGCAAAAATTGCGGGTGCGCTTCGCGCACATAACCAAAAACCAAAACCAGTCAACCTACCTTGCCGCTACGGCTCGGTTTCGGCAATCTACGGGTTCGCTCCGCTTCACCCTCCGTTGCCTGCACCGGCCTGCGCTGTGACTTGGCTCACTGGACTGGGGAAGCAAGGCGGAAGCCAAGATAGTAGTCGCGATAATTGGGTGAATTGTCGTAACGGTACGCTGCTCGCGCGTACCCGGCATTACGGTACCAACTGCCACCGCGAGCCACGCGGTTAGAGCCCGTTGGTGGCCCCTGCGGGTCCTGCTGACGACCACTCGGATAGCTACCCTTCCAGTCGCTGACCCACTCCCAGACATTGCCGCTCATGTCGTAAATGCCCAGGCCATTCGGCTGTTTCTGGCCCACAGGATGGGTCTTCGACCCACTGTTGTCTGAATACCAGGCAAAATCGACAATATTGTCGCCGCCACTGTACTGCTCCCACTTGCCTCCGCTCCGCGCGGCATATTCCCATTCCGACTCCGTCGGCAGACGGAAACTGGAGCCGGTCTGGCTGTTCAGGCGCTGGATGAACTGATGCACGTCGTTCCAGCTGACCTGCTCCACCGGGCAGTTGTCTCCGCAACCACTGAAGTTCGAAGGGTTGTTGCCCATGATCCACTTCCACTGACCCTGCGTCACCTCGTACTTCCCAATGGCAAAGTCAGAGACGCAGACCTCATGCACCGGTTTCTCGTCAGAATCACCACCGCCGAAGGTATTCCCCATCTGGAAGCAACCGCCAGGAACCGACACCATCTTGATGCCAGTGGATGCAAGGCGCTCTCTCAATTCGCGGGCCTTACGCTCCTGTGCAACTTTCTCTTCCGCCAGCCGCTTACGTTCTTCTTCCAGCCGCCGCTTCTTCTCGGATATTGTGATGAATTCGCCGTTGTCATAGAGCATCAGATAATTGTCGGAATCACTGGCTACGGCGGCGTTGGCCAGAGCGATGCGGATTACCTTTCTGTCGCCGGCACGCACCCTGACATCCGGGCGCACGATGCCGCTCTGCCATTGGACCTTGAACTGCGCAGCGCTGTCGATCGGCACCGCGACAGCTCCTTTGACATTCACTTCCACCGGTGACCCGCTTTTGTTGACAAGTTTCACTGGAAACAGCTCGCGCTCGGCGTCGTAACTCCCCATCTCCAGGCTCAAGCTGGAAGTGTCAACGGTGTATTCACGCTCGGACAGCTGCTTCAGGCTGCTTTTCAGCTTTCCGGTCTGGACGGTAAGGGCCTCGCTCAAGGTCTGCTGTGATTGTGCCAGCTCATCCTTCTTCTGCCGTCCCAGATCGGCAATGCGACTGTCATACTGGACAAAGCGGTTTTTCTGCCGTTCACGGAAGGCGCTCTCTTTTTCGAACTCCCCTTTTACCAACGGTGTGTCGGCCGCCTGCTCGCGCTGCCGTTTCATATCGGCGATAAGGGTGTCATAGCGTTCCGAAATGCGTTTCTCAGCTGCGCTCTGTTCGCTGCGGAAGCGGCTTTCAAGTGCATCAATCTCTGCTGACAGCCGTTTAATTTCGGCCACGGCAGCGTCAAGCGATGTCGTTGACCCGGTTGGCGCGGAGGTTGCGGCCTGTTTCCTTAGTTCGGCCAGTCTGTTTTCCTCTTCCTGTTTCTTCCGGGCCAGTTCGGCCTGCTGCTGCATCTGCTGCTTTTCAAATTCCGCCTGCTCCCGTTTCAACTGTTCCTGCCGCTCCTGCTCACGGGACAATTGTTTTTGGCTTTCCTCTTCAACCTTCTGGCGGGCGATCAGAATCTCCTTTTCCCGCTCCGCCTCGCGGCGTTTCTGCTCATCATGTTGTTTGGCCGCTTCGGCTATCTGCTGTTCCAGTTTCCTGATCTCACTGGTTGTACGCTCCAGATCGGCCTTGCCATCCACAACCTTCTGCTCGATGTTGGGGATGAAGACAAAATCGCCACTGCCGGATAATCGGCCAAAGTCAGGTTTCTGATTGAGACCGCGACCGATTGCGTCTCCGTATACCTTCTCCTTGATGATGGCCTGGATTTCGTTAGCAGTTATGTAGTCACCGGCGGCTTCCAGTATTTCTATCAGTCTGCCGGTGAATACGGAGTGGCCGTTACGTCCGCCATCCAGTACTTCCTGCCCCTTGCTGCCGGCAGTCAACACCTGGCGTACACGCTCTTTAGTGATCTCTTTCATGTAGGCCAGATCGCGGCGGCTCTTGGTATCAACTGCACGAGTTGTAAGAAGTCCGCTGTAGCAGGCGTCAAAGGCATAGAAAACATGTTTGGCGGGGAGCTTTTTTGAGACGGTGTCCCTGATTTCGGTCATGGTGATATTTTTGTAGATTTCATCGGCAGAGCCGTCATAGGGGATCAAATAGCCGATTTCACCGTCTGCAGAGCTATCCTGATTGCCATGTCCTGCCCAGAAAAGAAATACAGAGTCTTCCGGCCCCATGTCACGCGGCAGCTCACTGGTAAGGAGTTTCATTATCCGTTCTTTGCTGGCTTCCTGGTTGTAGAGTGTGGCTATGCGGTCAAACTTGAAGTGTTTCTTGAGTGTGGCGGAGATTCCTTCAGCATCCTTGACGGCGTATGCGAGTTGACGGTCCGGAGGCAGGTTCTGGTAGCGGTCAATTCCGATGATGACGGCGTAGCTCTTGTTGTAAAGTTTGACCTCTCCGCTCTGATTGGTTACGGAGTCTTTGGCAACAACTGTCAGGCCGCGGGTGTCGGCGGCGAAGATGGTCTGCGCGAGCAGCAAGGCCAAGGCAAGGGCGAAGAGGTATCTCATGTCTGTTCTCCGGAGGTTAAAAGGGGGCAAGTTGGCGGGATACTACAAGAAATGGGGTTGTGCGTCAAGAGCCGCGCTGACCCCTACAATCAAAAACGGTAAATCAGTATATTCAACATCCCTTAAATGAACGGCATTGGCCCTAATTATACTTCGCGAGGTCAATAACTGCGGATTTCACCCCCTCCCTAACCCTCCCCCGCTGGGTGAGGGAATTAAAGCTCCTCCCCCCAGCGGGGGGAGGTTGGGAGGGGGGATAAATGCCGGCGGGCGGTCATCAGTGTATGCAGTAATCTTGATAGAGACTGCTGTTCCCTCTTCTGTCATGCCATGATACACATCCTGCGAGAGTTCGGTATGATTTTAATTGAAAATATTCAGCTTCTATGAAATACACAACAGCTCGCTATTGTTTTGCATCCAATCCACGATTCAGCAGTTCATACGGCAACTACATGTATTCCAACTATTTTGGATTCAACGAAAAACCTTTTACGCTGACTCCCAATCCGCGTTTTATTTACCTGAGCAAAAATCATAAAGAAGCTTTCGCTCATCTTCTGTATGGCATCAACAGCCATTACGGATTCATTGAACTGATAGGTGAAGTCGGCACAGGCAAGACTACCGTTCTTCGGACATTACTCGATCAACTTCAGGAGGAGAATTATCGAACAGCGCTGATCTTCAACCCTTGCCTTACCGGTGTTGAATTACTGCGAAGTATCAATCGCGAGTTTGGACTCAATTCAACAAGCGAATATGCCAGTGAACTTCTTGTGGAGCTGAACGGATTTCTTTTGGCAGAGACATCCAAAGGGCGAACAGTGGTGCTGGTGATTGATGAATCACAGAACCTGCTGCCGGAAGTGCTTGAACAACTGAGGCTTATCTCCAACCTCGAAACGGAAAACGATAAACTGATACAGATTATTCTGGCAGGTCAGCCCGAACTGGAGGCTCTGCTGGCGCGACCTGAGTTGCGCCAGCTCAATCAGCGCATTGCCGTTCGCTACAGACTGGGACCGTTGAGAATGGACGAAACGCGCACCTATATCCGTCACCGCATGGAAGTTGCGGGAGAGACCGGGGGGGTCTCATTCAGCAACAACGCCATCAAGGCGATCCATCTGTTCACCTCAGGAACTCCCCGCATTATAAACGTTCTGTGCGACCGTGCGCTCCTGATCGCATTTGGCGATGAACATCGCCGTATAACGGTAACTGTTGTCGCCAGAGCAATCATCGAGCTCATGAACTTGACGAAAGTGAAAAAAATATCCATGGTGTGTACCGGTCTGATCTGCATTGCACTGCTACTGATTACCCTGTCTCTGTTGGTAAGCGGATGGATGCCGGGCAAACGGGATCCGGGTACTCAGAACCAGGTCTTGAAGCCCGCTCTATCCGCAGGAAGTAAAAAATGAGCTCAATCCTGAAGGCCCTGAAAAAACTTGAAAATGATAAAGCTGCGCGCCGTCAGGATGCATTGAAGATAGATGCGGAAATCCTGCGGCCTGACAACTCTCCCCGCTTGTCCCCGGCAGGCATTCTGGTCATCTGCCTGCTGCTTGTGGCAGGTGGTTCCGGCGCTACGTATATGTATATGAGGCGGGACAAGGCTCCTGATGTTACACAGGTGGGAGCAGGCGCAGTGATGTCCAGGCAAAATCCCCCCCCGGTCTCGGCGGTTCCGGATATCAAAACAGAGCGGTTACCGGCAGATAGAGTGGTGCCTGCAGCTCAGACGAAACCTGTAAAAGCGGAAACTCCCAAACCGGGTAAACCACCAGCGCCCGCCAGTACGCCACCTGCCGCCATTGCCAGGCCGGTTGCAGCTCCGAAACGGGCCGAACAATCCAAACCACCATTATCCCCTCCTCCTTTATCTGCCTCCGTAAAGACAGTTCCTGCATTGAGAGTAAACGGCATTGCCTTCCAGCATGGAAGTGCGGACAGTGTGGCCATGATAAACGGTGTGCCGGTCTCAAGCGGGTCGGAGATCGAAGGAGTAAAAATTGAAGAAATCCATAAAAACAGGGTGGAATTCAGCTATAACGGGGAAAAGTTTGAAATTCAGCTGGGACAATCAAACCGGTAGGAATAACATCAGCGGGTAATGACTTTAATGAATTTCACCAGATAATCCACGCCCGACCAGACAGTTAAAACCGTAGCAATCCAGAGATAAAACATCCCGATGTTATGCATGTTTACCGTCAGCAGCGGATGTGCTATCCCGAAAAACCAGTTGTAATCATAGTGCAATGACAGTCCCAAAATAGCTACAATCTGAAAGATGGTCTTGAACTTTCCCAGCTCGCTGGCCTGAATTACAACTCCCTCGCTGGAGGCAATCCCCCGCAGTCCGGTTATGATTATCTCGCGTCCCAGAATTACCAGCACCATCCAGGCAGGAACCCTGTTAAAAGGGAGTATCATGATCAAGGCCGCCATAACGATCAGTTTGTCGGCAATCGGATCCAGAAACTTGCCGAATACCGTGACGATACCCATGCGTCGGGCCAGATATCCATCGAGCCAGTCGGTAATCGATGCCAGAGCAAAAACAGCAGCCGCCCAGAATCCGGCCGACCGTGCAGGTGACAGGAGCAGCACTGCCATGAGTGGAACGGCGGCAATCCTGGCCATTGTGAGGATGTTGGGCAGGTTGAGTATCTGATCGGGGCGTTTGGCAGTCATCGATATGTATTACAGAAAGGCTGTCTGGCCGGTAGATCCGAGTTGCTCTACGACCTTCTTCACATCCTGGCAGCGCCCGCGATCGCACACTAAAATGGCATCCGGTGTAGATACTATGACCAGATTTCTGACACCCACGGTTGCCACCATCCTGTTATCGGCATATACAAGGCAATCCGAGGAATCAATGGCGACGTGCCCGGCTGCATTGATGCACACCGTGCCGCTGGCGTCCGGTTCAACCACTTCGGGCAGGGCGCTCCAGCTTCCCACGTCACTCCACCCCATATCGACCGGCACGACCTGTACCCTGGATGATTTTTCCATAACTCCGAAATCAATGGAGATACTGTCGATATCCTGATATGCAGATGCAATCTGCTCATCCAGGTCTGACAACTCCCATACATCTCCGGTGCATGAAATACCGGAGAGTTTTTTATGCAGAGCCGGTAAGAAAGACTCCATTTCAGCCAGAATGGTATCAGTCCGCCAGATGAACATGCCGCTGTTCCAGAAATAATTCCCCTCCTCCAAATAGCGCATGGCCTCTTCAAGCGGCGGCTTCTCGACAAAACGCCTGACCGGGAACGGCCCTTCGCCGCGCAGATCCATATCGGCATCAATATAACCATATCCGGTCTCGGGACGGGACGGCATGATACCCAGCGTTACCAGATAACCGTTTCTGGCGGCATGACCTGCTTCAATCAAGGTATTACGCAACGCTTCTTCGTCCTTGATGAAATGGTCTGCCGGCAAAACAGCCATAATCCCCGTCGGATCATGAGCGGCGATGATCGTCGCAGCCAGGCCGATCGCAGGCGCGGTATTACGGGCCGATGGTTCGGCAATAACGTCGATAGGTACCTTGCGATAGCGCAGCAGCTGACGTTCGGTCTCCTCGGCCTGAAGATGACTGGTTATAACAAGGATTCGCCTGGGTTTGAGAGGCAGCACGCGTTCCACTGTCCGCTGCAGCATGGAGCGGTCACCGGTAATCGAGATAAGCTGTTTGGGGCGGGCAGCACGCGAAAGCGGCCAGAATCTGGTTCCTGAACCTCCAGCCAGAATAACTATATACACGGGAATTCCTCCGTCACTTGTACTGGATTCTGTTAATAAAATCGGCTACTTCTCGCCCCAGATCGCTGATCGTTTTCGTCGTGTCAAGTACATCCCACAGGGTTTGACGGAAGTAAGCCACCTCATGCCCGTCGGCTCCGTCCTTCAGGCTGACGACGACCGATACACGAAAGCGTCCCACGCGGGTAAAACGGCCATTGAGTACCAGGGTCGAAGCGTTCAACTGGCCGTCTCTCGACACATCCCGGTAAGAATGCCGCGATTTGATGTAGCGTTCAATATGTTCCGACAACTCACCGGGAATCAGGGCATAGCGCCGCTCGCGCTGGCTCATCCTGTCTTCTTTCTCATCGGTATACATCTCACGGTTGAGCTCAAAATCACGGATAACAATCGATTTGTAGGTATACATCGGTTTTTTGTTGGTAATGACCTCTTCTTCAATGATTGTCGCCGATGTGGCGGCGCAGGAAGAGAGAAACCCCGCGGCAGCCAGGCAGACAATCAGTCTTGAAAAAAAAGAGGCAAACCTGAAGTCAGACAGCATCAACATCACTGCATCGATCATAGTCATCATGAAAACGGACAATGTCATCCTCGCCCAGATATTCGCCGTTCTGGACTTCAATGATTACGAGAGGGATTTTGCCCGGATTTTCAAGCCGGTGGTTCCGTCCGATAGGTATAAAAGTAGACTCGTTGACATTTATGACCAGCCGCTGGTCGCCGCACGTTACCAGAGCAGTACCCGACACCACGATCCAGTGTTCGCTTCGGTGGTGGTGCATCTGCAGCGACAGTCGCTGTCCGGGTTTGACCTCGATCCGCTTGATCTTGTAACTGCTACTTTCATCCAGAACCGTATATGTACCCCAAGGGCGCTCTCCATGTTCCATTATGTATCCTTTCTCGTTGAACGAAGCTGCATATATTCCTGCAAGGCGTTTCTCCATGATTGCATGAGGAATCCGGCATCCCGGCTCAATTTGCCACAGTCCAGTGTTGAGTACAAAGGGCGCCTGGCAGGACGATTCAGCTCGACGGTTGTCATCGGTTTAACCGAAACAGTCAGACCGGCGCCATCAAAGATAGCCCTGGCAAAACCGTTCCATGAACAGAAATCAGCGTTAGCAACATGATACGTACCACGGAGCCCCTTATCCACGAGAGCAACGATAGCTTTAGCCAGGTCAATCGTCCAGGTGGGTGAGCCTGTCTGGTCATCTACCACGGTGAGTTCGTTCTTGTCGGCAGCCAGCCGCAACATTGTCTCGACAAAGTTTTTTCCATGCAGTCCATACAACCATTGGGTGCGCACGATCAGATGCTCCGGATTTAACGCAGCATTCATCTCGCCGGCCAGCTTGGATTCTCCGTAAACACTCAGCGGATGAGGTGTGTCATCTTCGACATAGGGTGTCCCCTTGCTCCCGTCAAAGACATAATCCGTACTTACCTGTACAAGAAGGGCGCCGATCTCGCGACATGCCAGAGCCAGATATCCGACCCCTTCGCCGTTGACCTCCATTGCCCTTTCAGCGTTGGACTCGCAGCCATCCACATCGGTAATGGCAGCACAGTTGATTACCGTCTCAGGTTTCATCAAGTGCAGCACCTGCATCACCGAATCCATCGAAGTGATATCAATCTCGCCGATATCAACTCCGCAAGCCCTGTTTCCCAACAGTTCCATCAGATCACGCCCCAACATGCCGTTTGAACCGATAACCAGAATCATACAGCACCTCTGCCGTACTGCTGTTCATAATATTCACGGTAAGATCCGGAGGTAACCCCCTCAACCCACTCAGAATTGTCAAGGTACCAGTCGATGGTTTCGGCGATGCCCCGCTCAAAGGTGTAGGCCGGTTCCCATCCGAGCTCCTGCTTCAGACGTGAAGCATCAATGGCATAGCGCCTGTCATGACCGGGGCGATCCTTGACAAATGTGATAAGCTGCCGGTTTTCACCATCTGCCCTGCCCAGACGTTTATCAAGCAGGTCGCAGACCAAGTGGACAATATCGATATTTTTCCATTCGTTGTTACCGCCGATGTTATAGACCGATCCGGATGAAGCCATTTTCAGAACCACCTCAATTGCTGCGGCATGATCGCGAACGTGCAGCCAATCCCGCACATTCAGGCCATCACCGTAAACCGGCAGTGGTTTTTTGTTGATGATGTTGTGAATCATGAGTGGGATAAGCTTTTCGGGAAAATGGTACGGACCGTAATTGTTGGAGCAGCGCGTGTTGAGAGTCGGCATGCCGAATGTCTCGTGATAGGCCCGCACCAGCAGATCTGCTCCGGCCTTGCTGGCAGAATAAGGTGAATTGGCTGCCAACGGCGTCTCTTCGGTAAAATAGCCGGTATCACCCAGTGAGCCATAAACCTCATCAGTTGAAATCTGGAAAAACCGGAAATCACTCACCGACCCGGACTTCCAGTGTTTTCGACTCTCTTCAAGAAGAATCTGAGTTCCGAGCACGTTGGTACGTACAAATATCTCAGGACCGGTGATAGAGCGGTCCACATGGGATTCAGCCGCAAAATTAACAACTGCATCAATTGCCATTTCAGACAGGAGTCCGGCTACAAGGAGAGAGTCACCAATATCACCCTTCACAAAGCGATAATTCGCATGTTGCTCGACGCAGGTCAGGTTTTTGAGATTGCCGGCGTACGTCAGACAATCGAGATTTGTGACCATGCAATCAGGATTATTGGCAATGTACGAGTGAATGAAATTGGAGCCTATAAAACCGGCACCACCGGTAACAAGAAGGGATTTGGGAGCGAATGTCACTGTGTGATCTTCCTTTCAACTCAAGATAAGCCAGGATGTAAGCGTTTCCTTTTAACATAATTTCTGTTAGCATGGGAATAATTTTAACGGCTTATATTACAAAAGAAAGGCGGAATGTAATGGAAAATCAGAAGAAATGCAATTGCGGAGCAGACCACCACGGACATCTCTGTATGTTGCGGAGCAACGGACTGCATAAGGAAATCGCCACGATAACCAGTGATCCGAAATTTTACTGTTTCACCTGCGGCGGTGAGGCCAACTGCGCCGATAACCTGTGCGAACCGGCAAAAATAGAATAGTTTACCTACAAAAACAGACGAGTTGGATCATCACAGCAGATTGACATCTTTGGACTCCTGCAACATTGCTTCGAGCTCGCAAATCTGGTTTTCACTCAGATCAAGCACCTCGGCTTCATGGGTTGCGATCAGAACAAGGTCCGGATCATTCTTCAGCCCGAGCCCGACACGTCTGCAGGCACAGTTGACAAAGCGGATGATTGCCAGCATCTTGTTGACGGAATCCCACTGGTCGGCATGGTGGTCACGTATCACATCGCTGTACATTACCGGAAAATTCCAGTGCTGCATCAAGCGATAGCCCTGCTCTACATGCATGGAATCGAAAATATCAATAATCAGATCATTATCGAACATCGAACTGATAACTCCTGACCCCACGAGTCGTTCGATCGACTTGAGCAGATAGAGCTTGCCCACATCGTGCAGGAGTGCCGCCAGATAGGTTTCGTCTGCTACTCCCCTCATGCCGCAGGAGTGCGCCAGCCACCTGGCGCCAAGAGCGCAGCCATGGCTGTGCAGCCAGAGCTGCTTCATGTAGTGATCCAGAGCCGAATTTACCGATGTGTGCACCGCAGCCTGAGAAGCAACGATCACAAGGTTTATAACCTGTTGTGCTCCAAGCCTGATGACCGCCTCCTTGATTGTGGCCACCTTGGAGCGACCGACATACATCGGGGAGTTGGCAATTTTAAGCATCTGGCTGGCCAATGACATATCTTCGTTGGCTACACGCGCAACCTCATCGACTGTAAAGTCATAATCAGAGAGCATCTTCTGAAGCTTGAGGGCAACCGGGTGAAATATCGGCAGCTCTATCGGCTGTGAAGCGAGCAGCCGTCTGACAGTTTCAGGTATCGTGTCTGATGACATGGAGCATCTCCTTCGAATCAGGGGATTTCAGAATCCGCAGTCTAGCAGCAACCCGAATCCTTTTGCAACCTTATATTGAAGCAGGTTTCTCGCGGACTGATCACTCTACCGCGCATCCGATCAGCGCATTCAGGATGTCAGATTCCGCAGCAGCATATTCCCTTCCAGGTCGTCGATGAACTGACGGGCCGATCTGCCGCTGCGTCTGGCATTGTCAAGACACCATTTCAACGCATTATCACACAATATCTCATCACTGACATCAAGTTTACGTTGTTTTGCATACTGCCGGACAACCGCCAGATATTCATCCTGATCAAGACTGTAGAAACCGAGAGAAATCCCAAAACGATCCGACAGCGCCAGTTTTTCATTCACGGCCTCTTTCGGATGAATTTCACCACCTCCGGTATTGTCTTCCATACGCTCCGGCATCAGGTGGCGACGGTTGGAAGTGGCATAAATAAGGACATTCGCAGGACGCTCCTCAATATCGCCGTCCAGCAGTGTTTTCAGGACGCGAAAGTCGCCTTCTCCCTCATCAAAAGAGAGGTCGTCACAAAAAAGGATGAAGCGATACGGCTGATCCCGTAATAGAGCCGTAATTGCCGGCAGTGACATGATGTCCCACCGTTTAAGCTCGATAAGGCGTAACCCTTGCGGAGCAAACGGTTTCAGCAGACCCTTGACAAGCGACGACTTGCCGCAACCGCGTTCACCCCACAAAAGAATGTTGTTGGCAGGAAAACCTTTGACGAACTGACGTGTGTTCCTCAGAACCTCATCGCGAATGTCATCTATCCCTACCAGTTCATCCAGATCAAAAAGGTGCGGATGTGTTACCGCTGCCAGTCTGCCGCTGTTCTCACCAAAACGCTCCCAGCGGAATGCCAGGTGAACATTGAAATCGGATACCACTTCTGCAGGCGGACTGAGCCGGTCCAGAAGCAGTTCCAATTTATCAAGTAATACATTATATTTGCTATCATAACTATTCATATAAGCTAACATCCACAGCCGCAGTTGTGGCATACCTTCCGAAATTCACCGGCAGGGGCGATGGTTTCCGGGGCAAACGCGACACGGCGGACTGCCGCCCGGATGTCTTCGAGTATATCCAGATTTTCGCTCTTTCCAATGATATGCCCGATGCACTGACTGCTGTGAGCGTTTTCCGGAGAGGAAATTTTGACTACGTTCAGCAGATCGGCGTAACTGTTGATCTGTATGACTGCTTCCCGATTACGCACAAGAGTGACTGTAACGCCAAGTCTTTTCATATCTTTAATCAAAGCGTTACAAAAAAGCTGAAAAGAGTCACCATCAAAGTCAAAGGACCAGTCCCTTGTGGTCTGTTCCTGCATGAAAACAGTCAGGGTAATCTGTTTCTTTATTTTACATGCCATTACTCATACTCCTTAACTGCGGTCAAAACCGGGCGGGACATTCCGTGTCCCACGCAACAAAACTGTCGCCGGTAATAGCAGTAAAACTGTCGATGCGTTTTTGGTAGTAAGGAAGCTGACCAGCCTCCTCCAGAAGAAACGCCAATTCAACGACAGAAATAAAATGCTGGCGATGCATAAACCGGTATAGTTCGGCTATCGCCGATAAGTGTCGCTCAAGCATGGTCATTTCAGGGTCGAGAGTATGGGTGATGAACCATGAGGCGGCAAATTTTCTGACGATCCCCTGTTGCGGGCAGACAATGTTCTGTCTGGCAAAATCCAGCAGATAATCACGTACATACAGATCGGCACTGAAAGCCAGTTCTGAAGCGCGTTCTGCGGGCATCCCCCGCTGTTGAAGGTACAGGAAAAAATGCTTCAGAAGCTGCTGACAACGCTGATCCACCAGTAACTCTTCTTCAAGAGTGGCAAATTCGAAATCATCATGCTCAAATTCAATCTCGGGATATGTGCTGTCTGTCATCGATGTTTCTCTCAGGCGGGATTAAGTTCAAGCAGTTCTTTATGCACAAAGCGACCCTTCTTCTGGATCAGGACATCATCGAACCAGATTTCGCCATCAGAAAGGATTCGCACCAGATCCCAGTGTACTGCCGAGCGGTTGCCGTTGTCGCACTCGTCGTAAGCCTGTCCGGGTGTAAAATGGATCGAGCCGAAAATTTTCTCGTCAAAAAGGATATTGCGCATCGGCTGGCGAATGCCGGGGTTGATTCCGAGTGAGAATTCGCCGATGTAACGCGCACCATCGTCACTGTCCAGAATTTTGTTGAGCGCAGCACTCATGCCTGCTTCGGCACTGGCCTTAACGATCCTGCCGTCTTTGAAATCAAACCGGATGCCGTTATACTCCTTGCCCTGATAGATACTGGGACAGTTATACGTAATGTATCCCTGGACCGACTCTTTGACCGGCGCCGTAAAAACCTCGCCGTCAGGCATATTGAAGCGACCGTCGCACTTTATACCGGGCATGCCGTCAATACTGAAACTGAGCTCTGTATCCGGTGCAGTAATGCGCACCTTTTTAGCCATATCCATTAACTTCTTCAGTTTGTCCTGTTTTTTCGACTCCGCTTTCCAGTCAATGCAGCAGGCCGAAAAGAGATAATCCTCATACTCATCAAGGCTCATACGGGCCTCCTGGGCTGCTGCGTGGGTAGGATAGCGGGTCACGCACCAGCGGGTATGCTTGACGCGCTGATCGATCAGGGGTTTGGTGACCCTCTGATAGGTGACCATAGCCTCCTGGCGGGCATTGGCCATGACCATTGAGTTATTTCCGGCTGAGATGCCGATGTAGACGGTCAGAGATTTATAAAAATCCAGCTTATGTTGTGGAAAATGAGCCAGTTGCTGCTTGTTGGCAAGATTGTAGAAGCTGCGGTCGATCTCGGGTACGGCGAATGCGTATTCCACATATGTTGCCCCCCGTTTCAGGCAGAGGGCATACAGCTCCTTCAACAGCGGCAGCGCCTCAAGTCCGGCGGCATTGATAAGTACTACGTCTCCTTTTTTGACTCTGGTCGAGTAATCGACGAGAATCTCTGCGAACTGTCTTATTCTGGGATCATTCATATTTTACCTCATCATTAGTCTTGTGACACCCAGCACCAGGCCACTCTGGGGGCCGGCCAGCAGATGAACACCTATGTTCAGCAGCGGCGAGATTACATAAGAAAAAATATTGGTAAAGAAAACCAGCAGTATAATAATGATCATGCCATATGGTTCAATACGTGCCAAAGCAGCGGCCTGGCGGTACGGCAATAATCCGACCAATACTCTTCCGCCGTCCAGAGGCGGCAACGGTATCATATTGAAGATTGCCAGCAAAAGATTAACGTAGACTGAAAAAGCCAGCATCATGACCAGTGGTTCTATCAGCATTGAAAATGCTGAATTGGAACCGGCCGGATTACTTATCACAACAATAATACGCAGCAATAGTGCAGAAATGATTGCCAGTGTGATATTCGTAATCGGTCCGGCAGCAGCAACCCAGATCATATCGCGTTTAGGATTTCGCAGGTTTTCAGAGACCACTGGAACCGGTTTGGCCCACCCTATACCAATAATAAAAATCATCAGTGTGCCAAAGATATCGATATGCTTGAGTGGATTAAGCGTCAACCGCCCCATCATCTTGGCAGTCGGGTCGCCAAAGCGCCAGGCAATATAGCCGTGGGACACCTCATGACAGACGATTGCCAGCATTCCGGGCACAAGCATTACAGAAAGTTTGAGGAAGAAATCTTCCATAATAGTCCTTTGAGTTTGATAAACCGCCAGACCTTCTAACAGACAACGGTGTTAAAGTCAATTGCAAGCCGGTTTTAAAAGATGTCTAAAAGCGCCGGGCGCCGGAAGAAGTGACTTATGGCCTGCTTCGCAAAGGCTGGCAGGTTGGACAATAATGAGTGCCACGCTGCCCAACCCTGATTTTGGTTATCGCAGTATCGCATACCCGACACGACTCTCCTGTTCGTCCGTAAACGTCGACGACAAAAGCACCCTCTTTGAAAACTCCGTCGACATTAGCGCCCCGAGCGTCAACCGCTTCGGAGAGTACTCCGATCATCGAGTCGTAAAGGCGCTCCTTATCATTGTCCGATAATGCTTCAGTCGAAGCGAGTGGATGTATCCCAGCCCGAAAAAGGATTTCATCCGCATAGATATTTCCAATGCCCGCTATGAAAGACTGATCCAGAAGGAGCGGTTTGATCTGTCGGCGGCGTTCAGCAAGAGCTGATTCGACATAATCAGAATCAACCGTCAAGGCATCCGGACCAAGACCACAGGTTACCTCATCGGGATGATTCACCAGCCAGATTCTGCCAAATTTTCGTGGATCATCAAAGCGGAGCGCCAAGTCATCTCCAAGCAGCAGAGACACACGGGTGTGTCGTACAACAGCATTCTCCCGTGGCACCAGATAGAGCCTGCCGGTCATGCGCAGGTGAACAATCAGGAAGAACTCTTTGCGGCATTGGTTAATACTGCTGAGGGTAAAAATGAGGTACTTGCCATGGCGACTGATGGCAGAGAATGTTGAATTTTGAACCATCGCTTGAAATATATCTTCGTTACTGCCCGATAAGACACCACTCCATATAATAAGTGCTCTATGGATAACCTGGCCCGTCAGCGCTGGCGGTCCGTCCCGCAACGAGCGGAGTACGTTTTCGACTTCGGGGAGTTCAGGCATTATTCAGCTGAGTATCTACACTATTTATTCTTGGCGACATAAACTCCATCCCAATCCGGTGACGGCGGTGCAGCCAGATACTCGTCACAACGGCCGGCATACAGACGCGAGGGGCCATCGTTTCTGCTTGCAGCCAGTTCTTCAAACAACGGCTTCGCACCGGCAAAGTCTTGAGCGCGGTACATATCGAGAGCTTTTTCAAAATGCGGCAGAATATCTCTATCTGATATCATCAGCTCGTACATGACTATCGGCAGATGCTTCCCTTTCACCTTGACCCGATCGACTTCGCGAAAAGCGAATCTGCTGTCGTTGACCTGTTTACGGGTGTCCTCGCTGACCAGAATGTGCGAACCGTAGTATTTGTTGAGCCCTTCCAGACGGGAAGCCAGATTGACCGAATCTCCGATGGCGGTATAGTCAAAGCGGATATCCGCCCCCATGTTGCCGACGACAGCCGGGCCGGTATTGATACCGACACCGATGTCAAGAGTATGCATTTTGCGGGACGCAAAACCTTCATTCAGCAATTTCAACTCCTCAAGCATCCTGACCGCCGCAGCACAAGCGTGGGTGGCATGATCCGGTACGTCCAGCGGTGCATTGAAGAGCGCCATGACAGCATCGCCGATAAACTTGTCCAGTGTACCGCGCTCATCAAGCACGATGCGGGTCATCGGGCTCAGATATTCATTCAGCAGCTTGACCAGTTCAGGCGGAGTCAGACTTTCCGAGACGGTTGTGAAACCGCGTATATCGGAGAAGAGAATCGAGAGTTCACGCTGTTCACCGCCCAGCACCAGCTTGTCCGGGTCTTTTTCAATCTGTTTGACCAGATCGGGCGATACATAGCTGGAAAAGGCTTTTTTCAGATGGCGACCCTTGCGTTCCACCACCAGGTTGCGCCACGCCTCACCGCCAAGATACGTCAGAGCGATTCCCGCAAAAGGATAGATCAGGGTCATGTCCCTAAAAGCGGAAGCAAACATGAAATAGTTGAAAAAGCCGAACGCTCCGGTAAATAGTGCCATAATCCCCAACCCGGCAAAGGTTCCCGGTGCAAAAGCCAGAAGTATGCCCAATAATACCGGCAACACACATATGCAGGTGATCTCCATCATCTGAGTCACGCTGTCATACCGCAGAAAGCGTTTCTCCAGTGCGTTGGCGGCCATGGTGGCGTGAATTTCAATTCCCGGCAGAGTGGCGTCGAACGGCGTCGGCCTGAGGTCGTATATACCTACTTCGGTGGCTCCTACAAAAGCGATTTTGCCTTTGAGCGAATCTTTGGGAAGTCGTTTGGCAATGATATCCGCTGCAGATACGGTGAAAAAAGAGCCGGTCCCGCCGTAGAAATTAAGCGCCATGGTACCGTCTTCACGAGAAGGGATATGCATGGAGCCGATCTGTAAACTGTCAACTCCCCACAGCTTGACGTCAAGCATCAGATCAGATCCCAGATAATGCCGCAGAGCCATGAGGGGAAGCGACGGATAGATATTGCCGTTAAAAAGCAACAGCAGGATCGAGCGCCGGTAAAGACCGTCGCTGTCGGGACGGACATTAAAAAAACCGAAATCAAGCGCACCCTCTCCGAGCTGCGGAATATTAAGATCAAGGTTCGGAAATTCGGGGATGGGAATGTTTTGCACGCCATCGGCGATTTTGACAAGCTTCAGTTTGGCGTTTTCCAGCTGGGCCAGAGCAGCAGCCTGCGTATCTCCCTGTTCTTCCCTGAAAAAGTAACCCATGACAACATTGCCCGACTTTTTTATCGCTTCGGACAAAGCAGTGTCAGCCACACTGTTTTGCGGTTCGGAGAATACAATATCCAGCGCAGTGACTTTTGTTCCATAGTGAGTCGCCAGGTTTTCAATCAGTTTTCCGGTTATTTCACGCGACCATGGCCAGCGGCCGATCTCCTTGATGCTTTTGTGATCAATGGCGACCACGACAACATCGCTGTCCGGCCTGACCGGCCCACGAATCCTGAAACGGGCATCCTTCATGCGGAAATCAAGCTGTTGCAGGGCGGGATAGGCCTGCTTGTACATCAGAAAAGAACAGGCGGCGGCTACAATTCCAAACAGTGCAAACATGAAACGTTTGTTCATTAGGCATTCCCCCGGACAAACAGATAAAAAAAGGGGGGGTCAGTGTCCCCCCGGATGTAACTGCTATTTGCCAAGATTTCGGAGCAGAGTCTCGACATTGTCCTTATGTTTACCGGTCGGGTAATCCCTCATATACTGTTCGAAACGGATTCTGGCCTGATTGGCAAAGCCAAGTTCAACCAGAGTCTGGGCTGCACTGAAAAGTGCGGTCTCGGCTTGTGGCAACGTGGGGTATTCCTCCATAACCAGCAGATATTCAGCCAGGGCCAACTCAGGATTTCTCAGGAAACGCGCATAGACCGCCCCGCGCTCCATCAGCGAATCAGCCCGTATTTCGGCGATTTTAGTCAGGTCAAGGGCGATCTGGAATACGTGAAGTGCGTCGTTGTATTTGCCGGAGTCAGCCAGATAATGGCCATGATTGATGTTCCAGCGGGCTATGATATCGGAAATTCTGCCGGAATCCGTCCATGCGACCGGCGGCATTGCCGCGGTTATCCTGTCGAAGATATCCCTGGCCTCAGCGATCGGTGAACCGGTCTCGACTTTGAGAGGCTCAACCGGAGTAATTCCCCTCGTGTTCTGGGTCATAGTGCTGGCGGTCAGAGACTGTTGCGGCCCCCTGACATCGCCGGAAACGGCGACTGTCCCCTCATTACCGAAAAAAACGTTGGCAGGTCCCTGGGACATCATCAGGAATTCGGTACCCTTGATCCCCGCGACGGCAGAACCGCTCTTGACGGTCATGCCACTCTGACGCCCCGCCAGTTTGACAACCGATGCCCTCAACTTGCCTTGAGTCAGGTTAAAAGAGCCTTCACGTTTGTTCTTGGTCAAAAGGAAACTCGTAACCGCGAATTCGGTGTTATTCGCCAGAGTGAATTTGCTCTTGTCATCAAGAGTCAGTTCGACCCAGCCGTCGGCACCGGTCTTGATCCAGTTCCCCTCGCTGATGAGATCTCCTTTTTTTAAAGCAGAATAAGGTATATTATTCAAAGCCCTGAATTGAGCCATCCCTTTCAACCCGGTGATTTTACCCACCTGGGCTGCCAGGGACATAGATGGCAGTACGAGTGCGATCAACAGCGTAATCAGAAACGGCTTCATAAAAATTCCCCCAGACTGCAGCAAGATATATGTTTTTCGAATTTTACCAGTAAATGAGCAAAAATCAAATGGAATATCGCTTGAGATATACGGTAGATCTGTTAATCTGGACGAGAAGCTTATTCCACAACTGACAGGGTGATCTTATGCCACAGGAATCAGACGCATTACGCCAGCAACTGGAATACCGGAAACGTTTGATGGACAAGATAAACGAAATCCATTCCGCCGACAATCTCAATACTATTCTGATTCAGATCAAGGACAGCATAGCAGCGTTGTTCTCGGCTGAGCGCATAACGATATATCTGGCAGACGCAAAACGCAATCTGCTGATCTCAAAGGTAAAAAGCGGAGCTGAAGTACAGCAGATTGTGGTACCCATCAGCGATGCCAGCCTTTCCGGTTACTGCGCCATTACCGGAACCGTTATCAACATTAAAAGTGCCTATGACGCCCACGAGCTGCGGATGATCAGCAGCAACCTCAAGTTTGACGACAGCTGGGACAAAAAGACCGGTTTCATAACCAAGCAGGTATTGTGCGTACCGATGAAATTCCAGAAAACCCTGATAGGTGTTATTCAGGTCATTAACAAAAAAGGCGACATCCCCTATGACGATACCGACATCAGCTATGCCCTGGAACTGGCGACCTCACTTTCAATTGCTATTCACAACATTTATCGTCTTTCTGTCACTACCAAGGTAATCCGCCACAAGGCCCGCTACAATTTTCTGTTGGACAAGAACATGCTGGACGACAAGATTCTGGAGAAGGCTTCCATCCATCCAGATGTATCTAAAATTGGAATGGACAGCGTCCTGATGCGTGAATTCGGCATCAGCAGGGAGGATATGGCCAAAAACCTGTCATTCTATTTTGGCACCGAATTTATCGGTTACGACCCCACGGTCCCGTCGCTTGAGGACGATCTGCTGAAGCGTGTGCGTCCTGAGCGGCTGAACAAGGAATGGTGGGTGCCTTTCAAAATAGAGAACGGTATTCTGCATATCATAATCGACGACCCGACCGATCTTGGCCGTCAAGATATGCTGAAATTCATATATCCCGAATACAAACGCATCAGCTATACCGGAGCGTTTCGTGAAGATATTCTGAGCTACATTAACCTGTTCTATCATCATAATTCATCCGGCGGATCCAATAGCAGCATTGATGACATCATCAACAGGCTTGACTCATCCGACGATCCTGAAATTGAATCCGAGTCGCAGAAAGTTTCTGAACAGGACAGCGTTATTGTACAACTGGTCAACAAGATCATCATCGACGCCGTCAACAACAAGGTATCCGATATCCACATTGAGCCGTTTCCGGGCAAGGAAGATGTGCAGGTCAGGATGCGGATTGATGGCCGCTGCAAGGTTTACCAGAAAATACCCTATAAATATAAATATGCCATCCCGTCCCGCATCAAGATCATGTGCAACCTGGATATCTCGGAGCGTCGCAAACCTCAGGACGGCAAGATCGACTTTAAAAAATTCGGGCCGCTCAATGTCGAACTTCGTGTTGCAACTGTCCCCACTGCGGGTCAACTGGAAGATGTTGTCATGCGTGTTTTAGCATCGGGCGAGCCGATCCCTTACGACAAGCTTGGCCTGACCGCCCGCAACTCCCGTGTGCTTGAGGCCTGTATCAAACAGCCATATGGTCTGGTGCTGGTTGTAGGCCCGACCGGTTCAGGAAAAACAACTACGCTTCATTCTGCCATATCCGTGATCAATACGATTGACACTAAAATCTGGACGGCAGAAGACCCGGTTGAAATTACCCAGCGCGGTCTGCGTCAGGTTCAGGTACATCCCAAAATCGGTTTTACCTTTGCTGCCGCCCTGCGTTCTTTCCTGCGAGCAGACCCGGACGTCATAATGGTAGGTGAAATGCGTGATCAGGAAACCGCTGAAATCGGCGTTGAATGTTCGCTGACCGGCCACCTGGTTTTCTCCACTCTGCACACCAACTCGGCCCCGGAGACCATTACCCGCCTGCTGGATATGGAACTTGACCCTTTCAGTTTCTCCGACGCCATCCTCTGCATACTTGCCCAGCGACTGGCGCGACGCCTCTGCGGTTGCAGGCAGGAATATACTCCGACGCGTCAGGAGCTCGATGAAATAATCCTTGAATATGGTAGCGAGAGTTTTGACAAAACAGGATTAATCCCTTCAGAGATAAGGCTGTTTAAAGCGGTTGGCTGTCCAAAATGTGGAGACTCAGGATACAAGGGACGTTTGGGTCTTCATGAACTGCTTGAAGGGACGGATCCAATTAAAGCGCTTGTCAAACGGAAATCTGAAATTGAATTCATAAGAAAACAGGCAATCGAGGATGGTATGACTACGCTGAAGCAGGACGGAATCCTGAAATGTTTTCAGGGGTTGACTGACCTGAAAGAGGTCCGCAGGGTCTGTATCAAGTAAGCAGCCGGGAATAGTGTCAAACCTGATCGTATTACCTCCGGCTGCCGGTGAACCGCAGCAACATGAGAAACAGGTTTATGAAGTCGAGATAAAGCGTCAGCGCACCGAGGATGGCCGGTTTTCTCCCCTCTGTCCCCTGGGCTGCCATTTCCTTGATCTTCCAGGTATCGTATGCGGTCAGTCCGGTGAAGACGATCACCCCGATGCCGGATATGACCCAGGAGACCGCACTGCTCCCGACAAATATATTAACTACCGAGGCGATTACCACACCGATCAGTCCCATGAACAGGAAGCTGCCCCATGAAGTCAGGTCGCGCCTGGTAATGTAGCCATAGACACTCATAGCCCCGAACATGCCCGCCGTGATGACGAAGGTGGAGGCTATTGAATTGGCGGTGTAGACCAGCGCCACAACAGACAGGGTGACACCATTAAGCGCCGAATATGCAACGAACAGTAACGTCGCAGTCATTGCACTCAGCTTGCTGATGGCGCCGGAAAGGGTGAACACCAGGACCAGCTCGCCGATCATCAGGCCGTAGAACACGAGCCGGTTTCCCATAATTGTATTGAGTATCACAGGCGAGGAAAGAGTGAGCAGTGCCATAAAGGCTGTTATGGCCAAGCCTGCTCCCATCCAGGCGTATACCTGCCGAATAAGGGCATTTTGTTTGACTGTCACCTGGTCAGATGTGCCGGTGTAGATTGAATTCAATTCGTTCATGATCTTCCCCCTTGTTTTCTTTGTCCCTTACAGCTCGGCAGGCATACATACGTTTCGGGACGAATTCACTGCGGCACCACAGTTTTCACATTTAACTCTGGGGTTATCGGTTATTTGCCGAATAATATCCCACTCCAGCTGCCCTTCCAGTTCGCACATGTGCCCGGTGTGAAGCTCAGGCTGAATACAGGTCTTTTTTGCAGATTTCAGTGTCATGCTCCTGGCCTTATGAATAAAGAATATACCGTTAATCTACCTTTAGCACATACTATTACAACTTTACAGAAAAACTTCCTCGCGATGTCCCAGTCCCCGAGAGTTATCAATGAAATAGATCCGATGAGGGAGTAGCTTGTACCAGCAGATCCTGGACAAAGCAGAGACAATGGAAAGCGGTGCCTTACCCGGAAGCCCGACTACCGGAAATTTTTCTCCATACATTTTAATGGCATGTTTTTCCTCGATACCGGATATTTCCTTGGCAATTCCTTCCATTTGCACTCCTTTAATTTTCAGCCAGTCCGAATAATCTTCCTGAACTGTCAGGGCGACACGAGGCGACTTGGCAAGGTTCAGTATGTGGCGACTCGTTGGAGAAGAAAGAAAGTAGAGCGTGAAACCTTCATTGACATAAAAGACCGCAGCCGCCCACACGTCACCGTCTATGCCTGTAGCAAGAGTTGCGACATTGTGGTTATGCAGATACGACTCTACCTTTGTTTGCACTATATCTTGCAAAATTCAATTTCCTCCAGATCCGGACTGAACATCATAATAAACATAGTTTTCAATTGCATTGCCACAATAATAACACGTAATCCTTTGCGGCAGATAAAAGAACAGAATTGACACTATTTTGAATGAGAGTATTCTCCATGCTTCGGATATCATGTATGGCAAAGGAGTTACTACGACGACGAAGTAAGATGCAGTCTACATTAGCCATGTTTATCACGAAAGGGAGGTATGATTATGGTACTCGGAATTTCAGCTTCGCGCCTGTTTTCTGTTTTACTGTTCGTTACGTCGATAGTGACGGGGCCGCTTGCTGTTGACGCGTCTGCCGCAGCGAACAGCAAAGTGCTCACTCCGGGGCGGGCTATTGCCACCTGGCCTTCGGGAATTCCGGCGGGGGAAAAACGGCCTGTAGTCGTTTTTTTGCCGGGTTGGGATGGAGCGGGCAATGTGGATGCTGCGGTGTCAGCCCAGAATACGAACCTTGTCAATGCGGGCTACGTAACTTTGGCGATCGGGTTTGACGACACCGGCGGCTGGACCAGCAATATTGATGTGAAATCAAAGGAAGGATTGAATCTGCTCTGCGCCGACGCATCCATCCCCGCCAATTGCAAAGCCATCGTCATAGATGGCGAGTCATATGGCGGAGCGCAGAACTATTGGGTGATGGAGTATCTGCGCAGTAACGGGTACAGCGGCGCAAACGGCACAGCCAAAGCCCTGGGATTCGTTTCAGAGGATGCCGGGTATTCTGCACCCGGTAATATCACAGACTATAACACCGGAGCGTTCACACGCACCGGACTGGCGGATACCGCTTCCTACAGCGTTGCCATGATCGAAAATCTGGGCGATACCTCTTTTCCTGTGGATGATTGCACGTGGGGAAATTGCGGCGCAAGAACATTAAGTAATGCCCACCAGGCAAGAGGCGATGGCAATGTCTTCAGTATCTGCCCGGCTGGAGGCGATCACGGAACCCGTGGCTATGCCGACTGGAATACGTGGGTCGTTTCAGCGATTAAAACGATGATCCACACCACAAGCGGCATTCCCACTTTCACCGGCTACGCCAACCCGACGCTGCCGGTCAGCAATGCGTGTGTAACTGCGGCTGTTCTGCCCGGGCTTTCCGTTTCAGGAGCAAATATCATCGCCAACGGTCAGCCGGTCCAACTGCACGGCGTCAACATGGTCGATCCTTTCTTTGCGCGTGATCCGGCTTACTATCCAATGTATACAACCGCCAACTATGCAACGCTTGCCAACGATTGGAAGGCAAAGATAGTACGTATCAGCGTTTATCCCACGAAGTGGAAAAATATGAACAGCGCCACCCTGCTGGCCGGTCTGGCGCAGGAAGTCAACGCCGCGCTTGCCAGCGGAATGTATGTTGTCATTTCCTATCATGTCATTGGCTGGCCGGATGGCTATTATCCCGCTCCGTTTGATGCCGGCAATCCGGCGGACACGTATGATTCGAGCATGGTCGTGGCCCGCTCTTTCTGGACGCAAATGGCGAAGAGCTATGGAGCGGACAGGCGCATCATCTTTGACTTGTGGAACGAACCTGTTCACGACGCTGCCGACTGGGATGCCGCTGACCCGAACCCGTACTGGCCGGAACTGAAGCTTGCTTACGAAAGCATCATTCAAACGGTGCGTAACAACGGCGGTCAAAATATTGTGCTTGCCACCGGCAATCGTTGGGCAAGCTGGCTGGTGGGTATCAAGGATAATCCGCTGACAGACCCTAATGTCGTGTATGCCTATCACAAATATTCTGTGAACGGCTATAACACAGCCGCAGAATGGAATAAGGACACCGGAGGGCTGGTCGGGGTCAAGCCTGTTCTTGTCACCGAATGGGGCTATGAGGATAGCGATGTCCTGAATCCGACCTGGCCTGGCTCTCAGTCTTCCTACGGAACTCCGTTCACGCAGTGGATGGACAGCAACAAACTGGGCAATCTGGCGTGGTCGTATCATTACGACAATCCCCCAGCCCTTCTGAAAAAAGATGGGAGCCTTACGATGTATGGCGCCTTTGTTAAAAACTACTTTAATCCGATAGCAGCGACCGCCACCCCTTCCATCACCTGGCGCCACCAGGGAGATGGAAAGGCATATGGCATGACCACGAATGGAAGTAGTATCACCGGTGGTGCCCAGTTCTACCAGGAAGCAAACGCAGCCTGGTTGATCGTTGGCCAGGGAGACTTTGACGGCGACGGAATCAGAGATTTTGTCTGGTGGAACAGCAGCACCGGTCAGGTCTACGTCATGCTGATGGCAAGCCCCACGGCGGTGAAATCCGGCGCGGTCATTTACACTGAATCCAACATCAACTGGAAAATAGTTGCCACCGGTGATATCAACGGCGACGGCAGGAGTGACCTGATCTGGTGGAACAAGCTGACCGGCCAGGTCTATGCCATGCTGCTGAACGGGACATCGCTGGCGGGAGGAGCGCTGATTTACGCAGAGCCGAACACCGCCTGGAAAATAGTCGCCGCCGCTGACTTCGACGGTAACGGCAAAACGGAACTGCTCTGGTGGAACAGCACAACCGGTCAGGTAGCTCTTGGTCAGACCAACGGAACGAGTGCATCCACCGCCGGCATCGTCTACACCGAATCCAATACCGACTGGCGGATAGCCGGAGCGGGTGATCTTGACGGAGACGGAAAAGCAGATATCATCTGGCATAACAGGACAACCGGTCAGGTATACGGTATGCAGACCAACGGATCGTCTGTCACAGGCGGCGCGATGATGTACACCGAACCGAACACACAGTGGGAGATAGTCAGCGTCGGCAACTACAACAGCGACAGCAAGGCCGACCTGTTATGGTGGAACCAGCAGACCGGGCAGGTCTACCTGATGCCGATGAATGGTTTGTCGGCCGCGGCGGGAGGTACTCTGCTCTATACCGAGCCGGACCTCACCTGGAAGATCCAGAGTGAAACGGAGTGGCGGGATAATCTGTATGGCAAAGGAGTTACTACGACGACGAAGTAAGGCAAACGGCAAAACATATTACTTCCAAACCCCTCTAAATCTCCCCTTGTCAGGGGAGACTTCAAAGCCCGCTGTAAGCTGCTTCCCCCCTGACAAGGGGGGATTGAGGGGGGTTGATTTTAGGACTGTTTATATTTTGCCGTTCGCCTAAGGCAAAACGTAAATGATTACATGGGAGAACCGCCTATGAAAGAACAGATTCTGGTTACGCCGATCAACAGCAGACATCGTGATTGTAACGCCTTGATGGCGCCGTTTGGCGGTTGGGATATGCCGATCCAGTATGAGGGGATTATTGCCGAGCATGCCTGGTGCCGTCAGAGGGCGGCGCTCTTCGATATCTGCCATATGGGGGAATTCATGTTTCAGGGCGATTTCGATGAGGATGGTCTGGAGGATGTCTTTACGTTTTCAGTCAAGACGATCCCGCCGGGCCGTTCCCGCTACGGTTTTTTGCTGAATGAACAGGGTGGCATCATCGACGACCTGATCGTTTTCCGTATTGCTGAGGATAAGGTCATGATCGTTGTCAATGCGGCCACTACCGGAAATGACTATGCCGTTATCAGCCAGCGCCTGCGGGGTGGTCTGTTTACCAACGTTACCGATGCAACCGGCAAGCTGGACATCCAGGGGCCGCTCGCCCGGGATGTCATGGTGAAGTTGTTTGGCGAACAGATCGCCGTCATACCCTACTTCAAGTTCATAACGATGAATATTCTGGGTGTAGAGGTTATCGTCAGCCGCACCGGTTATACCGGGGAACTTGGGTATGAAATATTCATTCCCGCCGACAGAGTCTGTGAACTGTGGGATCTGCTGCTGACGGACGAACAGGTGAAACCGGCAGGTCTCGGAGCACGCGATGTCTTGCGGCTGGAGGTCGGCTATTCTCTGTACGGCAGTGATATCGACGAGCAGACTACACCGCTCGAAGCGGGTCTGGGCGCTTTTGTCAATTTCGACAAGTCATTTATCGGTAAGGAAGCGCTGCTCAGGCAGAAAGGGGAGGGTGCGAAACGCCGGAAAGTGGCTTTTCAGGTCTCCAGTCGTCGATCGCCCCGGCATCACTTCGAAATCCTTGCGGAGGATCAGCCGGTCGGTACGGTAACCAGCGGTGTATTTTCCCCCATGCTCAGCTGCGGCATCGGTATCGGTTTTGTAACCGCCGGTGAGTATCCGGCGGGTTTCCCGTTTACCATCAGGCACGAGCGGGTCAGCATGGAGGCCACGGTGTGCGGGTTGCCTTTCTATAGCGGAGGCTCGCTCCGAAAGGTTTTTAAGTAACGATTGAGGTTATGGAGGTGCTGGAAGAGTCATGAAATATCTGCGGTTTAATCTATTACAACCTGAGTCTTTACAAAATGCGAGTAAACCTGGAACCTCAAAAGCATGGAAACACTGATCAAATCTGATCAAACGGATTTAAAAACAAAAAGATTTTGAAAATCTGCCTTAATCCGTTCAATCCGCCTTTTCCGTGTTCCATTGACTTTGATCTTTTTAACCGCATCTTATCGCCAACAGGGGGATTTGCCTCTAAACTCAACGGCAAATCCCCCTGAATCCCCCTTTTTGAAGGGGGACTTGTTATGGTTTTGTGCAGCTACTTATTCTGCAATGGTACCGGATACTAATACATTGATATGAAAACGTTTATCGTTTTCGAGCTGATCTTTCGCATTACGGTCGGTTAATTCACTCCCCGGCACAGAAAACTGATCTGTGTAGCTGGCCCGGATCTGTTCCTCCTCAAAGCCGGCAAAAACGCGGGCGCCAAGCATGAATTCCGCCCAGAATTCCTTCCATTGAGAAGGCGCAGCTTCCCCTTCCGTCGCCGGTTTGAGCTCGGCCAGGAAGATGGTCATCGCTGATCCCACCGCAAGCAGGGTTCCTGCCAGCATGAAGGACTTGGACAGACCACCGGGCTGTGCATTGAGCATCTCGGATACTTTGCCCATGACGAACCCGCCGACCCCCCACGCAGTAAAGAGCGCTCCGTAATTGAGGCCGTAGTTTTTGACCCCCCAGTAATCTTTGGCAAAGGAGGGGAAGAGGCACAGGTTGGAGCCGTAATTAAAGCCGATAAAGGTTGCCAGAAGCACGAGCAGCACGGCGCTGCCCGAATTTACCACCGCCATGGCCGCAAACATCATCAGCGCCTGGAGCGACAACATGATGAAAAGGGTGGCGCGTCGGCCGATCTTGTCGGAAAGCACCCCTGCCACCACCCTGCCGCCTGCGTTGCCAACCGCCATTATGGCAACCGCCACAAAGGCCATGGGCCCCATGCTCTTCTTGGCGAGGCCGGCGACACTTCCGATTACCATCAGACCTGCGCCTGACCCGATAAAAAACGCAACCCAGAGCACATAAAACTTATAGCTGCGCAGTATCTCGCTCACCGTGGCATTGATTACAGGTTTTGCCGCATTCAATTTGGCCACGGGACCCGGATCGGCCGGTTCTGACGGTACATACCCCTGAGGCGGGTTGGCCAGAATGAAAGAGAGGCTGCAGACCGCCACGGTAAAGCCGATGCCGAGAAACAGCATGGACATCTTGATGCCGAAAGAACCGATCAGCCAGGAAGAGAGCGGCGCTATATATACCGGCGCCAGTCCGAAGCCTGCCACTACAATGCCGGCTATCAAACCGGTCCTGGCGGGAGAGAACCACTTTAATGCCGGCGGGGTAGCTGCTGAGTAGCCGAATCCGAACCCAGCGCCTGCCAGTATGCCGAAGCCTACAACCCAGGCCATGTAAGAGCTGGAAAACGACATCAACCCGAAGCCGGCGCCGACCAGAATGCCGCCGATCAGGGCGGTTCTGGCCGGGCCGATCCTGTCCTGACACCTTCCTGCCAGTATCATGGCAAAGGCGAACGTCAGGCAGCAGACCGCATACGGGTCATTGATGGACGCCAGATCCCACTGGAAGGCGCCTGGTCCCCCTTTTTCGATGGAGGCTTTGATGGCCCCCTTGAAGATACTCCATGCGTACAGTACACCCAGAGCCAGATTGATGGCTGTACCTGCGGCAACGACTCTCCAGCCTTTGTTCGTAATAGTTGTCATTGGTGTTCCTCCTGAGTGATTACGCCTTTTGGTTTATTGTTTTCCGGGTCGGTCCGTTCATGCGGATTGCAGCGGCAAATTCCATCCAGAATACCAGGTAGATGGAGATCATCAGCGACAGGCCGATATTCTGATTCTCCGGCCCCAGCGCCTTGGCCAGGATCGGTGAGGCAAAACCGGCGCCATGGGTTCCGGTGAGCCGTTCCAGAACGTAAAATATCAGCAGGGTCGTTATGGTGCCGATCACCATGATGGCAATACCGGTGGTGCGCTTGATCCAGTATTTGGGAGAAAATCCGAACATGCGCATGAAGATGACGACCCAGATGATCCAGACCGCGTAATCAACAGCGGTATCAGGCAACGCCAGCCTGTTTTTGACCAGAAGCACTTCCAGTATGGTGACCATGGCTAACAGGGTGAACATCCAGTTGAACTTTTCGTTGGCCTGCGTCTGCCAGTTACGGCTGTCCGGGGCCCGGACTTCACTGAAGGAATGGCTGTGGGTACCCAGGGCCGAAAAGAGGATGGCAAACCATATGCCGGCATAATGAAACAGCAGTGAAGCGTGGTTGCCTGCAATATTGGCGATGCGTGACATCGGATCATGGCTGAAATCGCCGGCAACCCTCATCAGAAAAAGGTTGGCGATAACTGAACAGGCTATGATTACTGCAATGGTGAAGATCTTGCGCGGCAACAGATAGGGGTTCACATTGTCGGGGAAGCCGATTATAAAGGCAAACCAGATCAGGTACATGATCAGCGGAATGCCGAAACATATGCCATACAGCGAGGTGCCGGCAAAGTCGCCGCCCTGTGCGTAAATGATATATTTCTCCTTGGCATCCGGATTGGTGTTGACCGCACTGACCACGTCTTTCGGCACTTTCTTCACATGCGGCAGCAGTCCCATGGCATACCAGCCGTGATCACCCTGAGTGGTATCGATCACCCAATACTGATCTCCCATCATTTCGTCAATTCCGGCAAAAAGTTGCATGTTAAAGGCGGCGCAGACGGTGCAGACCGCTAACAACAGTATGATATTGGAAATTTTCATCGGCATGGCTCTATTCCTCCCGTGTAAGATTATGATTCGGTTTACTCTTTGTGAGTTGTCCAGAACATGGATACCGCATTGGCTGCAAACAGTCCGTACAGCCACATGGTATTCCAGGCCGGACCTGATCCGTGGCCGCCTCTGCCGGCGCCGATCACCCCTGACGCCACCACGAGACCTATCAGCGCAGTAAACGCCACCATGGCTACCGAGCGCAAGATAGCACTGTTACGCCAGGTATGACGCTCAAGCTCCTCAATTCTTCTTGACAGAAATGCAAATTCACTTTCACTCATCTCTCTTCTCCTTTGTAGGCGTGATGTATTTGTATTATATGTGCGACGGTTCGTGCCCGTATGATGGCATGGTGACAACCTCCCCCCGCAGCCGGTCGGAAAGCTCATGGAATTTGGCACAAAGTTCATAGCGGCCGTCACAGTAGCGGACCATCATGTATGCGTCGTGCGTAGATACATAACCGCAGCCCACGTCACAGTAGTCATCGTTTTTGCCCAGAAAATGGCAGACATCATTCTCACTCATGGCCACTCCTTTTACCCGACGTGCTATGCTGTATACAGCACAACCCGTGCCTAACGGTGCCAATAACGATAATTGATGTAATTACAGCTAATTATGTGCATGTTTCCCTTTGCATTTGTGTGGATCTCTCAAAACTATTTGCATTAATGCAAAACCATTCGAGCTCTTGTGAAAGATTGTCATCCCGGAAGGTTTCTATCCGGGATCCAGATTTTCAGGTATTTACAAACTGGATTCCGGCCAAAATACTGCCGGAATGACAGGCTTTTTGACTTTTGCAAGGCCCAAATATTGCCTGAAAAATCAGCGTTCCGAGACGGGGTTTTGTAATTTGCGATACTGCAAATAGAGGGGGCTGCATTTTTGCAAAAATGCAAAATAATGGCATGGATGCTTGATTTGCTGCGAATGATAGGGTATATCATTAAAAACACTACTGTATACGGATGTAACCATTCAATGATCAGAGTGCTCAACAGGCTTAAATTGCGCTGGAAATTGCTGGCGCTGGTTATACCTCTGGTAATTGTGCCGATCATCGTTGTTGGCTCGGTTGTAGGCTATATCGCCAATCGTCAGGCATACCTGGGGGTGACAAAGGCCAGCAGGGATGATCTGGAACATATCACAGGCTTTACTATCGATCTGCTCAATGCCCATTACCAGCAGTTTCAGGTCTATAAGCAGGAGCGGTTGAAGAGTCTGAATAATGAATTAGCCACCCTGACCAATCTCTCTTACAATCTGGTCGAGTCGGAATACAAACAGTATGCAAGCGGGCGGTTGAGTCTGGCTGATGCCAAACGCGAGGCGCGTATTGCCCTGAAAAAAATTAATGTGGGCGAAACCGGCTACATTTTTGCGATGACCGGCAAGGGGCAACTGGAGGTCCACATTGCGCGGGAAGGCGACACAATTTATGACGAGCAGGATGAAAACGGCCGATATTTTATTCGCGATATGTGCAGGGTGGCCTTGGCGTCAAAACCGAATGAAGTGTTCTTCATAACGTATCCATGGCGCAATGCAGTGCTTGGTGACCGGGCGCCGCGGAAAAAGGTTGTTGCGTACCGCTATTTCCGGGAATTAGACTGGATTATCGCCACCGGCGGATACCTGGAAGAAGCCTACGGCGACACCGATTTCGAGAAAAAATCCTACGCTGTACTGAAGGAGAAGATTCGAAATAAAAAAGTCGGCGCGACCGGCTATATTTTCTGTATGGACAGTAAAGGTACCTTTATGGTTCACCCGGAATCGGAGGGAATGAACTTTATTGATGCCAGGGACTCTGACGGAAACAGGTTCATCCGGGAAATGTGCGAGAAAAGGAGCGGCTGGATTCACTATCCGTGGAAAAATACCGGAGCGAGTGCGCCACGCATGAAGATCGTGCGCTACGAATATTTCAAACCGTGGGACTGGATTGTTGCGGTTGGATCTTACGAGGATGAATTTTACCATGAAGCCCGGAATATCAAGAAAAGCATTCTGATCAGCTTGGCGATTCTGGTCATAGCGGTTGGTATTATCGCTTCGTTCCTGGTGTTCGAGGCTTCCTTGATCATCAGCAGGCCCATCTCCCATATGATCGATGTCATCAGACAGGTGAAAAGAGGAAACCTTGAAGAAAGAATGCATGTCGATGGTGACGACGAACTGTCTGAAATGGCCGGCACCTTCAACCGCATGACCGACATTATACGCTCTAATAAAGAGATCGAGGCAAAACTGGCGCAGCAGGGGAAGATGGCTTCCCTCGGAATTCTCTCTTCGGGCGTCGCCCATGAGATAAATAATCCTCTGGGGGTTATTCTCGGCTATGCCGGATATCTGGAAGGCAAAATGAGTGAGGATGACCCGAATTATGAATATATTCATGAAATTAAACGGGAGAGTAAAAGATGCCGCAAGATAGTGCAGGATCTGCTTTCATACGCACGTACGCCACGGCCGGTCATGGAACCGTGCGACATTAACAAGCTGATGGAACAGATTTCGGGTTTTGCCGCCAATCATACCGATATGAAGGGGGTGGAAATCAGGACTGAGTTTGCGTCTGAGCTCCCGAACGTCTGCCTGGATGGCGACCAGATGCGGCAGGTGGCAATCAATCTGATCCTGAATGCCGGAGGGGCCATGCCGAATGGCGGCACGCTCACGATCACAACCGGAATGACGGCGTCTGACAGGGTACATATCATCTTCAGTGACAACGGCTGCGGAATTCCGCCGGAGGATCTTGAAAAGATTTTTGAACCTTTCTACACGACCAAGGAGCGCGGCACCGGCCTGGGATTGGCAATTACCCGTCAGATCATCGAACAGCATTCGGGCGAGATCCGGATCGAAAGCATACCGTCCAGTGGAACCGTCATAACCGTGACCCTCCCCGTTGAGCACAATGAAAGTGAGTACTGATGTCAAACAAGAAGAAAATACTGCTGATTGACAACGAAGCGGGACTCTGCCGCCTGATGGAGCAGGTGCTGCTGGACGCGGGTTATCTTGCACGGGCTTACACGTCGCCACAAAAGGCGATGGAAGAGTTTACGCCCGAAATCTGGGATCTGGTCGTTACGGACATCAAAATGCCCGGCATGAGTGGTCTGGAGGTTCTGCAGAAGGTCAGGGAGATGTCAAAGGATCTGCCGGTCATCATGATTACCGCTTATGCCACGGTGGAAATGTCTATTCAGGCCTTGCGCAAAGGTGCCTACGATATGCTCACCAAGCCGTTCGAACCGGAAGAACTGGTCTACCGGGTCAAAAATGCCCTGCAGCATTCAACTCTTCAGGAGGAGAATCGGGAACTGCGCCGGGAACTGTCCGAGAAATTCTGTTTTGACAAGATAATCGGTGTTTCCGGCTGGCTTAAATCGGTACTCGGAAAGGTGGAGAAGGTTGCTGTGCGTGACACGTCGGTACTGATAACCGGCGAGTCAGGTACCGGCAAGGAGTTGATTGCCCAGGCCATACATTATAATTCTCCCAGAAGTGAGAAAAAATTTGTGGCGATAAACTGCGGCGCTCTCCCGGCGACTTTGCTGGAGAGTGAACTATTCGGTTACAAGAAGGGCTCTTTTACCGGAGCCAGGGAGAATCGGCAGGGTCTGCTGGAGGCTGCTGACGGCGGAACACTTTTCCTGGACGAAGTCGGGAATCTGCCGATGGATGTACAGAAAACCCTGTTGCGCTTTCTTCAGGAAAAGGAGTTTATGCGGATTGGTGATACAAAGGCAACCAGTGTTGATGTCCGGCTGCTCTCGGCAACAAACAGTGATCTGAAGCTGGCGGTCAAAAATGGTGAATTTCGCGAAGACCTTTACTACAGGCTGAATGTCGTCAATATCCATCTGCCTCCGTTGCGGGAGCGGATTGAGGATATACCGCAGCTGGCGGTTCATTTCATCAAACTGCAGAACGAAAAATTCGGCACACGGGTCAAAGGGTTTGAGAAGGATGCCATGCAGACGCTGTGCAACTTTGACTGGCCCGGCAATATCCGCCAGTTAAAAAACGTTATTGAGGCGTGTATGGCCATGGAGAGTGATGGCTACATATCACGCGAAATGCTGGAGCAGTTCCTGGATGTTGCCCATGGCGCCGGCGGTATGCTGTCGATGGAGCCCGGCACGAGGAATGAACTGCCGTACAACATGGCTCTGGAGCGTTTCGAAATCGACCTGCTGAAGGGGCTTCTGAAGAAACATGTCGGCAATATTGAAGCGGCCGCCCAGGAGGCCGGCATAAACATGGTGACCATGTATCGAAAAATCAAGAAATATGCCATCAGAAAAGAAGAGTACCTGTAGATGAGATTGCCGCATTGCCGAAAAAACCGTTAATCCGCTTATAAGGAGATTCATTCATGGGCATCTCGCACCCCACTGACCTTGCCAAGGAAGTGGTTCAGGCCATTGTCAGGCGGAACATAATTCCCCCCCCGACAAAAACGGTTATCAAGCTGTTCCAGCTGATGTATCATGCAAGTATCTCCAGAGAAGAATCAGAATTCATCTCTTTCCACATGGTGTTCTTCAACCCGGCGGCTTCCTCCCCACGTCAATCCGATGTATACGAAACCTACATCAGCGATCCCTGGCAATTCATACCTCTGGAATACCCCGAGGAGATGAACCTGCCGAATACCAGCAAACTGGCCCTTGCTTCCCATCCACGCAGTTCTGCTCTGGCAGTCTATCCGAACGACGAGGGGACGCTCTTCATCTGGGGGCTGATCGACCAGCTTAACCGCTATGAGGATTTTATCAGGCTTGAAAACAGTACCGCTCCCCATCGACCGGGATTGTTCGAGGCGAGGATTGTCGGTCCGGGATATATTCTGGTTACCATTGGTTACGAACAGATCGCGGAACTGAAAATTGACAATCTGAGCCTGGACACCATTGATATTTTCAGCAGCGGTCCCCTGTTGCAGAAGCTGGCTCCCGGTTTTTCCACACTGTTGCGGCATCTTTACGCCCATATCCCCCGGGTGGTGTCCACTCGCGAAATTGAAGAGAAAATGCGCAGTCTCCGGATGTCGGTGATCCAGCGCCTGCTGTTCCGAATCAAAGGGTTGAAGCAGGGGGGAGCAATTCTGATCGTTTCGGATATCCCTGCTGATGGATTGATAGTAAAATACAGGCTGCGTTACAACCGGCTCAATGTTGCGCTCAAGCACTATGCCGTCTCCCGCGCCCGGCAGGATGGAACCGCCAGACAGACAGAGCTGTCCGCTTATGAAGACAATCAACTCATCTGTAATAAACAGACGCTGCTGGATTCGGAATGCCGTGAAAGCGAGAGAGAAGTCGAAGCCGCGATCTGGTTTATTGCCCTGCTCACCAGGATTGACGGGCTGGTGCTTATGAATCAGTCGCTGGAGGTAATTGGTTTCGGGGTGGAAATTATCGTAGCGAAGGAACCGGCGTCCGTCAGAAAAGCTCTTACCGGCGATGCGCCGAAAGAGGCGCGAAAAAAATTCAACTACACCTATTTCGGAACTCGCCATCGCTCGATGATGCGCTACTGCGATGCCAATCCCGACAGTGTCGGTTTCGTCATCTCCCAGGACGGCGATGTCAGGGCTGTTGCCAAGGTCGATGACGATGTCTGCATGTGGGAAAATTTCAGACTGCTGCCGGACATCACCCCTCAGGATGCCGCCAGATACGCCCAGTGAGCAACGGGATTCCGAAGTCAGTAATCAGGTGTTCTCAAAATGCAAGAAAATGTAAGAAAAAAGTATGCCGGACCTGTACCCCGCAAAGTGAAGATAATCCCTACGGTTGATCCGGATCAGACGGGAAGCTCGTTCATATGAGTCAATGCCCGGTTAAGTACATTCGGGGCAATGCGGAAATTTATTCTTTCCATGATTTGAAGCATGATCGGACGTACTGCATCAAGGTGGCCTTTTTCCTTGGCAAGCATCAAAACACCAAAGGTTCCGATGACACTGAGTCCGAGGCGATCAGCCGTTTCACGCGCCTGTTTGTCGTCGAGAATGATTTTGTCGATCCCCTTGTCAAGGGCAAGTACGATTGCCTCGCTCTCTCCTTGGTGCAGGCTCATCCTGAGAAAACGAGTTGCAGTTTCGATCGGCAGGGATTCAACATGGATGAAATTTGGCATTGAGTCGGTTATACCCGACGAAGAACCAAAAACTTCGTCACGTACTGCTGGTGGAATCAGTGCCGTACCGAACAGGCGCTCAAGAAGGTCTATTCTGTCGGCAGAAAGAAGAGCTATTAATGGAGATGAATCACTGACTACTATCACCTGAACGACCCCAACGCCGCCAAGTCTTTATCGAGCTCCTCATCGTCATAGTTCAGATACACCCGCTCCTCCTTGAGGAAATGCAGGAATTCGGTTCTGCTTGCGTCGCACAACTCGCTTGCCTTGCCGAGACCAAGAGCTCCTTTTTCGTAAAGTTTTACGGCCAGCAGCTTCATGAGATCCTGTTGTACGGTCTTTTCCGGTAGCTTTAGTGAATGAAGCACGGAATCCGGTATGCTGAGTGATAGCATTGCACAATCTCCTGTTTGACGATGTATGCCAGTTCGTTGTTTAGATTGAATCAATGTTTTAAATGTTAGTTGATTCCACTTGTTCCGTCAATAACTGCTTTGTATAAGAAGTTACAGCATCATATTGATCGGGGCTGAACACGTTTACAGCCGTTTCATCACCCCCGCCTTTTCTTCATCCATTCCGTAATCCGGTAAAGTAGCTGCCGGTCGCTTTCATCAACCCCCTCCAGCTTTTTCAGCATCAGTTCGAGTAATTTCAGTGGCATTACAGCCATATCTTTTATGGAGATGCAAACTGTTTAAGAAACACGGATGCCGTCAATGCCGGTACCGGTGAGTGCTGATAATCTGAAATATTTGAGGTTATGATGAAATCACAGTCATTGGATTCAGCCATTGTTGCCTGGAGAGAATCTTCAATATCTGTGAAATTAAGTGCTGCCGCTTTGGTGACAACAGCTGCGTTCATTTGGCAGATCGTGAATATCTCTGCAATGATGACGATATATTTGCGGATCTGGTCCGGTTGATGAGATTTTCTGGCTATGTAAGCGATGTTGTTAATAGTAATCGGCGCAATATATCCAACCACCAACCCATTCTCAGCCAGTTTGAAAATACGGTGAGAATCCTGAAAGAAGGGTGAACGCTGAAGCAGAATATCAAGAAAGATATTGGTATCTAATAAAATTTTCACGAGTATTTTGTCAGCAGGTACTCGGTTCGACTGCTGCGATAATCAAGATCAGCTTCTTTAACAATGCCGATAAATGTATCGCTTCGGGAAGGAAGCGCATCAAGGGCTGCCAGAGATGGTACAGCATGGTGTGATGTATCCACGCCGGTATCCGGAAATGGAATAATGAGCGCCACTTTGCGTCCTCTTTTTTCGATAACTATTTTTTCGTGTTGTTGATCAACCATGTTTATATATCTGGAAAAGTGTGATCTTGCCTCGGCAGCTGTGATATTTACCATCTGATACTCCTCCTGAATCAATTGCGGTATGCTCTAAAGTATAGATTACACGCCATTCTACGGCAAGGGAATATTCTGACTGAGAAGTTACAGTATCGTATTGCTCGAGGATGAACCCACTTTCACTGTATTTCCAGTCCTCCCATCACCCCCGCTTTTCCTTCATCCATTCCGTAATCCGGTGGAGTAGCTGCCGGTCACTTTCATCAACGACATCAAGGTTTTTTAGCATCAGTTCGGGTGTTACCGCCTCCGGGTCGTGGTGGGCAAAAACACACCGGCGCTTTATTTCACCCCCTAAATGACCGCACTGGCCTTTATGCATTCAGGAGTGCCGTTGCAAAACTTCTGACGTTTTCTATTACAGGGGGCAGAAATAAAACTGACTTTGCAATGAGGACAAAAAGGAGTGCGCAGTGACATAGACCAAGTACCTCCAATTGGTCAATGTCGGCAACAAACGGAATAAAATCAAATGGAAGGAAGAAAATACAGCAGAAGAAAAGATTGATTTAATTTATTGATGGAAGAAAATGGATCCCAACCAACAACATCTTCATAGCACCCGGAATAAAACGGTATCAGTTCGCCACTGGGAGGGATTCCTTGTGAAGCGCTCACCTTTGATCGCGACGCCACAGGAGTGCAGTTGTTTATGACTGCACTCAAGGAGTGAGTGTGGAGACAGGCGGGGTCACGGACTGAAGACGTAAAACGGGGATAAGCGGGTGACGATTGGAAATTTGGGGGGTATGAATCCCACGGCAAAGTGGGCAGAGCCGGGGGATTACCTAAAGGAATTTAGCCATAAATTCACCGGCAGTCATGGCCGGAATGGCGGTGTTACGATAATCACTGATATTTCTGGTTATGATGGATTCTATCCCGTTGGAAAGCGCGGCATGGTACTGGAGAGCGTCTTCAAAATCTGACATTGGAGAAGAGAGGGCCATATCAAGGGAAGATTCGTCTACAGATATTATGGCAATCAGTTGTCGAAGGTTTTTGAGAATAGTTTTGATGGTTTCGCAAGAATACTCCTTGCGCAGTATGTAGAAGATATTGGTAAACACAACAGGAGTTGTACAGGCAGTTACCCTGTCTGTCTCAACAAGTACAAACAGTCCTTTTGCTTCGGCAACGAAAGGCTGTCGTCCAAGTATTAGATCCAGAATGATATCTGAATCAACAAAAACGGTCGGTTTCATTTGTGTTTTTCAGTCAGATACGCAGCGATCTCTTCGCGGCCCTTGTCATGTACATGCATTGGCAGCGATCCAACGAGACTTGCCACTATCGGTGTCAATTCATCCTTTGGAGTTTCTTTTCTGGCAATCAGCCTCAGGTAGTTTTCAACCATTTTAGAAAGGCTCTTGCGCTGTTGACGGGAATATTCTTTTGCATCTTCGATGATATTCCTGTCTATGCTCAGGGTTAGTTTTGCCTGCATGGCGCACTCCAGTTACGTATAAAATAACAAACATTATACGTAAAATCAACTTTTGTATTGAGGGTCATGAGTCTGCATCATTTTCGACAGAACCTCTTCCGTTGCCGAATAGGGATCGATGCTGTGGTTGCCCATTCCTGCTACTACCCTGTCAAGTGTGCCGTCGGTATCCATGAATTTCATGGCGCTCCGGAAAAGGCTGTCACGCAGAATATCCATAAAATGCCGTCGGTTGCGCTCGTGCAGAAAGCTGTTAATAGTGCCGCTTGAAAAGAGAAAGGTGCGGTGTGACATAATTTCGCCGGTCAGCTCTTCAATACCGGTACCGCGCTGGGCTTCGGTCTTCAATACCTGAGGATTCCATCCCTCTTCGGGGTTGTTGCGCATCTCCAGCATGGTGCATAACTCGCGGGCAGTCCGGTCGGCGCCTTCCCGGTCGGCCTTGTTTACTACAAAGATGTCGCCTATTTCCAGAATGCCGGCCTTGATGGCCTGGATGTCATCCCCCAGTCCCGGAACCATGACTACGCAGGTGGTGTGGGCGGTCTTGACGATATCGACCTCATCCTGACCAACACCTACCGTCTCAATGATGACAATATCCATTCCCAAAGCATCCATCACCAGAGCCACATCGGCGGTCGAGCGGGAAAGTCCGCCCAGGGCGCCGCGCGTAGCCAGACTGCGAATAAAAACCCCCTCATCGCAGGAGTGGCGGTTCATGCGGATGCGGTCACCCAGAATCGCACCGCCGGTAAAGGGGCTGGTCGGATCAATGGCGACTACACCGACTTTTTTTCCATGCCTGCGAAACGAAGCCGTCAGTTGATCAACCAGCGTCGATTTGCCGGCGCCGGGGGGGCCGGTAATGCCGATGATATAAGCTTTTCCGGTATGAGGATAGAGTAGTTTCAATTCCTGAACCGCATTGGGACGGTTGTCGTCAATGTCGCGCATCAAACGCGCTGCTGCGCGGATGTGACCCTGTACTACCTGCTCAGCGAGAGACATGAGATACCTTCTTTGTTGAAATTTATCATTTCATCGTGCATAATGGAAACTAGGTAGTGTTCAAACGATGGACAATCGGAGTCTGTAATGCCAGTCATTTTGGAAGCGATCATCATTTCGGCCGTTATGCTGCTGATTTTCGGCATGGCGTTTTTGGCCATTTTTCTGCTGGCCATTACCATGGCTCCGGTCGAACGCAGCCTGTCGAAAATCATCTGGGACAGCACTGCTCCCAAGCGGCCTCTACCTGCGCCGCCCAAAGGTTCGTTCCGGGATTTCAGTAAAAAACACTAACATGGTGGTTTTCTTTTACTCTGACTTGTTGCTGAAAAGGCTGCCCGGTTCCGGGCAGCCTTTTTTTGAGGCTACAGTCCCAACTGTTTGAAGAAATCAGTTCCCTTGTCATCCACCAGGATAAAAGCCGGGAAGTTTTCAACCTCGATTTTCCAGACCGCTTCCATCCCCAGTTCAGGGAAGTCAATGCATTCGACCTTCTTGATGTTCTCCTCCGCAAGCACGGCTGCCGGACCACCGATGGAACCGAGATAAAATCCGCCATACTTCTTGCAGGCATCTGTCACCTGCTGACTGCGGTTTCCTTTGGCGATCATGATCAGTGAGCCCCCTTTGGACTGGAGCTCATCAACATAGGAATCCATGCGTCCGGCGGTGGTCGGTCCGAAGGAGCCGGAAGCCTTGCCTTTGGGTGTCTTGGCCGGGCCGGCGTAGTAGATCGGGTGGTTGAGCAGATATTCCGGCAGCGGTTTACCGCTGTCCATGATCTCCTTGAATTTGGCGTGGGCGATGTCACGACCGACCACGATCGTTCCGGTCAGCAGCAGAGGGGTGGAGACAGGATGCTTGCTCAACTCGGCCAGCATATCCTTCATCGGCATATTCAAGTCGATTTTAACGCCATGCTCATGTTTGCCGCGGTATCGGTCAGGGATCAGACGACCGGGATTGCGGTCCATCTCCTCGACGAACAGGCCGTCCTTGGTTATCTTGGCTTTGATATTACGGTCTGCCGAGCAGGAAACCGCCATGCCGACCGGACAGGAAGCTCCATGACGGGGAAGCCGGATAACCCGGACATCATGGGCGAAGTATTTGCCGCCGAACTGGGCTCCGATACCGAGCTTCTGCGCTGCTTCCAGTAGTCTGTTCTCCAGTTCCACGTCACGGAAAGCCTGACCATGCTCATTGCCGACAGTCGGCAGTCCATCCAACTCCTTGGCGGTAGCCAGCTTGACGGTTTTCATACAGGCATCAGCGCTGGTACCGCCGATTACGAAGGCGATATGGTACGGCGGGCAGGCGGCAGTACCCAGGTACTTCATCTTTTCTACCAGAAATTTGAAGAGTTTTTCCGGGGTCAGGAGTGCCTTTGTCTCCTGATACAGCATGGTTTTGTTGGCCGAACCACCCCCCTTGGCCATAAAGACAAATTTGTAATAATCGCCATCGGTGGCTAGGATATCTATCTGGGCCGGCAGGTTGGTGCCGGTGTTGATCTCCTCGTACATGTCAAGGGCTACGGTCTGCGAATAACGCAGGTTCTCCTCGGTATAGGTCTTGTAGATCCCCTTGGATAGCCACTCCTCATCTTTGACCCCGGTCCAGATCTGTTGCCCCTTTTTGGCGGCAACGGTGGCGGTGCCGGTATCCTGGCAGACCGGAAGATCAAGCTGGGCGGCGATCTCGGCATTGCGCAGGAAGGCCAGAGCAACACCCTTGTCATTCATGGATGCTTCCGGATCGCCCAGTATCATGGCTACCTGCTCGTTATGGGCCGGGCGCAGCAGGAAGGAAACATCCTTCATGGCTTCATTGGCCAGTATCGAGAGCGCCTCGGGGCAGACCCGGACGACATCCTTGTCGGCAAATTTCTCGACGGTTACATATTTTTCCGACCCTTCGATCTTGCGATATACGGTTTCATCTTTGGCAAGCGGGAACGGATCCTGATACACAAAAGGCTTGGTGGACATGCGGTACTCTCCTTTTCTTTGGTGGGATAGCTGATTGAATTTATTTATTACGGTACTCCAGAATGGTTACAGCAGTTGATGCTGTTGCCAGCAGCTTGCCGTCAGGGGTGATGGAGATATGATTAACGTTGCAGTCACCCGGCAGCGTCGTCAGGACTTTCCCTGATTTCGGCTCCCAGATCAGCATCTTGCAGGACTTGGCGTCAGCGGATGTCCGTACCGGGACCCCCCAGTATCCGAAGGCAACACCTATTTTCCCTTCAACAGACACGATGAATGCGCCTGATGGATGCCATACCAGGGATCGGACACCGTCGCCATGCTCGGAAAATATGTTCAGGCTCTCCCCCGTCTCGGTTTCCCAGACGGTCGCCAGGTTGTCATTTGCTCCGGAAGCGATATATTTTCCGTCCGGACTGAAAGCGATGGCATCGATCTCCTGGGAGTGACCTTTCATGATCCTGATCTTTTCACCACTGGCCACGCTCCAGAGTATCACCCAGTTGTCCTTGCCTCCGGAAACCAGTTTTGATCCATCCGGACTGAAGGCCAGCCTCCTGACATCACTGGTATGTCCTTTCAGCTTTTTGGCGACGCTTTTATCGGCGATATCCCACAAGGCGATAACTTTGTCATCAGTGGCGATGGCGAGGTATTTACCGTCGGGACTGACCTTCATATCACTGATCGTGTTATAGGCCTTGAACTTGTTGACGCGCTCCCCACTCGTCACATCCCATTCGAAGATGACTTTATCCTTGTCACCGGAAAAAAGCTTCTTCCCGTCGGGCGTGAATGCAATGGCACGAACCTCCTCCTTCTGTTCCAGAGTCTTGAGTTGCTTCCAGGTTGTCGTATCCCAGATGATCACGTTCTTGTCATCACTGCAGGTTGCCATTTTTCTGCCGTCCGACGAAAAAATTACCTGACGGATATCTTCGCTGTGCCCTTTGACCGTTTTGATCTTTTCGAAAACCGGTCCGGCAAACGCTGTTGATGTTGAAACAACAAAGAAAACGACGATCATGTATAAGTGAATCATTTTGAACCTCCCGGCTGGTTTTCATTTTCGGCTGCAAACATATCACTCGAAACTGATCGCCGTCAAAGAAATTTCCGACCAGCATAGTGATGCTGATCAACGTTTATTACGAATCACTCCATACTGAGATTTGAGTCTATTTCACTGAATTGGGAGATGTCTGTATCCGAAATTCCGACAAGGGCAAACTCTTCTTTCCAGCCGGAGACGGCTTCACGCACCTGTGTCACTACACTCTCCACGTTGGGGATGCCCCATCGCCGCCCCAGCTTCTCAATGCTTTTCCGTCCACTGTAGTAGGGGCCACTATCGAGGAACAGAACATGCTCCCCACGGTTGCCTATATCGGGAATGAGATCAAAGGAGGGAGAGAGACGCCACTTCCGGCTGTTATCATATATCATCCAAAAGTTCTTCAGGTGGTCGTCCGTGTTGCCCACGAGGGCGTTGAATACCATCTGGCGGTAAAGTCGTTCCGAGTCACCTTGCGGGTCATTGCTGTACTTCCGCACTGTTTCCAGCAGATCCTGGTAGCGGAGCTGGTAGTATCCCTGGGCCTTCAGCAGGGTCTGCAGGCTGATCATATGCCGTCGCCCAGCGGGGATAATGTCGAACCTCCGGACAAGCAGGACTGACTTTCCCGCGCAACAGGTTAACGTGATCGGAGGAACGTCAAGCCCGGCCTTTGCCGCCAGAGTCATTGTGGCGAACTCGGTTTTCACCACGTCTACATGGTCCTTGATGCTTGGAAATTTGGAAAGGTAATGGATGTCGTTCACTTCATCATATACCACCGCTTTTGGACGCGCTCCGCCGGGTGAACTTCCCGCACTCAGCAGAAGTGTGAGCTCCGATTCCCTGTACCTGCCTTGCTCGAACTTTTCGGCTTCAATGACAAGTGCAGAAAGTTTGAGGATGGATGCATTAGAAGGTGGTGGGTGAGGCACATCATGATGAGTGTATGACAATGCGCCAAGTCCCGAGTTCCCGAGCGCAAGGAGCAGATTCGGCAGATTCTGCCCGTGACGGGGAATAGAATGTTTGCGGATAAGCAGTTTCCGTCCCCAGTCGTCGGGAAGGCTGTCCTCAAAGACGCTGAAGATGCCCGGATGTTCGACCGAAAATGATTCCGGCTTCAGCGGAAGGGAAACAGGGTCCAGAGCAAAGGCGTCATCCCTTTCGAGGAATTCCCGCTCATACCTGAAGGCGCCCCTGCCCTTGCCGTTTCCGCCGATTTCGCATACCATCTCGCCTACGGGATGAGAATACCCTGTTGAATGTTCCCAGACTCTGATCCGGTAGATCACGGTGCTCTCCTCGATGCTCGCCGCCGCACCGCCGCCTTCATCATCTCGTATTTGGCGAACAGGTCTTCCGGCTCGGCAAGGATACCATCGAAATCCCCCGCCCGGTCGAGTACCTCCAGGGTCGCCGCCCAGTATCCGATTTGCACAGTGGAGTCGCCGGACTCCATTTTACGCAGTGTGGGTATGCTTACTCCGATGCGGGCGGCAAACACTGCCTGGGCTTCGTTTCGTCTCAACCGCACCTCCCGCAGACGCGTGCCGAGATTCTGGAGTTTAAGATCAGCAAGAGACATTAGATCACCATTTAATACTATACATAGTTTGTATTATTGTCTATTTTCATACGTAATGCAAATTATAATTTTATTTGACTACTCAGGTATTGCGTGTGACATACCGTTCATCGTACCCGTGCTCCGGCGTGGGAACGCAGTCTCTGACGTTCCATCGCCTGACCATTTTGCCTTGACTTGCCTGGTACACTGTACTAGCTTCTAAAAAAATTCGTCCTCCAGGAGCTTTTGCATGCCCTACGACAAACTGACCGAAGGTCTGACTTTTGACGATGTCCTGCTTATTCCCGCCCATTCCCTGGTTTTGCCCCGCGACGTGAATCTGGCCACGCGTATCTCCCGCTGCATAAATCTGAACATACCACTGGTTAGCGCGGCCATGGATACGGTCACAGAAGCGCGTACCGCTATCTGCATGGCTCGCGAAGGCGGTCTTGGCATCATTCACAAAAACCTTTCAATTGAGGCTCAGGCTTATGAAGTCGATAAGGTGAAGAAGAGTGAGTCCGGCATGATCGTTGATCCGATCACCATGCGTCCTACCCAGAAGATCAGCGAGGCGCTGGACATAATGCAACGCTATCGCATATCCGGAGTGCCGGTTACCAAGGCCAACGGCAAGCTGGTAGGTATCCTGACCAACCGGGATCTCCGGTTCGAAACCGAGTTCGATCTGCCGATATCAGCCCGCATGACCAAGCGCAATCTTGTGACGGTGGCGGTCGGGACAACGCTGGAACAGGCCAAGGAGATCCTTAAACATACCCGTGTAGAGAAGTTGCTGGTGGTGGATAACGACCGTTTTCTGAAGGGGCTTATCACTATCAAGGATATCGAGAAGGTAAAAAAATATCCCCAGGCCTGCAAGGACAGTCTGGGACGTCTGCGAGTCGGCGCTGCCGTTGGTCCGACTTCAGAGATGGATGCCCGTATGGAGGCGCTGCTCAAGGCCGGAGCGGATGTGATCGTTATAGACACTGCTCACGGTCATTCGCAAGGGGTGATCGAAGCTGTACAGAGAGCCAAGTCAACCTTTCCCGGCGTGGAAATCATTGCCGGCAACATCGCCACGGCCGAGGCGGCCGAGGCTTTGATCAAGGCTGGCGCCGACGGTATCAAAGTCGGCATCGGACCCGGTTCGATCTGCACGACCCGTATCGTGGCAGGTGTCGGAGTTCCGCAGATAACCGCCATCCATGAATGTGCCCGCATGGCTCACAGGTATGGCGTGCCGATCATCGCTGACGGGGGGATCAAATATTCCGGGGACCTGCCCAAAGCGGTTACGGCCGGCGCCGACTGCATAATGATCGGCTCACTGTTTGCGGGTACCGAGGAGTCGCCCGGTGATACGGTTCTCTATCAGGGGCGCACCTACAAGAGCTATCGAGGTATGGGCTCGATAGGTGCCATGAAGGAGGGGAGCAAAGACCGCTATTTTCAATCGGAGGTTGGTGACGATGTCAAGCTTGTGCCGGAAGGGATCGAAGGGATGGTTCCACTTCGTGGACCGCTTTCGGCCAATATCCACCAACTGCTGGGGGGGCTCCGTTCCGGCATGGGGTATACCGGGTGCAGAAGCATCAAGGAGTTGCAGAATAATGGCCGTTTCATTCGTATTACAGGCGCCGGCCTCAAAGAGTCCCATGTCCACGATGTGATGATCACAAAAGAAGCGCCAAATTACCGGGTCGGTAATTAAATGACCGACATTCACAGCCAGAAAATCCTGATTCTCGATTTCGGTTCCCAATACACCCAGCTGATTGCCCGTCGGGTGCGCGAGGCGCATGTTTATTGCGAACTGCATCCCTTTGATATGAATATTGATGACATCCGTTTATCGGCTCCCAGCGGAATCATCCTTTCGGGAGGGCCCAAATCGGTCTATGAGGAGGGAGCACCTTCGGTTGCGGAAGAGCTCTTTGAGCTGGGCGTGCCGGTGCTGGGCATCTGCTATGGCATGCAGCTGATGAGCCGCCACTTCGACGGTGACGTTGCTCCGGCCGGAAAACGTGAATTCGGGCATGCCGACCTGCAGTCTGTCGGCCAGCCCGGCTCTCTCTTCGACGGTTTCTTTATTGAGGGGAAAAGCCCGGTCTGGATGAGTCATGGCGATCATGTGGCGCGGGTTCCGGCAGGTTTTGAGGTTGCAGCCGAAACCGCCAATGCGCCGGTCTGCGCTATTCAGAATGTCAGCAGAAATCTGTACGGCGTGCAGTTTCACCCCGAGGTAAACCATACGCCAAGGGGCGAAGTGCTGATACAGACCTTTGTCCGGAAAATATGCGGATGTGCCGGTCAATGGACCCCCGGCCACATCATTGAGGATGCGGTGGAGCGTATCCGCAGGCAGGTCGGCGGTGAGAGGGTTATTCTGGGACTTTCCGGCGGCGTGGATTCCTCTGTGGCAGCCGCCCTGATTCATCGCGCCATCGGCGATCAACTGACCTGTGTCTTTGTGGATAACGGACTTTTACGCCTGGGAGAGGGGAACCAGGTTATGGCGACCTTCGGCGAGAACCTTGGTGTCAGGGTGATCAGAGTGGATGCCGAACAGCGCTTTCTGGAGGCTCTTTCCGGAGAAAAAGACCCGGAAAAAAAGCGCAAAATCATTGGTGGTCTCTTTGTCGATATCTTTGAAGAACAGTCAAAACTCATCCGTGGCGCAAACTGGCTGGCCCAGGGGACGATCTATCCCGACGTGATCGAATCTGCCGGCGCCAAAACCGGCAAAGCCCATACTATCAAGAGCCATCATAATGTCGGAGGTCTGCCGGATTATATGAAACTCCGACTGCTTGAGCCGCTTCGCGAGCTGTTCAAGGACGAGGTGCGAGCCATTGGCGAAGAGCTTGGCCTGCCGCACCAGATGGTCTGGAGACACCCGTTTCCCGGTCCTGGATTGGGCGTGCGCATCCTGGGCGAGATAAAAAAAGAGTATTGTGACATCCTGCGGCGTGCTGACGCCATCTATATCGAAGAGCTCTACTCATCCGGCCATTATGACAAAATCAGCCAGGCTTTTGCCGTGTTTCTGCCGGTCAGGAGCGTTGGAGTCATGGGAGATGGCCGCACTTATGAGTATGTGATTGCCTTGCGGGCGGTTGAGACCAAAGACTTCATGACCGCCGGGTGGTATCAGATGCCGTATGAAGACCTGGCCCGAATCAGCGGCAGAATTATCAACGAAGTCAAAGGAATCAACCGGGTCGTCTACGATATTTCAAGCAAACCTCCGGCAACCATTGAATGGGAATGAATGGAAACTGAAACGTGCAAAATCATTTTTATGTGGTAGGCTATGAATGGATCTAGACACTGCTGTCTCGATCGCCTTCCTGGGGGAGATATTTCATGAAACAGCTTATTGTTCTGGCAGTCGTGCTGATTTCTGCTGCCGGTAGCGTGCACGCAAAAACGCTCATGCTGGAGGGAAACCTCAACAGCAGCATAGCTATGAGGCAGCAGATGGAGTTCAGCGTCGACAGAGGAGCGGTACAGTCGCTCACCTTCCGTTTTGCCCTTCCGGCTGATTTTGAAAGCAAAAGTGTCAGCCAGACGGTTTCCGGACTGGATGTATCCACGAATCCCCGGCCAGACAGCTCAACCGTAGAGCAGGACCGCTTTGGTAACCGTTTCCGGAAGGTTATCTGGAAAAATGCAGATCAGGATATCCGCATCAATCTCAGCTATACCACTACGGTTCATTCGGCTCTCTCCGCGATGGAAAGCCGTACCCCGTTTCCGCTTGGTGCAATCCCCGGCAGTGATGCCATTTATCTGACATCGACCGAGATGGTGCAGTCAGACTCTGCCGAAATTGCCAATCTTGCCAGAAGACTGACCTCAGGAGCCAAAAATGAATATGAGGCGGTTTCTGCCATCACGAACCATGTAACCGATGCTATCAAATACACCTTCAATCCCCCTAAATACGATGCGCTGTATACTTTGGAGACAAAAAGCGGCAATTGCCAGAATTTTGCCCATCTCAATATAGCCCTGTTGCGCAGTGTCGGAATCCCGGCCCGGATTGTCGGAGGTATTACTCTCAAAGATTCATGGAAGGTGCCAATCGACAATCGGAACTCGATCGTACAGAGCATGGGGCAGGGCGGTCATGCCTGGATGGAAATCTATTTCCCGGATCTGGGCTGGCTGCCGTACGATCCACAGCAATCGCGCCAGTTTACCTCGTCGCGCCATATCAAGCAGACCCACGGACTCGACTCACGCGACATAAACGATTCCTGGCTCGGAGCGCCGTATCTGCCACGCTATTCCGAACTGATAGAAGGCGCTTTTAAAGCGGACGATATCAAGCTGGTAGTCAAAAGTACCGGAAAAGATCCACGCCCCTACATCATCAGCAACCTTATGACAAGCAGGTCGGTTGCTGCACCTGCAGAGCCGCCGGCTTCCGGAACCATTTCTGACGGACGACCGGCGGACAAGGCTGAAGTGAAACCGACCACGGCCAAACAACCTGTAAAGCCGATAGTCACGCCCGCACATAAACCTGCCGATCCATCATCATCGCCCCTGGTCGCCGCTGATTCTGACGTATCTCTCGGTATTGAAGATTCCTACGACAGCGTACTGGAGAATAAACCGGAAAAACCGGTCGCGCCGCCTGTCAAGCCCTCTTCAAAACCACCGGTGGCTGTTGCCAAAAAGCCCCCGGTCAAGCCAAAAGTGCCTGTTGCTGAAGTGGCTGTTGCGCCGGCCAGGCATAAAAAGCCTTCTCCCGGTTCTGCAATGCTCTTCGGCAACATGGAGTTCCCGAACCTGGTGAATGGCTATAGCGTTCAGGGTAATGTCGGTACCCGTATTCTCGACAAGGAAACGTCGGAATACGTTACGACTCAGTATATTTTTGCCCAGGCTTTCAATCTGAAGGATGGAATGGCGTTGGACAAGGTATCGCTGGCCATGCGCAAATTCGGTGGTGACGGCAATGTGTACATCGACCTTGTCAGGGATGCCGGCGGGCGCCCCAATATTCTGGACGGAGTCAGGTCGAATCTGGTTTCGCTGGAAAAGATCACCCGCAAGCCAGGTTATTACTGGGTCGATTTCAGTTTCCCCCGTGATGCCCAGAGTAAACTGAAACCCGGCAAATACTGGATTGTCTTCCGTTCATCCGGCGAGGCGATCATGAACTGGTTCTACATACCCGGTAAACCTTACGGCGATGGTGACGATACCCGTTCAACCGCCAAGGGGTTCCAGTGGGAAGACATACTTAACTACGACTTCGTATTCAAGGTAGCCGGCAAGGCACTCTAAGACGACCATTATGATACTCGGGATTTTTAAAAATGTATTGTTTCTACACATTTTTCTTGACATGAGCATTTTAGCGAGGCTATAAGAAGATCTATTCTATCTGCTTTATCCTGAATATCCGGCTTGTCACTCAGCTTACAACGTTTATGCTTCATCTCATTTTCAGGAGGTCACTATGAATAATAACAAGGAAGGCTATGCGGATGAAGTCGTCAAGGGGTTCATCACCTGGAGCCTTGTGTGGGGAGTCGTCTCAGTGCTGCTGGGAGTGGTGATTTCGCTCCAGCTCGCTTACCCGCAGCTTAACCTGCCGCCCTATCTTTCTTATGGCCGGCTACGTCCAATACATACCAATGCAGGTATTTTCGGATGGGGAATCGGCAGTTTCATGGCCTTTTTCATCTATATTACCCAGCGTCTGACCAAAACCAGGCTCTGGAGTCCCGGACTGGCCAGGTTTCAGCTGTGGCTTTTCAATATAATCATTACGCTGGCTGCAGTTACGCTTATGCTCGGCATGACCCGTTCCAAGGAGTACGCCGAACTCGAATGGCCGGTAGCGCTGCTGGTAGTAGTTCTCTGGGTTATCTTCAGCATTAACATCATCATGACCATAGTAAAACGTAAAGAAGAACAGATGTACATTTCCCTCTGGTACATACTGGCGGCCCTGGTCGGTGTCGCGGTGCTCTATCTTGTGAATAACGCCGGTATCCCGATTTCCCTCACCAAATCATATTCGGCTTATGCCGGTGTAAACGACGCCAATGTGCAATGGTGGTATGGTCACAATGCCGTCGCAATGGTGTTGACCGCTCCACCCCTGGCCCTTTTCTATTACCTTCTCCCCAAATCCACCGGAGTGCCGATATACAGTCACCGGATGGGAGTGATCGCCTTCTGGAGTCTGATCTTCATGTACCTCTGGACCGGCGCCCATCATCTGCTCTGGACACCTGTTCCAGACTGGGTCCAGACCCTTGCCATGGCTTTTTCGATCATGCTGATCGCCCCTTCGTGGGCAGCGGTTTTTAACGGTTACTTCTCGATGAATGGCCAGTGGCACCAGATGCGGGAAAATTACCTGGTAAAGTTTCTCATCTTCGGTATTACATTCTACGGGTTGCAAACCATTCAGGGGCCGTCACAGGCGGTCAGGACTTTTTCGGCCTTTATTCACTACACCGACTGGGTTCCCGGCCACGTTCACATGGGGACGCTCGGATGGGTATCGCTCGTAATCTTTGCCGCAATCTACTATACAATTCCCAAGTTGTACGGCAGGGAAATTCATAGTGTTCCTCTTGTCAACCTCCATTTCTGGCTTGCAGTGACCGGCCAACTGATTTTTTCCATCACCATGTGGATTGCCGGAATCCAGCAGGCGACCATGCTCCATGCGACAAATCCTGACGGGAGCCTCCATTACAGCTTTATGGAGACTCTGGTTGAAATGTATCCCTACTGGTATGGTCGGGCGTTCGGAGGGGCCATCTATTTCGTCAGCATGCTGATTTTTGTCTACAATATCGTCAAAACGATGACCGCTACTACCTCACAAGCCGCTATAAAAAAAGCCTAGGAAAGGAGATATCATGCTTGAAAAGAAACCAGTCATATTCCTGCTCCTCGCCACCGTTGTCATCCTGATCGGCACTGTGGTGACCATGATAGCTCCCTTCAAGTGGATAAACGACCCGAAGCTGAAGATAGCTGAGGTCAAGCCTTACACCCCGCTGCAACTTGAGGGGAGGGATATCTATATCCGCGAAGGGTGCAATAACTGCCACACCCAGACAGTCCGGCCACTCCTGGCCGACGTGGAACGCTATGGAGAATACTCCAAAGCTGGCGAGTTCGTCTACGATCAGCCACACCTGTGGGGTTCACGCCGCACCGGTCCGGATCTTGCGAGGATCGGCGGAAAATATCCGGATGCCTGGCACTACAAGCATATGGTCGATCCTCAGTCGATGGTGCCCCGCTCCAATATGCCGAAGTATGCTTTTCTGCAGCAACCGCTTGATACGAGCCTGACAGAACGAAAGATGAAGGCGCTTAACTTCCCGTACATCCCGTCGGATCTGGCCATGCTCAAGGGAAAGAGTGAACTGGACGCCATGGTTGCCTACCTGCAGAAACTCGGTAGTGACATCCCCTGGCGTAAAGCTGCTCAGGCGGCCGTTGTTGGCGAACTGAAAAACCCCTATCTCGATAACAAAACCGTCATCCCGGAAGGTAAAGCCATTTACGATAAAGAGTGCGCCACATGTCACGGCGCTGATTTAAAAGGGGACGTGGGGCGATCCCTTGCGGACATCGACAAACCGGACAGCCAGATATTCAAAACCGTTTACGGCGGCGTCGCTGACAAGGGAATGCCTGCGTTCGGTGACACTCTCGGCAAAGAGCGGGTCTGGAAGGTAACTTCTTTTCTGAAATCCGTGCAGAAACACTGATATGGATCTTGCCAGCGTGTATTATCTTGGTGTTACCGTCCTGATGTTTGCAATTTTTGCTACAATCGTGGCGAGAACGTATAGCAGGAAAAAGCGTGATCAGGGTGAAGCTCCCAAATACCGGATGATGGACGAGGATTAACGGTACCAAGTAGTCAGCTTCAAAATAATGATTACATCAAGGAGGTTTTTCATGTCGGATAATAATGATTTTGATGGAATCAGATACCGGGTAGAAACCAAGTCTCCGGCAGTTTTCAGAATTCTGCTCTCGGTCCTGGTTTTGTGGGGTGTCTGTTTTATGGCCTATTATCTTTTCAGTGGTTGGAGCTCCGAAGGAGAGTTTGCCCAGGCAAAGCAGGCCAAGAAGGAAAAACTTGCGTCAAGCCGGCCCGCTGAGGCTGCAGCTCCGACCGCTATGGCCCATAAAGAAGGGAATAAAGTGGATTACATAGCTGCAGGCAAGAAGGAATATGCCGAGCGGTGTGCCGCCTGCCACGGACCTGATGCCAAGGGTGGAATCGGCCCGGACCTGACCCGAAAGGAATACAAATTCGGCAAAACGGAACAGGCTATCGCGGCAACTATCACAGATGGCCGGCCGGGCGGAATGCCCTCTTTCAAGAACGATCTGTCACATGAAAAGGTTGAAGGACTGGTAAAATATCTTCTTTCTCTCTAGCAACATCCACATAAATTAATCAAAGTATGAACAGCTCTCATGTTGACACAGGGAAATCCTGGAAAATTTCAATATTTGGATTTATCGGTTTATTTGTCGCTGCCACTGTAGCAAGCCTGGTTGTCGCGGGACGCAATGTCAGCAGGGTGGTTGATACCGAATACTACAACCATGGTCTCCACTACGCCGAGACCCACAGCAGAAAAGGGAATGCAGGCAAGGAGTGGACAATGAACGCTTCCCTGGTCGGGAACCATCTGCAGGTAGTAGTGCAGGATGAGGTAGGCATGCCTGTGACCGGGGGACGGTTAGTCTACAACCTTGATCGAGGTACCGGCGGTCGGTTGGCCGGCAATCTTCAACTGAGCGAATCGAGTCCCGGAATGTACCGGACACTCCGGCCGGATGATGGACAGAGTGAACTTCGCGGTATCATGCGCTTTACCAGGGGAGAGGCAACCATTGTCGGCAAAGTGACTGTCATCAATTGACGGTACCTGCAATGACATGCTTTCACTGCGGGATCACCATTCCAAAAGGGATGCTCGTTACAGAACAACGTAATGATGAAACGCTTGAATTCTGCTGTAAAGGTTGCCGTGGAGCTTATCTCCTCATTATCGGAGCAGGATTCGGCGATTTCTACCGACGCCGTGACTGGCAGGAACCGGGATTCGGCGAGCAGGCCTTCCAAACCGCTTTTCATGACCCCTACCTTTTACGTTTCGTTTATCAGTACGGAGATTTATCTGCTGTCGACATCATTATCGACGGAATCCGTTGCGCCACCTGCGTCTGGCTTAATGAAAAGATCATCGGTCAATTGCCGGGTGTTCGGGAAGTGCGTGTGAATTACGCCACCAGTCGGGCCCGCGTCGTATTTGAACAGGCCGAAATAACGCCGGCCGCGATTTTCAGCCGGATCGGAGAACTCGGCTATCTTCCTCGCCCTTACACCCGGTCCGCTGCTGAGGAGAGCGCCACCCGGGAGAAAAAAGACCTTCTGATCCGTTTCGGCACAGCATTTTTTCTGACCATGCAACTGATGGCCTATTCATTCGCCCTCTATGCCGGCTATTTTCAGGGGATCGGCGCCGGAATCAAATTTTCACTGCAAATTTTTTCCTGCCTGGTAACGACTCCGGTCATTTTTTATTCCGGATGGCCTTTTCTCCGCGGCGCCTGGCGCGGCATCATCAACAGGGCGCCCAACATGGAACTCCTCATTGCCATCGGAGCCCTTTCTTCGTACATTTACAGCATATATGCCACCTTTATGGGAGGCGAAGTTTATTATGAAACCGCTGCCATGATCATCACGCTGATTCTGGCCGGACGTCTGCTGGAGAATGTCGCCAGGCGTCAAGCAGCGGTTGGGGTCGAGCGGCTTCTCAATCTTACTGCGGGAGAGGCTCGCAGGTTCACAGGCGACGAACTTGAAACCGTTGACGTAGCCGAACTCAGTGCGGGGGATCTCCTTCTTGTTGGTCCGGGAGAGCGTTTCCCGGTGGATGGCCGGTTAGTCGAGGGAACAACCGACGTGGATGAATCACCTGCAACGGGTGAATCATTGCCAATCTCAAAAAACAGGGGAGATCACCTGATCGCCGGCAGTATCAATCTCACCGGTACCGTCAGGGTGATTTGCGACAAACCGGCTGCCGAAAGTTTTATCGCCAGGGTGGCCAGACTGGTGGAAGAGGCGCAGAGCCGCCGTGCACCGATCCAGGGTTTAGCGGACCGGGCATCGGCTTTTTTTGTGCCGGCGGTGCTGCTCCTCTCAACGGTCACGTTTTTCTGGCAATACAGTATGGCGGCAGGTCAGTTGGGCACCGCTCTCATGACCGCTCTGGCGGTGGTGGTCATAGCCTGTCCCTGTGCGCTCGGACTGGCCACTCCAACGGCCATACTGGCCGGAACCGGTGCGGCGGCGGCATCAGGGGTTATTTTCAAGGGTGGTGATATACTGGAGCGACTGAGCAGAATCAGTGTGGCGGTGTTCGATAAAACAGGTACCATAACCTATGGCAAACCGGTTGTCGTCGAGATTTGCCCTGCGGCCGGCGTTGATCCGATTGAAGTCATTGCTCTGGCAGCCGCCGTTGAAAAAGGATCCCTTCACCCCATCGGCCGTGCGCTCTGCGATTATGCATTCGTGAATGACATCCCTGCGACGGCGGGAGAACAACTGAAAACTGTTGCGGGTGGCGGTGTGACGGGGATTGTGCAGAATGAACCGGTAGCTGTCGGCAGTGCGCGTTTCCTGGCCGGTCTCGGAGTAACCGGTATTCCCGGCTGCGTTGATTTTACTCCCGGTACTACCGTTGTATGTATTGCCCGTTCAGGATTCTGGATGGCAACAGTCGTGCTGCGGGACCGGATGCAGGATAGTGCGCCACCGCTTATTGCATATTTCAGGAAATCCGGTATCCGGAGCCTGTTGTTGAGTGGTGACCGTTTGGAGACCGTACAACATACGGCCGGATTTCTGGGAATCAGTGATGGTATCGGCGAAATCTCTCCAGCCGGAAAGGCCGGGTACATTGAAGGATTGCGTAATAAAGGAGAGACCGTACTGATGGTCGGTGACGGCATCAATGATGCTCCGGCGTTATCTGCCGCCGACGTGGGGTGCGCTGTCGCCGGTGGCACCGACATAGCCCTTGAGACTTCCGATCTGGTGCTGGTAAAACCGGATCTCGAACGGCTCGTATTTGCACACCGGATGGCGAGGAGAACCATGTCGGTCGTAAAGCAGAATCTCGTCTGGGCGTTTATCTACAATCTCGTCGGGATACCCCTTGCGATGACCGGTCGGCTTACCCCTGTCTATGCGGCAGCGGCGATGACACTGAGTTCCATATGCGTCATTGGCAATTCTCTTAGAATCACGAGATACAAGCATGGATAGTTCACTTGTGACTCTGATTCTGCTGTCTCTTTTTCTCGGCTGCGGATGCTGGCTGTTTTTTATATGGGCGGTAAAAAAAGGGGAATTCGACGATATTGAAAGACCGAAACACAGAATGCTGGAAGACGATAAAAATGAACATGATCAGAACCGGTAAAAGTGATATGAATAGCCGGCATACAGACGGGGAGTGTGTATGATCGAGATCTGGCTCGCTTTTCTTGCCGGTCTGACCGGCAGCTTCCATTGCCTGGGGATGTGTGGCGGAATCGTTGCCGCTCTTTCGATGACAGGCCGTTGTGGTGCGCTTCATTCCGGAATAGTATCCCAATTGTTTTACAACCTGGGACGCATATCCACGTATACACTGCTTGGCTCTGTGGCAGGCTTTATTGGCTCATCCCTTGATCTTCCTGCTTTAAAGTCATACGGCATCTGGTTCTTCTGCGGAGCCAACCTTTTCGTCATAGTTGTCGGATTAACCTCGGCGTTGGGATTCAGCTGGTTCAACCTGTCTTCACTGGAGGGAAATGCCGGAAAGTTTCTTTCGGGCCCCCTGCGGCGTGCCTTGCCCGGCAATTCGCCGTTCTCCTCCTTTCCCTTCGGAATCATACTCGGTTTTCTGCCGTGCGGACTTGTCTATGCTCCACTTATGGTCGCCATGGGGAGCGGCAGTCCAATTCGAGGCGGGGCGATCATGGCGGCCCTCGGCCTGGGAACCATGCCGGTGTTGCTGATCTTCGGGACAGCCTCCAGTGTGATTTCCGGCGCAATCCGCAACGCCATGTTCCGAGTGGTCGGACTCGTAGTCGCTTTGATGGGGATTGCAGGTCTTTGGAGAGTGCTGACGAAAATGGGTCATCATATGCATCATATGTAAATAATTGTACTTGATACGTAATCGTGCTATATACCCATCAAATTTTATTACGGAGGGTATCGCTTTGGTAGCCATTTCATTCGAAGAAATCATGTTTACCATTATGTCAGCCACTCAGGACACTTTTAAAAGCTATATGAATATCGACCTGCTGGCCGGCAAGGTAGAGAAAAAAGTCGAGCCGGTCGATTCGGATGTGACCGGTATTGTCGGTATTGCCGGTGACCGGGTCGGCTACATCATTATAGCCACTGATAAATCAAGCGCCCAGTGTGTCGCCAAGGAGCTTCTGATGGTGGATGAAGCGGATGACGAATGTATCCGTGATGCCATGGGCGAGCTGGCCAACAACATCGCAGGCGTCTTCAAAACCAAATATCATGCTCAGTATGGCAATGTTGCGCTGGGATTGCCTCTGGTGGTTTCCGGCCAGTTGAGAGCCATATCCGAGCCTCCGAATGCTTCCGATCAGGCCTCAAGCATCAACGTGCAATGCAAAGGGGTGACGATACCTTTTAAAACGGTAGACGGCTCAATTTCCATGACAGTCATGGTGTACATCTGATGTGAATGATCTGCTCAACCGCTATGGAAGCCTGTTGTGCGAGGTCGATGTCTGGTTTCATGAGTGTACTGCTCGACATCCGCATCTGATAACATGTCATATGGGCTGTTCGTCATGCTGCAGGGGACTGTTTGACATCACCCTGCTGGATGCCCTCTACCTGAAACGTGGCGTCGAGCGGCTTGACGAGTCAATACGCAGCGGCATAATCAAAACTTCATTTGAACGCCTGAAAGCTCTTTCGCTGGAATTCCCTTTATTTGTCGAACCCTGGATATTGAACCCGATTCCGGAGCCGGAATGGGACGCAATCATGCCTGAGGAGGATGAGGCCCCCTGTCCGCTGCTTTCTGAGACGGGCGGTTGCCTTATCTATGAATACCGACCCATGACCTGCCGGCTAAATGGCATTCCGTTGATTGATGTTTCCGGTGAAGAGCTGTTCGATGAATGGTGCACCCTGAACTTTGTGGAGGAAAATCCGCTGAAATTTGAAGATCTGCGTTTCGGATTTACGGAGCTGTTCGCTCAGGAACTGCTGCTGTTCCGGGAGTTTATCCATATATTGACCGGAAGTAAGATCAGCGAGGTTGACACGATTATTCCGGCTGCAATCGTACTTGAGCTCGACAGGATAGTGCCGGTAGTCAAAAAAATGACCCATCAATCAACCGAAACGACGAAATTTCCTGCAAACCCTTTCTGTTCATAACTTTCCTGGGCAGCCTGCGCCGCCTGCAACGAAGTATAACGTCCCAGGCGGATCCGGTAATACCTGTTCCCACCAACCATGGCTTCCTGGACATCCGCTGCACCGTACCTTCTATTCAGCTCTTCAGCATATCGATATGCGTTCTCTCCGCTCCTGAGAGCAGCTACCTGGAGTGTATAGGAACCACTATCATAACTGGCAGGCGCCCGATAAAGTGTTGTACCGGACTGGCTGTCGTTTTTATATCCAAGTGCCGTAACCCTGACCGGCGCCAGACCTTCTCGAAGCATTTCCAGCCTGCCGGCTGCCGCCTGTGAAAGGTCGATAATGCGCTCACGTACAAACGGCCCGCGATCATTTATTCGAACGATTGTCTCCTTGCCGCTTCTTTTATGCTCCACCTTTACGTAGACGCCCAGAGGCAGTGTCTTGTGAGCGGCTGTCATTGCGTTCATGTCGAATGGTTCGCCGCTGCTGGTCCTGCGCCCGTGAAAATCCTGGCCATAGCTGCTGGCAATCCCTTCCTGCACGAATCCTTCGTGGCTGGCAAGTGGTTCGTATCGTTTTCCGTCAACGATGTATGGTTTTTGCCCCGGCTTAAGGTGAGGTTGTTGGGACTGGCCTGGGGAAGAAACGGGCTTCCGGTGACTGGCACAGGCCGAAAGGAAAAACGGGATAAAAAGAATCATAAAACTGGATCGAATACAGGCACGCATCTTCATAACATACGTCCATCGGTCATCACTTAAAAAATCTTGACAAAGAAGCAAACCTGGTTCTATATATCCGTAATTGACGCAGAGGTGAAGTATGAGGCTGAGTAATGAAGAGCATATGCAGATCAGTGATCTGGCAGTGATGCTGGGCATCACAACCAGGACTATCCGGTTGTACGAAAAACTGGGGTTGGTAGAACCGCCAAAACGCACGGATGGGCGAGTCAGGTATTATGAAAAAGCGGATGTAAAAAGATTCAAGTTCGTTCTGAAGGTCAAGGAACTGGGACTTTCTCTGGAAGAAATGAAAGAACTGGCCCAGCTGTACGACAAGGAGCAGCAGGTACCCGAGAAAATCATGCCACGCCTGATCGAGCTTCTGGACACTCATCTCAAAAGTATCAGACAGAAGGTATCTACACTTCAATCGCTTGAAAAAGATATAACCGCCTATCGTCAAAGAATCGTCGCCCAATACAATCTGATCAAGTAGACCTGTCTGAAAAATCCCTGTTGTTTCTCCGTGGGAATGAATCGCCGGGCGTGATGTAACCATGTGAGTTCCGTTTCAATTGGAATGTGTCAGTTGGAAGAGATCTGATAATAGCACCAGTAGATAGATATCTGCCACAAATACTTTGACAAATAGGATTTCGGTACCTTACTATGGATCGAATTATCCTGGCCCTCAATAAACAGCATAAAACAAATTAAATCACGAATAAACAGATAATTTCTGTAACTTGCCAAGGAAGCACACACGATGCAGGCTGCTCTCGACATCATCGGCGAAGAACTCAAACTCGTCGAATTGCAATTCCGTAAAGACCTTGAGTCCGATGTTCCTCTGATTCGCAAGGTTGGGGAATACGTGCTTTCAAGTGGCGGCAAACGTGTGCGGCCGGCCCTGCTGCTGCTGGCTGCCCGCCTGTGCGGATATTCCGGCGAAAAGGCTGTTCCATTGGCCAGTGTGGTTGAGTTCATCCACACCGCCACACTGCTGCATGACGATGTTGTCGATAAGGCCACCCTGCGCCGTGGGATTGCGTCTGCCAACACCCTGTGGGGAAATGAGGCGTCAGTTCTGGTGGGCGATTTTCTCTTTTCCAAATCGTTTTCGCTGATGGTGGGGGTAGGCAGCCTTGATATTCTGAGAGTGCTTTCGGATGCTACCACCATTATTGCCGAAGGTGAAGTTTTGCAACTGCTCTGTACCGGAGAGATTGATCTGACTGAAGAACGTTATATCGGCGTAGTACGCTCAAAAACAGCCATCCTGATGTCGGCCGCCTGTGAAGCGGGAGCAATCCTTGGGGGCGCAGCAGTCAGGGAGCAGAAGACTTTGGCTGATTTTGGCATGGATCTGGGAGTCGCCTTCCAGTTGATGGATGACACTCTTGACTATATCGCTACCGAAGAGGAATTCGGCAAATGCATCGGACATGACCTTGAAGAGGGCAAAATTACGCTCCCCCTGATCTACACTCTCCGGCACTGTACAGAAGTTGAGCGAAATTTCATTGAAGCGGTTATTGAAAAAGATGAAATGACCCTGGCTGATTTTCTGTATGTCTCCGGTCTGGTCAAGCGGTACGGGGGTATTGAATATACTGTTGATACGGCACAAGGCTACATAGCCTTATGCCGAAGTCACCTGGACACGTTTGATCCCTGTTCCGTGCGGGAAGCCCTGGCTGACCTGGCGGACTATGTAGTAACTCGCAGCAGGTAACAATCCCGAACTGAGCTCTGTAAACGGAGATAATCTGGAGGCTTTATGATGCAGCGAGTTTTGTATATACTTATGACCGGTATGTTTCTGGTTCTTTCCGCTTGTAACAAACCTGAATCAGCTAAAAGGTCACCCGCCGCAACAGAAAACAGGCCGGCTCCCGATATTTCAGTCATTGCCATCTCGGATGGTTCCTCTCTGAAACTTTCCGAGCTGAAAGGCAAAGTCGTACTTCTCAACTTCTGGGCCACATGGTGTCCTCCCTGCAGAGAAGAAATTCCTTCCATGATGAAGCTTAACAAAGCCCTGGTCGGCAAGCCGTTTCAGATGGTGGCCGTTTCGATGGATGAAGGTGGAAAACCGGCTATTGAATCTTTTTTCAGGGAGAGTGGATTTATGCTCCCGACGTACCTCGACTCGGAGGGCAAGGCGTCCAAAGCCTATGGCATCACCGGAGTGCCGGAAACCTTCATAGTTGATAAACAGGGCATGGTCGTAAAGAAGATTATCGGAGGATTAGCCTGGGATTCTCCGGAAGTGGCCTCATTTCTGGAAGGATTGATGAAGTAGGTCGCCGCCATGCATAGCCAGGAAGTCACTTACATTGGTGCATTCATTGCCGGTCTGCTCTCGTTTCTTTCACCATGTGTTCTTCCACTGATTCCCTCATATATCACGTATATCACCGGCCTCTCTTTTGCCGATCTTCAGGCGGAGCACCCTTCGCACATTATTCGGCAAAAGTCCAGCCTGCATTCCCTGGCATTCATTTGCGGTTTTACAATCGTGTTCGTTCTCCTGGGGGCTTCTGCAACCTATATCGGGTCATTCCTGCAACAGCACGCCGTCATTATCAGGAAAACCGGCGGCGTCCTGTTAGTGGTTCTCGGCGCACATGTTACCGGATTATTGCCACTGAAATTTCTGCTGGGAGAAAAGCGGGTTTCCATTAAACACAAACCGGCCGGCTATATCGGGAGTATTCTCGTCGGTATTGCTTTCGCGGCTGGCTGGACTCCCTGTATCGGGCCGATACTGGCCGCGATTCTGGCCGTTGCAGCGACTGAGGAGAAGGTGTTAGAGGGGATAATTCTGCTGCTGTTCTATTCTCTTGGCCTCGGGGTGCCTTTTTTTCTTTCTTCTCTGGCCATGCACCAGTTCATTGTTGCATTCAACCGTGTCAAAAAATATATCCGTCTCTTTGAAGTTATCACCGGCATCTTCCTGATGGTCGTCGGGCTACTGATATATTCCAACTGGTTGTCACGTCTTTCCGGGTATGCAGGTACCCTTTTTTAATAATTCGACGTATCCTGTGTATCAGGGCAGGGGAGGGGATTTACATGAAACCGCACCAGTCTCGTCATTCCATACAACTGGCAGTTTCGCAACTGGTCGTAACAGAGGCTTTTTATGCGGGGATCCTGGAGTTGCCGGTTCAGCGGTCATTTACTTCACACGGTGCTCCCGATCATCTCATCGTAGATATGAACGGTATTGCGATAGTCTTTGTGGATGAGACTGATGTTATCAGAACTCACCCGATGCTGGGAGCCCGCTTCAGTATGTTTCCCCGTGGAATTGGCGTGACCCTGCATTTTGAGGTGAAGAAAATCGAGGAAATCAGAGATGCCATTATGGAAGAAGGGTTGGAGATACTCTATCCACTTGAGTTAAAACCTTATGGAGTCAAGGAGATGTGGTGTTTTGACCCGGATGGTTATCTTGTCGTGCTGGATGAAATTGTGACGACGAGAAAATAATTCTGATGGATCCGGCTGTCAGTCATCTTTCCTGATCCGGACCACCTGGCTTACTCCCGACATCGCCTCGATCTCATGGTCATTCAGGGTGCTGGTGTCACCGATGACGCCGATAATTGTGCGGTTGGCTCCGGTCGATTGGTGAATGTCAAAGTCACGGGTGATAAGATATTCCTTAATGGCGTCCAAAGACTCTTCCTCAGCGTGCTTTTTCATGATTATCAACATATCAGCTGCTCTCCCTTACACTTCTTCGCTATGTGACATTATACGCTCGAGTCTGCGCGATTCGTCTACGACACGCTCAAACATTCTGATAATGGCATCGTTGTCCAGCGGGCCGGGGTTGTCTTCTTTCATCCGGTTGAAAATACGCTTTTCGCGGGCGGGGTCGAAGACCGGCAGGTTCAGTTCTTTCTTGGCATGGCCGATTTCCAGCGCCAGACGGGCACGCTCGTTAAAGATGCGCAGCAGCACATCGTCCAGCAGGTCGATCCTTTTGCGTATTTCGTTGATATCCACAATCAGCGGGCTCCTTTGACCAGATTAAAACCGTTTCTTCACAAAGCTATCCTTCCCGGCATTCACATCATCACGTTCCGGGTAGTCGATGGTGTAATGCAGTCCTCTTGATTCTTTCCGCATCTGGGCACAGGTGACGATCAGCTCTGCCACCGTTGAGATATTGCGCAATTCGATCAGGTCGGACGTTACGTTGAAGTTCCAGTAGTATTCCTCTATTTCGCCCTGAATCAGTCTGATACGGTTCATGGCCCGCACCAGCCGCTTATCAGAACGGACTATTCCCACATAATTCCACATCGTGCGGCGGATCTCATCCCAGTTTTGTGATACAACCACCATCTCGTCACTGTTGGTGGCTGTTCCGGAATCCCAGGCAGGAATTGCCCGCGTATCACTCTGCAGAGTTTTCAGTGCCTCAATGGAATGTTTGAAAGCACGTCCGGCATAGACCGCTGCCTCCAGCAGAGAGTTACTTGCCAGGCGGTTGGCTCCGTGCAGGCCGGTGAAGGCAACCTCACCGATGGCATACAGTCCCGGTATGTCGGTTTCGGCATCAAAATTGACTGCCACGCCGCCGCACAGATAGTGGGCGGCGGGGACAACCGGCAACCATTCGCTGGTCATGTCAAGGCCGAATTCCATGCAGGTCTGGTAAATGTTGGGGAAGCGGTTGCGGACAATATCGGCCGGTTCATGGGTGATGTCCAGAAAGACGCAATCGTCGCCACTGGTTTTCATCTCGTTGTCGATGGCGCGCGCCACGATATCCCGCGGGGCCAGATCTTTCAGTTTGTGATACTTCTCCATGAAAGCGGTTCCGTCCCTGCGACGGAGAATGGCGCCTTCACCACGCACCGCTTCGGAGATCAGGAATGACTTGGCCAGAGGGTGGAAAAGTGTGGTCGGATGGAACTGCATGAACTCCATATTGGCTATGGTGGCTCCGGCTCGGTATGCCATGGCAACGCCGTCGCCTGAAGCCACGTCAGGGTTGCATGTGTACAGGTAGACCTTACCGGCTCCACCGCTCGCAAGGAGAGTAATCTTGGAGCTGAAGGTCACTACCCTGTCGCCGGTAATGTCCAGAACATAGGCGCCCAGGCAGCGGTTCTGCTCAAGCTGGCGTCGCTCTATCTTGGCTGATGTAATCAGGTCTATGGCAATATGGTGCTCATATATTTTGATATTCGGATGCTGACCTACCTCCTCAACCAGCGCGCGTTCAATCTCGCGGCCGGTTATATCCTCGGCATGGAGGATGCGTCGGGCACTATGACCACCTTCACGGGTCAGATCATAAGCAGCGCCGCTGGTGGTGAATCTGACACCCCAGTCTATCAGGTTACGGATAGTCTGGGGCCCCTCTTCCACAACCATCCTGACCACATCCTCGTGGCAGATCCCGGCCCCTGCCACAAGAGTGTCCTCAACATGGGCGTCAAAGGAATCTTCGGCGGAAAATACCGAGGCAATCCCTCCCTGGGCGTATTTAGTGGCTGATTCGGAAATATCACGCTTGGTGACGATGGCGACACTGCCATGATTGGCTGCCTGGAGGGCATAGGATAGGCCGGCAATACCGCTGCCGATGACCAGGAAATCGCTTTCGATGCGCATAATGATTTTCCCTTCACGGATGACGTGCATGTTCCGGGATTATTGACCTGCAAGATCGTTTTGTCAAGCAGAGAGCGGGAGAGGGGCAGCCTCGCAGGCTGTGAATAGAGAAGCGCAACTATTTTGAGCACTCCAAAAATGTGGTAAAGAAGTATTCACTGCGATATATTGTTCATGAACACCTGCAGGGCAACAGAAGAAGTAAGGCGGTTATCAATCGTGACACAACAATCACACATCAAAGGAGGTAGTATCATGCAGAAAACGTTTATCGGGAGCTGTCTTGCAGTAGCGTCACTTGCAGCAGGTATTGTTGCAGCATCATCCGTAGAGTCCTCTCTGTCGCCGGATGAGGCGTTGCAGAAGCTGATGGAAGGCAACAGACAGTATGTAGAGAACAAGGTGACACATTCCGCACGCAGCGACGCCGCTGCCCGGACCGCTCTGGCCAGATCGCAGAAACCGTACGCCATCATTCTTTCCTGTTCGGACTCCCGGGTTCCGCCCGAGATCATCTTTGACAAGGGGTTGGGGGAGATTTTCGTAGTGCGCGTGGCCGGAAACGTCCCTGATCCGATTGTCCTGGGCAGCATCGAATACGCAGCCGAACACCTGGGATCGCCGTTGATCATGGTACTTGGGCATGAACGTTGCGGCGCAGTAAAGGCAACAGTAGAGTCCAAGGGTAAAACTACCGGAAGCAGCAATATCGACGAAATCGTCAAAAACATAGCCCCGGCGGTCAAAAATGCGGCTAAGGAGTGCGATGCCTGCAAAGGTGATACAAAATGCGCCGATACCAAAAAGGAGGAGTTCGTAGAGTGTGTGGTGACGGCCAACGCCAGGCGGGTGGCAGCCAATCTGACCATGCAGTCCGATATACTTACTCATCTGGTGCACGAGAAAAAGCTGAAGATCGTGGCTGCCAGGTACGACCTGGACGATGGAATTGTGAGTGTGCTGAAATAATTTCCAACGTATCTGTCTCATGTTTCAGGAGAAGTATCCCGTATGGACAATGATAAAATCGCCGGAAGAGTTCTGCGGATTCTGCATATCGAAGATTCGCCAATGGACGCCGAAATCATCAGGGAACGGCTGATCGACACCGATTTTTCAATGCAGATCGACTGGGCATCAAATGAACAGGAATTCACTTCTTTTCTGCAGAGCGGAAGATACGACATCATCCTTGCCGACTACCAGCTCCCCGGTTTCAATGCTCCGGCCGCTCTTCGTCTGGCTCAATCGTTCTGCAGCGATGTTCCGTTTATTTGCGTCTCCGGCGCCGTCGGGGAGGAAAAAGCAGTTGAACTTCTCAAACAGGGCGCCACGGACTATATCCAGAAGGACAAGCTTGACAAGCTTCCTCTGGCCATGCAGCGGGCACTGGATGAGGTAGGGGAGCGTGCAGCGCGCAAGCAGGCCGAGGAGGCGTTGCGGGCCAGCGAAGAACGCCACCGTACCATCCTCCAGACTGCGATGGATGGTTTCTGGATTGTGGACATGCAGGGACGTCTGCTTGAAGTCAACGAGACCTATTGCAGGATGAGCGGCTATACTGCGCAGGAACTTCTCTCCATGCGCATTTCCGATCTGGAGGCTGCGGAAGGGGCCACTGACACCGCCGCCCGTGTCCAGAAGATTATTGCGCGTGGCGAAGATCGCTTCGAATCCCGTCATCGCCGCAAGGATGGCAGTTTATTTGACGTCGAAGTCAGTGTTCAGTACCGCATGTTCGAGGGGGGGCAGATGGTCGTTTTTCTACAGGACATCTCCGCTCATCGCAAACTGGAGGAGCAGCTCCGTCAATCACAGAAGATGGAAGCTATCGGTCAACTGGCCGGCGGTGTGGCGCACGACTTCAACAATATTCTGACAGTTATCATGGGCTACTGCAACTTGTTGAATATGAAAACAAAATTTGATGGCTCGGAGAAAGTTGCGCTGGAGCATATCAACTCCGCAGCCGAGAAGGCAGCTCAGTTGACACGTGGCCTGCTGGCTTTCAGTCGCAAACAGGTGATGGACCCAAAACCGGTAAATATCAACGATACAGTCCAGCAGGTGCAGAAGTTTCTGGTCAGAATCATCGGCGAGGATATCAGACTGAGGGCTATATACAACGATGCGACTCTCACGGTTATGGCTGATGCGGGTCAGATTGAGCAGGTTCTGATGAATCTGGCCGCCAATGCCCGCGATGCCATGCCCGAAGGGGGAGAGTTGACCATAGAGACGGGGCTTCAGCACGTAGATGAATCTTTTGTCAGTAGTTACGGTTGGGGCAAGCAGGGCAACTACGCTCTTGTATCGGTTTCAGACAACGGCTGCGGCATGGATGAGGAAACCCGTAAACGGATTTTCGAACCTTTCTTCACCACCAAGGAGGTCGGCAGAGGAACCGGACTCGGTATGGCCATCGTGCACGGGATCGTCAGCCAGCACAACGGCTTTGTATATGTTTACAGCGAACTCGGCAAAGGAACTGTCTTCAAGATTTTTTTCCCTCTCATCGAAAATGAAAGCATGGCAGAAATGGATAAACTTGAAGTAAAACCGCCTGAAGGAGGTACGGAAACCATACTTGTAGTCGAAGACGACCCTTCAGTTCGTACCGTGATTGAAAATATACTTGTAAATGCCGGTTATCACATTATCAGCGCTGAAGATGGCGAGCAGGCGGTTGAAAAGTTCAGCGAAAACAGAGCCGGAATTAAACTTGTCCTGATGGATATGGTCATGCCTAAAAAAAGCGGCCTGGAGGCATACAGAGAGATCAAAAATCTCCAGGCAGACATCAGGATGCTCTTCACGAGCGGTTACACGGCAGATTTCATCAAGAGCCGGGGAGAGCTGGATAAAGATTCCGAGCTGATCATGAAACCGGTCAAGCCATTTGATTTATTACGTAAAGTGAGAGAAATGCTTGACAGGAAAGCGAGCGGTTGAAGGATAGTGTGCGGTGATTGTTGCGCTATCGCTGATCAGAGGTAGAATATACCTGAAGCCAAATACAGGTGGAAGGAGACTGCAAAATGAAATATTTTCGATTGTTGTGGGTTCTCGGCTGGGTTATGGCGCTGCCGTATACGGTCAGCGCCGAAGTTCCCATTACCGCAAGCGGCTGTTCCGTCAGCAATGTCGGATATCTGAATGATCTGGCCAAGGCATATGAGACGCAGACCGGACATAAGGTACTGGTCCGTGGCGGGGGCAGTATTGTCGGTCTTACCGAGATGGGTACGGGTAAAGTAGATTTGGCCGCATCGTGTCAGAGTTATCTATCAAAATCCAAACCATCTTCCGACATAAAATTCATTCCGGCATCCTGGGACGCTCTGGTATTCATCGTCAACAAAGCCAACCCGGTCAATAACATTACTGTGCAACAGGTAAAGGATATTTACGAAGGCAGGATAACCAACTGGAAGCAACTCGGTGGCAGCGATTTGAAACTGATATCCTACATCACTACTCACGATGGGTTTGGCGGCATCGGTGAAGCCTTGGAGAAGTACATTCTGAGCGGAAAGCGCCCGTTGACGCAGATCAATTCCTCAATGCAGGCCTCATCGGTTACCATATGGGAGCAGCTTGTGGAAAGAAACGCCGGGGGCTTTGCCAGCACCGGCTTTGGCAGCGCTCGCAAGCGTGACGTGAAGATGCTGGCAGTCAATGGGGTTGCTCCATCAAAATCATCTATCATTTCGGGTAAATATCCCTTCAAACGTTACCTCTACCTGGTCATGACCAAGGACGCCAAGCCGGAAGTGCGGCAGTTCGTTGACTTTGCCCTGAGCAGAAAAGGGCAGTCACTCATCTCGTCGTACGGAATGCCGTCACTTGCTGAAATTAAATGAAACTTACGCTCAACATCAAGGTAACCGGCTTCATCGTTCTGGTAATACTCACTCTGGGCGTGATCTGCACGCTTCTCTACATTTCTTCCTACAAGGAGGGCATCAGGCGGGAATTGACGGCGCGCGGCATCACCATGGCCGAATCTCTTGCCATGTCGGTTGACGAGGGGGTAGCTTCTGAGAACCTGGACCTCATCAGCCACGTACAAAAAATCAGTTATGCCCAAGATGTTGTACTGGCTCAAGTTTTTACGACATTATGGCTCCAGCTTGACTCCTACCCCCACAGCGCAGAGGCCGTACCTCCCGAAAAGGAAGTAGTCAGCCATTTCGAAAAGAGCCAGGCGCCTTACTACCAGACCGAATTGGATCATATGGATTTTTATTGTCCGGTCTTTTTTCACCAGTTCAACAAATCCAAAGAGAGTAATTACATTATAGGATATGTCAGAATTCAGCTTTCTTCCCAGAAAGCCATGGCATCGCTTCAAAAAATGATTGTGAACTCTGCGGTTCTTTTCCTTGCTGCATCAGTGGTGATTATCCTCGTCCTTACCATGTTTGTTCGCAAGATCATACTCAAGCCGCTTTCTGGGCTTCAAGAGTCCGTTGCCGTATCCGTGCACAAAGAGTTGCCTCTCCCGGTTCCGGTGTACGGCACAGACGAAATCGGCGAGCTGTCCCGATCGTTTAACGAGATGTGCGCCGGTCTCAGAGAGCGTGAGGAGCTGCTTCACGAAAAGGCGGTGCTGCTTGAAGAGGAAATTGCCGAGCGGCAGCGGGCTGAGGAGGAAATCCACCGGCTGAATAGAGAACTGGAACAGCGGGTGGTCGAGCGCACCGAACAGTTGGAAGCTGCCAACAAGGAACTGGAGGCCTTTTGCTACTCCGTCTCCCACGATCTGCGCGCCCCATTGCGTCATATTGACGGTTATGTGAATCTGCTGGTCTCGCGCTGTCGAGATGGTCTGAGTGAAAAAGGAATACACTACGTAGATATCATTGCCGCTTCAGCACGCCAGATGGGGACGTTAATCGACGATCTGTTACAATTCTCGCGGACCGGTCGGGCTGAGATGCGAACGGAAAAGATGGAGATGAACCTGGTTGTCAAGGAAGCGTTGGCACTTGTGCAGGACAGCTGTGCCGACCGCAATATTGAATGGGTCATCGCCGATTTACCCGCCGTACGTGGTGATTACGCCCTGCTGCGACAGGTATGGGCCAATCTGCTCGGCAATGCCTCTAAATATACCCGCTCGAAAGATGTCGCGCAGATCGCGGTCAGAGCGCATGAAGAAAACGGAGAAATTCTCTTTGTTGTCGAAGACAACGGGGTAGGGTTTGATATGCAGTATGTCAATAAGCTCTTTGGCGTCTTTCAACGTCTGCATTCCCAGGAAGAATTTGAAGGCACGGGAATCGGTCTGGCCACAGTGCAACGCATCATCAGCCGGCATGGCGGGCGGGTGTGGGCCGAGGGAGAGCTGAACCGGGGAGCCAGATTTTATTTTTCTCTGCCAAAATTCCAGGAGGACAACCATCATGACTGATCTGAAACCTATCATGCTTGCTGAAGACAGCCCCAACGACGCCGAACTGACGCTTGAAGCTCTGGCCGATAACAACCTTGCCAACCGGGTTACTCACGTCAAGGATGGCGTGGAGGCGATGGAATTTCTGCATTGTGCAGGAAAGTACCGTTCCCGCAAGCCGATCAATCCGGCTGTGGCGATTCTCGATATCAAAATGCCGCGTATGGATGGCATTGAGGTGCTGCGGGCCATTCGATCGGATCCCGCACTCAAAATGATTCCGGTGGTAATGCTGACCTCCTCCCGGGAGGAACAGGACCTGATCCGGAGCTATGAACTGGGAATCAATGCCTATGTTGTCAAACCGGTAAATTTTACCGATTTTGTCGAGGCTGTAAAACAGCTTGGCGGTTTCTGGGCTGTACTGAACGAATTGCCGCCGGAAGGAACTTCTGCGCATTGAAGAATACAGGAATAATAATAGTCACTATTCTCTGTCTGTATGTCAGCAGCCTGATCAGCTATCTCCTGTTCCACAGCCTGATCGAGATCATCACCATAGTCATTGCCTTTGCCCTGCTAACCCTCACCTGGAATATAAGCAGATTTCTGCCATCAGGATACCTCATAATCCTTGGAATCGGCTATGGCTTTATTGCCCTGATTGACCTGTTCCATACACTGACCTACAAGGGGCTGGGAATATTCCCGGGTTACGATGCAAATCTACCTACTCAGCTCTGGATAGCAGCCCGCTCCCTGCAGGTACTCCTCCTCCTGGCTGCCCCTTTTTACGCCCGGCGAAATCTGAACAAACGAATGTTTACCGGTATTGCCGTCATCATAACTGCCTCTACCACTGCCCTTGTATTCTTCGGATTCTTTCCGGATTGCTTCATTGAGGGGAAAGGACTCACTCAATTTAAAATCGTCAGCGAATATGTCATCACCCTGCTCCTGGTGGTAGCACTGGTACTCATCAACAGGGTGAGTTCCGCTTTTAAACCCAAAGTATTCACCCTTATTGTCGCCAGCATTATCTGTACTATTGTTGCGGAACTGGCTTTCACCTCATACATCAGTGTCTACGGGCCTGCCAACATGGTCGGGCACTTCCTGAAGTTTTTCGCTTTTGCGCTCCTCTATCAGGCTCTGGTTGCCACCGGATTGAAAGAACCGTATGAACTTATTTTCCACGACCTGAAAGAGGCTGAACAGGCTCTGCGTCATAACCAGGAACATCTGGAAGAATTGGTGCATGAACGGACTACTGCTCTGGAGAGTACAAACCGTTCACTTGAATTCGAGGTATCGAAACACAGGCAGGCCAGGGAAAAACTCTCCAGTCTGAATCGGGAACTGCTTGCTATCAGAAGCTGTAATCAGGTTCTCGTTCATGCCCAGGACGAACAGACTCTTTTGAATGAAATCTGTCGGATCGTGTGTAACGAGGCAGGATACCGCATGGCATGGGTGGGTTTTGCCTTGAACGATGAAGCCAAAACAGTGCAGCCGGTTGCCTCCGGCGGGGTTGATGATGGCTATCTCTCAAATGTCTGCATATCCTGGGCAGCTGACTCGCAGTACGGTCAGGGGCAGACCGGCCGTGTGATTCGAAGCGGTCAGACCGGTTGCTTTCAGGATATTGCCACTGACCCGTTGGCAGCCCCTTGGCGTGAGCATGCCATGCGGAGGAAATACCGTTCGTCCATCGCCCTGCCGCTTAAGGACGAAGCCGGTACAACCTTCGGCGCCTTCATGCTCTATTCAAGCGAACCTGATGCATTTACGGATGATGAAGTCAGCCTCTTGGAGGAACTCGCCTCAGACATGGCATTCGGCATTATGACATTGCGAACCCGCGTTAAACATGAGCTGGCACAGACACAGTATCACACCATCATCCAGACAGCTTTGGATGGATTTCTATTCGTGGACACAAGCGGCAGGATTCTGGAGGCAAACGATGCGTATTGCGCAATGACGGGCTATAGTCGCGATGAATTGCTTGCCATGACCCTGTTCGACGTTGAGGAAGCGCTGGCGCCTGAAGAAATCGAACGCAGGCTTCCCCAGATTATTCAGCATGGCGGGGCACATTTTGACAGCAGACATCGCTGCAAGGACGGAAGAAGTATCGAACTGGATATCAGTATCACCTATTCTCCGGACGAGGGCGGACGTTTCTTCGGCTTTTTGCGGGATATCACAGGTCGCAAATTACTGGAAGAGCAGCTGCGTCAGTCCCAGAAGATGGAAGCCATAGGTCAGCTCGCCGGTGGTGTCGCCCATGACTTCAACAATGTCCTGACCGTGATCGAAGGTTATTGCCAGTTATTGAGAACATCAGACAACCTTGACGAGGAACAGAGGGAACAGATTGAACAGATTTTTGCTTCTGCCGAAAAAGCGGCCCAGCTCACTCATGGTCTACTGGCGTTCAGCCGCAAGCAGCCTCTGATCATGAGACAGGAAAATCTTAACGACGTCTTGCAGCATGTTCATAAGTTTCTGGCCAGGATCATAGGTGAGGACATCTCGTTTCATTCAGCCTGTTGTGGAGCAGAGCTGCCGATTATCGCAGACAGGGGCCAGATTGAACAGGTGCTGATCAATCTGGCCACCAATGCCCGCGATGCCATGTCCGGAGGTGGCACGTTTACCGTCCGGAGTGATCATGCCGCCCTGGACTCTTCGTTTACAGATTTCAATAATTACAATCTTCCATCGGGCAACTATGCCCTGCTCACCGTATCCGACACCGGAACCGGCATCGGCAAAGAACATATTGAGCATATATTCGAACCGTTCTTTACTACCAAGGAAGTGGGCAAAGGCACCGGCCTCGGCATGGCTATCATCTATGGCATTATCAAACAGCATAATGGCTTTATCAATGTGTGCACTGAAATCGGTCAAGGAACCACCTTCAGGATTTATTTTCCTATTGATGAAAAAACCACCGGATACCATTCAATCAAGGCAGAACCGGCACCGCCTGTGGGCGGCAATGAAACCATACTTGTTGCCGAAGATGAGCCAAGTGTACGTGTATTGGTTGCCAAGGTCCTTCAAAGCCACGGATACAATGTAATCATTGCCGAAGATGGTGTGGACGCTGTTGAGAAATTCAAGGCTCATCAAGACATCATCAGGCTGATCATCATGGATATGATAATGCCGAAAAAGAACGGAAAGGATGCGTATGAAGAAATCAGCCGTATTAAACCTGATGTCAAGTTGCTCTACTCCAGTGGCTATACCTCAGACTTCATTGAGGACCGGGGAATTTCGGAAGGAACCGTTGGACTGATTATGAAACCTGTGCAGCCAATGGAACTGCTGAGGAAAGTAAGGGAGATACTGGACAAATAGTACTTTTACCGGCGCTATAATACAGCCATTAATTATTTTTTCTGTATGTTTTCAGTTGTTTAGTTTATTCTCGGTATTCTCAGGTAATCATTACTCTCAGGAGGCTCACTCATGGCCAGGCAGAAGAAAAATGTTTCCCGGATAGTCGAAGTCTTGCAGAAATGTCTAACCGGCATCAAAGGGTTGGACGAGATTACCGGTGGCGGTCTTCCCAAAGGGCGTCCGACCCTGGTTTGCGGTGGCGCCGGGTGCGGCAAGACCTTGCTCGCTATGGAGTTTCTGGTACGCGGAGCAATTGAGCATAACGAACCGGGAGTCTACATGTCGTTTGAAGAGAAGTCCGAAGAACTGACTACCAATTTTGCGTCACTCGGCTTTGATCTGAATGATCTGGTTGACCATAAAAAACTCGCCCTTGATTATGTTCACATCGAGCGTGGCGAAATTGAAGAAACCGGAGTGTATAATCTGGATGGACTCTTCATCCGTCTCGGATATGCCATCGACACCATCGGCGCAAAACGGGTAGCGCTTGACACCATTGAAATGCTTTTTTCCGGTTTTTCCAACGAGGTAATCCTGCGGGCCGAATTGAAACGGCTGTTCAGCTTTCTGAAAGAAAAAGGGGTTACCGCCATTGTGACCGGCGAACAGGGAGAGCGGACCCTGACCCGTTTCGGACTGGAAGAGTACGTCGCCGATTGCGTAATATTTCTTACCCACAAGGTGTCTGAACAGATTGCCACGCGCCGTCTGCGGATAGTCAAATACCGTGGTTCTGTCCATGGCACCAATGAGTACCCGTTCCTGATCGACGAGCAAGGCTTTTCAGTCATGCCGATCTCTTCGCTTGGCCTCGACCATTCGGCTTCAAATAAACGGGTCTCCACCGGAATCCCTCGCCTTGATACCATGATGGAGGGCAAAGGATACTTCCAGGGGAGCAGCATCCTGGTAACCGGTACTTCCGGATGTGGTAAGTCAAGTGTAGCCGCTCATTTTGTTGATGCCGCCTGCCGGCGCGGCGAGCGGTGTCTCTACTTCGCCTTCGAGGAATCCCGCACTCAGATTCTCCGTAATATGCGCTCCATTGGTATTGACCTTGAGCAGTGGGTGAAGAAAGGTCTGCTCGAATTCCGGAACTCCCGCCCGACCCTGTGCGGACTGGAAATGCATCTGGTATCCATGCACAAGGCTATAGAACTGTTCAACCCGGCAATTATAGTCATCGACCCGATTTCCAACCTGGTTACATCAGCCAGCGAGAATGAAGTCAAGTCGATGTTATCCCGCCTGATTGATTTTCTGAAGATGAAGGGCATCACCGCTTTATGCACCGACCTGACCGCCGCGAACGGAAGTCTGGAGCGCACCGAAATAGGCATATCGTCACTGATGGACACCTGGCTTCTGTTGCAGGCAATTGAAGCCAACGGTGAGCGCAACCGGGGGCTGTACATTCTTAAATCCCGAGGCATGGAACACTCTAACCAGATCAGGGAATTTTATCTGACCGGCAACGGCGTCCAGCTTCGTGATGTCTATGTCGGCTTGGCCGGAGTACTGACCGGCGCAGCCAGAATAGCCCAGGTAGCGCGGGAAAAGGCGGAAAAACTGGCACGGAGTCAGGACCTTGAGCTGAAAAAGCTTGATATTGAACGGAAAAAAGCAGTGATTGCGGCACAAATTGCGGCACTACGTACCGGCCTCGATGCTGAAAAAGAAGATCTGGATCGGGCAATAGCCAGAGAGAATCTGTACCAGAAGGTGCTTGATGAAGAAACTCTGGCGATGGCACAGACTCGAAGGGCGGATGACCTTGTCTCGAAGAAGAAAAGCGTTGCAAAACCTGGAAAGAGAGGTGGAAAATGACAGGTGAGGCAAAGAAACCTTATGTTCTTCGGCTCTACGTGAGTGGCATGACATCCAATTCCTTGCGGGCGATTGAGAATGTCAGGAAGATCTGTTCCGAGTTTTTGGCAGGACGCTGCCACATGGAGATAATCGACATCTACCAGCAGCCGGCTCTTGCCAAAGAGCGGCAGATCGTAGCCGCGCCGACTCTGGTGAAGGAACTGCCGCTGCCGATGCGCAGATTCATCGGCGATATGTCGCAAACGGAGCGGCTTCTTCAGGGACTGGACGTAAACACGAAATGACTATTACAGTCAAACCGGACACGGAACCGACCGAAATTGAGCTCCTTCGGTTACAACTTGAAGAGGCGCAACAGACCCTCTACGCCATTGGCAAGGGCGAAGTGGACGCATTTGTGGTCTCCGGGCAGAACGGAGATCAACTGTTCACCCTCAAAGGGGCCGAGACACCGTACCGGATCCTGGTAGAAACCATGAATGAAGGGGCCGCCACCCTGTCTGCCGATGGCGCGATTCTTTACTGCAACAGGCGTCTGGCTGTTCTGTTGCAGATTCCTCTTGAAAGAGTAGTCAGTACACTTTTTGTCTCTTATGTTTCACCAGCAGACCGTTTCTTTTTCAAGGCCTGGCTGGAAAAATGTCTGGAGGAAGATGGCTCCATTGAAATCAGCTTGGTATCGGAAACGGGTACTTTTGTCCCGATACTCATCTCTTGCCATGCCTACGACCTCTCAGGCAATCGTGGCCTGAGTCTGGTAATTACCGACCTTACACAGCAAAAGCACAATGAAGAAATCATGGCAACTGAAGGGCTTGCCCGTTCAATCTTTGAAGCATCCTCAGATGCAATAGGCGTTTCCCGTAAAGGGGTGCATGTTATTGTAAACCCATCGTATCGACAGCTGTTCGGCCTCTGTGATCTTACCGAAATCAATAATTTGCCTGTACAGTACCTGATTGCTCCCTCCGAGCGTGAGAGGATTCTTGAATACATAACCCTGCGTGCAGAAGGTAAACCGGTGCCGTCAACGTATGAAACAGTTGGCTTGAAAACGGATGGGAAGGAGTTCCCGATGGAGGTCAATGTCTCGACCTACAGGAGAGACAATGATTTTAATACGGTCGTAATTATTCGGGACGTTACCGAGCGAAAGCAGGCGGAGCGAAATATTCAACGCCTGAGCAACCTGTATGCGGCTTTGAGCGCATGCAGTCAGGCTATGGTGCACTGCAAAAAAGAGGAGGAGCTGTTTCAGCAAATCTGTCAGGCCACGGTACAATTTGGCGGCATGAAGCTTGCGTGGATCGGTATTGTTGACACTGCATCCGGGTTGGTAAAGGTAGCTGCAAACAGCGGTTCCGGTGATGAGTATCTGAATGACATTGAAATTTCAGTTGACGGCGACAGCCCCTTCGGGCAAGGGCCAACCGGCGTAGCTATTCGCGAAAAGCATCCTGTGTGGTGCCAGGATTTTCAGGAGGATTTGACCACATCTCCATGGCATGCGCGTGCGATGAGTTTTGGTTTTCGCGCGTCAGCCTCTTTGCCACTCTTTAATAACGGAGAAGCTGTCGGCGCGTTGACCATGTATTCCGGTGAAACTGATGTATTTGACGAGACAAACCGCAACCTGCTGATCGACATGTCGAGAGATATCAGCTATGCGCTTGATAATTTTGCCCGTGAAGCTGATCGCAAGAGGATGGAAGATGAGCGCCTGGCCCTTGAACGCCAACTGCTGCATGCCCAGAAGATGGAAAGCCTCGGTGTCCTGGCCGGCGGGATTGCTCACGACTTCAACAATATTCTGGCTATCATCATGGGATATTGTTCACTGATTAAGATGGATTTTAAAAATGTTGAGGATCACATTCCCGTGATTGAAAAAGCTACTGAGCGGGGAGCTGAACTCTGTCGGCAGATGCTGGCATACGCCGGGAAAGCCATAATTACTGAGACCGAGATCCTTTTGAGATCGTTGGTTACAGAAATGGTCGACATGCTTAAGAAAACCCTTCCACAAAATGTCGCACTCAACGTTGACTGTTCACCAAGTATACCGGTATTTAGAGGCGATGCCGCCCAGATCAAACAGGTTGTCATGAATCTGATCATCAATGCATCTGAAGCCATCGGTGAAGAACAGGGTGAAATTAAAGTTTCGCTTATTAAGGCGGCAATCCGGGCTGATAAAACCGAGAAGGATTATAAAGGCAAAGTTATTCCGCAAGGCGTATATGCCTGCCTGGAAGTCAGCGATACCGGCTGCGGCATGGACAATGAGACCAGACAAAGATTATTTGAACCGTTTTATACCACTAAATTTACCGGTCGTGGTCTGGGGATGTCCGC
>JBAXVG010000139.1:0-2559 GCA_037129255.1 Desulfuromonadales bacterium | reverse complement strand
CAGCTGCTCGAAATAGTCCTCGACACAGCGGTAATAGTCGGATAATCGGGGATTGCGCGGGGTGTATGGCGCACATGAGTTTTGCATGACACACCTGCCACAGATGCGTTATGCGTAAGGTGTGCCGGGAAAACAACTCTTTGACGCTGAAACGCCCCGCACTCGACATGAGTTACGGGGCGTTTCGCATTTATTCCCGGTGGCGGCATACCCAGCCAGTGCAAATGGCCGTTATGATAAACAGCTTCCAACATGGTTATCTTTTCCAATCTACCGTACACTTTTGGCAAACATATCTCTCTTTAAACCAGTAAATGCAACTTCCTCTATATCTTTAAACCAGTAAATGCAGCTTCCTCTATATCCAATCGTTCCTGAATGATTCGAGCGAGCCAGTTCACGTTCATCCGCATCCAGATTGAGTATCCAGTCATTAGTAGCGAAGCCGGCAGCAACGTTTTTCTGTCTGCCGTATCCGAGCCATTCCTGATAAAAGAAGCGTACCTTGGGATTCGTCCTGCAGATGTCTGCGGTCCGGTCCGTGCTGCCTGAATCTACAACAATTATTTCGTCGGCAAAATGGAGACTTGCCAGGCAGTCAGCGATATTCTTCTCCTCATTTCTGGTTATGATGGTAACAGAAATGGGCATCATAATATTGACCCGACTTGTCTCATGTAATCAATTATCTTCATGCTGATTAGACTCGGGCTTTTGGCCGAAGGCCATTAGTGTCTTACGTAAAGATGGTATTGCGTCTTTAATTTCACTGCCTACTGAAAGTATACTCTGAAGTCCACTACGGTATCTACGCGACTTGATAAATTGGACATCAACATCTGTAAATCCTGCTTTATTCAATAGCAATGCCAGTTCATCCCTCGTAAATTCACGATTATGCCGGTCTGGATAAAACTCTCTATCCTTATATAGTACAGGTTTTGTATCGAGATAATGTTTCTCGTAGTCCCACGTAATGTGCTTACCTCGAAGCATCCGGCTCCGATTTCTGAAACATACCGCATTGGGCACATCCACCTGGATAAGACCACCCGGTTTGATCACACGGAACATTTCACGTACGACCGGAAGATGGGCATGAGTGAAATGTTCCAAAGCCTGACAACACATTACTGCATCAAATTCATTATCTGAAAACGGGAACGGGTCGTGTTCCAAATTGCATTCAATAAAATCGATCTGATGCATGTCAATTAACGCGCCATGATACAGGTCTAATGCCACAACCTCGTGCCCTAAAAAGCGCAGTATCGCGCAGAGCATGCCGCTTCCCGCCCCGCAGTCCAACACCCGGTGTTTATCGGAAAGGCGGTCGGCAATTACGCAATAACGATCTATGCTCCCACAGAAAAGCTCATTTAAGTCGACATCACTTAAAGGATAAAGCTTTCCGCTGTCACGAAATTCCAGCATCTGTTTTTTTATTGATGATTGCGACATGAATATCTTCTTATTTAAAAATTATGTAAGTTCCAACTGCATCCCGTTTAATCGGCTGTACAGACCGCCACCTTCAACCAGTTCAGAGTGACTCCCTATTTCGACAATCTGTCCCTTCTCCAGCACAACGATTGTATCAGCGTGCTGGATCGTAGAGAGGCGGTGGGCAATGACAAAGGTGGTACGATTCTGCATAAGATTATCCAGAGCCTGCTGCACCATTTTTTCACTCTCCGTGTCCAGTGCGCTGGTCGCCTCATCCAGAATCAGAATCGGCGCATCCTTCAGGAGTGCCCGGGCAATGCAGATTCTCTGTCGTTGACCACCGGACAGACGCGCTCCTCTGTCGCCGATAATTGTGTCATATCCTTCAGGCAGTTCCCGTATAAAATCATCTGCAAAAGCTGCTTTGGCGGCATCATTGATATCTGAATCGTTTGCATCCGGCTTGCCGTAGCGGATGTTGTTGGCAATGGTATCATTGAAGAGTGTTGTTTCCTGATCAACCAGGGCAAACTGGTTGATCAGCGATTCAAGCGAAATACCACGCAGGTCTTCTCCGTCAAGCAGGATCGCACCTTCATTAACATCGTAGAAACGCATCAATAGAGCAGCCAGAGTGCTTTTTCCCCCTCCGGAAGGTCCAACTAACGCCACCATCCGGCCAGGCTCAATCACAAGGTTGATTCTCGAAAGCACAAAAATATCGCCGTATCTGAAACTGACCTCTCTAAACTCGACTTTTCCGGACACACGTCCCAGCTTCAGAGTATATTCCTTCTCAATTACTGTGCGTTTAGCATCCATCAGAGAAAATACACGTTAGGGATAGGAATTTGCTTTTTCAGTGGAGAGACAATAACACCCGAAATGAGGCGCTGTCAATCTTATTTTCTGGAATTTGAGCGAGTTTTGAGCAATACAGAGAACCAGCCTGGGAGTTTTCGACCTGTCGCTATCATGATTTCAAACCACCACCGCTTCCACCACCATCTGACCTACAAATCATCCCATTTTCACCATTTTCAACACAAACCATCCCTGCTGTAACGTTGCATGTTATCCAGCTTCACAGGTACTTAAGGGATGTAGTACGCC
>JBAXVG010000138.1:0-2756 GCA_037129255.1 Desulfuromonadales bacterium | reverse complement strand
GTAACCGTCAACAGTAGACCATCTTGATTTAGGAATTGATTAATGCTGGTGAGATTTGCTTTTCGGCGAGCCAGTTATCAGGAAGGAGTTGTTCAATACGCTTGGCAGGATGAGACATGATACGACGGAGTATATCCTCCAGATATTCCTGGGGGTTGATTCCAAGGTTTCTACAGGTCTGTACCAATGACAGAATGGTGGCGGCGGAACGGCCACTATCCTCACTACCGATGAAGAGCCAGTTTTTGCGGCCTATGGTGAGAGGACGAAGACCGCGTTCGGCAACGTTGTTGTCGAGACGTGCATCGGGATGGCTGATGTAGTTGGTCAAGTAAGGTGCCAACCCCATGTAGTAGTTCAACGCCTTGGCGAAGTTCGACTTCGGCAAGAGTCCGCCTGACAGCAGGCGCTCCTTCACCATGGCGGTCATCCGGTCGAGGATCGGCTTTTCCAACTCACGGCGAATACGGAGACGCTCCTCGGCATCACGAGACCACGCTACCCGCTCCAGCATGAACAGATGCCTGATCCGGCGCAGAAATCTACGACGCAAATCCGGGTCTCCCCCTTCGGCCTCGACGAATTTTCTACGTACGTGAGCCATACAGGGACACCAGATGATGCCATCGATCTTTGCCAGCTTTTCGTAAACTCCGTATTTATCGGAATGCAGCACCCCCTTGTACCCTTTTAGGGTTTTCATGGGATGATCATGGTTTCGATTAAGACAGAATTCAAAGAAGCGGTACGGCGGGTCGCCTCCGCCGCCACCGGCATAAATCCAGAGATACGCCTGTTGACAACGGCTTTTCCCCTGTACCTGGAGATCAATCGGGGTTTCGTCGGCAAAGATGACGCCGCTTTTCAGAACACGTTCCTTCATTGCTTCATGGAGTGGCGTCAATGCAGTGCCCAGGGTTATCACCCACTTGGATAGGGTCTGGCGGCTGATCTTCACCTTTGAATGCTGCAGTATCTCCACCAGACGGTAGAGAGGGAGATGATCGGCATATTTTGAGGTCAGGATGTAGGACAGAAGGCTTTCATCGGCCGGGCAACGGGAAATAACCGCATCGGGCAGCGCCGAGGAAAGAACCCCGCACTCGGGATAGGCTTTTGAGGCATACTTTGGTCGTACATATTCAACGATGAAGAACTGCTCGGGAGAGCGGCCCAGTTTACGACTGACGTCATGACCAATGCAGACCAGTGGTTCTCCGGACTCCGGACAGAATTTTTCACTCTCCGGGATATCCAACTCAACCCGTTTCACCGGAAGGTCGTCCGGGAAGGAGATTGTGTCGCCCCCTTTGTTCTTCTTAACCTTGTTCCGCTCGTAGCTGATTTTCTCTTTCTCCGGCTCTTTTACCTGAGAATCAGCGACTTCTATTTCGGGCAGGAGAGGTTGAGTGTCAAGATCGGTGACAATGCGTTCGCTCTTCTGGCCGAAGATCTGCTTTTTGAACCAGGCGAGCTGTTCTTTCAGGATGGATATTTCTTCCTTAAAAGAAGCAATGAGCTGGTCTTTCTGCTGGATGATAGCAGGAAAATCAGTCATCTCGGAGATGGGGGGAGAATCGATATTCATGGCGGACAATGTAGCATAAAACGGTATTAAATCATAGTGTTAACTGCTTTTTTTGCAAAGAAAAACGGCGACTCAGCCGCTGTGGTGTTACCCCTTCCAAGAGGAGGGTAAACTGCTGTCGCGACAGCTCTGTCTGCCCGCTGAAACAGCCGGAAAAGGTACCGCTCTCCAGACGTTTGTACCAGATGGCAAAACCGTCGCCGTCCCAGTAGAGTATTTTGATCAAGGTGCGGTTCCGGTTGAGAAACAGGAAAAAAGATCCAGTGAGCAGTGTTCCGGGATAGCTACTGTCAACAAGAAATCCCAGCCCCTCGAAGCTCTTGCGCATATCGACCGGCTGGTCATAGAGGAAAATCCGGGTGGCACCGAATGGATGCATCAGCTTGCTCTCAAAACCGAGACGACTTCTCGAAGCAAGGCATGATCAAATCCGGACGAAACATGCAGGTACACGCCGTTACATTCGATACATAGAGGAGTAGAAGCAATTTTAAGCGGAACGAACTGCCCAGGTATTCCATGATGCCCGACGCGCTGCAGTTTCTTCTGCCAGTATTTAAACTGATCGTAACTGATAGCGTTGTCACGGCACCAGGCCAAACCGCTTTTACCGCTTATGCGCCATGCTGAAAGCCTGACTGACCAGTCGAGTGTATTCTCCGCCATCTGCTGACCTCCTGTGAGTCCATCAACTCCAGGTCAGCATAGCGGCAAAATCCGTGGGAATATAGATGGTGCTCAGTTGACGGTTACGTTATCTTGTGTTTCTGCTCCGCCCGCACCATGCCAATTTCAATAAACGGCTGGTGAAAATGCCGAAGCTGTATTTTTACGACGTCGGCCTTGTTTCATGGATGCTGGGAATCAGGACTACGGAGCATATCGCAACCCATCCGCTGAGAGGCGCAATCTTCGAGAACTTTGTCATCGCCGAACTGATCAAATCCTCGCTCAACAAGGGTGAGCGTCCGCAGCTCTCTTTCTGGCGTGACAGTAACGGCAACGAGGTTGATGTGATTGTCGAACAGGGAAATCGCCTGATGCCGATAGAAATCAAATCGGGCAAGACCGTCACCAGAGAAGCCTTTTCCGGACTGAACAAGTGGCGCGACCTTGCCGGTGATGCGGTTATGGAGCCGACCTTGATTTATGGCGGCGCTGATGATTA
>JBAXVG010000137.1:0-3193 GCA_037129255.1 Desulfuromonadales bacterium | reverse complement strand
TCATCCCTTGAATCCACAGTAACGGCAATATTCAGGTTGCCGTCGGCAATGTGGCCGGCTTTGTCGGCCAGGTCGCGCAGCGGTCTGCTTATTATGCGAGAGATTACGGTTGATTGGATTATGCCGATGATGATGCAGACGACCAGTGCAATTGCGACCAATACTCGGGATTTTGAGCTTATGTTTACCATGGAAGTACTTTCAGCAACAGTCTGCCTGGTTTGGGCCGCCATGACCGTATCGATGACTTTTAGCGCCTGATTGAAATATTTGCTTGAAGCGCCACGGGCAAGGACGCTTGCCTCGGCATCCTTGTTTTCCAATGCAAGTTCCACAATCTTCGGGTTTTCGGCCAGGTAGAGTTGCAAAGCCTGCGAGAATTCTGCGAATATTTTTTTCTCTTCTTCGCTGTCGATCAGCTTCAGATAGTTAGTCTGCTCACTTTTCAGCTTCTCCAGGGTCTCCTGGTTCCGTTTGATGTACTTCTCGACGTCCTCTTTTTTGTCGGAAAGAATTTCAAGCAGTTCGCCTCGGCGGTAGCTGCCGAAAAGATCGCTGATCTTTGAAATTGACAGCATAGCCGGTAGCTGCGTTTTTGCCATATCTTCTGCAGTTTTGCTGATAGCGCTCAGTCTGACGATCTGGAAGATGCCGAGAGCGGCTGACAGAATCAGTATGAACATAAATGAGACCAAGAGTTTCGTACTGATGTTGACGTTTTTGAACCATTGCATGATGTTGTCCCCCCGGATTTGAGTATGATTGTAAAAGTGCGCAGATATTTGTATTAGTTATAGCAGGGGGCGTGCCAACAACTAAAGTACAGCAATAACAATATGTTAATTGGATATTATGGTAAGAAAGGGGTAGGAAAAAATGCACAGCAAGCTGGCGGTTATGTAGATATAGTATAATAATAACGATAAGTTAACAGCTGATGTGCAAAACAGCACAATTCGAAAATTTTCACAGGGGTCCGTGAGGCGGTTATGAGAGGCAGGCGATTTTTCTGAAAAATTCCGGATAATCGTGAATCGGTTTCTGAACCACGTCTTCCTGGGACATACCGAGAGTTTCAAGTTCCTCGGGAATATCATACAACGTGCCAGTGAGGATCATGAGTCTCACCGACGGGGCAATCTTGTGGATCTCTTTTACCAGATCCTCGCCATTCATGCCCGGCATACGCAAATCGACAATACAGACATCAGGCGGATTCTTCTCGATAGCCTGGAGAGCCTCATGCGGCACGGAATAAGCGGCGGCTATGAATCCCATGTCTTCGAGATACATCTGCATGCTGTCAAGGATAAACTCTTCATCGTCTATCAGCATGACAGATATTTTCCGATCAAGGGGTAGCATTGTCTTTCATTTTAGCCAGTTTTTTATTGAGAGTCGAGCGGTTTATGCCCAGGTACCCTGCGGCAATGCCCTGATTGCCTTTCGCTCTGTTCATTGCCTGGATGATCAGGGTGTTTTCTGCTTCGTCCAAGGTGGGCATACGCTCACCGTTTGCATCTCTGATAATTACTTCGACTTCGTCAGTAGTTTGAAGAAGAGAAGGAAAAGCCGGCTTGGTATCCATTGCGTTCAGGAAGGAGTTCATTGAAAGAACTCCCAGGGTGTGACGGGTGACCGACTCGTAGACCATGGCTCTCAGTTCACGGATATTGCCTGGAAAACGGTATGCCTGGAGGTAGTTGTTGAGTTCGGTTGGAGGGGTCGGCTTCTTCTTGTTGAGACTATCGGCAGCCTCTTGCAGATAATGGTCGAGCAACAGGGGGATATCGAGCGGGCGCTCCCGGAGTGGCGGTATGACTACCTGGTGCGCAAAGAGGCGATAGTAAAGATCCTGCCTGAACGTTTCTTTGGCAACCATATCCGGGAGATTGCGGTGGGTTGCCATTACGACCCTGGCGTTGCTGAGGCGTGGAGTATCGGAGCCGATCGGGTAATACTCCCCCTCCTGCAGCAATCGCAGAAGCTTGATCTGTGAACCTTCTTTCAGATCTCCTATTTCGTCCAGAAACAGGGTGCCGCCAGCGGCCTGGGCTATCATGCCGTCCCGCGCCGTTTCTGCTCCGGTGAAGGCACCTTTGGCATGTCCAAAGAGGGTGTCGGAGAACATCTGATCGTCAAGGCCCGCGATATTCAGGGCCACAAACTTTCCTTTGCGGCCGCTGGTGACATGTACCGCTTTGGCGAAAAGTTCCTTGCCGGTACCGGTTTCCCCGCAGATCAGAACTGGCTGGATGGTCGGGCCGATCACCTCAATATACTGCATAATACTGAGTACCAGAGGAGTGCGGGTTGTGATTGCGGAGAAGATTCCGGGGTTGCGGATGCCGCCTGAAAGGAGTTTCTGTTTCAGTTCCACTACCTGGTTGCGGAGGGTTCGGTTCTCGATAGCCCTCCGTGCCATATTTTCGAGGGCCACAAAATCATGCACCGGTTTTTCTACGTAATCCCAGGCCCCGCTTTTTAGGGCTTCAACTGCGTCTTTGATTGCTCCGGTGCCGGAAATGACAATTATTGGAGTGTCCGGGCTTATCTTCTTGATCGCTTTGATAACGTCAAGGCCGCACATGACGGGCATACGGAGATCGGTAAAGATAATATCAGGCTGCTGCGTCCGGAAGAGCTCGACGCCCTGAGCACCATCTGAAGCGGTTATAACTGTGTAGCCACAGTCAGAAAAGAAAAACTCCAGACCGCAACGTATTGGAGCTTCATCTTCAATAATTAACACTTGTATGTTTGCAGGTGATTGCATGCGTAGCTTCTTCAGGCACTTTGGCCCCCGTATTTTTACCGGTTTCCTTCTCCTTTTCGGAACGCGTGCTAGTTGTAACATTTACCGCAGATCTGATCCAGAACAATTTCAATACGCTGTTTTTAAAAGACGTGTCGCCAGAACACAAGTCGGCCCCGTTCATCAAGCCCGTTATCCAGATTAAAGTTACCTCTTATGGTTGCTCTGGTAGTAATTGTTGTTCTGTGAATATTGATTTATGTTTGAAATTGTTGCGAAATCTTTCCCTTGATGACACCCAATCTTCATTTTCATTTGATATAGTAAAATAAGTTGCCGTCAATGATGCTTAAATGAGTGACTGAACAAAAATATACCAATTCAAAGATAGTGTCAAAAGTTCCATGAAAGACCGGGATGTTTAATGGAAAGCGCTGG
>JBAXVG010000136.1:0-3243 GCA_037129255.1 Desulfuromonadales bacterium | reverse complement strand
ATTATTGTTTCACAATTAATAACTGCTATGTCAACAGCATGGGGACATCACCGAGAAGAGAGGTATTCCATGCTCCCCGATTGCCACATCATCAAGCCAGTAGATCTCGCCGCCATGCCCAATTTTTTTCAGCAGTTCGTGCATTGGCCAAAGTTGTCAATATCATTGATGTTTTTTACTCTCATTTATATCCTAATTTTAATCTTCGCTGGATTACCTGTTCTTCAGTCAAAACCCGAAAAGATGATAACTCCACCGGTTCCCACTGGTTTAAATCATTCATTTTTTGAATTATCTGCGTTCCGGCATAAGGGAAAGAGTGGTTTTCAAAAAACCGCTTTTTATTATCATCTCAAATTTTTCTGTTGTCGTGTAGTGCCATGCGTATTTAATCATAATGATCTATGCCGGTTTGATCAGCGCTACAATTTTCTCGTCTCCTGCCACGCCGCAAATTCCGTAGGCCGCAGGCGATAGCGGGCAAGTATCCCCGGATGCAGACGCTTGATCTCATCCTGTATCATTTCGACAAAGGCGGAACGATGCTGCTCGTCGATGCGCTTCTCCGCGAACTGTTCAATTGTCCGCAAAAAATCCTGCCGCTGGTTGCGGACAATATCGGCCACCAGTTCGTGCATCTGCACACGATAGCGAAGCCGCAGCGGGTCAGGCTCAGCCAGGCTTTTACGGACCTGGAGATATTCTCTGGTGGAGCGTTCATAGGCCCAGACAAACAGATCACGGAGCAGTTCGATTCGGTTCATTTCGTACACGCCCAACATGGCGTCAATATAGGCCCGATCCGGCACATCGATAAACGTCAACGGTGAGAGGTTATGTTTTATCAGGGGTATATTGGCCCCGAGTCGGGAAACTCGCTTGTTCACGTCCTCAAACGGCTGCAAATACGGAATATGTACCAGAATGAAAAACGCCTGTTCAAAAGGATCTTCGATTGCGGAAGCTTTTTTGAGTATCTCGTGGAAACACTCTTCGATGAGCCATGGCACCGCAAGCGGCGCAAAAACAGAGCCGCCGATCTGGACCAGCCGGGAACGTAGGCGTCCGCTGGCGTCCGGATCGGGCATCAGGTTTTCCGATAACAGACCGTGCAGACTGAGGAAGGTATGCGCATCAAACCCGACGGAGTCCGCTTCATCAAGCAGCAGCTCGATGGCCGTCTTGTGGTTGAGGATCATCTGCGCTTCCTGGGCGTCCTTCCCTTCCGCATAGCGGCCAAACTCGATCAGGTTTTGCGTGTCGATCCGGGAATAGGTGTTCCCTTCCAGACGGCTGGATGCCCACGAAAGATCAATCAGCAGCCGGTTAAAAATGGCACGGCCATAGGTCCCGGCGGCTCTTTCAACCTCACCCGTATCGCCAATGCGCCGCAGGTGTTTGCGGGTCATCTCACCCAGATACCATGTGGTGTTGGGGATATAGGCATCGAGGAATGCGCGTTCATACCCGACAGGGGTGCGCGCTCCACGGGGGCGACGCACGTGGGAAAAGATATCGCGCCCCTCTTCGGAGAGCGGAATGTACGTTACGTAGGTTTCTTCGGCGCCGGGCGCTGCTGCTTCGGGTGAATCCATGCGACTGTCAGGTGGCGCAAGCAGCCGGTAGAGCGTCGCTTTGCCTTTGCCGACAGCAGCGATATGCCGCTTTGCCGCCAGCTCGGCAAGCCAGCGCTGTACGGTACGCATGTGCGGAGGGTTACTCAGTTCATTACGAATGCTCTCACTGTTACGTCCATCAGGGTGACGGGCCAGGAGCGCAAGGATTGCTTCGTGCTGGGGAGACAGCGCTGTAACAACCATGTCCAGATCTCGCTGTTGATAGTGACGACGAATCGCGACATATACACTGTCGCTTATTGTCGCTAATTGCAAGTTATTTTGTCGTTAATGGATCGAGGATAGCGGTGGTCAGAACGTGCAGCGAGATACCGTATTATCAGAGCCATTGGTAACCCAGATAAAACCTCCACCAGAAGTCACCCACTGCGGGCGTTCCCCGGTGCGGTACGTTCCCACATGAGCGCCGTCGTCGGCCCGCAGTTGAGTAACCGTACAAATAGTATCCAGGGGAAATGGAACTCCGGAACCAACCTGGTCTGTTATCCAAATGTATGCGCCATCAAAGGCAATACCGTTGGGCGCAACACCGGCGTTGTATGTTCCGATGATTGCGCCGTCACTCGTACGGAGCTTCACAACGGTGTTGAGGATACCTTGGGTAACCCAAATCGAGGTACCATCAAAGACCATGGCATAAGGATAGCCGGGCACGTCATAAGTACCCTCGATTTCGCCTGTATCCGGGTTAATCTTTTTGACCTTGTTATCGCTGCCAATGGTAACCCAAATGCGGTTTGCACTATTGTCGTAAGCGAGAAACCGGGGATGACTTACATTCGCCACACCGACCGATATTGTTTGCAGAATGACACCGTCTGAAGCGCGAATCTTGGTAACAGTCCCAGGCCCGTAATTGGCAACCCACATATTGGCGCCGTCAAACACAATGCCGTCAGGGTTATTTCCCGAAGAGTAGTTGAGCGAAGCGCCGGAAGTTGCGTTAATCACCGTTACAGTGTTGCTCCCGGGATTGGTAACCCAGACATTATTATGGACATTGTCATACGCCAGATACTGTGCCCCATGTCCGCCGGGATAGACGGCAACGACGGCGCCGGTTGCGGCCTGAATCTTGTAAATATCTTCACCGGTCTCATCCGCAACCCAAATATGAGTCCCGTCAAAAATGACTCCTACCGGAGATCTGCCGACGGCAGTATTGGCACAGGTCCACCTGTTAGCTGAACCGCCAATAGTGACGTTGGCTATCGTTGCGGTTCCGTTGCTGATAATCAATGTGCCATAAATTGTCGTGAATCCTGAAGCTGTCGTAAAACCGTTGTCATATCCTCCGAGAAGTTCAGTCTCTATATTTTGGTTCAGATTGATATCCTCAATGAAATACACCGCCTGCATCAACAGCGACTCGCCGCTTAACGCTCCGTTGTAGGCATGTTGGATACTTGTATAATAAGAAGACTTTTTGCTATTTTTAACCGGATTAATTTCGGATATTCCGTTGGACTGCAAACCCAAAAGCAGCATCACTATCAGTGGTAGACATACTTTTTTCATCTTTACGTCCTCCCTTGAACACCCTTACCCCCCCCCCCTCCTTTCCCCCCCAGTCCATCCGACCCAGTACCATCCGGGGCTCTGTCTG
>JBAXVG010000135.1:0-3271 GCA_037129255.1 Desulfuromonadales bacterium | reverse complement strand
GACGTCATGAAATTTGTTGGGGTTCGTTCCTCACCCCAACCTACGACTGGGAAGGGTGGGGGATGAGTGCAAAATCAACGAACAGGTTTTGTAGGTTGGCGGTGAACGGCAGTATGGTGAACCCCAACATTGCCGAAGACGTCATGAAATTTGTTGGGGTTCGTTCCTCACCCCAACCTACAACTGTGGAAGCCGGGAAGGGTGGGGTATGAGTTTTGAGGCTGGAACCTATCAGATTGACAATCTTATCAATGCTGGCCTCTTGGAGATAAGTGACGGTTACCGAGCAAAAAATAGTGAACTATCTCCTACGGGGATACCTTTCGCACGTGCAGGTAACATCAAGGATGGGTTTAAATTTGATTCGGCAGACTATTTCCCTGTGGATAAGATTGCCAAGGTCGGCAACAAAGTCAGCCGACCAGGAGATGTGGTCTTTACATCGAAAGGCACTGTCGGACGTTTTGCATTGGTTCTAGCTGGAACTCAACGATTCGTTTACTCACCACAGTTGTGTTTTTGGCGCTCGACAGCACAGGATAAGCTTTTACCTGAATACCTGTATTATTGGATGAATAGTACTGAGTTTCTTCACCAAATCAGCTATCTGAAAGGCCAAACCGACATGGCTGATTATGTCAGCCTTCGTGATCAGCGAAAAATCAAGGTAACTATTCCAGAAACAGCTATTCAAAGATTCATAGTAGAGATTCTCAAGCCACTTGACGACCGCATCACTCTCCTCCGCGAAACCAACACCACGCTCGAAGCCATCGCCCAAGCCCTGTTCAAATCATGGTTCGTGGATTTCGATCCTGTCCGCGCCAAACAGGAAGGCCGTGAGCCGGAAGGGATGAACGCCGACACCGCCGCGCTCTTTCCCGACAGTTTTGAGGAGTCGGAATTGGGGTTGGCGCCGAAGGGATGGAGGATTGGAACTGTAGCAGATTTAGCGAAGTTAAATCCTGAATCATGGACGACAAAAAACCATCCGGAGACAGTCCGATATATCGATTTGGCGAACGCCAAAATGAATGATATCGAGGAAATCACTGAATATGCGTTTGATGATGCCCCAAGCCGTGCACGTCGTGTTTTACGTGCTGGTGATAGCATTTTGGGAACAGTACGTCCGGGTAACCGATCTTTTGCATTTATTTATCAGGCACTAAATAACTTAACTGGAAGTACTGGGTTTGCAGTTTTAAGACCAATAAATGTTCAAAGTGAAGAGTTTGTATTTATTGCGACAACCCAGGATTCAAGTATTGATTATCTCGCTCATGTTGCTGACGGTGGTGCTTATCCTGCAGTGCGCCCGGAAGTTATAGCGAATATTCAATCAATACTACCCTCTGATGATGTGATGTGTGCGTTTCACAATGTTGTAGCACCACTTTTTGCCAGAATTGGTAAAAATAAATTGCAAGCCCAAACCCTCACCACCCTCCGCGACACGCTTCTCCCCCGCCTGATCTCCGGTCAGTTGCGCCTGCCGGATGCCGAGGCGCTGGTCGAGGAGGTTGCTGAATGAGTTACCAGCCCCCCTACACCATCACCTCCTCTATCGTTTCTCTTGTGGCCGATATTTCGGAGCGGACAGGCTATCTCGCGGCGCTTCAGTCGGAAGCAAGGAGGCTGTCTTTGCGGCGGATCAATCGTATCCGCACCATACAGGGATCGCTCGCTATTGAAGGTAATACCCTGAGCCGAGAACAGATAACGGCAATCCTGGAGGGAAAGCGGGTGATCGCACCGCCACGCGAAATCCAAGAAGTCCGCAACGCAATAAAGGCTTACGATGTATTTCAACAGTGGCAGCCTGCTTGCGAGAAGGATCTTTTGGCGGCTCACGAAATGCTCATGACCGGGCTTCTCGATGCGCCGGGGTGCTATCGTATCGGCGGGGTAGCGGTAATGGCTGGACAACAGATGATCCATATGGCGCCACCCGCGCCTCGGGTACCGCTGCTGATGAGCGACCTTCTCGACTGGGTGAAATCGACCAAGGAACATCCACTCATCTCCAGTTCTGTTTTTCATTACGAGTTCGAGTTCATTCATCCCTTTGAAGACGGCAACGGCAGAATGGGCAGGCTCTGGCAGACGTTGATCCTGGGCATGTGGAACCCGCTGTTCGCTCAGATCCCGGTGGAGAGCCTGGTTCACCAGCACCAGCAGGAGTATTACGCGGCGCTTAATGACAGCACGAAGCAAGGTGACTGCTCGGTATTTATCGAGTTCATGCTGACTATGACGCAAAAAGCTGTTACCGAATGTCAGTCACCCCAAGTCGCCCCTCCAGTCACCCCCCAAGTCGCACGCCTGCTGGAGACGCTGGTAGGCGATATGTCCCGAGACCAATTACAAAAAGCCATTGGCCTGCAAGACCGCAAGTCGTTCCGTGAGATTTATCTGGCGCCGGCATTGGTAAGCGGCTTGATCGAGATGACCATTCCCGACAAGCCGAATAGCCGGTTGCAGAAATACCGGTTGGCAGTGTAGGTTGGGGTGAACGGCAGTATCGTGAACCCCAACATGTGCGGCGGTGACACCATAAACCTGTTGGGGTTCGTTCCTCACCCCAACCTACAAATGATAAAGATGAAATGTGACCTATGCGCTATAGACGGGTAATGGTCGAAGGTGGGACCTATTTTTTTACGCTCACTCTGGCTGATCGTAGGAAATCCATACTTGTGGATCATGTTGATTTGCTTCGTTCGGCCATTCGCTTGGTAAGAGATCGCCATCCGTTTACCATTGAAGCTATCGTAATCATGCCAGAACATCTGCATACGATCTGGACGTTGCCCGAAGGAGACAAGGATTATCCTACCCGGTGGGCTCTTATAAAAGCCGGTTTCTCCCGTGCGCTGATAAAGGATGAGAAGGTTAGCGAGAGCCGTCTTGCAAAAGGCGAACGCGGCATCTGGCAACGCCGTTACTGGGAACATCTGATTCGTGATGACGACGATTTTGCACGACATGTGGATTATATTCATTTCAACCCGGTAAAGCGGTGATGTCCCCATCCTGTTGACACGATTTCGTAACTGAGCATTTTTCCTCTATTTTCATGAAATCGCTGGTCTCTGCCAACCTACTGATTTGTAACGATATGTTAGATTTATGTCAACAGGATGGGGACATCACCGGTAAAGCATGGTCATGCCATAAGCCCCATTGACTGGCCGTATTCTTCCCTTCACCGGTATGTGTTACCGCCGACAAAGGATGGACCCACCCGGCACCGGAAAGTGAACCCACT
>JBAXVG010000134.1:0-3502 GCA_037129255.1 Desulfuromonadales bacterium | reverse complement strand
CTGGTGATCTGCCCCATGGATTTGATGGTGGCATCATGGGGCGACAGCCCTTCTTCCGACATGATACGCTCCACGTTTTCGACGACGACGATGGCATCGTCCACCAGCAGCCCGATCACGATGACCAGAGCGAACATGGTCAGGGTGTTGATGGAATAGCCGCAGGTCGCCAGTACCCCCATGGTACCCAGCAGAACCACCGGCACTGCGATGGTGGGAATCAGGGTGGCGCGGATGTTCTGCAGGAAGAGGAACATGATGATGAAAACCAGGAAAACCGCCTCAATCAGGGTGTGTACCACCTCTTCGATGGAGATCTTGACGAAGGGGGTAGTGTCGTAGGGATAGACCACCTTCATGCCGGGGGGGAAATATTTTTCCAGCTCGGCCATCTTGGCCTTGACCCGGTTGCCGGTCTCAAGCGCATTGGCGCCGGCAGCGAGGCGGACCGCCATGCCACCCAGCGGTTTACCGTTGTAATATGATTGTACTTCGTAGTTTTCTGTGCCGATTTTGCTCTCGGCGACATCCTTGAGTTTGACCGTGGAGCCGTCAGGATTGGTGCGCAGGATGATGGTATCAAACTGCTCCGGTGACTGGAGCAGGGACCGGGCATTGATGGTGGCATTCAGCTGCTGCCCCTGCAAGGCGGGGACGGCCCCGAACTGTCCGGCCGAGACCTGTACATTCTGGGCCTGGAGCGCCGCGATGACGTCGTTGGTGGTCAGGTGGAAGTTATTCAGTCTGGCAGGGTTCAGCCAGATCCGCATGGCATTCTGGGTACCGAACAGCAGCAGCTCACCGACCCCCTCCAGGCGGCTGACGATGTCCTGGAGGTTGGAGACCATGTAGTCGGTCAGGTCATTGCGGTCCATGGAGCCGTCTTCCGAGACAAGGCCGACGATCAGCAGGAAGTTTCTGGTGGACTTGACTACCTGGATCCCCGAGCGCTGGACGATCTGGGGCAGCAGCGGCACGGCCAGCTGCAGCTTGTTCTGCACCTGCACCTGGGCGATGTTGGGGTCGGTGCCGGCCTTGAAGGTCAGCGTAATACTCACCGCCCCGGCCGAATCGCTGGTAGAGGCCATGTAGATCAGGTTGTCGATGCCGTTAAGCTTCTGTTCGATGACCTGGGTAACCGTATCCTGCACCGTCTGGGCCGAGGCGCCGGGATAGGTGGCGTTGATGGCGATCTGCGGCGGTGCGATGGGGGGATACTGGGAGACCGGCAGTTTCTTGATCGACAGCAGACCGGCCAGCATGACCATGATGGCGATGACCCAGGCAAAGATCGGGCGGTTTATGAAAAAACGAGGCATTGAGTGGCTCCTTGGAGTTCAAAGTCCCCCTTGACAAAGGGGGATTCAGGGGGATTTGCCTTTGAATCTGAACATCAAATCCCCCCCAGCCCCCCTTTATCAAGGGGGGAACAGCTTTTAAACTTATTTCTTCTCTGCCGGAGCTGCGGGCTGTGCCGGCGTCGCTGCCGGCTTGCTCCCGAACGGCACCGCCTTGACCACACTCCCCGGTCTTGCCTTCTGCAACCCCTCAAGGATGACGCGATCCCCTGCTTTCAGACCTTCACTGACCAGCCAGCTGTCGCCAACCGTCCGGACGACCTTGATCGGGCGCGGCTCTACCTTCTCCCCGGCTCCTACCGTCATGACCATGGCATCGCCTTTCGGATTACGGGTTACGCCACGTTGCGGGATGAGGACGGCTTTTTCATTCACCCCCTCTTCCAGAACAGCGCGCACGAACATTCCAGGAAGCAGTGCCTGTTTCGGATTGGGGAAAACTGCACGCAGAGTTACGGAACCGGTGCTCTGATCAACCGTGACTTCCGAAAATTTGAGCGTCCCGGTCAATGGATACGGGGAACCGTCTTCCAGGAGCAGCTTGACCGGCGCCTGAGCCGAATCGCTCTTTTTCAGTACTCCGTTGGCAAGGTTCTGCCTCAGCTTGAGCAGTTCGGCTGTTGTCTGGGTCACATCCACATACATGGAACCGAGTTGCTGGATGGTGGCCAGTGCAGCCGTCTGGCCGGCGGTTACAAGCGCCCCGTCAGTTACGCTCGATCGGCCTATTCGTCCTGAAATCGGAGCTTTGACTTTGGTATAGGCCAGATTGATCCGGGCCGTTTCAACTGCCGCCCTGGTTGAATCAACATCAGCCTCGGCCTGTTTAAGCGCGGCATGGGAATCATCATAATCCTGCTGGCTGACCGCCTTGATTTTCACCAGATCCCTGTAGCGCTCTTCTTTGAGCCGTACCCCCCCCAGATTGGCCTCGGCCCTTGCCTGGGCCGCCCTGGCGCTGTCAAAGGCTGCCTGATAGAGCGCCGGATCAATCTGATACAACAGCTGGCCGGCCTTGACATCGCTCCCCTCGCTGAATACACGCTTCTGGATGATCCCGCTGACCTGCGGCCGCACTTCGGCAATCAGCTGGGGTGCGGTACGACCTGTCAGTTCGGTGGTCAGCGACACACGCCGCGGCTCAACCACCATCACTCCCGCTTCGGGCGGTCCGCCTGGCGGTGGACCGCCCGTACCTGCCTTTTTCTGACAACCGGTTACCATCAGGCTGCCGGCGATACATCCCACGGCGCCAATAAGCTTGAATCTGTACGTGATGTTCATGCAACACCTCAATAATGTAATTTTCATACTATTTTTTACCGGGAGCATAACCCCTCTAAATCTCCCCTTATCAAAGGGGAGACTTCAAGGCTTCCCCCCTTAGGTAAGGGGGGACTGAGGGGGGTTAGATTTTGATGTTATAAGGTTCCGGGAGCCTGTCGCTTGATTCCGTCCCAGCAGGCCTCGATGGTCCGGGTAATCAGGAGTTCGTCCAGCATGACGAAGCCGAGTATATGGTCGCGTGCTACAGCCAGAATAGGTCCAAAAGCCAGGTCGAAAAGTATGACCAACGGAAGCTCTTTTACCACCTGCCGGGATATTCCATCTTCGAAGAGATCACGGAAAACGTCGCACCCTTCCATTTTTCCCAGAATCTTGTCCCGTCGAAATTCCGTACCGTAGGGAGAATTATGGAACTGCTCCAGGTAGCGGAAATCGAGAGGGCTCTCGATAAAATGGCGCAGCAGAGCCGTACCGAGGTGGAGAAACCGCTCCCGGATCGGCCTGTCCGACGCATATCCCTTGAGAATGACAGGGTACATCCTCTCCTCAAGATCCTTGTAGAGCTCGGTGATGAGTACATCCTTGTTCTCAAAATAGCGATAGATTGTTCCGGCGCCGACATTTGCATGCGCAGCGATCATTGACATGGGAGCGCCATGAAAACCGTTTTCGGCAATAAGCTCCCGTGCTGCACGAACTATTTCTGAACGCTTGTCAATGTTTGGCATTGGGTAATAACCTCCCGTCACAGAATGAACGTTCATTCCTTATGCATCGTCAGATTATAATTGTCAACAGTTATTCTGTTGCGTGACGCTTTTCATTTATCATGCGGTGTGATAGCTTCAGTCATGCCT
>JBAXVG010000133.1:0-3748 GCA_037129255.1 Desulfuromonadales bacterium | reverse complement strand
TCAAATACAGGGGACTTGCACCCCATAAGTTCACGCCCATGACGGGCGTACACAAGGCTTACGACCTGCCCGAAAACCCGGCAGGTCAAAGCCATGCCCGTTCTCAGCAGAACATAAAACAACAAAAAGGAGCCTACATGGCCATCAACCTAGACAAACCGAACCGTTGGAAGTCTGACATTATCCTGTCCGTGGATATGTACAACAACTGGTTTATGGAGTTTGCTCCTGTCGCATTTCGTTCCACCCGCATCCAGACAACCGTGGATGTAGAAACTGCTTTAAAATTAACCGGGAATCTGACCAATATCAAGCCCGTAATCCTTCGAGAGCATCCGGAAATTTTACCAACACTGCGCATGTCTACCTGTCCGCCTCTAGCGGTTGACCGGCTTATTGGCCTTGCCGGTATCTCAAGCAGCATGGTAAAACGGATGGAAGGAAAGAAGCTTCCAACGCGAATGGCCGACACAGCAGTGGAAGAGGAGCTTGTTAAGATCGGATCGATTATTAGGAAGATGGCTGATCCCGATATTTTTGTCTGGCTCGACAGAAAAACGGCTCCCACCGATACTGAAGTTCATCGTGCTGCGACCATTGTAGCCGATCGCCTTTGCGGTTCCGTTGCAAACCCAATCATCCGCAATGCCCAGGAAAAGCGCCAGCTTGCAGCCATCAAAACGTGGCTTGAAGCACGAGGCTACAAACAACTCTCCCCTGGAGACGGAACGCGCTTTGATGCAATGACGGCGGGAACTTTCAGCTTTCGTATGAATGTTCCGGTTAAGCAGGAAGGCGGCGTGCGGAACGTTAATATCCCGGTTGACGCGGTTATAATGCCAATGCTTGCCAAGCCTAATCAACTTCCACTCTTTTTTGAGGCAAAGTCGGCGGGGGATTTTACCAATACGAATAAGCGCCGCAAGGAAGAAGCTGTAAAGATGACCCAACTGCGATCAACCTATGGAAAGAAGGTCAGGTTCAATCTATTCCTATGCGGCTATTTCGACAGCGGCTATCTTGGTTATGAGGCTGCGGAAGGGATAGATTGGGTATGGGAACACCGCATAGATGATCTCTCATTATTTGGAATCTAAAATATGAACTCGTTGCTTGATAACATAGAACAAAAGCGTATCGCTCTTCAGGCCGATCTTGACGCAAAAAAGACGCAACCAGAGCGAAATCGTCTTGGTCAGTTTGCGACGCCGACCATGCTTGCCACAGACATCCTGAAGTACGCCTACAGTCTTATACCGCAAGATGTTAAAATCAACTTCCTCGACCCGGCAATTGGAACAGGTTCGTTTTATTCCGCGCTGCTGAAAGTCTTTTCTGAAAATAGGATTGAACAGGCTCTCGGTTTTGATATCGACCCGCACTATGGAGAACCGGCAAAACTCCTTTGGAAAGACACAAGCTTAACATTAAAACTTGCTGACTTCACTCATGAGGCACCTCCCAGTCTTTCCAATCTCGTTATCTGCAACCCCCCTTACGTCCGACACCATCACCTGCAAAATAGCAACAAATTTCGCCTTCAATTGCACACCAGAAAGGCAAGCGGAATGAAGCTAAGTGGCCTTGCCGGGCTTTATTGCCATTTCCTCGGACTAGCGCATGCCTGGATGGCGAATGGCTGCGTTTCGGGTTGGCTTATTCCGAGCGAGTTTATGGATGTGAATTACGGCTTGGCAGTAAAAAACTATCTCCTCGAACGGGTCACGCTGCTGCACATCCACCGTTTCGATCCCAATGATGTCCAATTCGCTGACGCGCTGGTATCTTCAACAGTCGTCTGGTTCCGCAACACACCGCCTCCGGTTGAGCACAAAGTCCTTTTCACTATGGGCGGCACACTCTTTGAACCAAAATTATCCCGTTCGATATTAGCCAAGGAACTTGCTCATGAGTCCAAGTGGTCCCGCTTCCCGGTAGCGGATGTGCGCCTGAAGTCGGCAGCTCCTAAACTGTCAGATTTTTTCCAGATCAAACGTGGTATTGCCACTGGTGATAACAACTTCTTTATTCTATCTGAAGATGATGTGGAAAAGCATGGTCTGCCAATAAAGGAGTTACGGCCCATCCTACCCAGTCCTCGCTATCAACCCGAAGACGAGGTGACGGCCGACAAGGACGGTAACCCGATTATCGCGCGTCGCCTCTTTCTTCTCGACTCGCGTTTGCGCGAAAACGAAATCAGAGATCGATATCCCGCGCTCTGGGCTTATTTGGAAGAAGGGAAGGCGAAAGGTATTCATGAAGGCTACATATGCAGCCATCGCACACCTTGGTATAGTCAGGAAACCCGCCTCCCTGCTCCCATCGTCTGTACTTATATCGGTCGTGGCGATACCAAACTAGGCCGCCCGTTCCGTTTCATCCTGAACAATTCCTGCGCAACCATTGCCAACGTCTACCTTGCAATGTATCCAACACCGCTGTTGACTCGTGCCATGAAAAACGACATGAACCTTATCCGTCATGTTTGGGAGGTACTCAACACGATCAGTCCTGAGCAGCTTCTCTGTGAAGGGAGAGTTTACGGTGGCGGGATGTTCAAATTGGAACCAAAAGAGCTTGCCAATGTAGATGCTTCAGCTATTGCAGAATTGATTCCGGATCTGGAACTGAGCGAGAACCATGAACAAATGGTGATGTTCGGGTGACGTTTCGATGGATTGATAGGAAAGAGCATAAGAATTAACTCTCCATTTCACATTTTTCCTGAACTGAGGCGGAAAGCAATATTCCCAATCGGGTAGCCGGGGGTTTTTCTCCCCCAGCCCCCACACCACCCGGCATGCGGGTCCGCACCGGGCGGTTCGATAGAATTACCGGGCCGTAGCCGGGTAATGAAGCTTCACCCACAGTTCTTTGACAGATAATAACCCTTGTTCCTTCAGACATTGATTGGTCAAACCGGTTTGAGCGGCCAGCCTTCGGGACATCGCCCACGGGCCGCTTCTGTTCAGGCCCGCACGGATGGCGGTGCCGAGTTGTGTACCAAGTGCGAGAAGATTCCTGATCTTGGTACGGCACCAGCGCCACTGTTTCCAGTAGCAAAGCCTTATCCTGCGCCTTATCCAGCCGTCTATTTCCGGGATTTCACGGTAGTACTCCGAGATACCGAAGTAGCCCATCCACCCACGGAGATATTGGGCCAGCTTGAACAACCGGTACTTCATCGAGACCCGCCAGCTTCTTCCGGTGTACTGCCTGACGCTGCGTCTGAATTCCCGATATGCCTTGTCAGACCAGATGATGCGGGTTCCGCTGAAGATGAAACCAAGAAAGTCGATGCGGCTGGTTCGTGCTACCGCACTCTTGGTTTCATTGACGTTAAGCTTGAGTTTGTTGGTCAGGAAGGTTTTCATGCCTTCCATCACCCGGCCGCCTGCACGCTGGCTTTTGACCAGTATGACGAAGTCGTCCGCATAACGGACGAACTTGTGACCGCGCGTCTCAAGCTCTTTGTCCAGTGTGTCGAGCAGGATGTTGGCAAGGAGCGGCGAGAGCGGCCCTCCCTGGGGAACACCCAGTGGGGTCTTTTCCAGTCGCCCGTTCACCTTCACCCCGGCTCGTAAGTACCTGCCGATCAGGGATAATACCCGCTTGTCGTGAACTTTCCTGCTCACAAGCTGCATGAGCAAGTCATGGTTGACCGTGTCGAAGAACTTGGCAAGGTCGATGTCCACGGCAATACGGTAGCCCTGCCGGATGTACTCCCGTACCTGACGGACAGCGT
>JBAXVG010000132.1:0-3964 GCA_037129255.1 Desulfuromonadales bacterium | reverse complement strand
TGCCAGGACGAGCCCAGAATGGTCATAAAGATAAAGTGGAAGTATGATGTTGTCCCGAGATGTGAATTGATCCCTGAAGTCGCCCGGTTCGCTGAATGAGTGTTTGTCGCCCAGACAGTGCCGGGAATGCCAGCAGACCATAGTTCCGAGTGTTTCAGAGTCACGCGGCGACGTGGCGTCCTGATCAGGTACGATTTTGAGTCGATAGCTCATATGTAATAATCTCCAAGATATGCGCCGGCTTCAGAATAAACGCGGTCGTCGCTCATGATGACGACCTGAGTGTTGATATGGGACAGAATCATCGCATCAGCTTCTCTGGAGGTGAGCGAAGCATCGATGATCAACTCACCGTTACCAAGTCCGAGACAATCAGCTTCTTGTGTCAGCATCACTCTTTTCACAGGCACACCTCTCTTTTCTGCCACCATCCGTGGCATTCCCAGCCATCTTCAGGTGTCTCGTGACCATCAATGTTTACATTTGCATGACAGCAGAGTTCGCCGGATGTGTAGCCGTCTTTCACCATCGGATAAATGCGATCATAAGTGTGTTCTTCCAGGATCTCAGCCAAACAGAATGGAATTTCCACCGGAAGTGCTTCACAGTGCCAGTTGTACGAAACAGTGATTTCCCTATTCATGCTTGCGGCTCCCGTGCGGATGATATCTGTTCAGCGAAACCAAGATTATCGATTTTGATGTGGAAGACGTACTTAGCGAGGTGTTTGATCTCGCTGGAGGTGTCGGCGCTTGTGATGTACTCACCGGAATCAAGGTACAGTTTCCATCCTGGTTTCATGGAGTCGCGTTTCACATATCCTGTTTTTGTGGTCATTTCGATGTCTCCGAGATTTGATCATTCAGCTTGTTGAAGCGGCGGCGAAGACCGCGAATATCAACACGTTTGTCGATGTAATAACGTTCACCTTTCATCCAGCGTTGAAGCAAGACTTCAGCAAGAAAAGGTGCTCGCATACGGAGTGTCTCGACGAAATTGTAATGATCTGGAGTCATGGCCTTTCGCCTTTTGATTGTTCGATAGCAGCACGGGCTTCATCACAGGCAATGTCACCGAGAGTCAGTCCGACACCTGGAGGGTTAGCAGCGCCGAAGACATCAAGCATTTTCTGAAGTGCGGCGAAAAGCTGCGGTGCTAATTGTCCAGCCGGAATTTGTGAGAGTCTGACAGCTTCAACAAGCCCTTCGCTACCCACGTCAATACTAACAGCTACAATGGCTTTTGCTGCTTCCTTGATTTCAAACTGGATGGTTTGTTCGATTGTCTTTTTCATGGTTTATGCCTCAGCTTCGTTGTCAAATTTTACGTTGAGAATATAATCGGCGGCACGTTGGGCTTGTGCTGCGGCTGATATGAGAAGTGTTTTGTCATGCTTGAGCTTCGACAACCAGCCGTTGATGTATGCGGCGGAATTGTCCAGAGTTGTGTTGACTATCCCAGCGTGACCGCAGAGGAAAGCTGCTCCCATTTCAGCGACAAGTTCTTCTTTGCTGTATTCGTGAGAACCGAAAAACGAAGGTTCCTGGACTGATTTCCTGCCAACGCGATCACTGCGTCCTGTGGAATGGGTCAATTCATGGAATGTGGTGCTGTAGAACTCCTCAATCGTATCGAAGGTGTGGCGATTTGGCATTTTGATATAGTCAAGCATCGGTGAGTAGCAGGCACGGTTGCCGCCATACTTTATTTCCGGGCAGAGCGGCATACCGGCAATGATTGCTTCAGCTTCAGTGATTGGGTCGAAATCATTGTAAGTCTCATCTTCAACAGGAGCGATAAGACCGTCACACTGCTCAAAGTTGAAAACATTGAAGTAACGCAGCATCGGGATCTTGCCGCCGATTGCTGTTTCAGATGATGTGTCGTCAGACTTGTTCGAGTCGAGGAACTTCCAGAAAATGACGAGAGAAGATTTTTCGCCTTTACGGACTGAACCGCCCTTATCGAGAGCTTGCTTGAATGTCAGCCAATAGGGTGAACTGAACGAAGAGCATCCGAGCAGGAAAGTGTTCACGCCACGGTAAGGGCGTTTTGTGACGAAGTTGCGAGGAATATTTGCGGCGGCATTCCAGGGCTTATGCCAAGGCACTGTGCCGGTTTCGAGAAGTCCGATTATTTTGTCATTTACTATGCTGTACACGTCCATTGCCATTGATAAAACCTCCGTCAAATCAGTATGTTACCTAAATACAGATTAGACGAATCTTATCAGCATGTACAACACTATTTTCACTATTTAGTAATATATTTCTCTTTTATTTCAAGTAGTTAGCTGGTTTTATGGCAAGCTTTTTGATTTGCAGGGCGAGGTAATATGGCACGTTTTTTCACGTCAAAAATGGAATACCTGGCAAGCTTATTTTGGCAGAGGGAATTGCGTCAACGGAGAGTTAGCAATACTGGTATGGTGCTATTGAGCAGTATCAGAAGAATATATTTGAGATTATTTTTCCCTTTTGTGATCGGTGCGGAATAATCAGAAGCCAAACAGGAGATGATGAGGGTGGAGCGTCGGCATAATGTTTAGGCCTCACCTGCATCTGTAGCTGTCATCTCTTTATTCACGGCGGCTTGCCCTTCTTCCAATCGGTCGGAGACTCTCTTCAGCATATTCGTTGCCCACACAAAATCAAGCACAGATTTATAAGCTTTGTGTAGGTATCCATCTCTTACACGGAACATCTGCTGGTGACTCAGTCCCTCTGTCGTGTTGTCGAATACGTAGAGACGGTCAACCATCGGCGACGCCTCAACACACATATTGATCGCCCCATCGTGCCGCTTGATGATATCCCGTATCAGGACTTCATGCCCGGTCTTTGTCATCATTCGCCGACATATTCTGGCAGCATTTATGTCAGGGGAGGCTGTCCCGATAAAATACAGCCGAATGAAGAACCCGGCCTTCTTTGCTTCGGCAACAAAGTTAAGCTTTCGTTGGCTGGAGAAGGCTGTTTCCAGAACCATACTCCTGCCATTCCGGAGGTTCTGTTCACAACGTTCGGTTGCCTGTTTCTGTGCTTCTACAAAATTTTCTTTGTCATCCCACCCGCCTGGCATTGCTTTGGCCAGATCATCGGGGTTGATATACTCGCAGCCAAGAGTCCAAGGATTTGCGAGAAGGTTCTTTGTTATGGTTGTTTTACCGCAACCATTGGCCCCGGCAATAAGAATAAGGACTGGCTTAAGATTGGGCACTTACTTTCCCCTTCACAGCGACCTTCTTCTTCACAGCCTTCAAGTCTTCACGGATCGTCTTGGCTACCCCTGTGAGCGTAACCCTCATAATTCTGTCAGTGCCTGTGCTGGGACTGATAATAACCTTGACGTGTTTCTTTACGCCGGCCTTTTCCAGTATATCCAGCATATTGCCGGACGCTGTCCTCACTTTCACAGCGGATCTAGCCGACAAATCCTCTACAGGGATCATAAAACTTGCCGCCGCTTTTTGTGTGGCGGTCTCAGATTTTTTAGAACTGGCCTTGCTCTTAACACCAGGCTTGCATGCAACAACAACCTTTTTCATATCATCCTCCTCTGCATTTCCAACTCAACCGCCAGCGACCACTAAGACATTCCGCGTTCACTCCAGCACTCGAAATTAATACATTGTATCTTCCTTGACCGGATTCGGCAAGAATTGATCGCACTATGAGTCTGGGTTTGTGGTTGTTTTACCTACTCCCCATCAGAACCAACTCACCGCCTTTTCGCCTATTCAACGCTGCCGATGCAACCGACAAAGCCTCGATTCCAGAAACTTCAGCAAGAACGGCCTCCTCAGCCGGTTTTGAACCAACATTTTGTACTGCGTTTAAATATCAGTTCAATGCACTCTTTTATACCATCGCTTGTTGAGGAACTTCAGGCTTCCGAGATTCCTGATGCTCACGGATTTCTTCGATAATCTGCAGCGTTGCCAGCCATGCAGACTTGAAAAACT
>JBAXVG010000131.1:0-4127 GCA_037129255.1 Desulfuromonadales bacterium | reverse complement strand
TGGCGCGCTTGGAGAGATTCGAACTCCCGACCTACGGATTCGTAGTCCGTTGCTCTATCCAGCTGAGCTACAAGCGCAACACCTTGAAATACATTATTTTTTTGTCAATTTTTACTCAGAATGGCCTGCTGGTTTCGTAGTCTTTTACTCCATCCTGTGGGCCACAGACACAAACGAACTGGAACTCTATCCTACGGCCAAAAAAATTTCAACTATATTTTGCTGAGCTACGGAACAAGATTGAAAAGCGACTCGATTTTGATATTGGCGATTTTTTGTCGGGATAATTGAAATTTCAATATTAGCCAAATACTTGACGAGTGTAATGCCGTTAACTCCGATCAGAATGTTGTCACAAAATATCTTACCTGTTTTTTCTTGCTACTCACCCGAAAATCCGGTACTCAAAGAGGAACACTTGATTGTCTGGAGGAAGATACACGTGAACGGTAAAATTGTCTTTATCACCGGTGCATCGTCCGGTTTCGGGGCCGCCTGCGCCCGGATTTTTGCTGCAGAGGGCAACCGCTTGATAATAACCGCCCGGCGCATAGATCCTCTGTTGAAACTGCAGGAAGAATTGGCCGGTAAGGTCGAGTTGCATATTATCCCGCTGGATGTGCGTGACCGTGAAGCGGTGCAGGGCGGAATCGAATCACTGCCGGACCGGTTTCGCGATGTCGACGTGCTGATCAACAATGCCGGCCTGGCATTGGGGTTGGAGCCTGCTCACCAAGTGGATCTGGACGACTGGGAAACCATGGTGGACACCAACATCAAGGGGGTAATGTATTGCACCCGCTTCGTGCTGCCCGGTATGGTCGCCCGCAACCGGGGACACATTGTCAATATCAGCTCTGCAGCCGGATCCTGGCCTTACCCGGGGGGCAACGTCTACGGAGGCACTAAGGCTTTCGTGACCCAGTTTTCGCGTAACCTGCGCTGCGATCTACTCGGTACAAACGTTCGTGTCACCTGCATCCAGCCCGGCATGGCAGAAACGGAATTTTCAAAGGTGCGTTTCAAGGGGGACGATGAAAAAGCGTCCGGTGTCTATCTGGGTACTGATCCGCTCAAAGCAGAGGACGTTGCAGAGACTGTACACTGGGTTGTTAATCGGCCGCCACATGTCAATGTCAACACTCTGGAAATCATGTCGACTGATCAGACCTGGGGACCGTTTGCAGTACACAGGAAGCAGATGTAGCGGAGGCTGCCATGGCTAAAGAATTATATGTCGGACATATTTCAGAACAGGCCACCGAAGACGACCTGCGCAAACTTTTTTCGTTGATGGGACCGGTCACTTCGGTACATCTGATTGTCGATCAGCAGACCGGTGAATTTAAACGTTGTGGTTATGTACGTATGCTGGCCTCCGTCGATCTTAAAGATGTGGTCGAAACTCTGGATGGCACCTGGCTGATCGATCGTTGCATCGTTGTCAGCATTGCCAAGCCACAAAAGGATCGCCCGGTCAAATCCGTCAATGTCAGGCGGAACCCGGTCAGCGCCAGGCGACCCGAGATAGCCGGAGATTTATCCAATAAAGGGCGACCGGCTATTGCCAAGGGGAGCGTAAGGAACGAGCGGCCAGTGGCTCCGGATAGTCCGGAAAAAAAACTGCGGCCGGTCGCGGCTAAAGATACCGTCAGAGGCAAACGTCCTGATAATGCCAATAGAACTGTAAAAAGAGGACATCCCGCTACAACCGGGAAACCGGCATCCAGGCCACGGCCGACTTCAAGCGGTCGAAAATAAATCCATCTCTAAGGAGCGTAACCATGAAGATTCTAAGTGTCCTCTCTCTCCTGACTATTCTCTCGCTTCCCACTCTTTCCTTTTCCGCCGATCTGAAACGGATAGCGGTCTCTGCGCGGATTACCTCCGTGACTGTCTATGCAGACCGGGCTCTTACAACCCGCACTACCACACTCTCTCTGAAACCGGGCAGTTACCTGATCGCCTTTGAGGGTTTACCGACACTCATTCAGGATGATTCCGTACGGGTGGGAGGCAAGGGCAATGCAGCAGCAACCATTGTCGGGCTTGAGGTTAAACGCTCCTTCCTTGAACAGAGCGGCGAAAAACGGGTGAAGGAGCTGGATGAGGAAATTCGCGGGTTGGATCGGCGTTCAGGCGCTCTGGATGCAAAGAAAATCGGCCTCACATCCCAAAAGGCCTTTCTTGAATCAATCCGTGTTGCCTGGGGCGACCGTATCTCCAAGGAGCTGGCAATTGGCCGGCCCACTTCGGCAGAATTGTTGGACGCCTCCAGTTTTGTCGGTGCGGGAGTCACCAAGATTGAAGAACAAACTCGCGATATCGAGATTGAGAAAAAAAGTATCAAGGACAAGATCGATGCCCTGCGTCGCCAAAAGGATGAATCGACCGGTTCGCGCCGGAAGGAAAACAAAAAAGTTGAAGTCCTGGTGGAAATCATCCGTGAGGGAAATCTGACACTTGACCTCACTGCGGTTATCGGACAGGCTGCCTGGGAACCATCATACGATGTCCGTTTGTCTCCGGATGTCAGCACAGCCGAGCTGACCTTTCGGGCGATGGTACGCCAACAGACCGGAGAAGACTGGGATAATATTGATCTGACCCTTTCCACAGCCCGTCCTGCTACCGGAGGCGCACCACCGGAGTTGTATCCCTGGCACATATCGTTTTTTAGGCCACAGCCGCCGATGCAGGCAGAGATGGTGATGGCCGCTCCCGCTCCCGCGCCGGTCAGAGCCAAGAAGGCGAAGATGATGAGCGCCAAATCGGATGATGCGATAGCCGAGGAGATGCCCGCGGATTTTGTGACGGCCCAGATAAGTGATGAACACTCCTCGGTTGCCTTTCACATCACCCGTCCGCTTGATATTCCTTCCGACGGCACCCAGCATGGCACGGTTGTCGCCATGGAGTTGCTTCCGGTCAGCATGGAGTACATGGCGCTTCCGAAACTGGCTCCTTATGTGTTCCTCAAGTCCGAAATTCTTAATAAGGCTACCTATCCGCTCCTGCCGGGCAAGGTCAATACTTTTACCGGTAACACCTACACCGGCAGTTCACAGTTGAAGAAAGTCGCAGCCGGAGAAAAATTTGACCTGTTCTTCGGTACTGACGATCAGGTGACGGTCAAACGAGAAGAGCTCAAACAGCACAAGGAAGCAGGAATGTTCAGCAAAAACAGAGTCAGTTACCGTTATCGCATTGAGCTGGCTAATTTTCGCAAGGAACCGGTGACCGTTACCCTGCGGGATCAGTTGCCGGTCGCCGGCAACGAAGAGATCAAAGTGTCGCTGGATGAGCCGTCCATCAAGCCGGATGAGGTTAAAAACGACGGTACCGTTACTTGGAAAGCACCGCTTCGCGGGGGTGAAAAGAAGGAGCTGACTTTCGGAATTGTTGTTGAATATCCAAAAGATCGCGAAATTACAGGGTTATAGGAAAATTAAAGGAAAAGGTGTTCCGTGAAAAAGAAAAAAATGATCATCTCACAGGAGACGATGGACGTTGACTTTGTCCGTAAAGTCGAAGTGCTTTCCGGCACTTCGGTCCGCCGTTGTTTCCAATGCGGAAAATGTTCTGCCGGTTGCCCCATGGCGACGTTCATGGAGCATCCCCCCAACAGGGTGGTTCGCCTGCTACAGCTCGGCCAGTGGCAACGCATCCTCGCCGGCCGCTCCATCTGGTACTGCGCCTCGTGCGAGACCTGCTCCACCCGTTGCCCCAACAAGGTACATCTGGCCTCGATCATGGACGCCCTGCGCAAGCTTTCCTGGGATTCGGAAGGGGCCTCCAAGGAAAGTTACGTGCAGTTGGCAAATAAACTTTTCCTCCAGAACATCCGCACGTATGGTCGCCAGTACGAAATGCGCCTGGCTGCCGTTTTCAACGTTAAATCCGGGCAGTTTCTCAAAGATCTGATGCTTGGCCCCAAGCTGCTGGCCAAGGGCAAACTTAAAATGTTCCAAAGCAAAAACAAGAACCTGTCCGAAATCGAAAAGATATTTACCCGAATTGAAAAGATGCGCGCTAAAGGAGAGGCTCTGTGACCCCTCAAAATATCATGGAGTACTCCTATTACCCCGGCTGTTCGCTGCACGCTTCGGCCGGCGAATACGACCTGT
>JBAXVG010000130.1:0-4156 GCA_037129255.1 Desulfuromonadales bacterium | reverse complement strand
TTCTCTGTGTAAGGTCGCCGATTTACCGTGTAGAGGAGTTTTTCCAGATGCGGGATGTACCTCTGCTTCTTGGAACTGAGATGGTTGCGGAGATGTTTAACGATGGTGCCATCGGACGTATTTTGGATCGCATCTACGATTACGGCACGTGGAAATTGTTCTCCGAAGTTTGCATTCAGGTTTTTCGTAACTTTGATGTGAATTGTTCTATCGTTCACCAGGACACTACCTCTGTGAGCGTATGGGGTGAATATGAACCTGGGCCTGACGACCCCATGCAAATCAATTATGGGTATAGCAAGGATAAGCGCCCGGATCTCAAGCAGTTTGTCTTGTCTCTTCTTTGTGTGGAGGGCAATCTTCCTTTCCACGCCGGAATACTTGATGGCAACTCATCAGACAAAAAGATCAACGGGAATATCATCACGGAACTTCCCCGGATCATGACAGACGTCGGAGAAAGCGCATTGATAAAGCCGTTCAAAAAGACAGGACCATCCTTAGCAAAGCGGCTTATGAGTTGAGTCGAAAAAAGTTCTTCTGCCTTCCCGGCGCCCGGGCGGCAGCAAAGGATTTCGGGCCAGGCGATTTTCATCATGTGTCTTTCGTCTTTGAGGAGCACGCCATATATGGTCGTGGACGGCCGTGTAAAAATGAAACACGCACGGTGAAGAATATGAATTACATGGTGGTAGTCAAGTTGAGTGAAAACAGGGAGGCTATCGAAGAACTGCAGGAAAAAGCTGGATGTTTTGTCCTTCTAACCAATGTAGCTACAGAGAAAAAGAGCGTATTGGAAATCTTAAGAACTTACAAGGAGCAGGATGGCATTGAAAAGAACTTTAGGTTTCTTAAAGACCCGCTCGTAGTCAACGATCTGTTTCTTAAAACACCAAGCCGTATTGAGGCGCTGGGACTTGTACTGGTATTATCACTGCTTCTGTGGCGGCTCATGGAAAGAAGCATGAGACGAAAAATCAAGGAAGAGAATTCCACGCTTACAGGATGGAACAACTGTAAGACCAAAAAACCAACATCTTTCATGATGGTTTCAAAGTTCATATCCGTTGTCGTTGCAATAAAAAATGGCGCACGTTCCTTGTTCACACCTCTTAATAAAGTGCAACTTGCATATCTCAACGCATTAGCAGTAAGCCCCGATATTTTTACTAAAATTGATTTAATGCCCGTCAGTATACGTGCCGGATAATTTTTGAAGCCGATCGGAATATGTCACTTTGCTAACACAAAATAGTGCGAAATATAGGATCGAGACTGGGGTACAAAATGGTAACTCGTAGCTTCGTAGGGTGCGCAAAATCTAGTGGTTGTGTACGCGGCTTGATTTTGGTATTGCGACGATTCGCACGATGAACCTGTGCAAACCCTACGATTTACCTTGGAGATTTATAGAGATCATCATGATCAAGAATACGCAGCAGGATCAGCGTCGCCGCCCAGTCAAGATTTCCGGCGGGACGGTAGCCGCCTGGATCGAATGACAGGCGGTGGCGGCTATCAACCCGTGTTGACCAAGCGGAGGGGCGTTGGCAAACTAATGCTGCCCCGTTTATCGATGCTGACAAGCAAGGTGATCCTCAGAGTGAATTGATAAGGATATGGATCTGCGTAATATGACAAAATATCAATATACCATAATGCTAATTTGATAACGTATTGCTGCCGGGAATATGGTGCGGTTTGCACGATGCAACCGTGCAAAACTTACAGACCAGTGGGAGTTAAATCATCCATGGCACAGCCCAGTGTATGAGCAAGCTGTTTCAACAACGCTACCGATGGCTCACGTTTCCTGTTCTCAATCTGGGAAAGCGCCGAAGTAGTCACGTTGCAGGCGGATGCAAGGGCGGCAAGAGTGAAATTGCGATAGTCGCGCCATACCTTGAGCGGGTGCTCGTCAGCTAGAAGACGTTCAACAAAAACATCGGGGAAAATCTCTTCTTCTCTGGAGGAAATCCGCTTCATGGCAGCATCAAAGGATTGGATGTCATCCAACATTTCGGCGGCTTCAAGCAGATGCTCAAAATCCTGATAAGGAATAACGGCGTATTCAGGTGTGCCCTGGCTGGAAATGATTTGTACGTTCATTTGTATATATCTCCTCTCGTACCGGCATCAACTACCAGGATCATTAGTCTGCCGTCATTGATATGGCAGATTACCCGGTATTTACCAATGCGCAAGCGCCACCCTTCGCGCCCCTGAAGAGGCTTGAAATCTCCGGCATAGGTGTAAGGGGATTTGGCAATTAAAAGCAGTTCGGATCTGATCTTTGTGGCTGTTTCACGGGGCATCTTCAGCAGCCCCTTTATGGCCTGTTTTTGATAGCTGATGGTGTACATGGCTATAATATAACTTTTAGTTAACAACAAAGCAAGTATTTGTAAACATGCTCGTCAATAACCAAATCGGTTCGCACGATGAATCTGTGCATACACTACAAATTACAAATTTTATCACATTTTTAGGAGTCTTTTTATGAGACCAACTGCAATCCGGGCACTCTTCCTCATAACAGCAGCACTCATGACATTAAGCACAGTCACAGCCCAAGCCGATACCTACACCTACGACGCAGCCGGAAATATCATCAAAATTGACAAGGTCGGGAGCCAGCCCCAGGTAAACCCTGCGCCGATAACCTGGTATCACGAAGGTGACGGCAGCGTATATACCCAAACCACAAACGGCACAGCTATAACTGGAGGTGGTCCGATCTGGAGCGAACCGAATCCGGCATGGTCGATTGTCGGCAGCGGCGACTTCAACGGCGACGGCATTAAAGACCTCCTCTGGAACAACAAAACCAGCGGACAGGTCTATCTGATGCTGATGAAAAACGCCACCGAACAAAAAAACGGCGCCATGCTCTATCAGGAACCGAACATCCAATGGAAGATAGTGGCCACCGGCGACCTGAACGGCGATGGCACAACCGACCTGATCTGGTGGAACAACAGCACCGGGCAGGTGTACGCTCAGACCATCGTCAATGGCAAAATAACAAACGGCAGCATCATCTACACCGAACCTGACACCCGATGGAAAATAGTCGGCACCGGAGATGTGAACGGCAACGGTAAAAGCGATCTGATCTGGTGGAACAGCAACACCGGGCAGGTAGCCGTCGGCACAACCAACAGCCTGAACCAGGCAAGTGCCCAGGTGATCTACTCCGAACCAGACACCAACTGGCGCATAGCAGGAGTTGGCGACATAAACGGCAACGGCAAAGCCGACCTGATATGGCATAACAAAACCACTGGCCAGGTCTACGGCATGCTGTTAAACGGAACGGCCATAACCGCGGGGGCGATCATCCACACCGAACCGGACACGAACTGGGAGATCGTCAGTGTCGGCGACTACAACAACGACGGCAAAGCCGATATCCTCTGGCAGAATATCTCAACCGGGCAGGTCTACCTGATGGAACTGAACGGACTGAGCGTCAGCAAAGGCACGATGCTCTACACCGAACCGAACACTACCTGGCATATCCAAGGCGAGACAGAATGGCGGAACCGGGTGTATGGGACAGGGGTGACGACTACGAGGTGAAAACTTGAAGTTCGGTCCATGCATTGAGGCTTTTACCGGCTTTACGGGCGGACTCGTATGCCTTCCGGTGGAGATCGGGCGGAATGCGAAGCATAAACTTTCCGCTGAACGGTTTTTCAGGCGTTTTCCCCATTTCGGCACAGCACTCAAGATAACATTCTACAGAGTCTTTGAGCGCCTGGCGTAGTTCGTCAACCGTTGTTCCCTGAAATGTGATCACGTCACGGGTAGATTACGTCACCGTGAAAGTGTCCGGCTTCATCGTCAAATTCTACATGGCCGATATAACCTTTATATTCCATCATGGTTTTACACCTGCATTTTCCAAGAATCACCGAGCTGATTCAACAACGCCTTTATCCGTATCTTTTCTGGGATGTGGCCGGTGAAATACAGCACTTTCATTGGCCGAGCATAACGCATATACGCGAACCGGCACGTTCCAAGACAGGTGCAACAAGGGCATAATGGAAAGCACATCACCACCACGGAACAAACTTCGTTTACTTCGTTGTCGTAGTAACTCCCCTGCCATACAGATTATCCCGCCACTCTGTTTCCCCCTGGATACGCC
>JBAXVG010000013.1:0-87400 GCA_037129255.1 Desulfuromonadales bacterium | reverse complement strand
GTGGTGGAATTGGTAGACACGCAAGATTCAGGTTCTTGTGCTCGCAAGGGTGTGCTGGTTCGAGTCCAGTCTTCGGCACCATCAGAAAATCCAGAGCAGTCCAGAGAAGTACGAAGCCCTTGAGAAATTGAGGGCTTTTTGTTGTCCAATACGGATCACTTTGATACAGTAAGATACTGGTATTTTGACGGTCCGGAGTAACCATGTTCACCGTAATAAGCAACGAAATACTGGCCGAAAACCTCCATAAAATGGTGGTGTCGGCACCACGGGTTGCGCGTTCCCGGAGGCCGGGGCAGTTCGTGATGGTGCGGCTGGCCACGGGGGAGGAGCGGATTCCGCTTACGATCAGCGACGCGGACCCTGTAACCGGAACCATTACTCTCTTCATCCAGGCAATCGGTGCTTCGACCGGAAAGATCGTCGCCGTGGAGGCCGGCGGATCAATCAGGGACGTGGCCGGCCCATTAGGCAGGGAAACACGTATCATCAACTGGGGGCATGTTGCCTGCATCGGCGGCGGAGTCGGGACTGCGGTACTCTTTCCACTGGTGAAGGCTCTCGCAGAAGCCGGAAACCGGATCACCACCATAATCGGCGGACGTTCCAGCCGTTTCATCATTCTCTCCGAAGAACTCACCCCATTCTCCGATACCCTGCTGATCACCACCGAGGACGGCAGCCTCGGGAGCAGGGGGTTCGTGACCGGCCCTCTTGGCGACCTGCTGGCCGACCCGGAGCGCTGCCCCCAGGCGGTCTTTGCGGTCGGTCCGGTCCCGATGATGAAAGCGGTCGCCGAAATGACCCGCCCGCAGCGGATTGAAACGATAGTCAGCCTCAATCCGATCATGATCGACGGCACCGGCATGTGCGGCGGCTGCCGGGTGCAGATCGGTTCCGAGACTAAATTCGCCTGCGTGGACGGTCCGGAATTTGATGCGCATCTGGTTGATTTTGATGTACTGAGTGATCGATTGTCCATCTATCGCACTGAAGATGCCGTCAGCCATCCCGCCACGGAGTGCAAAATCGGCAGGGGTGCGGCACAATGAGCAACGCGCTGTCGATTCAGGAACGGATGGCCATTGAGCGGGTTGCCATGTCCGAGCTTCCGGCTGACATCAGAAGCCGGAACTTTGAAGAGGTAAACTGCGGTCTTGGTGACGAACAGGCTGTTGCAGAAGCGCGACGCTGCCTGCAGTGCAGGAACAGGGCCTGCGTCACGGGATGCCCGGTCGGGGTATCCATTCCCGAGTTTCTTGACGCGCTGGCCTCTGAAGAATTCCCCCGTTCCGCGCAGATACTGAGGCGCGACAACGCTCTCCCCGCGGTCTGCGGCAGGGTCTGCCCCCAGGAGACACAGTGCGAGGCGCTTTGCGTCCGGGGTATCAAGGGCAAACCGGTCGCGATCGGCTACCTGGAGCGTTACGTCGCCGACTGGGCGATGAGCCACCCGGACCGGCTGTTCTGCGATCAGTCGCCAACCGCAACCGGTATGTCTGTCGTTGTTGTCGGCAGCGGCCCGGCCGGACTCACTGCTGCGGGAGAACTGGCGCGATCCGGTCATGCCGTCACCATTTTCGAGGCGTTGCACGACACCGGCGGTGTGCTGCGCTACGGCATTCCTGAATTCCGTCTTCCCAAGGAGATCATTGACCGCGAAGTTGATCTGTTGAGCAGACAGGGGGTCGTCATCGAATGCAACGTCATCGTTGGCAAAACCCTCACTATCGCTGAACTGCGCAGTCAGTTCGACGCCGTATTTATCGCCAACGGCGCCGGTTTGCCGGTCATGCTTAACATACCGGGTGAAAACCTGAAAGGGGTCTATGCGGCCAACGAGTTCCTCACCCGCGTGAATCTGATGGAGGCGGGGCGCAGGAGCAACAGCGCGACTCCGGTCATCAAACGGCGCGAAGTGGCCGTCATCGGCGGCGGGAATACCGCTATGGACTGTGTCAGGACGGCACGGAGGCTGGGCGCGGAACGCGCCATGATCGTGTATCGGCGCAGTGAAACCGAGATGCCGGCCAGGGTTGAGGAGATCAAGCACGCCAGGGAAGAAGGTGTTGAATTTGTCATGCTGACCGCCCCGACAGCGATCCTCGGAACGAAGGATGGCTGGGTCTCGGCGCTCTGCTGCCAGAAGGTGAAGCTCGGCTCGCCGGACGACTCCGGGCGGTGCCGTCCCGAACCGATCGCAGGTTCCGACTTCGAGCTGCCTGCCAGGGTCGTCATCAATGCGGTCGGCACCGGTGCCAATCCGCTGCTGACGGCCACCGCACCCGGGCTGTCCCTCAACAGGTCGGGCAATATCCTGATCAACGCTGAAGGAGAGACCAGCATACCAGGTGTTTTCGCGGGTGGAGACATCGTGAGGGGCGGCGCAACCGTTATCCTTGCCATGGGGGATGGCAAACGCGCCGCAACCGCAATTGATGCATATCTGAAACGGAAATGACGGAGCGGAACTACGTAACGAGGTCACTATGAATGCCATGAAACTCTGTGTTGCTGTATGTTGCAGCCTGATCATCTTCGGGTGCGCGACAGCACCCGCACCCCAGATCCCGCAGCAACGTCCCGCTAAAATCGCGCTTGTCCTTGGTGCAGGGGCCTCCAAAGGCTTCGCCCATGTCGGTGTACTGAAAATCCTTGAAACCGGCAGGATTCCGATCCATATGATAGTCGGCACGAGTGTGGGAAGCTTTGTCGGAAGCCTGTATGCAAACGGTTATGATGCTTACGCGCTGCAGAAGATCGCCCTGTCGCTGGAGAGAAGCGATGTCGGTGAACTGACCATACCTGACAACGGTTTCCTTAAAGGTGAGCGTCTGCGTGACTTCATCAACACGAAATTGCGGCAGGCTCCGGCCGGGAAACTCAAAATCCCGTTTTATGCCGTGGCAACCGATATCAAAACCGGCGAGAGTGTCGTATTCAATACCGGCAATATCGGTATGGCTGTCCAGGCAAGCTGTGCTATTCCCGGCGTGTTCCAGCCGGCCAGATTTTCGGGGGCGAGCTATGTTGATGGCGGTGTGGTCAAGCCGCTGGCGGTCGATGTAGCCAGGCAGTATGGCGCCGATGTGGTGATTGCTGTTGATATCTCTTCCGGCATCGACTCGGTTGTCCCGACCACTACGATGGAAACCATCTTGAAATCGATACAGATCATGTACAGCAGGATGTCCCAGGTTCCGATCACCCAGGCCGACGTGGTTATCAAGCCGGTCGTGGGGTTCGTAGGGTCAGCGGATTTCAGCCATCGCAACGAGGCGATCATGGAAGGGGAAAAGGCGGCTCTGGCGGCTATGCCCCAGATCAGCGCGCTGCTTGAAAAACTGCGCCGGGAAGGGCGTCTTTAGGCCTTTGCCGGACCAGGCTGCTTTTCTTATGGCTCGGTACCCGTCATATCCCGCCACACCGTGATGAGGATCGCGAAGAATACCGGTCCCAGGATAAGGCCGAGAATCCCCAGAGTAAAAACTCCTCCGATCGCTCCGAGCACAATCGCCGGAACCGGAATATGGCTCTTTGCGCCGATGGCAAGCGGGCGTATGGCGTTATCGGCGAGGCCCACGAAAAAAATACACCAGAGAGCCAGAAGTCCCGCTTTGATATAGGCACCGTTGATTGCAATAAGAGCCGCAAGGGGCACCCAGATAATGCCTGTACCGACAACCGGCACGAGCGCCGCCATAGCCGTCAGCGCACCGCACAGAACCGGGGCGGGGACTCCGGCGACAAAATACCCCAGTCCGGCGGTTGCGCCCTGCACAAGACAGGTGAAGATGGTGCCGACCGTCACGGCTGTTGTTGTGGAGCGAATCTCGGAGAAATAGCGGTGCGCCACCTCCTGATTGGTGGCGAAGCGGGTAATGGCGACGGACACGATCCTTTCGCCGTCACGGTAGATAAAAAAGAGTATGAAGAGCGCCAAAGCCAGGGTGAAGAGGAGTTCCCCCAGGTTTCTTGCGGCATTGGTTGTAATACTGAAAAGATACCCTGAAGCGCCGTCGGCCAGTTTTGCCGCGAGACCGGCCAGATCAATGTTGAGTTGCTCCCCCAGGGTGATAATGTTGCGTGCGAACGGAAAATGGCCGAGTGTATCTGCCCCGGTCGCCGTAAATGCCTGTACAAGCTTCTCGCCTTCCTGGTACCAGTCGGCGGCGTTTTGAGCAACCATGAAGATCAGGGCTGCAACCGGCAGTATGAAGCAGACCGTTATAGCCAGAACCATCAGACCTGCAGTGCGGTCAGGATGGTCCGGGAATTTTCTGACAAGCCGGTTGTGGTGGGGAAGGGTTGCGATGCCGATGATGAGCGCCCAGGCCAGCGGCTTGATGATCGGGGCCGCCAGCAGCACAAACAGCCAGACTGCGGTGGCCGTGGCGATGGCGGCCATGATGCTCAGATACATTTTCTTGTCCATTGACTCCTCACAGGGGATTTTCTCTATCAGCGGTATCCGGTTTCGGGAAACAGACATTATGAGGCAGGTTGGCTCTGGCTCCGCATTTTGAACACGATACGGAAGGAGTACAGGTCAGATGATACACCTCATTGAGAAGCCCCATATGGTTAAGCCAGCAGATGTGCCCTTTATGCATTTCCCCGCACGAACATGTCATTTCGGAAAAAACTTTACTGCTGTTTTCTGCCATATAGTTTGAGCCTTCCCGGTAGTACCCTGTACTTTTTGCACGGTATAACCATAAGGGCGTTTACCTTCAACCTGCAAGAACTAAATCGGGCACACCGGAAATAGTATGTTTTGCCACCACATTATTACGTTATGGAGATGCCATGTTCACATTCATCCACGCTGCAGATATTCATCTCGACAGTCCTCTGCGGGGACTGGAGTACCAGGAGGACGCCCCGCTGGAACAGATTCGCGGCGCGGCACGTCGAGCACTCGAAAATCTCGTCAGCCTCGCTGTCGATGAGCAGGTGGCATTCGTCCTGATTGCCGGTGACCTGTATGACGGGGAGTGGCGTGATTTCAATACCGGCCTCTTCTTTAACCGCATGATGACCCGCTTGAAGGAGGCAGGGATCAGTGTATTCATCGTTTCCGGCAACCACGATGCCGCCAGCATTCTCACCAGAAACCTCCGCCCGCCGGATAATGTTACCTTCTTTTCGTCCCGCAAACCTGAATCCAAAACCATTGCCGCTATCAATGTGGCAATCCACGGGCAGAGCTTCGCCAATCGTGCCGTCCAAGAGGATATGGGCAGTACCTACCCGCAGGCCATGCCGGGGCATCTGAACATTGGTCTGCTGCACACATCTCTCACCGGCAGGGAAGGTCACGAGCCATATGCGCCATGTTCTGTTGACGGTCTGAAGTCCAGAGGGTACGACTACTGGGCGCTGGGGCATATCCACCAGAGAGAGGTCGTGGCCGAAGAACCGTGGATCGTCTTTCCCGGAAACATCCAGGGGCGTCACATCAGGGAACAGGGGGCAAAAGGGTGTACCCTGGTTACGGTAACAGAGGGGCGTATCAGCAGGGTCGAGCATCGTGATCTGGATGTTTTGCGCTGGTGTACCTGCACGACAGATCTCTCGGAGTGCCGTTCTGCTGATGACATCTATCAGCAGGTTCAGCCGGCTTTTGAACGGGTGATGAAGGAGTGTGGCGATCTGCCGGTCATGCTGCGTCTGGAACTGACCGGAACAACGCCGATGCACCGGCAGCTCCGGAAAGAGACCGCCTGGTGGGAGAATGAGTTCCGGGGGATAGCGGCCAATCTGGGGGGAGCCGGCCTCTGGCTGGAGAAGATCAGGATCAGTACCGGGGAAGAGATGAATCTGGAGGCATTGCTGGCTGACGATAACCCGGTCAGCGGCATGCTGAGGATGCTGGTTGGACTTGAAGTCGGCGGTGACGGCATTTCCGGGCTCGATCCCGAAATGGCCGGCTTCCTGGCCAAACTGCCGGCCGAAATACGCGGAGGAGAGGAGCCGTTTGATCCGATGCAGCCTGAACAATGGAGTGAAATCTGTACTGACGTCAAAGAGATGCTGATTGCCCGGGTACTGCATGCGGGAGGTGGCCGATGAAACTCAATAAACTCATCATCAAGGCATACGGCCATTTTTCCAACAGGGAACTGGATTTTTCATCCCCCCTGCCGGGGTTGCACATTATCCACGGCCCGAACGAAGCCGGGAAGAGCACAGCCCTGAGGGCGCTTAAAGGGCTCTTCTTCGGCATACCGGAACGGACGGCCGACAACTTCATGCACAGCTACGATCAGCTTCTGGTCGGCGGATGCCTTGAAGCGGAGGATGGCGGGCAACTGACGTTATACCGCCGTAAAAAGCGGGTTGGCGATCTGCTCAGCGCAAACATGGAGCAACTCGACCCTGCCCTGCTCGCCAGGTTTCTCCAGGGGATCGAACCGGCGCTTTTCGACTCACTGTACGGGATCGACCAGGAGACGCTTGTCAGTGGCGGCAGGGATATTCTGGAGCAGAAAGGTGACGTGGGACAGGCTCTCTTTGCCGCCGGGGCCGGACTCTCCTCCCTGCACGGGATTATTGCCGAGCTGGAGCGGGAGTATGCGGATATCTTCAAACCATCGGGCAGTAAACCGGAACTGAACCGGGCCATCAGGGAGTACAACGAATGTCTGAAGGCCAGCCGGGCGCTCTCGCTCTCGACGAATGAGTGGGAGCAGTGCCGTAAGGCGTATGAAACAACTATCGAGGATTTAAAGACAACCGAGCAGCAGTTGATCGAGCGGAACAGCGAACTGGCCAGGTTGAAGCGTATCTCGAAGGCGTTACCGAAACTGGCCGTCAGAAATGAGCTTATCGGAAGGCTCGCCGAACGGGAACAGGCGAGCCGCCTGCCGGAAGATTTCCCGGAACAGCTGCACGCCATTCTGCTGAAAAGGGAAGCTGTAGCTCAAAAACTCAACGAAGCGGAGTCGCGACGCACAAAACTGGACGGTGACCGGCTTGGCCTCAATGTAAGCCGTGAGATTCTTGATCAGGAAGAGACCATTGACTCGCTTCACCAGCGACTGGGGGTAGAGCGCCAGGCGCGAAAAGACAGGCCCGCCCTTTACGAAAAGATGATCAGGGCCCGCACGGAAGCGGAAAGTCTGCTTCGCAGGGTAGCGCCGGATTGTGACCTGGCTGCGGCAGATACACTGAAGGGCGTGCTGGGCAAACGCCAGAGCATCACCAGGCTTGGAAACCGCTTTGAAGCGCTTGAGCAGAGTCTGACACATGCCGGGGATCAGTTCCGAAATGCCGGATTGTCACTTTCAAAGGCTGAACAGCGCCTTAACGGGCTGGCAGCTGTCGGCGACCTCCTCCCCTTGTCATCCGCCCTGACTCTCGCCACAAAGGCCGGAGACCCGGATAGCACAATCCGCACTCTCAGGCATGACTGCCTGACAACCCGCACCACGGTCGAAGCAATTATTGCCGGTCTCGGTTTATGGCAGGGCACACCGGAAGAGCTGAGCTCATTACAACTCCCCTCGAATGAAACAGTCATGCATTTTCTGGACGCTCTCCTGGAGAACGGCAGAACCTTGAAAGAATGTCGGGTGAAGCTCAAGGAGCTCCAGGACGAACATGATCAGGTGCAGTGTGATATCAAGGCGATGGAGCTGATCGGTTCAGTGTTGACACATGAGGAGCTGATGGCGGCACGCGACGGCAGGGAACAGCGCTGGCGGCTTGTTAAACGGGCCTGGCTCGACGGAGAGGATGTTTCGTATGAAGCCGGACTTCTTGGGGATGAGGCTTCACTGCCCGAAGCCTATGAACAATCGGTTCATGGTTCGGATGACGTATCCGACCGGCTGAGATCAGAGGCGGAGCGGGTACACGCGTACGCCGGTCACCGTGCCTTGCGGGAAAAGCTGGCCCTGCAGATGAGCAGATGGCGCGACGCCGAACGGGTGCTTTTGGCTGAGTATTCTGCAATTGAGGTTTCATGGAATGAACTGTGGCAGAGCTGCGGAATTTCTCCCGGAACTCCCAAAGAGATGCGTGACTGGCTGAATCGCTGTCACAATGTACGGCGTACCACGGAAGAGCTGCTGGCGAAAGAAGCTCAGGTCGTGCCGTCCTGTGAGCAGCGCGACGCTCTTGTGAAGCTTCTGAACCACGAACTGGAAGCGCTTGGCAGGGGACGGCGGTTTTCCGGAGACGAACTGACTCCGGTGCTTGAATATGCGACCAGGATATATGACGAACTGAACGGGATCAGCAGTGAACAGGCGAAGCTCAGGGATGAAATCTGCCGTTTGATCACTGACCGCCGGACTGCCGAAGAAGCAGTCATTGCAAGTCAGGCGGCACTGGATGGCTGGCGTTTGCTGTGGCAGGAGGCACTTCAGGGGTTGGGACTTTCTGAAGGAAGCACTCCGGCAGAAGCGATGGAAGCCTTGGAAAACCTGCGTACCTGTCTGGAACAGCGGGATATGTCCGGGGGGTATCAACTGCGGATTGACGAAATTGACCGGCATGCCAGAGAGTTTGGAAACGATGTGGCAGCACTGGTCAAAGAGGCTGCGCCCGCGCTTGACGGCATCCCGCCGGAGCAGGCTGTAGTGAAGCTGCAGAGCATGTTGACGGAAGCCAGGAAAGCCATGTCGGTCCTGGAAAAAATTCAGGAAGACATCCTTCTGGCCGATGACGATATCCGCATGGCGGCTTTGGAGCTTACCTCCATTGACGAAGCGCTGGAAGTACTGAAAAGCCGGACCGGTTGCGAGACGGATGAAAAGCTTGTTGAAATGGAAACTCTTTTCAAGGAGTTTCTGAAATACCGGGAAGAGCTGGAGCAGGTAACCAGAGGGCTGACGGAGTTATCCGAGGGAATCCCGCTGGAAACCATCGCTCAGCAGGCTTCCGGTGTCGATCCGAATGAACTGCCGGCACGCATGGATGCCCTCGATAGATCGATTCAGGATGACATTGCACCTCGTATAAAAAGCCTTTCAGAGAAAAAAGGGGCCGGCCGCATCCTGCTTGAACAGATGGACGGCAGCGGCAAGGCTGCCGAGATGCTGGAAAAAGCCGAATCCGCGCTGGCCAGGGTCAGAAGACTTGCCGGGCGATATGTAAGACTCAAGGTGGCAGGTCAGATTTTGAAGCGGGAGATCGAGCTCTATCGGTGCGAGCATCAGGACCCGGTCCTCAAAATAGCTTCCCGCTATTTTGCAGAGCTGACATTCGGTGCGTATGCAGGTCTGAAGACGGATCTGGATGATGATGGACAACCGGTTCTGGCGGGTATCACAACAGACGCCCGCAGCAGGACGGTTGACCAGATGAGCTCCGGAACGCGGGATCAGCTCTACCTGTCGCTCCGGCTGGCGACACTGGAATGGCGGCTCGAAAAACATCAACCGATGCCGTTCATCGCCGATGACCTGCTGGTAAATTTTGACGATACCCGATCGGAAGCTACACTTCGCGCGCTCTCTGAATTGGGGACAAAAAACCAGGTGATCCTGTTTACGCATCATCGCCAGATTGTAACTATTGCGGAGAGCCTCGGGCAGAAGGAGAGGATTTTTATCCATGAACTGGGAGGCTGATTGACCCCGATAAACTCAACCAAAACTGCACTGTTCGGTTTCCTGATCTGATTCCTCCACCCTGGTGGGTAAAATATATTGTTTTGCCATAGAACTTCTTATACAACCTGTCCATGAATAAAATACTCATATCATGGATTGGCAGAACAGACCTGCGCGCGGTGAAGGAAGGTGAAACTGTCGGACTTGGCCCGATTGCGCAGGCAGTTCGGGTCCTGTCGTTTGACAGAATAGTTTTGTTGAACAACTTCCCGGAAGCCGAGGTTAAACCCTATATCGACTGGCTCCGGGGTATAAAAAAAGTTTCCGTTTCAGCCCGTCAGGTAACACTTGCCAGCCCTACCAACTTCGCTGAAATCTACGAGGCCGCTTCAGGCAGCGTTCAACAGTGTAGTGCCGATTTTGGTTCTGATATCGAACTGACCTTTCATTTAAGCCCCGGCACACCGGCGATGGCGGCGGTCTGGATTCTGATTGCAGCCGGTCAATACCCGGCGGAATTGATCGAGTCCTCCCGCGAACAGGGGGTCAATACCGTCACTATCCCGTTCGAGATTGCCGCTGAATATCTGCCCCGTCTGCGCGAAAAACAGGATCTGCTTATCCGGGAACGCTTTGCCGCATTACCTCCCAACGCACCCGCCTTTGAAGAGATCATCCATCAGAGTGACCCGATGAAGCGGGTGGTTGAACGCGCCCGTCGAGTTGCACCACGCAATCTGCCGGTTTTGATTGAAGGCGAATCCGGCGCCGGCAAGGAGTTGCTGGCCCGCGCCATTCATGTCGGCGGTCTGACTCCCAATGGCCCTTTTGTTGCTGTCAACTGCGGGGCAATCCCTGAAAACCTGATCGAGTCGGAATTCTTCGGGCACAGGAAGGGCGCCTTTACCGGCGCGGCAACTGATCGCAAAGGGCATTTTGTCGAGGCTGACGGCGGCACGCTCTTTCTGGATGAGATCGGCGAACTGCCGCTTGCCATGCAGGCCAGATTGTTGCGGGCATTGCAGCAGGGAGAGGTAACCCCGGTGGGTGCATCGAAACCGGCGCCATTCAAGACCCGTATCATTGCCGCCACCAATCGGAATCTGATGGATGAGGTTGCAGAAGGCAGATTCCGTGAAGATCTCTTCTATCGGCTGGCGGTGGCCACTCTGCGTCTGCCGCCGCTGCGGGAGCGTCAGGGGGATGTGGGGCTGCTGATTGATAAGCTGCTGGCACAGGTGAATGCTGAGCTGGCAGGAGGTAGCGCAAAGTCGCTCACACTCTCTCCCGGCGCCCGCGCCCTGCTGCTGGGGCATGCCTGGCCGGGCAATGTGCGTGAACTGCTCAACACGCTGCACCGCGTCGCGGCGTGGTGTGATGATGCCACCATATCAGCCGATGAAATGCGCGAGGCGATCCTGCCGGCACGTTTGACGAAGCAGGGACAGGACAACGACAGCGCTCCAATCGTGGAAGGTTTCAGCCTGCCGGATATTTTGGGCGCAATCTCTAAGAAGTACCTGGAAAAAGCAATGAAGCAGGCTGGTGGTAACAAGACCAAAGCGGCGAAGCTGCTGGGGCTACCCAACTATCAGACGCTTGATAACTGGTTGAAGAAGTATGGGGTTGAGTAGTTTTGAGGAGGATTTATGGTTCAGACTTCACGCGAATTGAGCTTTATGATTGACCTTGATATTGCAGATGAACTGGACAAGCTCATTCCGGCAAGCCAACGCAACACTTTTGTGTCTCACGCCATCGGCAACGAACTGGCAATGCGTCGCAGAAGTATGATTGTATCCGAGATGCTTGAAAATTGTTTGGGGATGCCGACGGTAGCAACTGGAAAGCTGCTGTCAGATTTGGCTGAAGATCGGAAAAGAGATTTTTAAAAGATTTGAAATGAAAGAGAAATCAGTTATTCGAAAAATTCGAATAACTGCGGCTGACGGTAAAAGATATTTTGCCGTTCTTTACAACCTCAACGCTAACACTGCAGTCGGATTTGCCCGACGCTAACAAATAAGGACTTTGAACATGGATATGCAGGATGAACAGGATAATGAATTGAAGCATGAAGACATCACCAAAATCATTATCGGCTGTGCCTTTGAAGTAATAAATGAGCTGGGAACCGGATTTATTGAATCCGTCTATGAGAAGGCTTTGCTTCTTGCTCTGCTACAAAAAGGTTTGTCAGCAGTTTCGCAATACCCGCTTAAGGTGATGTTCAGGGGGGAATGCGTTGGAGACTTTTATGTTGATATTTTTGTTGAGCAGAAGGTGATCGTAGAGCTGAAAGCCGTCAAAACAATAGCCCCTGAGCATCAGGCACAGATTATCAATTATCTGACAGCCACCGGAATAGAAGTTGGCCTTCTAATTAATTTCGGCAGTCCAAAACTCGCATACAAGAGATTTACTCGAAAAACCAGATTGAACATGGATATACAGGATGAACAGGATGAAAGGCTTGAAGATTTAACCTCAAAACGATTGTGAATTTAATCCTGAATATCCTGTCCATCCATGTCTGAAAAGGATTTATGACCGTAGATGAGTTAGTGTTACAGGGACAAAGTGAGTTGCAGAAATTCAGCCGGTGGGACAATGCGGATGCCTTGGAAAATAACCAGATCAGTAAGGTGATTATCGCCGGAAACAATATAATCAGCGCGCCCTTCAACAGCGCATATCAGGTATTTTGTATCATCAGGATCGGCGGCAAGCGGTGGGAGATTGAGGGCGCCTGGTGTTACAATGGCAACGGTACGAATTAATTTAGCAAAGTTTTGCAGTTCCTCATCAGAAACGGCAAGGCGTTTTCTGATTTTGGGATAGAACAAAACTCTGATTATCTCGTTGCAAATAGCATCTGAAATAAGGAGTAAAACCTTCTCTTCCCTGACCAGTTTGATAATTTTATCCGGGTTTGAATCAGGTTTGAGAAGGGCGCTGACGAATAGATTGGTATCCAGGACAACCCGAATCATTGCCGCGCACAGGCCAGTGCTTCAGAAAGATCGTCGTCAACAGCACCGGAAGTATCGGCATTATTCTGAAGAGAACTGTACAATCTGAAAAAATCATCGCGGTTCCCTTTCATATTAAGGTACTTTTCAATTGGAATGATTGCCACCAATGGTTTGCCGGCACGTTCAACGATATATTCATCAGCCTTTATGGATACTTCATTCATGAGCTGACCAAGATTTTGGCGCACTTTGATGGCAGATACGGTTTTTAACATAGACTACCTCCATGACCATTATGGTTGATATGATTGTAGCAATTAATAGATGAGGTTGTCAAATGAATCTGCGGACTTTATGGAGGCCATTCAATATGAGACGCGCTGCGTCTCGATTTAGCTTGATTCAAAGCAAATACGTGTTATCTTAAAATAGCTAGACAGTCTAGCTAGAATAGGGGGTTCAAAATGAAAGCAAATAAAGTAGTTCGATTGCGCCACGACCGGGAATGGCAGCTTCAGGATGCCAAGAATCGTTTGAGCCAGGTAGTGGATTCAGCACTGCATGATGGCCCTCAGACCATCACTTTGAGGGGCAAACCTGCTGCGGTGGTTGTCTCTTTTGAGGAATACCGGAAGCTGACACTGCCACGGGTTGATTTATCAACGTTTTTCGAACAATCCCCGCTGTATGGCGTCGATCTTGATCTTGGACGCAGTACCGACCTACCCCGCGAGGTGGAGTTGTGAAATATCTTCTTGATACTTGTCTGATTTCCGAATTGGTAAAGAAGGCGCCGAATTCAGCGGTGGTAAGCTGGCTGAATGAACAGGATGAACAGAGCCTTTTCCTGAGTGTCCTCACTATTGGAGAACTGCAGAAGGGAATCAGCAAACTTCCGGACGGTGCGAGAAAAGATGAGCTTCAGGCGTGGGTTGAACACGATCTTGCCCTGCGATTTACGGGAAGGATTATTGATATTGAGATGGAAACTATGCTGATCTGGGGGCGGTTGCAGGGGGAGTCTGAGCGGAAGGGCGAGAGTCTTCCTGTGATGGATTCACTCATAGCCGCCACAGCAAAGGCTCACGGGTTGGTAGTGGTTACGCGAAACGTCAAGGATATCGAGAAATGTCAGGTCAGGGTTTGTAATCCGTGGGGTTGATTGTCTCACTTGGTAACAAGAGATTACTATTACGGAATATCTGCGCAAATGAAAGGAGTTACAAATATGCCTCATATTCATCCTGTATCCGATTTGAAAAACAACCTGAATCATCTTTCGGAAATATGCCGCAACGAACATGAGCCGGTGTATCTCACTCGCAGAGGGCACGGCGAGCTTGTTCTCATGGGAATGGAAGAGTATGAGAGCTTGATGGCAAAGCTGAAAGCTACGGAAGAAGAAGATGCCGAAATAGAAGCTTTGTGGGTAGCCGAGATCCAGGAGCGCTACCGCGCCATACAGGAAGGAACTGTCACTTGCATTGCAGCGGATGAAGCCATGAGACAGGCGCGGAAACGGATCAGGCGATGAAGGTGGTAGAGTATCATCCCATGCGCTGGAAGAGCTTATTCAAACTGCCGAATATTATGAGTCACGGGTCAACGGTCTTGGTGAGCGTTTTCTAGATGAGATTGATGTGGCTGTTGCCGACCTGTACGAGTCTCCTGAACGGTGGCCATATTTTCTCCTGAATGCAAGGCGACGTTTATTTGATCGTTTTCCGTACACAATCGTGTATCTGGTTGAAACAGAGAGGATATACATTATGGCGGTTATGCATCAGAAACGCAGGCCGGGTATTGGAAAAAGCGGTTGAAGCTGGATTCTGGAGCTTAGCCCCTTTGACTTCGCTCAGGACAGACTTCCAGCCTGAGTTTCAAGCGGGTGTATCGCTTGAATGACGATTGAAGTTGTGCTCTTGAAAAACTCAACCTCTGTCATCCCCGAATGATTCTATCGGGGATCCATGATTTTAAAATCTGGATTCCCGATTACACCCTCGGGAATGACAATCTTAGGTGTTACTGCGAAACATCACAAATAAATTTATATAACAACAAAATATATTATGTATTCATCCATAAGAAAAACACAGCCGCCGCATGACGCATATCGGTTTTGGTTTGTGGTACATTTTATATAACAATAAAAACGGCATGTTATGCGGTTAATGCGCTGATAAAATCCGCTTCACGACAATCTGGCACGGCGGTTGCTTAACATGTTAGTATAGAAGCGAAGCATAAGAATTTATGCATGAAGGTTGATGGGATGAGTGAGAAACAGATTGAGATGCCGATTAAAAGTTTAGTTAAATCAGTGAATTGTATTTTAGATGCATTGAGAGGCATAACCCCTCTTCAGTCACCACGTAATATCAGTCTTGTAACCCCCCTTTAAAAAGCGGGGAACTTTAGAGCCTCCATCCTTGATAAAGCGGGGGACTTTAAAACCTCCACCCTTGATAAAGTGCGGGACTTTAAAACCTCCCCCTTCATAAAGGGGGATTGAGGGGGATTTGCTTCTGACTATCACAAAGAGAGGAAATAAAAGATGCAACAAATTGATCTATACACCACAAAATCAAACCCCGCCAAACGCATGAAGCTGATTCAATTCCTCCAGCATCTGACGCCTAAGATGCTTGAAACTTTGGCAAAATTCAAGGAACTGGGGCGCAGTGATCTGAAAAGAGCTGACATCATCTGGTATCTTCTGTTGCAGAGTTTTTCAACAATGGGAAATAGTCGTGGATGGGAGGGACTGATTGTCAATCAGAACAATTACCGGCGCGTGACGTTCGACGCTCTGTCGGGTCTCTCTGAAGACGAAAGATCGAGCAGACTGACAACTGTGCTACATGACGCAAAGGTTAGAATGCCGAATCTGAAGGCCAGGCAGCTAAACGAAAATTACAAAATGATACTTTCGATGGGAGGTCTCGAACAGGCGAAAGAAAAGGCATTCGCCCAAGTGGGAACCAAAGCCAAGATCGCCTTTATGAAACGTTTTATCGGCATCGGAGATAAATACGCCCGTAATGTCTGGATGGACATCTATCACCCGGATTTTTATGACAATATCGCCGTAGATGACCGGATCAAGCAGATAACCGAGGCGATGGGGTATAGCTTTTCCAGCTACCACGAGCATGAGCAGTTTTTTCTGGGTATTGCGAAAGAAGCCAACATCCAGGGATGGGAACTGGACCGTTTGCTCTACCATTACAAGGATGATTTTCTGAGAGCATTGAGATGAGGGATTTTGCCGCTTTTCGCCAATTATCCCGGCAACTCATTTAGCACGGTGAACGAGATGCCAGCAATCGAGATCATACCCCCGCTATTAAGCTTTTTCCTCGGAATGTGCGTTCTCTACTTAACCGCATATTCAAAAATAAAACGCAAGAACAGAGCGTTACAAGATGACATTACGAGACTGGAAGATGAAAAACAGCAGGCGTTAGCCTGGCAGATCGCTGGAAAGGAAAAGAACGAACCAGCGGGCCGACAGCAGAGGGGATTTGTTCCGGAAGAGTTGAAAATCCGGTGGGAAGCGCCGACAGATAACAAAAGAAGGCGGCCAGTGAACATCGAGAAAAGGGAGTGTTCACTGGATAAGAAGAGACGGCGGTTTGCGAACTATTTTACACTGCTTGACGAATTCCATCGGAAAACCAATGATATATTCACTCTGCAATTCCATCCGATAATGAATCGTTTTCTTGCTTCCAACTCACTTAAGGATGAAACCGACCGGAACCGCGCAATACTTGAATTTAACAGGGAAGTTCAGAATCTGTTCAACCGTTTGTACGAAGAGCAGCATAAAGTGAATTTGGAAACCGACAGCATCAGGTCGTTTTCCTCCAGCGCACTGGATGAAACGCTTGATAAGCTTGAATCAGCCGTCAGGCAATCGACTGATGATGCCGCTGAAGTGTTGAAATTTATGGCGACACCGGAGTTATGGGCAGGCCAATCCCTTACATCAACCATCCAGAAAGCAGAAGATTCTGTTCAGATCCTGCTGACCTGCCGAAATGCAGTTCGCAGCAGGATGAAAATGGAGCTGGATAGCCCCCCTTTAAAAAACGGGTGACTTTAAAACCTCCCCCTTTCCAAAGTGGGACTGGAGTTTGGACTTTTGCTCCCCCGCCCCTTGCGGGGCTGGGGGGTGGGGGAAGTCACTTACAGGCAATGCACCCTGATAACTTCAAGCTGGCTGTTTCGCAATCTGCGCCAGAGTATGCGTTCAACATCAGTAACGTTATGTCTCAATTCTATGGCATATTCTTGAAGGGAATGACGTGGTTTCATTGCGGCTTCCCCCACCCCCGCAAGGGGCGGGGGGACTTTTTAAAACCTTGAAAATGTCCAAACTCCAGTCCCCCTTCACAAAGGGGGATTGAGGGGAATCTGCTTTTTTACTGTGACGGCGCAGCTATTTCCGGAGGATACGGGTATGCCTATTACGATTCACACATCAAACAGAATGGAAATACTCCTTGACCATCTGGCAGCGGTTCTCAGTGAGCCTGTGGGGCCCGTTTTGTCGCCGGAAACCATCGTGGTTCAAAGCCGGGGTATGGAACGATGGATTTCCATGGAGCTGGCGAAGAAATTCGGTGTGTGGGGGAATTGTGTCTTTCCTTTTCCCAATGCGTTTGTATGGGAGCTCTTTGCCGCAACGATGCCGGATATCGGCAAATCGGAAGCCTTTGAAACGGAAATTCTGACCTGGCGGGTAATTGATCAGCTGGAGCGATTGCTGGACAGAACCGAATTCAGGGAACTGCAGATATACCTCACCGGCCACAGCCGTGGCCTGAAACTGTTCCAGCTGGCGGGAAAAATAGCTGACACCTTTGATCAATACACATTGTACCGTGGTGATGAACTGGAGCGCTGGGAGTCGGGTTCTGATTCCAACTGGCAGGCCATGCTCTGGAAAACCCTTGCAGAGGAGGGGAAAGGCATTCATCGGGCGCGAGTGAAAACAGAGTTCCTGACGCGCCTTACAAGCGGCCGGATTGATGTTTCACTGTTCCCGTCCCGTGTTCTTGTTTTTGGTCTGTCGTATCTGCCCCCTTTCCACATGGAGATATTGGCGGGCATGGCCTCGTCTGCGGAAGTGCATATCTTTGTGCTGAGCCCCTGCCGCGAGTACTGGGGGGATATCCTGGCTGAAAAATATCGGGCAAAGATCAGCAGGGAGTTAAGCGAGGTATCGGATGAGGGCAATGCACTTCTGGCTTCGCTTGGCGGTCTGGGAAGAAATTTCAGCAATCTGTTGCTCGACTGCGGTGCCCGGTTAGGGATTGAACAGGATGAATATGCCGAATCCGGCGGGGATACTCTGCTGTCGTCTCTTCAAAACGGCATCCTCAATCTGATCAACGCCGATCCTGAAAACAGAATCGAAATTGCTCCCGACGACAGGTCAATTGCCGTACATTCGTGTCACAGCCCCATGAGAGAGGTGGAGGTGCTGCACGACCAGCTGCTCGACATGTTTTCCACCATGGACGGACTCGCTCCGCGTGACATTATTGTCATGACCCCTGATATTGAAACCTACTCCCCATACATTTCGGCGGTATTCTCAGGAAATCAGGAGACGAAGAACCGTATTCCGTTCACGATCGCAGATCGCTCAATGCGATGTGAGGGGAGGGTAGGGGAAGCGCTGCTGGCTATCCTGGCGCTGCCCGGCGGGCGGTTCACCGCGCCGGAAGTTGTGGACATCCTGGCATCTGCTCCGGTGTGCGGCTGTTTCGGAATTTCTCCGAACGATATCGATCTCATCAAAACGTGGCTTGAGGAGACTCATATCCGCTGGGGGATGAGCGCCCATGACCGTGTTGCGACCGACTTGCCGGCGTATCCGGAAGGGAGCTGGACGGCAGGACTCGAACGGCTGGTATGTGGCTATGCCATGTCATCGGACGGCTACGAGCTTATCGACGGAGTCCTGCCGTTTGACAATATGGAGGGAGACGCGGCAACGGTTCTGGGACGCTTCGTCCGGTTTGTCACATCTCTTCATGCTGCCGCATCTGACCTGGCCAGACCGCGGGCTCTGTCACAATGGAGAGAAACGCTCCGAAGTATTCTAAAGGGCTTCTTTACGCCGGCCGATCCGGATGCGCGAGAATGGGTCACCCTGGGGAACGTGATCGATTCACTCGGAACCAGTGAAACCCTTTCCGGTTACTCTCATGAAGTCGGCCTGGATGTCATGCGTTCGTGGCTCCGGAGGCGTTTTGACAGCGAAGGGGGCGGAGTCGGATTCCTGTCCGGCAAGGTTACGTTCTGCGCCATGCTGCCGATGAGAAGCATACCGGCAAAAGTGGTGGCACTCCTCGGTATGAACGACGGCGCGTTCCCCCGCCAGAGCCGGTCTCCCGGCTTTGACATCATACCGGCGCATCCGAGGCCGGGCGACAGGTCTCTGCGTGACGAAGACCGCTATCTCTTCCTTGAAGCGCTCCTCTCGGCTCGCGAACGGCTGTATATCAGTTACACCGGCCTCGGCATCCGCGACAACAGCGTCATACCCCCCTCAGTCCTGGTCAGTGAACTGCTTGATTTCCTCGATCGGGGTTATGCTCGCGGTTCTTCGGGCGGCGACGGTGCTTTTCATCAAAGCCTTCTTACCCTGCACCGGCTCCAGCCGTTCAGTGCGGCATATTTCAGTGGTCAGGAAAATGGACTCTTCAGCTACTCGGCGGAAAATCTGAGCGCTGCCCAAGGGCTTCTGAATGCCGGCGATGAACGCCCCCGGTTTTTTGATGCTCCCTTGTCGCCACCCGATGAAGCGTTTCGAGAGGTTCGCATAGCGGATCTCCTTACCTTTTACGGGAACCCTGCGGCCTTTATTCTTCGGCACAGGCTCGGGATCAAACCGGAAGAAGATGTATCACCTCTGGAAGCTCGCGAGATATTTGAACTCGACAACCTTGAGGCGTACAGCATCAAGAAGGATATTCTGGCGTACCTCCTCACAGGGAACGATGCGAATGAACTGCTTCCTGTTCTGCGCGCCCGTGGAATCCTGCCGCCTGCCGGGCAGGGTGATGCCGTCTTCAAAAAACTGTCAAAAGTGGTTACCGGTTTTGCAGAGCAGGTAATCCGGGCGATTGCAGGTCAGCCGTTTCTGCCTCCGCTGGACGTCGATCTGACACTGGGCGACTTCAGGATTTACGGCCGGATCGGCACAATTCTGCCGGATCAGCTGCTGCGGTACCGCAGTTCAAAACTGTCGGCAAAGGATCAGGTTAAAATATGGATTGAGCACCTGATCCTCAATGTCACAGCTACTGAAGCGTACCCGAAGCAGAGCACTCTGATAATGCTTGATGGTACTGTCGCATTACGGCCGGTCGCGGACTGCAGGGCGGAGCTGGAAGTACTGTTGAGCCGATACTGGCAGGGTTTGATGATGCCGCTGCACTTCTTTCCGCGTTCGTCACTCGCATACGCCAGGAAGGGTAACATTTCAGCTGCGGAAGCGGTCTGGAACAACAGTAACTATCCCGAGAGTGACGACCCGGGCTACCGGCTCTGTTTTGGGAATGACAGCCCCCTGGACGGAGCCTTTGAGGAAATCTCGTCGGCTGTATTCAAAAGCTACCTTACATGTCTGGAGGGGGAACTATGAACGCGTTCGACTCTCTTACCATAGATCCCGCAGGCTGCAACCTGATCGAGGCCAGTGCCGGCACCGGAAAAACGTATGCGATTGCATCGCTCTACCTACGACTGGTGATAGAGAATGAGCATTACAGACCGGAGAACATTCTCGTTGTAACGTTTACCGAGGCCGCCACAAAGGAGCTGCGCGACCGGATCAGAAAGCGTCTGCGGGAAGCCCGTGATGTTGCAGCCGGTAGTGCTGAACGTGACCCCTTTCTTGCGGGATTGATGTCATCCGCTCATCCCGGATGGCCGGGCAATGAAAAAGCTCTTGCCCGTCTCGATCTGGCTCTGCAGACGTTCGATTGTGCCGCGATATCCACCATCCACGGTTTTTGCAGCCGGGCACTCCAGGAAAACGCCTTTGAAAGCGGTTCGCTTTTCGACACGGAACTGGTCACCGACCAGAAAGCGCTGATCAATCAGATTGTGGATGATTTCTGGCGGTCCAGTTTCTTTGCAGCGGATTCCCCGCTGCTGCCGCTGGCAGAAACGAGGAAATGGTCGCCGGAAGGATTTGTCGGTTTTCTCAAGGGGAAGCTCACCAATCCGGTGCTTAAAATTGTGCCTGAATTCACCCCCGGCGAGATAGAGACGATACGAAATAACTGCAAAAATGCTTATGACAGTGTGTGCAGTCTATGGCTGAAAAAGCGTACGGAAATAGAGCGGATCCTCCTTGAACATCCTGGCTTGAGCAGGGACCAAAAGCATTACCGACGTGAAGATGCCATCCCCGAATTGGTATCCGGAATGGATAATTATATCAGTATGGAAACACCGTACGCATTTTTTGATGGCCATAAGAAGTTCACCGCACGCTACATGCTGAAAAACCGTCTCAAAAAACATGACCCTCCCGTGCATCAATTTTTTTCCGACTGGGACGAACTGGTCTGTCATGTTGATACAATGGCGCTTACGGTGTACGGGGAGTTGATTGCATCTGCAAAAAAACGGTTGCCGGAGCGAAAAGCAGCCTTGAATGTCCGGTTCTTCGATGATCTGCTGGCAGACCTGCACCGCGCGCTTACCGGTCCCGGCGGAGCGGCGCTGGCCGAACGGATGCGCGGGAAATACCGGGCGGCGTTGATCGATGAATTCCAGGATACGGACCAGATCCAGTATAAAATCTTTCGCAGCGTATTCAAAGAGGGCTCATTGCCGCTCTTCCTGATTGGCGACCCGAAACAGGCCATTTACAGTTTCCGCGGCGCAGATATTTATGCCTATCTTGAGGCCAGGAATGACGTTCCGGAGAAACATCACCATACCATGACGCTGAACTGGCGATCATCCGGGAAACTCGTTGAAGCGGTCAACCACCTCTTCAGCCTGAACAGGGAATGTCCGCTGGTGATTGACGGGCTCTCCTATCCGGAAGTCAAGGTGCCGGAATCAGCTGAAATGGAACAGAAAGAACTGATCGTGGGCGAACGGGACGCTTCTCCGCTTCAGGTCTGGTTTTTTCAGCGGGAGTCAACCGAAAAAAAATGTATCACCATCACCAGGGCAATGCCGGGCATCGTAAAAGCGGTGACTGACGAAATCGCCGGTCTGCTCAGGGACGCATCCGAAGGAAAAGTGAACATCGGCGACAAGGCGGTTGTACCGGGTGACATTGCTGTCATCGTTCGAGGGCACAAGCAGGCCAGAAGCATACATGATTCACTGCGGATGCGGGGCATACCGGCTGTCGTCAGGAGCGATCAGAGTGTCCTCCAGACCGGTGAGGCGCTTGAACTGCGCACGCTGCTTAACGCCCTGGCGGAACCGGGGCATGAGGCGAAAGTCAGGGCTGCACTGGCAACCGGCATCATCGGGATGAGTGCGAACGGGATAGCGCGGACTTTTGATTCGGATGGTGAGGCCGATTGGGAAAAGCGACTCAACTCGTTCCGGGAGTACCACGAACTCTGGAAGAATCATGGGTTCACGGCGATGTTTCGCGCTTTCCTTGAGGGTGAAGGGGTCCGTGGAAGACTCCTCTCATTGCCCGGTGGAGAGCGCAGCATAACCAATCTGCTGCACTGCGGAGAACTGCTGCATGCGCAGGCGACTTCGTCGCATCCTGGCGTAGATGCCCTCTGCACCTGGTTCAGCGAGCAGGTGGCGGTGCCGCAGGAGGGTGAGGAGCATCAGATCCGGCTGGAGTCGGACGAGAAGGCGGTCAAGATTCTCACTATCCATGTCAGTAAGGGGCTTGAGTTCCCGATCGTGTTCTGCCCGTTCTTGTGGGGCGGAGTCATTGACGGTGGCGAGACGGTTGTGGCTCACGAAGGGTTCGAACTGGTGGCAGATTTTGGTTCCGACAAAATCGATATACATCGCAAAGCGGCCATGGATGAAGGACTGGCGGAGAATGTCCGCCTGCTGTATGTCGCGTTGACCCGTGCCAAATACCGTTGCTATATGGTCTGGGGGCGTTTCCGTCATACTGAAAGCTCTGCAATTGCCTATCTGCTCCATTCTCCGGGAAAAGTCGCCGGGGCTTCAGTCTGTGAAGAGCTGTTGAAGGTCATGGACAGTATCGACGACGGTACCATGATCGGGCGACTGCAATCGATTGCCTCTGCCGGTCTGATTAATCCGGTTCTGGACCCGGGCGGGGATTGTATATCCCGGATACCTCGCAGAGCAGAAGAGGATGGTCAATTACAGTGCCGGACCATGACGGAAGCGGTTGAATCCGACTGGAGGGTGACGAGCTTCTCCGCGCTGATTGACGGACATATCTCGCCACCCGAACTGCCGGACCACGACAGCAGCGATGAACCGGGGCGCGTCGGAGGGGGTGAATCTGATAATGATAATTCCATCTTATCTTTCCCCAAAGGGGCAAACCCCGGTACGTTCCTGCATTCGGTATTTGAGAGTGTAGATTTTGCTTCTTACAATGCCGAACAGCTCAAAGGTCTTGTCTCAAGGTTTCTGCAAAGTTCAATGTTCGATATCAAATACACCGATATGGTCCATGCGATGCTTGTCAACGTTCTTGATGCAGAATTATCCGAAGACCTCAGACTGTCCGCACTGAAACCGGGTAACTGGGTGCAGGAAATGGGTTTTTATTTCCCTCTCAAGGCAATTGATCAGAAACTGCTGGCGGATTTCTTTAAGAAATATGGCATCACGTCACCGATACATCTGGAACGGGTGGCCGAAAGGCTGAATTTCCGGAATGTCAAAGGAATGCTGCTCGGTTTCATCGATCTGGTATTCTGCCACAATGGCAAATATTACATTATTGACTGGAAATCGAACCACCTCGGCTATCAACAGTCAGACTACACTCCTGATAATCTGGCCCGCGAGATGGAGCGCAAGCTGTATCCTCTCCAGTACCTGCTCTATACCGTAGCGGTGAATCGCTACCTTGAGAGACGCATCCCTGATTACCGTTATGAGAGCCACTTCGGGGGGGTGTTTTACCTGTTTCTGCGGGGGATTGACAGAGCCGTCCCCAATAACGGCATATATTTTGACAAGCCTGATGCCGCTTTGGTGAGAGGGCTTACCCAGTGTCTGATTGACAGCGGGGAGGAGTGACATGGTACAGGATCTTCAGATCAGGGATATAGACACCGTCTTTGCCGATTTTATCTGCAGCAGGGATAATGGAGGTTCCGGCATCCTCAGAAAGGCTGCGATGTTTGCCAGTTCTGCGGTAGGGCTGGGCAATATCTGCGTTGCGCTGTCAGATGTCTTTGGTAATGCCGAAGTTGACGCGTCATCAGAAAGCCTGCGTTCTTCAAAAATGGTGGGAGAACCGGGTGATTACCGCCCGCTTGTCCTGGATGCAGCCAACCGGCTCTATCTGTACCGCTACTGGAAGTATGAGAATGATCTGGCCGGGGCTCTTCTCTCCATGTCATCGGATCTGCCTGATGTTGACGTGGAACTTCTCAAGGCCGGTCTTGAACGGTTATTCGGGCACACAACCGCATACCCCGACTGGCAGCGGATAGCTGCGGCCGCTGCTGTAAGAAGCCGCTTCTGTGTGATTTCCGGCGGCCCCGGCACCGGAAAAACGACAACAGTGGTGAAGATACTGGCACTGTTGCTGGAGCAGGCTGATGGGAGCCGGATGAGGATCGGCCTGGCGGCTCCGACAGGAAAAGCTGCGGCACGGCTGAAGGAATCACTGCGAAAAGCCGGTAAAGTGCTCGAAGATTCTACCAGGGTTGCAGCCGATATCCCGGTGGACGTGTCAACTATTCAGCGTCTGCTCGGGGTGATTCCGGACTCGTGTCGATTCAGGTACAACGCTGATAACCCGCTTCCGTATGAAGCGGTGGTTATTGACGAAGCATCCATGGTTCCACTCGCACTTATGGCCAAACTGGTTGAGGCTCTTGCGCCCCGCACCCGTCTTATCCTGCTGGGAGACCGTGATCAGCTCGCTTCTGTCGAGGCTGGTGCGGTGCTCGGAGATATATGCAACACAGGTCATGGTTATGGGTATTCAACTGATTTCCGGACGTTTATTGCTGACACCACCGGATGCATACTTGACAAAAATCATCCGGAGAGTGGTGCGTCGGCTCTTGCCGACTCTGTTGTGATGCTGCAGAAGAATTACCGTTTTGGAGAGGATAGCGGGATCGGCCTGGTCAGCAGGGCCATCAATGAGGGGTACGCCGCACGTTGCCTTGACGGTATGAAAGCCGGCATGACAGGTGAGCTGACTTTTTGTGAAACACCTGCTCATGATTCATTGCGGAAAAAACTGGGAAATGCTGTCACCAAAGGATTTGCCGGCTACCTGGAGCATGAGAGTCCGGATGACGTGCTGGTTGCTTTTGACCGGTTCAGGGTCTTGTGCGCGTTACGACAGGGTATCTACGGCGTAGAGGGCGTTAACGGTTTAATAGAAACCATCCTGGCGGATGAAGGAATTATCAGGCCCGGCAAGCAGTGGTACCACGGGCGCCCGGTCATAGTGACGATCAACGATTACAGTCTCAAGCTGTTTAATGGTGATGTCGGCATTACCCTTGAAGACCCGGAAAGTGAAATCGGGTTATCGGTATATTTTCCCTCGACAGACGGAGCGGCCAGGAAATTTTCACCTTACAGACTGCCATCCCACGAAACGGTATTTGCAATGACAGTACATAAGAGTCAGGGGTCTGAATTCGAGAACGTACTGATGATCGTACCTCCATTCAGCAACCGGATACTGACACGTGAGATTTTATACACAGGGCTGACACGGGCGCGCTCTTCAGTTGAGTTGTGGTGCACGGATGAGATATTTATTACATCTTCCGAGAGAAGGGTTCAAAGGCACTCCGGGTTGCGTCAGGCCCTGTGGGGATGATAGTATTATTATGACTCCAGACAACCTTAAATTACAAACAATACTCCGCAATACATGAATAATATTAAACATCAAACAATTCGGTATGCCTCCGGCATGAAGGTCGAAGTCGAGATTCCTCTGCCCAGTGCCAAAATGTTTCGCGATTGGGCAATTATCAGCGAAACAGATGAAGACCTTGTTTCGCTTCAACTTTCTCGCGACGTATTACCGGAAGGGGTCATCCTCCGTATCGGTCAAGTCTTGACGATAACATGCCAGAGTGACGGCAACACGCACTCATGTCGAGCATATATAGTCAGCAAAGGATATGCGCATGATTTGCTGCTCCGTTTTACCAGTGAGACGATTTCCAGCGAATTGCGTGAATTTTTCCGGGTTGATGCATTTATCCCCATAAAATTTCAAATCCTGAATGATCAGAATCCAGCCAACGTAAAGGAGTTGTGGGAGACTCAGTGTAAACTGCGTCGTGACGAGAAAGCGGCCAGAGAACGGGGTCGATGGGAAGAAAATCGAATAAATCTCAGAATTGCGGAACGTGCAAGAGTGCAGGAAATTCATGAGGATGATTTTTCTTGTGAACCGGCTGAACAAAAAAAAGACACATCTCAAAAAGTGTTGCGGGAAAATCAGTACTATGAATCATGGAGTACCGTTACCACGCTTGCGGTCAATATCAGTGGCGGTGGCCTGAGAATATTTACTGACAGGAAATTCAGCATGGATGAATTGATACTTCTGGAGATTTACGTACCATCATCTCAATGCATTGTCGACATTGTAGCGCGGGTGGTCTACAGCAATTTCAGCCACATTACCGTAGATGACAAGAGCAACATCTGTACCGCCATGCAGTTCGTGTTTATTGACGAATACGCCCGTTCCACCATCAATACCCATATAAGCGGTATCCAGATAAAGCGGATACGTCAGTTTAAAGGATTTGCCGATGTTGAGCCCATTGCTGATAATGTATCCTTACCGGATAAACATTATGCCTATATTGATCGCATTGGCATCAGCGGGAATACAGGCCATCAGGATCAGATTTCCAAACCGAAAAATCAACGAGTACTTCAATCAGTAGTAATTGTTTTCGCGATCGTTCTGCTTTGTTTCTTCTTTTACCGGTATGTCGTCAGCCATCCCAAAAGCGAGCTTCAGGAGATGATTGATAATAATATTCAAAAAATACAGAGGCAACCTGAAGCAAAATAAATTCCTTAGCACATTGATTATCGATTACTTATCAAGACCAGCCGCCCGGACTCCTGCACAACCGTCGCGCGGGGAATCAGCTGCGCCGACATTATTTCAAGCTCCCGTTTTTTAAGTATCAATAAAACATGATCCTGTTTGCCCCACAATGTAATCAGTGCTTCCCGGTCGGGAAACCAGGCACTCTGATCGCCCTGTTTGCTGCCGAACTCAAGTTCGTCCGGTTTTCCGGTGACCAGTACCCGTCGCCCGGTATACCAGGAGACCGCCTGCATCGGGCCGGAGGTAACGATGCGGGTGTCCGGTCCGGCCAGTGAGCGGGCCCTCAGGGCCAGGGCACGAGGTGATTCGACACGGGCTATGTCCTCCATTATCAACTGAGGGGCGAGAACTGCAAGAAGAAAAGAGCCGAGACAAAGCACAATCACAACCCGGACCGGATTGTGTCCCGCAGACCCAAACAGGAGTGCGCCCTGCACAAGAAACAGAAGCCCGATGGTCGCTCCGGCCGCCGCAGAGACTGACGGGGCATAGGTAACGAACTGCTTGAGAGGAGCTGCCAGCGATGGAAACAGGTTTGTCATGGCGGCGGATGCCTGCGGCAGCCAGGAATATCCCGCAGCAATACACCCGAGAAGCACCAGAGTGCCGCCGAGAAGTATCACAGCCAGCCTGATCTCGCGTCCGCGTCCTTCAATGGCCACGTTAAGGCGGTGTGCGATCAGGATCGCCAGTGGCGGGAAGATGGGCAACATGTACGGAACCAGCTTGGAACCCGATTTGGAAAAAAAGAGAAAGATCAGTACCGTCCAGACAAGCAGAAAGATGGACGCCTGCGCACCATCTTTGTGTCTGTCACGCCAGGTACGTAAAAGTGCTCCGGGGATGAAGAACGACCATGGCAGCATGGTGCCGGCCAGCACCGGCACAAAGAACCAGAAGGGCTGATAACGGCCATGAACCGTGCTGGTAAAACGCTCGAAGTGTTCGTGGATGAAAAAAAAACCGGCAAATTCCGGATTTCGTAGTGAAACCAGCACAAACCAGGGGGCTGTCACCGCCAGAAACAGCAGTATGCCGCTGGCGGGACGCATCTGTCTCAGGATGTGCCACTCGCGGGTTATCAAAAAATAAAAGAACAGTATGCCAGCCGGAAAGACGATACCAATCAACCCCTTGGTCAAAACTGCCAAGGAGCAGAACAGGTAGAAAAAATACCAGGCCGTCCCTCCGTTGCGACGCCATTCTTCGCGTCTGGCGGCTATTATGAATGCACCGAGAGCTGAAGTCAGACAGAAGGTCAGCAGCATGTCTGTCAGAATGATGCGTGATTGAAGGACAAAGCCGGTCGCAGTAGTCAGAATCAGCGCCGCAAACAGGGCGGTTCGGCGCTCATAGAGCCGCAGGGCCAGGATATAGGTAACCAGAACCGTTGCCAGGCCACTCAGGGCCGACGGTAGCCGGGCAGCGAATTCATTCAGTCCGAACAGCCTGATAGAGGCGGCGTTCAGCCAGTAAAGCAGCGGCGGTTTTTCAAAATATTTTACATAATTGAGGGTGGGGGTTATGAAATCACCCCGTTCCAGCATCTCGCGCGGGATCTCGGCGTAGCGTCCCTCGTCCGGGTCGATCAGCGGTTGATTCCCCAGGAAAAGAAGAAACGGAACGGTACAGATGACCATCAGGATCAGCAGATCACGTAATTGCACCGAATGCCCATCACGCGCATATGACTTGAGGTCTCTCATGCTTCCATCTCCTTCTGTCGTCGAACCAGGTCGAATGGTTCCACCGGGAAGGGGGGCATTACTACGATGCGCTGGTTGGGATGGGCGGATACCGCCTGCTCCATTTTCCCCTTTACATCCAGAATTGTGAGAGTTTCAATTCGCAGTCTGCCGGATCTCATGCCCGGGCCGACAATTTCCAGTTCGTCTCCGACCTGGATCCGGTTGCGGACTTCCAGGACTGCCGAACCATCATTCCGCACCTCTTCGACCAGGGCGACGAACTCGTGGCTGCGGATGTATGCGGATTGGTACTCCTGGCCGACATTGCGTGGTTCGCCCAGCAAAAATCCGGTGGTGTAGCCACGGTGGCTCAGTTTCGACAACTCATTCATCCACTCCGGGCGGCAGCGCCATCCAGAGGGATCAGAGCCGTATTCGTCCAGTGCCTGGCGATACACACGCAGCACTGAGGCGACGTAGTTGATGCCCTTCATGCGCCCCTCGATCTTCAGAGAAGCAACACCACTTTCGATCAGGGCCGGGATATGATCCAGCAGACATAAATCCCGTGAATTGAAAATAAAGGTACCGGTTTCATCCTCCATAACCGGAAAATACTCGCCGGGGCGCTGTTCCTCCACCAGATGGTAGCTCCAGCGACAGGGATGTGTGCATTCACCCTGGTTTGCATCCCGCCCGGTCAGCATGCTGGATATCAGGCAGCGCCCGGAGTAGGAGATGCAGAGCGCACCATGCACAAACGCCTCGAACTCCATTCCGGGGACGGACAGCACCGTCTCGCGGATGTTCTCCAGGCTCATTTCGCGGGCGATGTTGATGCGGCGGATTCCCAGGCGCTGCCAGAAGCGTGCGCTGTGCAGGTTTATAGTGTTGGCCTGGGTTGAAAGGTGCAACTCCCGCTGCGGTGAGATTTCCCGTACCAGTTCAATAACTCCGGGATCGGCAACGATGTAGGCGTCAAAAGGAAGGACATTCACTTCATTCAGGTACGTTTCAAGTGCGCTCATCATTTCGTTGCGCGGGTAGCTATTGACCGTCAGGTAGGCCTTCACTCCCCTGCGGTGGCAAAGGGCAAGCGCTGTCTCCATCTCATCAATGGAAAAATTTTCAGCCTTGTTGCGCAACCCGAAGGAGTGACCTCCAAGATATACCGCATCGGCGCCGTAGTGCAGGGCCATTTTCAGTTTTTCCATATTGCCGGCCGGCGCCAGCAGTTCGGGTATTTTCACGGGAGATCCGAATATATGTTCCATGTGCGAATTTAACGCGGATGCTATCATAATCACTCTGTTAATAATACCGAAATAGGCAGCTTTCACTTGACAAAGAGAACCATATCGCTTTAATTATGAAAAACTTCCGTCAAATGGGGGAATTATGCCATCAGGCATTCGGTTGGTCACATGCCTTCTGTTCTGTCTTGCCCTGACCGGTTGCGCTGTAAGTGACATGATAGTCAAGCGGCAAACCGAATCTGAGGCGAAGATTGAATATCTCGTCCAATCCGGCAAGAAGAGTGAGCAGCGTCTGAACGAAATGGCGGGACAGCAGCAGTCTCAGTTTGAACAGATCAAGGAACTTGCTCAGCAGCTGAAGCAATACCAGCAGACTATCTGGGAGTTGCGTATCTCTCAGGAAGAGCTCAGGTCGCACATGACTCTTCAGGCTCAGCAGGTGGCTACGCAAAAAATTGAGCTCGTGAACCCTGAGTCGGCATCAAAGACAGCCAGGGATACCAGCCCACCTTCTGATTATGTCAAGGCTTTCGGTCTGTACAGCGCCAATAATTTTGCCGCAGCCATAGAAGCTTTTGAATCGTTTCTTGCTGTAAATCCGGCACATGATTACGCCGCCAATGCGCTCTACTGGATCGGCGAGTGCTATTACAGCCTGTCTAACCTGCCCAAGGCCAGAGATACATTTTTCAAAGTGGCCGGAAGCTATCCCGGCAGTCCCAAGGCGCCTGATTCTCTGCTGAAGCTTGGCTATACGCTGACAGCCATGAAAGAGAAAGAAAAGGCTCTTGCCGTCTTTGATGGCCTGATCAGATCATATCCGGGCAGTCCTGCCGCCTCAAAGGCACGCGAGCGTCTGGGTGCAAATTGAAACAACGAGAACGGGTACAGGAATCGTAACGTCAATAAGTAATAACCGGCCACCGGTTTCCCATTCTATGAGACACACGAGGTGCATTATATGAAAACCAGATTACTGTTACTGTTGCTGGTAATGTTCGCTGTTCCCTGTTTTTCGATGGCGGCAGAGCAGGAAGAGCCGGTAATTTATGTTATCAAAAAAGGTGATACACTCTGGGGGCTCTCCGAACGTTTTTTAAAGGATCCCAGATACTGGCCGGACATGTGGGCTAAAAACAGACAGATCACCAATCCCCACCTGATCTATCCCGGCCAGAAGGTGCGCGTGTTCGCTGATCGGCTGGAGTTTGTACCCAAGGAGCAAGCCGGTACACAGAAGGCCGCCCCAGCAGGCAAATCGCCTGACCTGATGCAGGAGGTTGCTGCAGAGAAGAGTTATCCTGTCTACGGCAGTGAAGGTTTCCTGATGGAAAAGGATATAACGCCGGCCGGTATCATCGTCGGCATTCATCATGACCGGATCGTGGCCGGTTTTGATGATATAGTCTACACGGACATAGGTTCATCGCTGAACGTGAAGGGTGGTGAAAAGTTCTCCATATTCCGCAGGGATGTTACCGTCTATCACCCACTGAGCAATGAAGCGATGGGAACCAAGATCATTCCGCTGGGCGACCTGCAGCTGACAGACATTGAAGACAAATCGTCTCGTGCCATTATCACCAGGTCTTCCAAAGAGATCAGCCCCGGATCGTACCTGATGCCTTACAAGGAAAACCGGCGCCGTGAAATATCACTCAAAGCTACCACCAGGGAGCTGAGAGGCTATATAGTCGAGAGTTACAGCGGCATCAGCATCATCGCTACCGGAGACATTGTCTATATTGATATGGGAAGTGCCCAGGGTGCCGAACCCGGAAACATGCTTTACATTGTGCGGGAAGTGAGCCTCGACCAGCGACATACGGAGGGCCAGGTAGACAAGTTACCCCAGGAGTTGCTCGGGGCGGTTGTTATCCTGGAAACCGGCAATAATGTGGCCACAGCCCTGGTAGTCAAGAGTATCGACGCAATCTACAAAGGTGACCGGCTCGTCAGCCTGCCAAAATAATCTAAACAGATCAAGCCTTCAAGAGACCGGCGCAGGGCCGGTCTCTTTTTGCATGGTAACCGAGCGTATGGAAGAGTTTTTCTGGATAGGACTCAAAGCTGTTCCCGGCATAGGGAATGTCACCTTTCGGCGCCTGCTGGAGAGATATGATACGCCCGAAGCTGCGTTGACGGCATCTCACAGTTCGCTTTCCGATATCAGAGGGGTAACCCCTGCCATTATTGAAGAGATCTGTAATGGTTCGTGGCGTCGCTTTGCCGGGGAAGAATGCCTGCGCCTTGAAGCTAGTGGTGCCCGATTGGTGACCTTTACCTCTAGCGATTATCCCAAATCACTGTTTGAGATCCCGGACCCGCCCCCCTTTCTCTACGTCAAGGGAGAGCTGCGCTCCTGCGAACTTTCAATCGCTATCGTCGGTTCACGGCGTGCGACTTCATATGGTCTGCTGACTACCGGAAATCTGTCCGGGGCGTTGGCTGGTCATGGTGTGTGCGTTGTATCGGGAATGGCCCGGGGGGTTGATACGGCGGCCCACAAAGGAGCCCTTCAGGCCGGAGGCAGAAGCATCGGAGTACTGGGTTGCGGCATTGACATGGTATATCCGCCGGAAAACCGCAAACTTTTTGAGGAAATGGCTCAAAAAGGGTGCCTGGTATCTGAATTTCCTCTGGGGACGTTGCCGTTGGCAGAGAACTTCCCACGTCGTAACCGGATCATCAGTGGGCTGTCCCGCGGGGTTCTGGTGGTGGAAGCCGCAGTAAAGAGTGGTTCGCTGATCACGGCCCAGTATGCCCTGGAGCATGGTCGTGACGTCTTTGCCGTGCCAGGCAATGTTACGTTTGCATCAAGCCGCGGTTGCAACGGGCTGATCAAACAGGGAGCAAAACTGGTGGACTGCGTCGAGGATATCCTGGAGGAGCTTCCGGCGCATGACGTGACGACTGCTGATTCGCCGCTGTTTCAAAAAACGACGCGCTCCTTTTCACTGACGCCGAAAGAGGCGGCCATTTTCGAATTGTTGTCACGTTCTCCGCTGCACATTGATGACATCATTGCCCAAACGGAATTGACAGCCGGAGTGGTTTCCTCTATGTTGCTGCACCTTGAACTGAAGGGGGCTGTTCTACCTCTGCCCGGCACACATTACGCTGTGGCGGCATAATCATCTAATTTTGAAATCTATCTGTAAGGAAACCGAATAAACCATGTCGAAAAAACTTGTCATCGTCGAATCCCCCGCCAAAGGGAAAACCATCGAAAAATTTCTGGGGCCAGACTACAAAGTTCTGGCTTCGTTCGGCCATGTGCGGGCTCTACCCAGCAAGCAGGGATCGGTGGATATCGAGAAGGGTTTTATACCCCTGTACCACGTCCTGCCGGAAAGCAAAAAGCATATTGATGCCATCAGGCAGGCGCTCAAGGGGGCGGACCAACTGCTGTTGGCGACTGACCCCGACCGTGAGGGTGAAGCGATCTCCTGGCACCTGCTGGCTGCACTGGGGCTGGATAAAAAGAACCCTGGTATCGAGATCCAGCGTGTTGTATTCCACGAGATAACCAAAGACGCTATTATTCATGCCGTCAATCATCCCCGCAAGATAGCTGTTGAACTGGTGGATGCCCAGCAGGCGCGTTCAGTTCTGGACTACCTGGTTGGTTTTAATCTTTCGCCCTTTCTCTGGAAAAAAATCCGTTACGGACTTTCGGCCGGTCGCGTCCAGTCGGTAGCCCTGCGCCTGATCGGTGAACGGGAGAAGGAGATCCAGGCTTTCCGCGAGCAGGAATACTGGACCATCGCGGCCCGGTTGGGTGTTACACCGGGGCAGGAATTCAAGGCAGGCCTGGTTTCGGTAAACGGCAAGAAGCTGGGCAAGTTCGACATCCCGGGCGAAGAGGTTGCCGTCGGCTTGAAAGCAGCACTTCAGACAGGTTCATACGCGGTCGGGAAAATTACAAAAACGGAGAAAAAGCGCACCCCGGCTCCCCCTTTTACCACATCTACGCTTCAGCAGGAGGCTTCCCGCAAACTGGGTTTCTCCGCCAAGAAGACCATGTCTACCGCGCAGAAGCTCTATGAAGGCATAGACATTGGCGAGGGGGGCACGGTCGGCCTGATCACGTACATGCGCACCGATAGTGTCAATCTCTCCAACCAGGCACTCAAAGAGGCCCATGATGTCATATCAGCCGCCTACGGCTCGTCGTATGCCCTCTCCAAGCCTCGCCTTTATCGCACCAAGACCAAAAACGCCCAGGAGGCCCATGAGGCGATCCGACCGACCTACATCTCCAAGACTCCGGCAGAATTGAAGCGATTTCTGACTCCCGACCTTTACAAACTCTACGAACTGATCTGGAAGCGTACTGTTGCCTGTCAGATGGCCGAAGCCCTGCTTGATCAGACATCCGTGGACATTAGCGCTGATCTGGCCGTGCCGCCGGCCACCGGTCCGTTCTGCGGTGCAAAGCGCGGCGAGTTGCGGGCTACCGGTACCGTCATCCGGTTTCCCGGTTTTATGAAGCTGTACATTGAGGGCCTTGACGACCAGGACGAGGAAAAGGAGGGATTGCTGCCTGTAATGAGTGAGGGTGCGTCACTCAAGCTTCATGAGGTCGTCCCCGAGCAGCACTTTACCCAGCCTCCACCTCGTTATACCGAAGCCACTCTGGTGAAAACCCTGGAAGAATACGGGATCGGCCGTCCTTCAACCTATGCTTCCATTATGAATACCCTGATCGAACGTAAATACGCCCGTCTCGATAAGAAACGCTTTTTCCCTGAAGATGTCGGCATGGTGGTGAATGATTTGCTGACGGCCCACTTCTCCCGTTATGTGGACTACAACTTCACCGCCGGACTGGAGGAGGAGCTGGATCAGGTGTCTCGTGGCGAGAAACAGTGGAAGCCGCTTCTGAAGGAGTTCTGGGAGCCGTTCATCGCCCTCCTCAAACAGAAGGAGAGTGAAGTCAGCAAATCGGACCTGACGACCGAGGCCACAGACGAAGCCTGCCCTGACTGCGGCAAACCGTTGGTAGTCAAGCTTGGTAAACGCGGCAAGTTTATTGCCTGCTCCGGTTTTCAGTCAGGATGTAAATATACCCGCAACATCGAGACGGAAGGTGGTGGCGAAGCAGCGGAACCGGCAGTTTCGGACGAAAAATGTGAGAAGTGCGGCCAGCCGATGCTGATCAAGGACGGCCGCTTCGGTAAATATCTGGCGTGCTCCGGTTATCCGGCCTGTAAGAACATCCAGCCCCTGATCAAACCAAGGGGGACCGGTGTGACCTGCCCGGAATGCAGGGAAGGGGAACTGACAGAGAAGAAATCCCGCTATGGCAAGATGTTTTTCTCCTGCAACCGCTATCCCCAGTGCAAGTTCGCCCTGTGGGACCCGCCGGTGGAACAGGCGTGCCCGAAATGTGGTTTTCCCCTCCTGGTGAAGAAGGTCTACAAGAAAAAGGGAGAATTCATGAAATGCCCCAAAGAGGGATGTGACTACACCAGCGGGTGACGGAGATTGCTTATTCTTGATTATCTGATACAATCCCGGTACTGTTTCGATGCAGCATTCAGAGCAGATATGCTGGCAGTCATGGGCAACAGAGGCGCCGCAGGATAACGCACAAAAAGGAGGATCTATGGCTATTACGCTGGAAAAGGGACAGAAAATTTCACTGGAAAAAGAAGCCGGAGGAACCCTCACCAAGGTGGTGATGGGACTCGGATGGGACGCAGCGAGAAACCCTGCTCAGGAAAAAAAGGGGTTTCTCAGCAAGATGTTCGGTTCCGGCGATGAGCCGGAATCTATCGACCTGGATGCATCCTGCGTACTGTTTGACGAGAGCCGGAATATGCTGGATTCCGTCTGGTTCCGTCAGTTGAAAAGCAAAGACGGCAGCATAGTTCATACCGGCGACAACCTCACCGGCGACGGGGAGGGGGATGACGAGCAGATCATCGTTGACCTTTCACGAGTCCCCGCCGGGGTAAAAACGCTGGTATTTGTCGTCAACAGCTTCACCGGCCAGAACTTCAGCCAGGTTGCCAACGCCTACTGCCGGATAGTCAACCAGGCCAACAACAAGGAAATCGCCCGCTACAACCTGAGCTGCCAGGGGGGACATACCGCCATGGTCATGGCCAAGGTTTATCGTCACAATGGCGAGTGGAAAATGCATGCTATAGGCGAAAACTGCAGCGGAAAGACTTTTCAGGATCTGATGCCTGCCATGCAGGCGAATCTCTAAAACAAGGAGGAGCAAATGGCAATTTCACTCAGCAAGGGTGGTAATGTTTCATTGAGCAAGGAAGCACCCGGCATCAAGAAGATTCTGGTCGGTCTCGGGTGGGAAGCCCGCGTCACCGACGGCGCCGCTTTCGATCTTGACGCCAGCGCCTTTCTGGCCAAGAATGACGGCAAGGTGAGAGCAGACAGTGATTTCATCTTCTACAACAACCTGAAATCCACGGACGGTTCTGTGGAACATATGGGTGACAACAAGACCGGCGCCGGCGAAGGGGATGACGAAGTTATCAAGGTTGATCTGGAAAAAGTTCCGGCCGAGATCGATAAAATCGCCTTCACCGTCACCATTCACGAGGGTGAGCTGCGCAAGCAGAACTTCGGTGGCGTGAAAAACGCCTACATCAGGATCGTCAATCAGGACGGCGACAAGGAGATCGCCCGTTATGATCTCTCTGAAGATGCCAGTGTAGAAACAGCAATGATTTTCGGTGAAGTCTACCGGAACGCAGGTGAATGGAAATTCAAGGCGATCGGCCAGGGATTCAAGGGTGGACTCGGGCCACTGGCGCGTAACTTCGGCGTTGACGCATAACCGGAAGCCACAGATATTTGAAAAGGCACAGCGGTCAACGCTGTGCCTTTTCAGTATGCGGTTTGTCAGGAGATGCCATTTTATATGACGGCAACCATATGGTTTAACAAGGGATTTTCCAGCGTATACAACGTTCTCAGCCTGATCCGTGAAGAGGATGCCGATCAGCGCTTCCGCCTTCTCTGCAGCCACACCAGTAAGGAATTCATCGGTTTTGCCGCCGCGGACGACGCTTTCATTGAACCGGTGTTCAAACGGGATGACGACTATCTGACATGGTGCCTGCGGTTCTGCCGGGAACAGCAGGTCGGGCTGTTCATCCCCGCCCGCCGGGCGTCGTTCCTGGCTCGTCACGCCCACCTCTTCAAGGAGATCGGTGCACACGTTTCCACCGTCTGTCCCGATGAATTCCATCAGACCATAGATAACAAAGGGCTCTGCTACGACTTTTGCCGGGAATACGGTCTCCCGATCCCCGATTTCCGGATCGTCACGAATCTGGAGCAGTTCGACGAAGCGTACGCTCTGCTGAAGGAACAACACCCGATCGTCTGCTTCAAGCCCTCCGTATCGGTGTTCGGGCTCGGTTTCAAGGTGCTTGCCGAAAGGGGGCGGGAAATAGACCGGCTCCTGAACGGCGACGTCTACAAGATCGGCCTGGAGCTTGCCCGCAGCATATTCGGCGAACAGCCCTCCTTCCGGGAGATTATGGTAATGCAGTACCTGGGAGGAGACGAGCGGAGTGTCGATTGCCTCGCCGACCGGGGAAAACTCCTGCGCCATGTCATCAGGCGTAAATCGGGACAGCCCGGCGGCGCCCAGATTCTGGAGGAACACGCCGAGATCAGCGCCATGACCGGGCGGCTCACCAAACTCTTCAGTCTGAACGGTCTCTACAACATCCAGTTCCGCGAGAGCGGCGGTATTCCCTATCTGCTGGAGATAAATCCCCGCATGTCCGGGGGGATTCATTACACCAGTCCCTCCGGTCTTAATCTCCCTTACTGGGGAATCTCCTACGCTCTTGGGCTCTGCGAGGAGAGGGAGATCCCCATGCCTCGACCCGGCGCCAGGGTAGGCAAAGCGGACATCGGAGTCGTGGTGTCGTCATGAGCCCGGACCGGAAGTGCAGTGTGGAACTTCCCTGCGGCATCCTGGAGATCCGGGTTGATGACTGCCGTATGGAGCTGGGCCGACTCTGTGGCTATGCCTCGCGCCAGAACAGGAAGCGGAGCTTTCTCTTCATCAGCAAGGTACTCGGCAAACACTGGCCGGTTCGTCCTGCCGACATGCGGGAGGTGTATCGCCATCTGGCAGCAGATCTGGTTGATCTCCCCGGGCCGGTTCTGTTCATCGGCATGGCGGAAACGGCCACCGGCTTTGGCCAGGGGATCTATGACTCTCTGCTCCGTCTGTCCGGCAGAGAGGACATCCTCTTTCTGCATACGACCCGCTATCACTCATACCGACGCACCGCTTTTGATTTCCAGGAAGTTCACAGCCACGCCACCGATCAGATCCTTTATCTCCCGGAAACAGCCGAGGATCAGCTGATCTTTACAACCGCAGCATCACTGGTAATAGCAGACGACGAAATCAGCACCGGCACTACGGCCTTAAACCTCCTCACCGCCTACCGGGACGCCAACCTTTTTTTGCAGGAAGCACGCTTCGTCAGTATCACCAACTGGCTGGGAGCGGAGCGCGGTAAGGAACTTCAGGATGCGGTATCCCCGGTCAGAATCGATTACGCCCAGATCCTTCGGGGCGGTTTTACCTTTACCCCGGATTCCTCCTTCATTATTGACGAAGAGATCGACGTGCGGGGGGGAACAGAGCGTAAAGATCTCTTTTTCACAGTGAACTGGGGGCGCTTCGGTATCCGGGGTATACCGGAACTCGATTTTCCACGGCTGACCTCCGGATGCAATTTTGCATCCGGGGACCGTATCCTTGTACTCGGTTCCGGTGAATTCGCCTATCCCCCGTTTCTGCTGGCAGAATATCTGGAAGGGTGCGGTTACGACGTCCGCTTCCAGTCTACAACCCGCTCTCCCATCATGCTCGGCAACGACATACGCTCCCGGCTCCGTTTTACCGACAACTACGGAGACGGTATCGCCAATTTCCTCTATAATGTGCGGCGGGAGGATTACTCCCGGATCATCATCTGCTACGAAAATCCGGAACTCCCTCCGGACCATCTGCTCCCCGGCATGCTTGAGGCTCAATCCCTGTTTTTCTGCGAAGGAGCTCCATGAAACCTTGTCTCTTCCTGGACCTGGACGACACCATATTTCAGACCATGCGCAAGTGCCCCCCCGGGGTGCGCCTGGAAAATGCCGCCAGCAGTCGGGACGGCACCCCTCTTTCCTTCATGACCAGCGGGCAGACCGCCCTGTTCCGCCTCTTTTCTGAAACCATGCGTGTCATCCCCACTACGGCCCGCAACCTCGACGCCTTCAAACGGGTCCATCTTCCCTTTAAACATGGTGCCATCCTCAATTATGGTGGTGTGATTCTTGATGCCGAAGGAAACGTGGATGCCGAATGGGATGCCGAAATCAGGGGCAAGGTTATGGCGGTACGTGGTGAAATGGCGGCGCTTGCTGCGGCGATCAGGGAATATGCCGACCGGCGCGCCATGGCACTCACAATCCGGATCATCGGTGATTGTGCCATGGAGCTCTATATCGTCATTAAACAGCCGGAAGCGGATAGTACCGTTCTTGAAAATCTTCATAGTGAATACGTGCTGGGGCTGACACCGGCAGATTTTTACGTTCATTTTAATGACAACAATATCGCCATCATCCCCCGCTTTCTCAACAAGGCCAATGCGGTGAAATTCCTCATTGAGGAACGACTCCGGCCGACCGATGATTCTCTGGTGACTCTCGGTATGGGGGACAGTCTCTCCGACCTCCGCTTCATGGGAGTGTGCGATTACCTGATTGCACCCTCCGTGTCCCAAATCGGAAGGAGTCTATTGTGAATTACATCGCCAGCGGCAGCTATCCCGCCGATGACGTGCAGTTCCTTCTGAAGGAAATCCGTATGCCGATGCTGGAGATCAGGGAGAAGGAGCGGCTGATCCAGTCGGGAAAACGTCATTACAGCGAGATGATCAGCCCGGAGAGTCCCCCCTCGCCGGCCTATCTGAGGCTTTTCCATGAGGCGTGCCGGCGAAACAACCCCCGCTTCTGCGCCGATCTGATCCGTCTGGCCCGACATCTGGCAGCTTCTGTTTCCGCAGAGCTCACTCTGGTGTCCCTTGCCCGGGCCGGGACTCCGGTCGGGGTGCTCCTGAAACGGATTCTGGAAACCTACTGTCGCCGGAACATCCGGCACTATTCCATCTCAATTATCCGTGACCGGGGAATTGATGGAAACGCCCTGCGCTACATTCTCAGCCATGAACAGAGAGATCCCGCCGGTATCGTCTTCATCGACGGTTGGACAGGTAAGGGAGTCATTGCTGCCGAGCTGGCCTGCCGGGTTGCAGCCTTCAACGAACAGGAGGGATGTGCGCTCTCCACCGCGCTTCATGTTGTCGCCGACATATCCGGAACCGCTGCCGTCGCGGCAACCTGCGAGGATTATCTGATTCCCTCTGCGATTATGAACTCCATTGTTTCCGGTTTGGTCAGCCGTTCCATTCTTAACAGCGAATACATCGGCCAGAATGATTTTCACGGTTGCATCTATTACCGGGAGTTTGAGGCGATCGACCTGTCCCGCAGCTTTGTGGATGCCGTGATGAGGTTCGCCGCCGGATTGTGGGAGCAGTTAGAATCAGAACCCCCGATTCTTTCCAAAGGGGGTGAACGGGAGCGCTTGCGCCGGGAAAGCCGGGAATTTCTGGCAGGAATCGGGGAGAGGTATGGCGTCAGAGACTGTAACCATATCAAGCCGGGCATCGGAGAAGCAACCCGCGTCCTCCTTCGTCGGGTGCCGCATCTGATCCTGCTCCAAGACGAAACGCTGCCCGAAGTGGCGCACCTGCAACTTTTGGCCGCCGAAAAAAAAGTGCCGGTGAAATATGTCCCGAATCTCCCTTACAAGGCCGCAGCTATCATTGCCGCACTTGGAGAATCTGAATAATCTTAAAATAAAACATCAACTAATCCGGGGTTTATCAATGAAAAAAATGAAATTTGTCCGGTTAGGAGCTTCGTTGTATGTTCCCAGTAGCAGAAGCGATCTGGGAGTGATTGCCAACCGTTCCAAATATCCCCATCTCCGTTCGGTAATATTCTGCACCGAAGACAGCCTTAAGGAGAAGGAAGTCCCTGCGGCACTGGATAACCTGGCGACGACCCTTCAGAACATGGAAACGGACGACCGGCTACTCCGCTTCATCAGGGTGAGAAACCCGAAGGTACTCGGTCGCTGCCTGCAGATGGACGGTATCCATAAGATCGACGGCTTCGTCCTGCCGAAGGTCACCCGGAACAATATCGACGCATACTGGTCCCAGTTCAATGAGACGGACCGCTTCGAGGTGATGCCGACCCTTGAGACTCCGGACATGTTTGACATGAATGAGATGATTCTTTTCCGTGATCTGATTCTCCATGAGAACTATCGTCGTCGAATCCTTTCATTGCGCATTGGTGGCAACGACCTGCTCAACCACCTTTCCCTGAGGCGTTTTGCAGCCCATACGATCTACAACACTCCGCTACGGGCGACCATTGCAATGATGGCCACTACCTTCATACCGGCCGGATTTAACCTGACCGGACCGGTCTTCGAATCCCTGAACGACTCTACAACGCTCAGCCGGGAAGTTACGGAAGACCTTCAGCACGGTCTGCTTGGCAAGACCGCCATTCATCCGGACCATGTGTCAATCATCGAAAACCACTACCAGGTTTGCCGCCAGGACATGGAGATGGCCGAGGCGATTCTGGACAAGAATTCACCGGCTGTGTTCGGCATGCATGGCCAGATGTGCGAACCATCTACCCACATTAACTGGGCTAAACTGATCATCGAGCGGGCCAGGGAATTCGGTGTGCTCTGAGATACTGCGGAACTCTTCCAATAGTGAATTTTATTGAAAATGTCACGCTGTGGTGTATAAAATAGGGTTTTTAGCTGGAATGAAAGGAGTGTATCAGACTATGAGTGGACGAAGATTGCCGGTTTTCCTGCTGCTTGACACCTCCGGCTCCATGCGTGGCGAGCCGATTCAGGCGGTCAATAACGGACTTCAGGTATTGGTTGGTGCGCTGCGACAGGATCCCTACGCTCTGGAGTCCGTTCACATCAGCCTGATTACCTTTGATAATGAGGCTAGTGAAATATTCCCTCTCACGCCGCTTGATCAGGTGCAGCTGCCGGTAATTACAGCTCCGGAATCAGCAGCAACCAACCTTGGAGCTGCCCTTGAGTTACTGATATCCCGCGTGGATCGAGACGTTATCCGGACAACCGACGTCCGGAAGGGAGACTGGCGCCCGCTTCTGTTTATCATGACCGATGGCAGTCCGTCCGACACCATGGCATACAGTGAGGCGATTCCCGGAATTAAACAGCGCAATTTCGGCAACATCATTGCCTGCGCCGCCGGACCAAAGGCAAAGATCGAGAAATTGAAGCAATTGACCGACAATGTGGTCTTCATGGATACCATGGACAGCGCCAGACTTTCTCAGTTCTTCAAATGGGTTTCCGCCAGCGTGGCTGCCGGCAGCAGCAGCGCCGGTGTCGTCGCGCCAACTACCTTGCCCCCGCCGCCGCCGGAAGTACTGGTCGTGATTTGAATTGACAGCGGTTTATTCCGGATGATATTTTTGCCGCCATCAACAGGCAAATCCCTCTCATCCCTTTATCTTTCTCATCGTGATTCCTACCTCTCTATAGAGGGGGAGACTATTACTTGATTCAGCAGTACCAACTACCAGTCAGGGAGAATATGTCGTGAGCAGTTTCAGAATAAATACTGACCGTCTGCTGGAAGTAGATCTGCAAAACGAGAAGGTCATGGCAATCGCGGGCGCCATGGTTGCGTACACCGGCTCAATGAAATTCGAAAAATCAATTCTCGGCGGCGAAGGCATTTTCGGTGCTTTGAAGCGAAAAGTGACCAACGAAGGCATGTCGCTCATGCAGACGGCCGGCACCGGCACCGTCTACTTTGCGCACAACGCCGCAGAGATCGCGGTCATTCCGCTGACCCAGGAAAAACTATTCATCGAAAGCAGCAGTCTGCTGGCCTACGATTCCGGTCTCAAGACCAACACGACGTTTGCCGGTTTGCGCGGTGCGACATCGGGACAGGGTTTGTTCACTACCACTGTGGAAGGCAATGGCAACATAGCCGTTATCTCGCGCGGCAACCTGATTACCCTCGAAGTCGGTCCGAACTATCCACTGTTTGTTGATCCGGACGCCTTCATCGGTTACAAAGGCGCTGTGCAGCAGGAATTCGTCTTTGATGTGAACTGGCGCACGATGGTCGGAAAAGCATCCGGCGAGTCCTATCAATTCAAGTTCACCGGCCAGGGCATGGTGTATATTCAACCTGCCGAACGCTAAGGAGTCGCGATGCCATCCTATGCTCAAATCAATGAAAAGCTTGTAGCGGTGACCCTGAACGCTGAGGAGGTATTCGCCAAGCGGGGGGCGATGATTTCCTATCAGGGCAGGATAAGTTTTGCGCGCTCCTTCCTCGGTGGCGGCGATATACAGGATCTGGCCATGCGTGCCGTAACCAACGAAAGTTATTCGTTGATGGTGGCAAAAGGTACCGGGAGAGTTTATTACGGCTACAACGGACTGTTCGCCAGCATCATTCAGGTGTCCAATGAAATCGTGTACGTCGAAAGCAAGACTCTGCTCGCCTTTGACGCGCGCCTGCGTACCGGCACAATGTTCCTCGGTAATCAGGGCGGCGTGCAGAGTATCCTGCGAGGCGCGGTGACCGGCCAGGGACTGTTCACCACAACATTGCAGGGAACCGGTGAAATCGCGATTCTTTCGGATGGCAATGCAATCGGTCTGAAAGTCACACCAGAGCAGCCTGTGTTTGTTGACCCGAATGCCTACATCGGTCACAAAGGCAACCTGACTTCCACCATCGTTACCGATCTGAACTGGAAAACCTTCGTCGGCCAGGCCTCGGGCGAGTCCTATCAGGTCAAATTCATGGGGCAGGGCACCGTTTACATTCAAGCGAGCGAGCGTTAATCATGACGATCTATAATCCGGGCAATCTGCCTAAAAACGATAATCTGAACCGGTTTGCATTCGTAGTGGATGTTGAAGAGGAGATCTTCATCCGCAAAGGCAAAATGATCGCGTACTACGGACAATTGCAATTCGAAGCACTCGGCTCCAGCCTGCTCGATATTCTGATCAAACAGACCTTCAATGCACCGCTTTACATCAACCACTTCATCGTTTCCAGAGGGCATGGGCAATTGATCCTGGGAGATAATGGCAACGACATCGCCTGCTACGACCTCGACGATGCCAACATGACCATTAAGGCAAGCCATCTGCTCGGCTTCACCAGGAACATCGTCTGCCAGGAATCGACGATGCACGGTTTTTTGACATTGATCGGCAGCGGCAAGATCATTGCGTCGAGCAATGGTCCAGTGCACTTTCTGGAGCTGCCATGCCGGGTCGACCCACAGTCGGTGCTTGGCTGGGCGGATTGCCCGAGTCCGTCGTATCGCTACGACTATGGGCACGTCGCCGGCCTGGTATCGATGGTTGGTGCGGTGAGTGGCATTACTCTGTCGGGTGAAGAGAAACAGATCGATTTCAGTGGCCAGGGGACTGTGCTGATTCAATCGTCTGAACCAGGCGAGCTGCTTCCCGAAATCAGTCCGGATAACTCGGGCGGTTAGGTGGCGGACAGTCAGTGTGCTCTCCGGGATATGTCACTTACATAAGGAGAAAACATGCGCCGACTCCCCGTTTTTTTTGTACTGGATTGTTCTGAATCGATGGCCGGTGAAAACCTGAAGAAGATGGAGGAGGGGATCGGCATGATTGTCCGTAATCTCCGCCAGGATCCCCATGCCCTGGAAACCGCCTATCTCTCGGTCATCGCCTTTGCCGGGATTGCCCGGACTATTGCGCCGCTTGTGGAAGTCTGTTCATTTTATCCTCCCAAACTCCCCATCGGCAGTGGTACAAGCCTGGGTGCGGCCCTGATTGAACTGATGAAACAGATTGATGCCCACGTTGTCACGTCAACTGCTGATCAAAAGGGGGACTGGAAACCGATTGTCTATCTGTTTACTGACGGTAAACCGACCGACCGCGTTGACCGGGTCTTACGCGCCTGGCAGGAGCGCCATGCGCGTAAAACGAATCTGATCGCCGTAGCAATGGGGAAATATGCCGATATTGGCGCTTTGCAGAAACTGACAGAGACGGTGCTGATATTCGAAGAGCAGAACGAAGGTGACTTCAAGAAATTCATCTCCTGGATTTCGGCTTCGGTGTCATCCCAAAGCAAGAGCGTCGGTGAGGGACAAGGCGACAACCTCAACCTGGCCCGCATCGACAGTAATGTTATCTCGCTGGTCAAAAAAGGCGATCTGCCTCCACCACCTCCATCCGACCGGGACTGCGTTGTCCTGACGGGACGTTGTCAAAAGAACAGAAATCCCTACATCATGAAATATGATCGCCTCCGCAACATCCTGCCATTCAGTGAAGAGCAGCGTAACGCACATCATTATGAGCTCACCGGATGCTTTCCCATTACGGAAGAGTATTTTGAGTGGTCTTCCCCTGAATCTGCCAATCTGAAAGTGAATACGGAAGAGTTGCATGGCAGTCCCGGCTGCCCCTATTGCGGCAATATGACCGCTTTTGCAATGTGTGGATGCGGTAAGTTGATGTGTCTGAACGGGCCTGGCAGGGTAACGTGTCCCTGGTGCAGAGCTCAGGTGGAATTCGGGGCCGGCGGTAATGCAGGCGGATTTGATGTCCAGCGTGGCAGGGGGTAATGATGCAGGGAGTTGAGCAGATGGGAACAACCTTCAGCATTGCCTCGAACGGCAGGGTCAACATGGATTTTCGCGGCAAAATCGAGGGTAAGAGTGCAAACGGTAATCCCGTCGTGATACAGGATGTCATCATGGATCCTGAGCTGAGGCTTTCATTTGATTCTGTAACAGCGGAACTTCATGGAACTCCCAAAAATGCCGGAGAATTTGATCTGACGGTTACGTATCGGCTTGAGCCGCCACAAGCCGGAATTCCCGGGCTGACAGGTGTGTGCAGATTGATCGTCAATCCGGATCCGAAAACACTGTGGAAAAATCTTGAGTCCGACCAGAGTGATGTATTCTGGAAAGAGAATCAGGCCACAGCGGCTCTGGTTGGCGGAGATGGATTTAGCATGATTGCAGCCAGCAAACGGGGACGATCTCACGCTCATGTCGGTTCGTTCCGCGACGACGATTTCTGTCTGGTTCAGGATGAGGCAAGTGGCTGGCGGATAATAACGGTTGCCGACGGAGCCGGCAGCGCAAAGAAATCCAGAAGAGGGTCGCAAATCGCTGCAAGAATTGCCACGGAGAAAGTGCTGCAAACTCTGAAGGCAGAGGGTGGAGAGACGCTGGGCGCCAGTATTGCTGAATTCGAGAATAACAGGGCCGACATCACAAAAGAGCTTTATTATCTCTTCGGTTACGCGGCGCAGGAAGCGGTCCTCGCCATTGAAAACGAAGCTAAAACGACAGGTGCGCTCTTTAAGGATTTTTCGACAACACTGATTGTCATGATTCACAAAAAAATTGATGCCGGGCATTTTATAGCTGCCTACTGGGTTGGCGATGGTGGTGTGGGCGTGTATCGTCAGGGACGGGAAGTAAAGATTCTCGGCAGGGCTGATAGTGGTGAGTTTGCCGGCCAGACACGTTTCCTTGATGCTGCGATGCTTGATTCCCAGGAAATAATGAATCGCATCAAAGTTACTGTTGTCCCTGACTTTACGGCAATAGTTGCCATGACGGACGGCATTACCGACCCATGGTTTGAAACTGACGCCAACCTTGAAAACTGCGATAAATGGGAGGAGCTTTGGAAAGAACTGTTGCCGGTGACTGAATCAGCGAAACCTGATTCTGAACTGCTTGAGTGGCTCGATTTCTGGAGTCCCGGAAATCACGATGACAGAACCATAGCCATACTCTATCCGGTAAGTGTTGTATCCGGGACGACGGAGAAACCGGAGATGGCGCAATGAGTACCATCATCAGAGCGACAACCACTGATGGGAAACAAGTTGAGTTTGTAGATGAAATCATTGGTTCCGGCGGAATGAAAGACGTCTATTTCAGTCCGGATAAAAGCTATGTGGTCGGATTTATCCGGGATAAGATGGATTCATTCAAATACTCCCAAACCAGAGACCGTCTCATCACGATAACAGGAGTATATCGGGAACGGATTTTCAATCAGGCCGGTGGTGATTACTGGAAAAATCTTTATTGCTGGCCGACGGGTGTTGTAGAAGTCAACGGTAAACTTGGCGTTGTGGCTCCAACCTATCAAAAACAGTATTTTTTCGAGTGGGGATCACGAAATGATGATTTCCTGGGTATAAAGGGAAAAGAAAAAGAAGGAAAATGGTTTGCTTCAGCATCTAACCAGAATCGTTTTTTAGACCCCAGAGAACGAGGCGACTGGTTAAACTATCTGCGAATGGGAATCTTGCTGTCCCGGTCCGTAAAAAGACTTCATGCTGCGGGACTTGCTCACTCGGATCTCTCATACAAAAATTGTCTGGTAAATCCCGTCAAGGGCAACGCCTGCATAATTGATATTGACGGTTTGGTTGTTCCCCAGAAGTTTGCGCCTGATGTTGTCGGCACTCCTGACTTCATAGCGCCTGAAGTGGTCATGACCAGCCATCTTCCCACGAATGACCCGAATCGCAAACTTCCCTGCATAAACACCGATCGCCACGCGCTCGCCGTTTTGATATATATGTATCTGCTCTACCGTCACCCGCTTCGTGGAGACAAGGTACATGATCAGGACCCGCAGACCGATGAGACACTGTCAATGGGTGCAAAGGCATTATTTGTTGAACATCCATCGGACGCCAGCAACCGGATTAAAGTAAGAAATGCCAGGCAGAGCGAACTCCCATGGAAGGATACCGGCAAGATCCCCTATACGGTAACCGGCCCGTATCTGGTTCCTCTGTTCAAACAGGCATTTATTGACACTCTTCATACTCCTGCCCAGAGACCGACTGCTAACGACTGGGAAGTTGCCCTGGTCAAAACCGTTGATCTGATTCAGCCCTGCCAGAATCCGAACTGCGAACAGAAGTGGTATGTGTTTGACAATACTACAACGCCAGTTTGTCCCTTTTGTGGAACAGCCTACAAAGGCAGGTTACCCGTGCTGAATCTTTATTCTTCACATCAGGAAGGGAGTTTCAGACCGGAAAATCACCGCTTGATGGTATATACCAATCAGTCCCTTTTTCAGTGGCATGCCAGTCGTAATGTTTTCCCCAATGAGCATCTGACAGATGAACAAAAGCGCCGGATCGGCTATTTTGTTTTTCACAATGCTTCTTGGTGGCTGGTCAACGAGCGACTGCCTGATCTTATGGATGCCGACAGCAAAGCAGCAATTGCTGTCGGCGACAAAGTTGAACTGAAGGACGGTCTCAAACTGCTGCTTTCACGCGAGGATGGCGGGCGGCTGGTTGTTGTTCAGATGGTGGAGGGGGCATAGCCACGTTGTAATTCTCCCGAATCGGCCGGATTCAGAATGTTGTTTATGGGCGCGGTTATCCTTGTTCCGCATTTCTCCGGGTTTTTCCTGTTGCATTACACGAGTGTGCAGAATAGTATGGCAATCACATCGTGCGGTAGCGCAGCAAGTTGTAAAATAGCGGTGAATTCTCTGAGGAGGGCACGAACATGGGTTTTTGGGATGATATGAAAAGCAAAGCAGGTGAGTTGAGTGATGGGCTGAAAAAGCAGGTAGATCAGTTCAAAAATGCTGATTTTGCGGCGGCTGCAATGGCGACATGTGCAATGGTCGCGGCTGCGGACGGAACTATCGACGCAGCAGAGCGCCGTAAAGTAGCCGCTTTTATTATGAGCAGTGATTTGCTGAAATCATTCGATGTTGCCGATTTGCAGGCAAAGTTTAATTATTATTGCGATAAACTTCAGGCTGATTACGACTTTGGTAAAATTGAAGCGATCCAGGTTGTCGGTAAACTGAAAAAGAAGCCGGAACAGGCCCGGGCAGTGCTCCAGGTCGGGATAGTCATTGGGGGGTCTGACGGCAAGTTTGATGACAATGAAAAAGCTGCGGTTCGTGAACTTTGCTTTGCTGTTGCGATCGATCCAAAAGAACTCGGTGTATAATGCACGTTTTGTTATGCCAATCCAGCTGAAATAATATACTGGTTGAATACACACAAACGCCCTTCTGGTCTTTCAGAAAGGCGTTTGTGTTTAGATAAGAGGTATCGAATGCAGATAAAAATGAGGGGCCTGACGGAACAGGATGTTCTGAAGAGTCGTGACCAGTTCGGATCCAATGAGATTATTCAGAAGGAGAGAGACACGTTCTGGGGAAAAGTTCTTGATACCATCAAGGGCGATCCCATTATTCAAATTCTCTTTGTGGCTCTGGCCGTACAACTGATTTTCTACTATTTCGGTTTTGTTCACTGGTATGAGCCGTTCGGGATTTTTATTGCAGTGACTCTTGCAACCCTCGTCGGCACCTGGAGTGAATTCAGCTCTGAAAACCAGTTTCAGGATCTGCAGGAAGAGGCGAGTCGGATTCACTGTAAAGTATTTCGTGACGGACTGGTCAATGAGATTCTCATCAATGAGATTGTTGTGGGAGATCTGGTTGTTCTTCAGACCGGAGACAAGATTCCTGCTGATGGTATTCTGGTTGCGGGTGAACTGAAATCCAATCAGGTGTCACTAAACGGTGAAAATGAATCGACCTGCAAACTCCTGGCTCCCCAGGGTTTTGCATATGAAAGCAAAGAACACGACGCAGAAGGTTCTCCGCTTATGAACCCTTACAAGCTCTATCGTGAATCGGTGGTTGAAGAGGGTGAAGCGGTTTTGCAGGTGATGAAAGTTGGAAAAAATACCCTTTCAGGTTCGCTTTCGATGGGTGAAGATGAAGAAATCGATTCTCCGCTCAAAGCAAAACTTTCCGACCTTGCCAGGGGCATATCAATGTTCGGCTATATCGGTGGATCTGCCATTGCGATCGCCTTTGTTCTGGTTAAGGCCTTTCTCCATCCGACCCTGGCCGCCGGTGCGACAATGTATTTCAGTATGGCGAACATGTCAAATATCGGCCCTGATATTGTGCATGCCATTATTCTTGCAATTCTGATTATCGTGATGGCGGTTCCCGAAGGGCTTCCGATGATGATTGCGATTGTCCTTTCTCTCAACATGAAAAAACTGCTCAAGGATAATATACTTGTCCGGAAAATGGTGGGGATTGAAACCGCCGGTTCACTCAATATTCTCTTTTCTGACAAAACAGGAACCATCACAGAGGGAAAACTGAGTGTTGTTAATTTCTATGCCGGCGATGAGACGGAGTATACCGGATACGATACGATTCCGGTATTACTCAAGGAGTGGGTTGACATCTCCCTTTCAGTCAATACCAACGCTTCCTACAATAAGCGGGATGACGGTTCGATTCAGATCATCGGCGGGAATGTGACTGAAAAAGCGCTGCTTCACTTTGTGCACGATGAAATCAGAAGCCACGATGTTGAAGTAGTCAGCCGCATCAACTTCAACTCTGCCGACAAATTTATGGCAAGCCAGGTAAAGGGAAGCCACAACTGTACGCTGGTTAAAGGTGCACCGGAGGTACTTCTGGACAGATGTAACCGATATTATGCCAACGATGGCCTGGAAGCTCCGCTCACCGTTGCCGAACACAAAAAACTCAATGCAAAAATAGATTTCTATGCCGCAAAAGCGATGCGCGTTATTGCAATAACTACCTCACAAAAAGAGATTATTCCTGCCGATCCATCTACCTGTGTGATGCAGAACAAGGGCGCCACCGAATTGGAAGATATGACTCTTGTCGGTCTTGTGGCGATCCGAGACGATATTAAACCATCGTCAAAAGAGGCGTTTCGTCTGATGACTGCAGCGGGTGTGCAGGTTGTGATGATTACCGGTGACCGTAAAGAGACCGCTCACGCAATTGCCCAAGATATGGGAATGTTGACGGCCGATTCGCTGATTCTGACTTCACAGGAGCTTCAGGCAATGAGTGATGAAGAGGTGAAGAACGTGCTTTCGCACGTAAGGGTTGTTTCCCGGGCTCTTCCCCAGGATAAGCTGCGCCTGGTAAAATTGTCGCAGGAGCTTGGTCTGGTGACCGGTATGACCGGTGATGGCGCAAACGATAAACCGGCGCTTGAAAAAGCTGATGTCGGTTTCAGCATGGGGAGTGGCACCGAGGTCGCCAAAGAAGCGTCTGATATCGTTATCCTTGACGATTCTCTTGACGCTATTTCCAAAACGACTCTCTATGGTCGAACGATCTACAAATCAATCCAGAAGTTTATCAAGTTTCAGGTAACGGTCAGTTTCGGTGCGGTCCTGATCGCTTTTATAGGGCCTTTTATAGGCGTGGATCTGCCGCTTTCAATGACTCAGATTTTGTGGATAAACCTTATTATGGATACCCTGGCTGCACTTGCGCTTGGCGGTGAACCCTCTCTTACCCGGTATATGGCAGAGAAGCCCAAAAAACGGACTGAGGCTATTGTCTCACCTGAAATGTGGAGTGCCATTGTCACCACGGGACTCTTTATTGTGGCTTCGGCCCTCATCTATCTCAAAGTACCTGCAGTTTTTGCTTTCTTCGGAAACGATCATAAAACGTTCCAGACAGGTTTTTTTCTGTTATTCGTGTTTGCCAATGTGATGAATCTTCTCAATGTACGCAATCAGAAACTCAATATTTTTGAACATATCACCGAAAACCAGTATTTTCTTCCGGTGTTCGGTCTGATCGTCGTTATTCAGCTTCTGATGACCTACTTCGGTGGCGACATTATGAGAGCATATGGTTTGAGCGGTGCTCAACTCGCCTGTATTGTGGGGTGGACAATGCTTGTTATCGTAGTTGATGCTGTCAGAAAGAGTGTTTTCAGAGCTATTGTAACGTGACGACCATTACGTTTGAAGCATGAGTTCTCACAAAACCGGTTTATATGTAAGCGAAACAACTCCGCTGTCCAGTTCATAATAAGCACCGGCTACCCTTAGCATACCGTTTTCTATTGCTTCGGTAAGAACCGGGCTGGCTTTTCTTATCTTCTCGGCCACCATGCGCGCATTGCTTTTGACTGATGAACAGAGAAGATCACATCCGTGCGATATCTGTCCTTTGGCTTTTGCCTTTTCAACTGCCGGTTTGATTGCTTCAACAATGAATTTCAGCTTTCCGCCGACCTCTCCACCCTTCATGGTCGCGTCAACAGCCCCGCAACGCTCATGGCCAAGCACCATAATAAGTTGCACACCGAGGTGTTCAACTGCATACTCGATGCTCCCGATAGCTATATCATCAATTACATTACCGGCGCTTCGCACTACGAACAGGTCACCGATCCCCTGGTCAAAAAGGATTTCAGGGGGAACGCGAGAATCAGAACATCCCACTATAATGGCAAACGGATGCTGTCCCTTGGAAACTTCACTGCGGCGCTTTGCCGTGCGGTGATTCGCCGAATTCCTGCCTGCAATATAGCGCCGGTTGCCTTCAAGTAATCGTTTTACCGCTTCTTCCGCTTCAATTGGAATAGTGTCGTGGGCGGATTCAGTTGGTTGTTCTTCTGCAGCGTGAGACACTTTCTTCTTGTGAGACAGACGTTTTTTCTTAGGAGAGGAGTTCTGGCTGCCTCCGATAATTCGTTTTATTGTCTCATCTGTGTCGATTGCGCCGACATCGCGGGCAGATTCAGCGGTACGTTTTCCCGTACCCTGTTTAGTCTTCCTTTTGTTGTTCGCGTGAGCGGGTTCCGGCGGACTCACGGCATGATCGGCGGCGTGCGAATCGACTGTTTGAGCCTTTTCAGGTTCCTTAACCGGTTTGTTACCGCTTTCAGAAGCACCTGCCAGAAACGTTGCCGATAACGCGAAAATTGCTGCTGTCATGATAAGTTTTAGAACGTTCACCGTTCACCTCCCGGAAAATGGACAAAATGTAAGATTATTAAACTGGATACTATTCCACATAGCATGTTGGCCTTAATTCCGGTCAACACCATCAGGCCCCTCTTATTCTCATCGAGACTGGAAGAACCGAGCAGATAAGAAATAACAAATTTGGCAAACTATATAACCGGCCATGGCTTCTTGTCAAAGAAATTGCAGAACAAAAAAATAGTCGCTGGCACCAATTGTCTTCTGTCAATATCATTACTGAACACTATTATGGCTTGCCATTCTGATCACTGATCATGTGGTTTGCTCCTATTCTGCCATGACAGCTCTCATATCAAAAACACTCCATCAATATTATCCTGAACATACAGCCGGTTGCTGTTCAACTCCAGCGCCACCAGGTTTCCTTTTCCGTATAACTGGTCGCCCAAATAACAGCCGTTGTCCAGCTGAATAAAATCCCTTTCCAGACTTTCTTCAATTTCATCGAGATATCTGGGCGTGTGGCCAGCTATCATTTTCCTCCCGCCAATAATTTTGGAATCCATGTACTGATATTTTCTGTTCCATAGCATGAACTCCTGACTTGTACCTGCCAATGGCTTATCAAGGCTGAAATTCAGGCCCGCATGAACAAAGACATGTGACTCTGTCGCAATACAAACAGGAAGCGCTTTAATGAAATCAAGATGTTCACCCGGAATAATCAATTCAGCACCTTCTGAGCCATAGCTTTGCAGAGTTTCTGATCCACCATTTTCCAACCAATATTCCAGCATCTCGTCTGTGCCACTTTCATCAAAATCAATCAGCATCTGTTCGTGATTACCCTTTATCGGCTGCACATCATAGCCATCACGTTGAAGCTCCAGGATGGTATCAATCACGCCTTTACTGTCAGGGCCACGGTCAATATAGTCTCCCAGCAGATAGAGCGTATCTGACTTCTGAAACTCCAGTTTGTGGAACAGGAGTTGTCGAAATGTCCGGCAACAGCCGTGAATATCGGGGATTGCAAAAGTTCGTTTCATTGGCTTGAGCCGTTTGTGTTCGTACGTGTGGCTGGTGCCGCTGGGGGTGGCTGATGTGCGGATTTATGCTCATCTAAATTAATGCCACTGCCCAGAGGAGCCTGCTTTTGTCCGTATTTAAGCCTCGTGTAAAACTCAAGTGGTGGGTCTCCGGCTGGTTGTGATGTCCCCGTCGCGGTAGTCTGCTTTTGTGCAGCAACAACAGGAGGCAAGGGTTTTGTCGTTTGCTGGCGTGGGGGTTGCGCCGAGTGCCGGGAAACCATCAATCCGCTGCCAAAGCCGATCCCGAGAGAAATCAGAGCGGTGATAAGAACAATAACGGCGACATCTCCGAAAGATACATTACTGGTGCGCTTCTGACCTGTATGGGAAGAACTGCGCGATATTTTGGGAGCACTATAATCTATGCGCATGGTATCTTTTGGCTCCGGTGCTAAGCATGATCAGGTGTTTGAACTTCTCGATATCACACCCTAATTCTCGAAGCGTCATCAAGAGAACCCAAAAATCATGGGGCTTGGTCAATGTGATTCATACAGCGTTCTCCCTTCCCGTAATGCGTGAGAAACGACATGATTTCTGACATCCTTCCACTCTTCAATCTCCTGCTGAGTGAACACCAGAAAATCCATAGGAATAAAATAATCAAAAAGAATACTTCTCAAACGTGTCATTTCGGCCCGGCGGCTGCGTTGGGCGTCGAATGGGCCATCCTCGACGACCAGGAAATCAAGGTCGGAATCGGCACGAGCCGTTCCGCGTGCATGGGAACCGAACAGGATAATCTTTCGAGGTTTTACTTCTTTCACGATGAGGTTTGTCATTTCCTGTAGTAGCTTTTCAGTTATCTGAAGCATTTATGGCCTCCGTAAGGAAAGACTGGTAGCCCAGTTGAAAAATGCAGGTTCTTTAGCAAAAGCGGTAGATAATAAAGCAGGATTGGTTTCCATATGACACCTTGACAAGTCGAGCCTGTCAGCATCCCAACATGTGCCGATTGTCGGATGCGATATAGTTCTGCCCATGTGGTGCCAACTAATCGCAAAAAAAAGTGTTTTGAGTTGAGAACCGCTAAGGGGAAACAGATCCTTAAACGTTGTCAGCAACAATGCAGCTGACCTTTCACCGTGCAGCTCATCATCGCATTCGTCTTCTCTTCCAATGTCATGAACAAGCGCAAACACAGCGACCACCAGCCTATCTGCACCTGTTTTGGCGGCCAACTCCTTACCGATGGTGAACACCCGGCGTGCATGGGACAATCCATGCGCGCTTGTCGGCTTAAGCCTGAACTGTCTGAAAACTTCTTGTACCATATGTTTTGAAATCATAAAAACACGTCTTTTCCAGAATTTCGACCCCATCTAATTTTCCTGAACATGCAGCCGGTTACGGTTCAACTCTGGGCGGTAATATGCTTCTGTGGAATGGGCCGTCGTTGTCTCGTGGGTTCATGGTTTTTCTCTGTTCACTCGATCTCCTCACCATCCAGCCACGGCTGAAAAGTCAGCTGCATCGCGTCGAGATTAAGTGCAACCAGATTGCCAGTGTGTGGATATTCATCTTGATAAAACGCACCGTTGTCAATCTGGATATGGTGAGATGTAAGGCTTTGTTCAATCTGGGTTACAGAGCGGATTTTGTGGCCGCTTTCGATAATCTTGTCAGCACAAGGCCTGCTGTTGATAAAAGCAGCATCACCCCAGAGCATTTGTGCAGGAGTGGTCTGCGTCAGTGGATCATCCATTGTCATGTCCAGCCCGGCATGGACAAAGAAGAAATTGCCGTCCTCCCTGCAATAGGGCAGCACATCCAATAGTGTGATGTATCTGGTTTTCAGGTCGTTTAGAGATTCAACACCAAAGCTTTTCAGTGTCTCATTGCCCCATAAACGCAGCCAATATCCGGAAAACTCGTCATGCTTACCAGTAAAACCGCGTAACATCAAATCGTCATGATTTCCTCGAATCGGGCGCACGTCATAGCCCGAGTCCATCAATTGCAGAATGATGTCCAGCACCCCTTTGCTGTCATTGCCACGATCAACGTAGTCACCCAGTAGGTAGAGCCGGTCAGTATGCCTGAGTTGAATACGATCAAGCAGAGCCCGGAAGGTACGACTACCGCCATGTATGTCACCGATTGCGTAACGGGTCATCGGGCGTACTTGTCCTTGTCATCATCTTTCTTACGCTGCCAGTCGGGTGTGTCTGGCTTGGGATCGTCTTCATCATCTCCACCCATCCAGGGAAAAATCCGGCGAGGGAAAACGCTGGGTGGGAAAGAACTGCTGGGGAAAGGGCCGTCGTTATTGTCTCTTGAGTTCATGGATTTTCTCCTATTCTGCCGTAACGGCTCTCATATCAAAAACACTCCATCAATATTATCCTGAACATACAGCCGGTTGCTGCTCAACTCCAGCGCCACCAGGTTCCCTTTGCCGTAAAACAGGTCGCCAAAATAACAGCCGTTGTCCAACTGGATAAAATCTGTACCCAAACTCTCCTCAATTTCATCAAGATATCTGGGCGTGTGGCCAGCTATCACTTTCCTCCCGCCAATTGTTGCGGAATCCATGTACTGATATTTTCTGTTCCATAGCATGAACTCCTGACTTGTGTCCGCCAATGGGTCATCAAGGCTGAAATCCAGGCCAGCATGAACAAAGATATGTGTCTCTGTTGCAATACACGCAGGAAGAGCTTTAATGAAATCAAGATGTTCACTCGGAATAATCAATTCATCACCTTCTGAGCCATAGCTTTGCCGAGTTTCTGATCCACCATTTTCCAACCAATATTCCAGCATCTCGTCTGTGCCACTTTCATCAAAATCAATCAGCATCTGTTCGTGATTACCCTTTATCGGCTGCACATCATAGCCATCGCGTTGAAGCTCCATGATGGTATCGATCACGCCCCTACTGTCAGGGCCACGGTCAATATAGTCTCCCAGCAGATAGAGCGAATCTGACCTCAGAAACTCCAGTTTGTGAAACAAGAGTTGCCGAAAGGTGCGGCAACAGCCGTGAATATCGGGGATGACGAAAGTTCGCTCAATGGCTGCGGATGTTTCTTTTTCTGCCATCCTCTGCAACCTATGTTTATCTCGTGAGCTTTCCAGCTCTTTGATTACGATATTTGCAGCCTCCACGAACAGACCATCATCCTCACCGCCATGATAGCAATCATCAAGAACGACATGATTACAACGCAGCACAGCTTCATCTATCCCCTCATCATCAATAGCATACGGTACATCCACGAGATAATGCGGAAAATCGTTTTTTCCGTAACAGCCGGTTATAATCGATTCCAACTCAGGGAATTCGCGTATCAAACGCTGTCCATTATCAGCACCGACAATTGACCAGAGGAAAACCGGTCCATGTTCTGCCAGCAGACGTAATGTTGGAATTGCTGTTGTCCGAAGTTCCCGTACCCCTTGTCTGTACGGGCTTGCCAATGTGCCATCAACGTCGATCAGTATGGCGATTGGTAGGCGACCTTGTTTGCTCCATGCTCCAGTCATTCTGTTTACGCAACTCTCTCAACGCTGCGCTGACGTGGAGCGATTGTATACTCTCGCACCAGTTCAGTATTATTCTCAACTTCGGCTTCGGCCTTTTTCTTTTTGCAAAAATTGATGTACCACTGCACACAAGCTGACGTTGTAGCTTGGCCATAAATATCAGCTTGTTCCATTGCAAGTTCTGAGGCTGTCAAATGCGCCAATTCAGTGTCTTTCAGTAGCTGAATGGTGTTGTAACCAACTGTACCTTCTTTAAGAGCATTTTCTTTTCTCATGTTTTTAGGCCACCATTTCGCGTTCTTGTGTTTCTATGTCTTTCCGTACCTCAAGCCGTCGCCTCTTTCGATCATAGTCCCTGGGCGATGCCATTACTTTTCCTGGTGGGGCAACAGGTATGCGGATAGGCGGCATCCCACTTTTTTTCTTGTAAGATGTTTTCATCAGAGTTTGAAGTTGTACGGCAGTATATCAGCAAGAGTTGTAATGACCGTTTCACCGCCGAACTCAAAAATGACAACCATGTCGTCACCAAATTCGTTGATAACCTGACGACAAGCACCACAAGGAGAAAAGTCATCAGCGCTGGCAGCAATGGCAATTGCTTCAAAGTCGCCAGGCTTGTATCCTTCCGATGTAGCTTTGAAAAGAGCCGTTCGTTCTGCACACATTGTTAAGCCGTAGGAAGCATTCTCCACATTACAGCCTGTAATGATATTGCCGTCTTTAGCTAGTACAGCAGCGCCAACTTGGAAGTTGGAGTAGCGACAATAGGCGTTTTCTTTTGCTTTGTGGGCGTTGGTGAGAAGAATCATGTAGCGGTCAAGTTGCTCTGTAGTAGCGTTGATCTTGCTTTGAATTGGTTTTGTTTTCATTTTTTGACCATCCATTTTTTCTTATAATCTTCCAAAGTCATTGGCTGTTTAAACTCTTTAAACTTTTGATAAAATTGTATGATCCATCCAAGTCGTTCTGTTATCCATTCAAGAGTTATTCCATCCTTTGGTACATTGTCTTTTGTTAGAATATATCCGTGTAACATTCGGTTCCAGGTAATTGGTGTGTCTGCAACACTCAGTTTACGTTTTGCGGAAACAATATTTTTTACGTCAACAGCACCTGGAGATTCCAGTTTCGACCTTCTGGTTATAAAACTAAACCAGTCGATGTCAAACGCCTCCATCTCCTCTTTACCATTGAATGTCTCCATGATGTTATAGTAGTCCTCACTTTCGAGAAACTGATAATAAGCAAAGCGCTCCTCATCAGCATACCCGCCAAAATCCATGTACACTCTAAAATCAAGTGGAGTAACCAAGATTGAAACCGCACAATTATAAATACCTTGGCTCTTAGCAACTTTCATATCACGGGGTACTAAAGGCATCCATATATATGCGCTTGCAGTATCTATGGTGGTCAGAATGTCAGTTGTCAGTCCAACACTGTTCAACAATTCCCATTTATTTAATAATGATCGTAAGCTTAATAAAGCCTTTCGCATTTCATATAAATCTTCAAAACAGTGTCGCTTTATTTCTTCAAATTTTTGCTCTTTTTTTTCCTTTTTGGTCGTTTCATCAACTGCCCTTACCAAGTAGTCCGCCTCAGCTTCACTAATTGATTCAATAATCGAAGAAGCTCCTTTCTCCTTTTGCTTGTCTCTGTAATGTTGAAATAATTCTGGTAATAACTCACTCCACACATAGTAGATAAGGTCTTGACTGCTACCAGGCATACTCTCTTTTTGTATTACATCATGCATGATCTCATTTCTTAATTTTTTAAAATTTAATAGTCGTTTTCTCACATGTTCTACTTCAATAAGCGGATATTTTTCCATATTATTTTGAGTATTTTTGTCATAGTAATGTGTAAAAATATCTTTTCTAAATTTGTAAATGCTATCGTTATTCAGGGTGTCTTTGGACAACAGATTTATATTGTGATCCAAGGTTGGATCCTCTCCGCTTAGTTTTTTATCTAGTAAGGGTTTGTCACAACGAGAGCAAGTAATTTGAAACCCTTTTCTTTTATTTAACCATGCATCTCCGTCCAGCAATCTTGCTTTACGTTCAATTATTTGCTCGAAAAGAATTGCAGCCCAATATCGAGCAAGATATTCGTATCCCAAACGATATCTTCCTACCATGTACGAAGCAAAACTCTCTTCTGTTGTACGAATATACAAAAACTCGAATAAAGCTTTATAAGCTTCTTTCAAATTGTCGCCTTTTTTGTTTTCTTTATAGTGCTTGCTAAAGGTCCTACTAGAAAAAAATTCAAAGAACTGCTCCTTTGAGTGTAACTCGAGCGCAATCTTACAGAGTTGATCAAAAGCCTGATTTTCAGGTGTGCCTCTGAATTTTTGCTTTGAAATTTCGAGACATAGATTGTCGATTGACTCTCTGAAAGACTCTATTTTTTCTAACTTATTATTCAATCGCAAATAGTTATCAAAGTCATTTTTTCGAGGACTTGAGCTTAATGTTCCAGACATTGTTGTTCCTCCTCACATGATTACGTTACTTTCCGAGCACCTTTACCTCAACCCTCAGAATCCCTCTCGCCTGCCATTCACCATTTCTGAATTCAGCGCGGGAACGGAGGTTGTTTAATACACCCGACTTGGCAGTGAAACTGTTTGCCTCCCAGACCTTCTTTTTTACAGTGCCGTCAGCATGAAATATTGTGATTTCAGCCTTGCGGGTTTTGAGCAGTTTCGTTTTGAAAGCCTCTTCATCCACTGGGTTCAATGTAATAGGAAGTTTCTCGGTGGATGCCTTTGCTGAAGCTTCTCCAGGTCGGATAGTTCCGGTAGCCTCCCCATCGCCAATGATCTCAATACGGTGCGGATATACTACCAATTGTGATTTCAGTTGTTCCAATAGTGATGGCAACTGATCAAGATCAACTTCCAGACGGACAAAAACCTCGATTGACATGGTGTAGACTCCTCGTGTTACCAGTGAATATGATTCAAAACTTCTGTAAGATTCTCTTTACCGGGCTCTTTACCTGGTTCAGGCCTTACTACCGCATCCCAGAAAAATTCATGGTACTGTTTTGGGTAAAATCCGATTGAATGTCCGACATACTGAGCTACATCACGGTCATTCCCTCCGTCGCCAATAAAGAGAGCTTGCTCTTTTGAAATTCCTAAATCATGGAGTAGCAACTTTACCAACCGTTTTTTATGAATGAAATCGCTTGGCTGACAATTCCAATGCCTGATTGTGTCGTCAGGATTCCAGAAGTATTCTGCAGAAGTGAAGCAGTGCTCTAATTTGTATTCGAGTGCTACGCGGTCTGCCATAGCTTTGAGTCCACCCGATACAAGCGCGATGGTTATATTTTTTGAACGCAACGATTGGAAGGTCTCGGCAACTCCTGGAAAATATACTGCTGATTGCTTTACAACAGCGTCAAAAAGTGCCTTGGTCAAGCCATAATCCTGGTGGATCTTGATTGTATCAATCACCCATTCGCTATAACCTGAGTAACCGCGGTCGCTCCATTTTTTCCAGTTATCCTGATTTTTTTTACTGGCTTCTGGCCCCAATAGATCGCACAACAATGTCCATGCGCTACTGAATTGCATTTCCGCAAGCTCTTTTCCCGGATGACACTGACAAAGTTTCTCCCAGTTATCCTTAAATTCAACCTGCTCTTTGATAAAATCAAATCCGTATGAACGCCGAAATAGCGTCCCCTCCATGTCAAATACTGCAAGTTTGATCTTTTTCATCTATCCCCTCCATCAATTTGAATGTCAGCGGAACCAGCAATCCGCCGCATCTGCACCAATGTCTTACTGGAAGACATCCCCACCATTTGACCCGCTACGATATGCTTTCCTGCGACTCATGGATGACATCCGCTCACGTGGTTCGCATGTTTGTGAACTATTCCCACGGAAAAAGGCCATATGTACATACCAGTCATCTACTGCCAAAGCTGATCCAACCAGCTCTTCTGCTGAGTAGCGGCAGTCCATACCAAGCCCAACCGATGCAAATCTTTTCTCTGCGGCCGTCATGATAATATCCAGGATTTTTTTGACTTTCACCGGGGCAGGCCCACTCTTTCCAGACTGGGCCAAGGGGATGTCCATAGCGTAGCTGCCGATCAGTTTGGCGTGAAGCTGGCGGTATGCCGCAGGTCGGGAAACCAGCTCAATACCGGCCACCCTTCCCTTGATCATTACAGCAATTCCGCACTGGCCATCAAGGCAGGTAAAGGAATCTTCGTAAGAAGCTCTATCATGCTGGCGCGCTTCGTATGAGTCTCTCATTGCCCGAGTGCCGGACGAGGTGCCATGGCTGACATGCAATTCTTCAATGCTTTGCCAGACTTCACCCTGATCGGAACTGAAGCCCAGATCTTGTTTGAGTGAAGCTGACACCGACCTGTTTTTGCGATGGCGGATTGAACTACTCATCATGATGCCGGAGTCGGAAAAGCGGGGAGAGCTGTAAGTCCAACGCCCTTGCTCGGTGCAGGATACCGGTATGATCACCGATGCACCGGTTGCAACCAGGATAGTAGTGTTGAGTACCCGGTTCTGCTTGGCGCCCGCCAGTTCTTCACCATCCAGCATCAACACGTTGAGTTTGCCGCCATTGGTCACCTTGAGTTCCGGTACCGAACCCCCTTGACTGACTTCAGAGACAACCACGCTGCCGTTAGCAAAACCTTCCTTCAGGGTAATGTAATCCGGACCACCTATCTCGCTGCACAGGAGAGGTATTACAGCAAGCTCTTTGTGAACAGCCATGTCACCCAGGTGTATCCTCTCAGTAATGTGCTTTCTTAGATTGTTTTCCATAATTACTCCTGGCATTTGCCATTCATACCGTCGGTAAACAGCATCGTGTTGCATACCGTACAGACGTAAATGATAGAACCATTGTCTGTCGGGGCAGTTATAGAGCGAATGTTACACGCCCCACATTCGCAGTAGATCCTGCCATCCTTTAGGCGATCCGGGTGAAGCGCCATGTATTCCTGCTCAGTCGGTGTCAGTCCCATATCACAGTTCCTTCTCATTTAGTAGTCGTATCCCTGCCGGACCGCACTCGCCATTGCACGGATGCGAAACTCAACGGTGACGATGTCGCTTCTTTCTGCAGTGACACGCCGGATCAGAGAACCGATCAGATCTTCACGAACCGCTACGCGAACTGCCCCGATGTACCGGCGATAAAATCCCATGCCAACTCGTTTAACCATTGGAGAATATCTTCTGTCCATGATTGCCCTCCCATGTAGTAGCGACGTTGCGAGATCAATAGATCAATTAAGAGGAACAGGGGGGAAAAGAAATGTTGTCAAAACATTGCGGAAACATTTTCAGTGAATATATGGCTGCGAATGCATGTTAAACCGCTGGCTATCGAGCTACATATCCACTAACAATGAAAGGAAAACTCCCATGAATGCTGCTTGCAAAATTAGCAGGATACGCGGTATAAAACCGAACCCCGTTATATATCCTGGAGAACTGATGCCGATTACACCGTTTCGTGAGATTCTCGTATTTGTCGCGGGCTCTACTCCCCAGGTTATCACCGAAACCATTCAGGCACTCGTTTGCCAGCAACCTCCAATTATTCCTGATCACATACGCATCATTACAACGGCTGCTAACAAAAGAATGATTACAACAAAACTTTCTGATGACGGCATTCTAGCTGACCTGTGTAGGGAATATGGAATGCCGGAGCTTGAGCTTCATGACGATGATTTTCTGGTACTACTTGATCGACAGGGTTACGAAATCAAGGATCTCTGGACAATAGAGGAAAACGAAGCTGCCGCAGATCAGATTGTCTGCTTTCTGCGCGAACTGGCCGCCAACCCCGGCACCCGCCTCCATTGTTCCCTGGCTGGTGGCCGCAAGACCATGAGTTATTTTATGGGACTGGCTTTCCAACTGGTGGCTCGACAGTGGGATCGACTCTACCATGTGATGGTAAGCCCGGATTTTGAGAAGAACGCTGACTTTTTTTACAAACCTCGCACAGCTACTACCATAAGCGCCCACTATCGTGATGGCAGTATCAAAACCCTGAATACTGATGATGCTCAGGTCTCTTTGATCCAGTTGCCATTGATCTACTTGCGCGACAAACTATTACCGTCCGGAAATGGAGTACGCGACATGGTTGCCGAAGGACAGCGCACCATCGACAGTTCCTCGGTACAACTACCGGTAGTGGTCAACCTCACCGAACGGACACTCTACATTGGCGCCACCCTCATCGAATTACCTCCAACACAACTTACTATCTACACTGCGTTTCTGCGCCTGAAAACCGCGTCGTGTAAGCGAATCTCAAGGGATTATTGTCTCGATTGTTCAGCTTGCTTCGTGACTCTTGCTGAAATGACAGACGAACTCTTTATTGAAGGCATGGCTGACGATTACCAGAAAATTTACGGTGGGGATAAAATTAGACGTGAAGAACTGTTGGACAGATGGCTGCACGCCTTGGACAACAGTAATTTGCGCCAGCAGATTAGTAGAATTAGAAGTAGCATCACGGAGGAATTGAAAGAAAAACAGTTGCAGCCCTACTATGTAATTACCTGTAATAAAAAATATGGCGGCAGTCGTTATGGCGTATTTGCGGAGAAAGGAAAAATCACCATTGTGTGAGAACCTACTTCCCCCTCTCGGCACGGGTGCTGCCAATGCCATTGCAGCAATCAAGGCGCTTTTCCCATCAGAATTTCATTCGCGTGTTTTCCTGGTGGGTGGCTCGGTACGCGACCATCTTATGGGACAGTCGATTTGTGATGTGGATCTTGTGACCGATTTGCCGGTGGGCCAGTTGGTGAAACTTGGCTTTCACCATGTGAAGGGAAAAAGTACCGCTCCAATCTACTTCAATAGCCATCCTCAATTTGGCAAGTTGGAAGTAACTGTTCTCGAACGTGGACATGCTCTGGAAGATGATCTGCAACGCCGTGATTTTCGCTGTAATGCCATTGTAATGACGTTGGACGGAACTATAGTAGATCCGCTTGAGGGGTTGTGCGATGTCAACAATAAATTGCTGACTCCCTGTTCAGCAGATGCTTTAGAAAAAGACCCGCTTCGTATGTTTCGCGCCTTCCGTTTTGAGAGTCATGGATGGCGAATGACAGATGAATTGCTCACCCTAATCACGGCACGTTCTTGGGATGATAGGCTTTCTACGATTCCGGTGGAGCGATTTTCAAGGGAAATGCTTAGGGCAATGGAAGGGGAGCAACCAGACATCTTTTTTTCCCGAATGCTTGAACTTGATGTTGGCAGATGTTACCTCCCAGAAATTTTCCAAATGCAGGATGTGCCTGCCGGACCGGTCAAGTATCACGGTGAAGATACAGTTTTTTCACACTCACGGGACGCACTGCGCCGCATGGCAACGCTGACTGATGCTCCTGTTGTTCGCCTAGCAGCATTTTTTCACGATCTGGGCAAATTGGCTACGCTACCAGAGATGTTGCCGCGCCACATTGGCCACGACAAAGCTGGTGCTGCGACTGCGAAAGAATTCTGTACACGATTGAAGCTGCCGACATGCTACTGCCGGGCGGTTACCGCAATCAACGCCTTGCACTTAGTGGCTGGTAGATGGCATGAGTTGAAACCGGCGACTAAACTAAAGCTGGCCCGTCAGACACTGAAAAGCGGCATTGCCGCTTGGTTACCCCTGATTGTCTCAGCCGACCGTGATGTCGATAATCCGATGCCCGGATGGGAAATTGCCTGCAAGGCAGCCGCAATGTCTGCGACAGAACTGGGGATTTTGCCCGAGGCACTTGAGAAAGTTTTGCCTTCCGGGCGACAGCCATTGGTTTGGCAGTTTCAGATGGAAAAGTACAAAGAGATGACGAATTGAAAAGTAACTTTGTAAGACATTTCAAGAAGAAGGCGGTGCTTTAAATGGCGACATACGACCTCTATTTTGACGAAAGCGGGAACTTCGAGGACTACGCATTTATTGAAGAGGGCATCAAGCGCGCTGAACAACCCCAGAAAGCCAGCCAACTGGTTGGTATACTGGCATTGCATGGTCAAATCACTAAGGATAGTGCTGAAAAAATCCTCTCATCAGCTCTTAAAAAAGCCGGCCTTCCTCTAAAAGAGCAGATTCATGCAAACAAAATTTTGAGCGAATATGGACGGGATGTTTATTCAAGCATGCTGGATGACTTCCTACTGCAGATGAAGCAGAGGAATGGTATTCAGTCTCTACGGATCTGGAACAACGCCAAGATAGGATTTGGCGACAAGGTGGCAACCTATACCAGCATGGTGGCGGAAATGGTGGTCCGTATCTTTGAAATATTGGCTCGTACACATGGCAACCGTAAAATTGAGATGAACATTATTGCAGCCCGTGTCCGAACCAATGGCCATGAGAGGAATGCGCCTCAACAATTTATCAACGAGGCTGATTACAAACGACGCATTTCTGAGCAGATCGCTTTTGCCGCTATTCGACGCGGTGTTGCTCACAACCAAAATAACTGGCTAATAGGGAGTTTTAGATTTGATTCCGGTCTAAAATATCGACCGTTGCAGCTCTGTGACCTGCTGAGTCATGCCAGCTATCGCAATTTCAAGAATTGCTTCATTTCCAGCCGAAAAGCCAAATTGAAGGAATTGTTGGGAGAGTACGATTTAATGTTGAACCGAACTGCGGTGCTTGAAGAGATTGAACATCTCAGCCAGGACGGTTCAATTGCGCAAGCGATTCAAGCTATCGCAGAAAACTGGGACCGCCCTGAATTGGAGGAGAATGTTCGGCAAGACTTAAAGGAGCATAGAACTTCCCTTGTCAAATTGTTGGCAGATATGCCGGCATCGAACCGCAATATCCATCTACGCCAGATTGCAGACTGGGGCAGTCTATTTCTTGCTGTACGAGATCTGGATTTATCCGACAGGATGTTAAAGTGGCTGGAAAGATGGATTGTTGAGCCATTGTGCAATGAGGAAAATAGCCAATGTAACGCAGATGTATACTGGTTCAAGGCACAACTGTTGAACCTGCGGCTAGAGCAATATAACCATTGCGGGGAATTGGCGGCGGCACGTCCGATAATTAAGAGGCTGCACGAGCTTTTCCCGAAGCTGGCAGGTCAGTGGGAACATGCACCATTGCTTACCAAGGCGATGACCCTGGAAGCGGTACATCGAAATGATTGCTTCGAATATGATGAAGCTACACACCTTATGAGCGGAGTCGGTGACTATTATGTAGAATTATCTTCGTTAATGTCAGTTGCTCTGCCAGGAATATTTCCTGAACGGGTTAAATCGCAAAACCATGGCAGGGCTTTGGGAACAAAACTTCAAAGTGAAATGTTTGCTGGCTTGTCTAACCCGATTCGCTTGGACAACGCCAGGAAACTTAATGAGTTGGCTCTCGATGAGTTTACCTCAGAGGACGATCGGCTACGTCAGTATCAGTATCGCTGTCAGATTGATACATACGCTGGCAACTTCGCTGATGCCCGTACTTGGTTGGCAAAAAGCCTTGGTGTTGCACCTGCTGATACTCCTACTCACACAGTACTGTCAGAAAAAATTAAGATACTTGATGGAATAGCTCAGGGGTTTGCCCTATTGCACTGGACAAGAATAGCTATGGAAGCAGGTAGGCGTGGTTATAAGGAGGAGCTGCAGCAATTTTGCAATGTTTTTAAACTGAATGAATCTCCCTGGATAAATCAGAATGGACAAGAATATCCGTCCCACGGCATTCGACGCCATCTTGCTGTTGCCTTTGCCCATGCTGGACGTATCAATGACAGTCAAGAGCTAGTTAACTCACTTCGCCAATTTAATACAACCAAAAAGGAAGCGCTGGAACTGATTAGACTGGCTGGCTGTGCAGAAGCGGCTGCATTATGGGGATGGAACAACGTGCAAATTATACGCAGATTGTTCCAAGAGCCATCAAGGCCTCTCCTTACCGACCTGAATAATTTTGAGTTGGCTACAGTACCATTTCCCGCCCTGAAGGCTATTGCATCCAGGCTGCATGCTGCATGCAATAAATTCATAACGTCTGGCTGTATTGATAAAAGCGAAATCACATCTGTGTGCCGGTTGGTGGGGCAATAATTTTGTGTCCGTACTGTTTTAATTGGGGGAAGGAATTGAATCATATGTCCGCCACACCTTCAACTTCCGACTCAAAAACCACCCGAACTCTCATATACAACTTCAATTCAGAATTAAACTTTCACCCTTTTACTTTCATATACATTGGCTTCTGGCGCACTGCCTGAAGCTCTACATATCAAGGAGTTTTTTTTCATGGCACAAGCCCCCTTCTTTCTGATCCAATTTATTATTACGTAAATGTGGGGCAATTTTTCATATCGTCCAATAGGGATTCTGTCAACAGCCAATTGGGAATTGGGACTGCTCAATTTACTTCAAAAATAGTCCCGATTGTGGCAAAGTGCACCCGATATTGTTTCTTACAGGGATGGACGCCATGATCTCCACAGAATACCTGTCCTTGCTGGCGTGTCCTGCCTGCAAGGGAGACCTTGTTCAGGCTGAATCAGGGAGCAGCCTGCTCTGCCTCCCCTGTGCTCTGAGCTACCCAGTCAGGGACGGCATTCCGGTGCTGCTGCCGGATGAGGCATCTGGAATTCAGGGTCAAGGGGCAAGGATCGTGGTTTCTTGAAAAACTGGAGACGTGCCTCTGTGCGAAAAATTCTTATCCGTGCGGTCAACTGGGTTGGTGACGCGGTAATGACCACACCGGCCATCGGAAGTATCCGCCAACACTTTCCGGAAGCGGAGATTACAATCCTGGCAAACCCGCTGGTGGCGCCGCTCTTTTCGCCGCATGACTGGGTTGACCGGATCATGGTGTTTGACCGATCGGGGAAACACCGGGGTGTTTCCGGAAGATTCCGACTGGCCGCTGAGGTACGGAAAAAAGGGTTTGATGTCGCCATAATTCTGCCCAACTCTTTTGACTCAGCCCTGGTGCCCTGGCTGGCCGGAATACCGGTCAGACTCGGCAAGAGCAGTGACGGGCGCAGGCTGCTGCTGACCGAAAGCTACCGCCCGGACAAAAAGATCGCGATCAGCCACGAAGTAAACTACTACCTCGAACTGCTTCGGCATTTCGGGATATCCGGGCAATCAGGCGCGCCGCAACTCTTCACTACGCCGGATGAAGAGCGCGCCGCACGTGAAAGGCTGGCGAAACAGGGCATCAACGAGGATTATTTCGTGATCGGCATCAATCCCGGCGCTGCCTACGGTTCGGCCAAACGCTGGTATCCGGACAGATTCGCTGAAGTGGGCCGACGTCTGGCTGCAGAGTGGGCGGCCAGAATCGTCATCTTCGGAGGTTCAAACGAAACCGCGATTGCCGCTGACATTGAACGGAACCTGAACGGTGCCTGTCTTAACCTGGCCGGAAAAACCAGCGTCAGAGAGTTGATGACGCTGATCAAGCGCTGTAACTTTCTTGTCACCAATGACTCCGGGCCGATGCATATCGCGGCGGCTTTCGGCGTGCCGCTGGCGGCCATCTTCGGTCCGACCGACCATACCGGCACGGCACCTTTCAGCGAGTCGTCCGTCATCATCAGGGAAGATACGGCATGCGCCCCCTGCAAACTGCGGGAATGCCCGACCGATCACCGCTGTATGACCGCCGTTACTGCAGACACCGTGGTGCGGGCGGCCCGTGACTTGCGGCGAAATTTGGATCAGAGCGGTAAAGGATGATGCAGCTTTCCGCTACCGTCATCACCTTGAACGAAGAGAAGAATATTGCCGACTGCCTGGCAAGCCTCGACTTTGCGGATGAAATCGTGGTGGTTGACTCGGGAAGCAGCGACAGAACAGCGGAAATATGCCGCGGCTATCCGAAGGTGCGCTTCATTCATAACGAGTGGTCTGGTTACGGCAGACAGAAGAACTTCGCTGCGGAGCTGGCGGTCAACAACTGGATACTCAACATTGATGCCGATGAACGGGTCTCACCGCAGTTGCACCGCTCCCTTGAGCAAGCCGACCGCAACAGCTTTTCTGCGGCCCGGATGGCCCGGGAAAACTATTTCGGGAAGCGCTGGATCCGCCACTGCGGCTGGTATCCGGATTATACCACCCGCTTTTACGACCGCCGCCGCTGCCGTTTCAGCGAGCGGCTGGTGCATGAAGCACTGGAGCATGACGGTACTGTCGCAACCCTCGACGGCAACCTGCGGCACTTTACCTACGACGGCATCGGTGACTACCTCAGACGCATGGACCGTTACTCATCGCTGGCCGCAGAGGAAAAAGTGCGGGAGGGGTACCGGCCGAAACCGCTCGACCTGATCGCCGGGCCGCTCTTCACCTTCCTTCGCATGTTTCTGCTGAAGAAGGGGTTTCTCGAAGGGGAGGCCGGCCTGATACTCTCGTCTCTCTATGCCATCTACACGTTCTGCAAATACGCCAAGGCCCGTGAAATTCTGCAGGCCAGGGAACATGACCTGGGGCTCTGATATGACAAAAATACTCGTTACGGGCGCGGCCGGTTTCATCGGTTACCATCTCTGCAGACGGCTGCTTGCACGCGGAGACGAAGTTGTCGGTCTCGACAATCTGAACGACTACTATGACGTGCGCCTCAAGCATGACCGCCTGAAGCAATGTGAAGGGGAGCCCGGCTTCAGGTTTGTCGAGTGCTCTCTTGAGGATCGGGAGGTGATTGAGCGACTTTTCTCAGAGGAGCGCTTTGACAAAGTCGTCAATCTTGCAGCCCAGGCCGGGGTACGCTACTCGCTGCAGAACCCGCATGCCTACATAAGCAGCAACGTCGTCGGCTTTATGAACATCCTGGAGGGGTGCCGCCACAACAACGTCAGGCATCTGGTGTACGCATCCTCCAGTTCGGTTTACGGAGCCAATACGCAGATGCCATTTTCGGTTCATGATAACGTTGACCATCCGGTTTCTCTCTACGCAGCAACGAAAAAATCCAACGAACTGATGGCCCATACCTATGCGAGCCTGTTCGGCCTGCCGACCACCGGTCTGCGTTTCTTCACCGTATATGGCCCGTGGGGGAGACCTGACATGGCCCTGTTCCTGTTTACCAGGGCCATTCTGGAGGGACGGCCGATAGATGTGTTCAACTACGGGAGGATGAAACGGGACTTCACCTACATTGATGACATCGTAGAAGGTGTTGTCAGGGTTATTGACAGACTTCCTCTTGCCAACCCCTCCTGGAATGGCGACAGGCCGGATCCCGGTACAAGTCGCGCTCCGTACCGTATCTACAACATCGGCAACAACAGCCCGGTGGAACTGTTGCACTTCATCGAAACGCTGGAACGCTGCCTGGGCAGCAGTGCCGAAAAGAATCTGCTCCCCATCCAGGCCGGCGATGTGCCTGAGACGTACGCAGATGTAGACGACCTGACGCGGGAGGTTGGGTTCAGGCCTTGTACGACGATTGAAGAGGGTATCGGCAGGTTCGTTGAGTGGTACCGGTGGTATTATGGAGGTTTGTAGAGCATGCCGAAGCTGTATATAGAGGAATTTGTAGGGATTACCAACCGTCTGGAAACGCTGCCGCTCGCTTTTGCCATTCGTGAAGCGTACGGTCATGAGATCATTCTCGACTGGCGGGAACTTGATTCCTTCAGTGTCGATGACACAAGAAGGGGGAGAGTGACCCTGCTTGCCAAGCTGGGGGCAGAGCGCGTCCGCAACTGCGACAGAGCCCTTTTTGATACACTTGCGAAGAAAAAGATACTGCTGCGCTCTCTGGACGGACCACCTGAACTGCTCGATCAGATATATATGGATATCCCGGCCAGAATCCATCTCAAGGATCACCTCTCCGCTTCTATTAAAGGTACATTCGCAGCAGTGAGTAACCGGCCGGTGGTGGGTGTGCATATCCGTCATGGCGATTTCAGGATCACAGACCCGGACAGATACTGTATCGACGGTTGCGAATGGCCGGCAGTGCCGGTCTGGTGGTATGAGAAAACCATGGCGGCACTGATTCGAAAGAACAAGGATATCTGTTTTTTCCTCTCCTGCACCGGAGATCCCGACTCGTACACCACTCTGATCAGGAACTTCGACATCGTAACATTGGATCTGGCCTCACCTTATGCCTACAAAAACAGGGGAGATGAGCACCATTCCAAAGTCAATCCGGTAGCTGACCTGTTTGCCCTGGCCTGCTGTTCCACGGTTTTGGCCACACCCGTTTCAGGCTACTCGCACTGGGCCGCCAACGTTCTCGGCGTACCGGCTACCTGCATAGTTCCGCTCCCCGGCGCCACCGGGACAAATCCGCTGATGGGAACCACCCGGCTGTACGGCAGCCGCCTGCCGCGCTGGCGGGCATCCGGAAGAACCGGCAGCGATGTGACCGCCCTGAACGAAAACCTGAAGGGTCTTGAGCCGGGACAACCTGCAGATACCACCTGGCTGTGATGGAACCTGTTCCCGGTCATACGCCGGTACAACCGGACCGGATCAGTATCGTCATCCCGTTGTACAACCAGCTGGCATATACCCGGATATGCCTGGAGAGCCTCCGGGCAACCGTTCCGGCTGAAACCGGGATCATTCTGATTGACAACGCCTCTTCCGACGGAACTTCCGGGTATCTGTCAACTCTCGCTGGTGTGTCGGTCATCAGCAATCAGGAAAACCTCGGTTTTGCGGGCGCCTGCAATCAGGGCATCAGAGCCGCCACCGGAGAGTGGATCGTAGTCATGAATAATGATGTGATTCTTTCTGCCGGCTGGCTGGCCGGTTTGCTGGAAGCGACCGGGCGTTGGGAGTTAGATATGGTCAGCCCCGCCATACGTGAAGGTGAAAACAACTACGATATCGAAAACCATGCTCATGAGCTGACCGGTCGTATGAGGGGGGTAATCCGCAGAGGCAAAGCAAACGGTATCTGCTTTATGGCGCATCGCCGTGTGTTCGACACAATCGGCCTCTTTGACGAGAATTTCCGTATCGGTCAGTACGAAGACAAGGACCTGTTTCTGAGGGCCGTTCTGGCCGGTTTCCGGTTGGGAACCGTGGGGAGCGCATTCCTGCACCATTTCGGTTCCGTGACGCAAAACTCGATAAAAAGCGCCCGGGTAGTTAAACCGTACGCGCTGGAAAACAAGGCCTATTTTATTCGCAAGTGGAAGCTGCCCTGGTGGAAACGTGCCATCCGGCGCACCCGCGACAGAGTGGAAAATAACCTGTGCAGCTTGCGGGAGCGCTTGTTGTACGGGCATACCCTGATGGAAAAATGGATTGACGGAAGAGTGCATTATGAGTGAAAAAACATTGACTAAAATCAATGCACAGTCGTTTCTGATCGTCTGCTTTCGCTTTATAGGCGATGTGCTGATGACGACACCGCTGGCGCTTTCCATCAAGACCGCTTTCCCGGATGCCGACATAGACTACCTTGTGTTTCAGGGAACCGATAAGGCCATCCTCAAAAATCCTCTCATCAGAAACATCATCACCGTTCCCCGGCAGGGAAGCAATCTTGGCGTTCTGCTGTCGCTTTTTCGTCACTATGATGTGGCTGTGGCGGCCTATCCCTCGGACAGGAGCGCACTTGCAGCAGCAGTGACCGGCAAGCGCTCACTCTGTCTCTCCTACCGTGACAACGCCTCATTCTGGAAGCGGCTTCTGCTGGATTCCATAAGCATCTGCGATGATCGCAACCATGTGGTGCACGCCATGTCGCTTCTGGCGTCGGAGTTGGGCTTCACCGCCATACCTCGGGTATCAATGGGCTATGATGATGACGACGTGACTTTCGCGCGTGATGCGATTCCGGCTGAACACTACATACTGCTGCACCCCTACAGCCTGAAACGGTGCAAATACTGGCCGGCAGAGCACTGGGGCAGGCTCGCGGCCCTGATTCACCAGCATACCAACTGCACAGCGGTTTTCACGGCAACCCCTTCTGCCGATGACGACGCCTACCTGGGGGAAATACGTTCCCATGCCCCCCCGGATGTGGCGATATTCCGCTGCAGCCTGAACCAGTTTGCCGCAGCTCTGACACGCTGCGTCGGCTACGTCGGTATTGATACCGCAGCCACTCATATCGCTGCGGCGCTTGAGGCTCCGACCACAGCCCTGTATGGCCCCAGCCTCACCCGTTACTGGGCTCCCTGGCCGAACGGCTGCCGTGAGGCGTCACCCTTTGCGGCCAACAGGGGGAGCCAGAGCAACGGTTATGTCACGGTGGTTCAGCAGGCATGGGAGTGCGTCCCGTGCAACAGCGAAGTGTGCGCCATCAGCACTCGCAACAAAATGGAATGCCTGGAACAGCTCACTCCGGAAGATGTGTTCAGGGAGGTTATGGATAATGTCGCACGCTATCATCAGGGGTGACCAGTTCAATGTCGGCTGGCTCTGTACAGGCTGATGGCGGACACAGCTTCCTGACAGCGAAAAGAACAATCACTGCACAAGAGCCGGAGATATTTCAACCCTGGAGGAATAAATTCATGATATCACTGGAAGAACTGACACCCATTTTCAGGCAGGTTTTCGACGACGACAGTATTGTCATCACAAGAAGTTCAACCGCCGACGACATTGACAACTGGGACTCCCTGACTCATATGAATCTGGTAATCGCCGTTGAGCTCGGATTCAAGATCAGGTTTGCCCTCGGTGAACTGCAAAAACTGAAGAATGTCGGCGACATGATCGACCTGATCAACAGGAAGCTGGTAAAATAGGGGGCGTGCCAGACGTATGTTGTTCAATTCTTTTGAGTTCATTTTCCTTTTCCTGCCGATTACTCTGCTGATCTATTTCCTGCTGCTGCGCAGGCGCTTGACCATCGCCGCCAGATCATGGCTGCTTTTTGCCTCGCTCTTCTTTTACAGTTGGTGGGACATCAAGTATCTGCCGCTGATACTGGGTTCGATACTCTTCAACTACACCATCGGCGGCCTGCTGGCCGAGTACGGGGCAGACAGGCCCCGGCATGTCTCCAAACGCACCATCTTCATAACCGGCATCATCGCGAATATAGGTCTGCTCTGCTGGTTCAAGTATATGGACTTCTTCATCAACACCACCAACGGGGTCCTCGGGACGCAGTTGCCGCTCCTTAAGATTGTGCTTCCTCTGGGGATAAGCTTTTTCACCATCACCCAGATCGCCTTCCTGGTGGATGCCTTTGAGGGGCTGGTAGAGGAGCGCAATCTGCTCAACTACGCACTTTTCGTGACATTTTTCCCGCATCTGCTGGCAGGGCCGATCCTGCATCACAGTGATATGATGCCGCAGTTCGAGCGTCTGCGCAACAAGGTGCTCAACTGGAAAAACCTCTATCTGGGTTTGGTGCTCTTCTTCCTGGGGCTCTTCAAAAAAGTGGTTATCGCCGATACCTTTTCGACCTGGGCGTCAGCCGGTTTTGACGGCACACAGCCGCTGACGCTTATCCCGGCCTGGCTGACGAGTCTCTCCTACACTTTTCAGCTCTATTTCGATTTCAGCGGCTACAGTGACATGGCCGTCGGTATCGGCTGGATGTTCAATATCTCACTGCCGATCAATTTCAACAGCCCCTACAAGGCCACCGGAATGATCGACTTCTGGAAGCGCTGGCATATGACGCTTACCAACTTCGTGACGACCTATCTCTATACCCCGATTCTGCGGGCTTTCGGCCGGATTACGTTCACCCGTTCGCTTGTGGCCATTTTCCTGGCTATGCTGATCTCCGGTTTCTGGCATGGCGCCGGATGGAACTTCATCATCTGGGGGGGGATGCATGGTCTGGGACTGGTGGTGAATCATGTCTGGAAGAAGAATAAATTGAAGATGCCCGGCTGGCTGGGCTGGCTGATTACGTTCTATTTCGTAACTGTCTCGTTCGTGTTCTTTCGTTCAAAATCACTTGAGGGAGCGTTCCGGATACTGGAAGGAATGGCCGGGCTGAACGGTATCATGCTGCACAAGTCCCTGGCTGAAGTGAGATTTCTCAAAAACCTGGGGATTGCTTTCGGTGGCTGGCTCGACGCAGTCAAAGGGAATGACCGCACCTGGATCATGGCCATCACTGCCCTTTTGATCGTCCTCTTCCTTAAGAACTCCATGGAGATTGTCAGCTACGTCAGACCGGCGCGGCGATGGCTCTGCATGCTCTTCGTAATCGCTTTCTGGGCGCTCCTTGATATGGGCAAGGTAAGCGAATTCCTGTATTTCCAGTTCTAAGGCCGCCCTTGATGCGCTACCGCCGTTTCGTAACGATCTTTATTCTCATCCTGACCCTGTTTGTGGGGGTCAATTATCTCGTCTGGAAATGCTGGACGGAAGTGCTGCTCACAAACAGTCGTTTTCAGGGGGGCGATCTGGCCAGAATGGGGTACGTTCCCGGTTCCAAATATTACAGAAAAAACATTACTGATCTGCCCCGACAGCATTGTAACATCAGGGAGTACGACGGTCGCACGATCGACATGCTCACCATCGGCGACTCTTTTTCCAACGGAGGAGCAGGTGGAAAGAACCGTTTTTATCAGGACTACATCGCCAGTATCAACGGTTTTGAAGTTCTCAATATTCCTCGCTACCGCGAACTTGACCCGATCAGTACCGTTGTCGTATTCAACAACAACGGGCTCCTGAACAGGATCAAGCCCCGTTATCTGCTGATAGGCCTGGATGAGAAAGGGGCTTTCGAGATGAGCGCCCCCATGAACGCAACCCTCTTCATTGACAACAATATGCTGAAAACCTATCGCATGATTGATGAGAACATCCAGCTGCCCGATGTGTCGTTTATCAACAACGGCAATGTCAAGTTCCTGATAAACACAATTGCCTACAGCATCTCCGACCGCGCTCCATTCGGAACAGTTCTTAGAGGCTCACTCGATCGAAACATGTTCAGCGTGCCGGATGCCGACAGACTTCTCTATCTGCGTGACAGGCGCCCTTCGACGATTGAAGAGTTGCGCGGATTGAACAACAATCTCAACAGCCTGGCAGATGTATTGGCCCTGAAGGGTACAGAGCTGATATTCATGCCATGCGTGGACAAGTACAACCTCTATAGCGATTACATCAAAAACAGCCGATACCCGCGCAGCATCTTTTTTGAGGAGATGCGAAAGCTTCCGAAACGTTACCGGTTTATAGATACCAGGGCGATACTGGCTGAGGAGTTGCGTAAGGGGGAACAGGATATATTCTATGCCGATGATACTCACTGGAGCTGGAAGGCGTCGAAAAAAATCTTCGAAACGGTCATGTTTCAAAAATGATGACCAGCAAACGAACCCGCTATAAGTCATTTGTACTTTCTTTTGTTGCTGTTGTATCGACGGGGTGCGCCATCATCATGGCGGTAAACTACTACATTGATCCTCTGTGGTGCTTTGGCATTCCAAATACATATTTTGGATATTATCCTGACGTTGACGCGCGTCTCCAGAAGACAAACCGGATTACATTCGGATCAGGAAGGTATGACACGCTGATTCTCGGCAGCAGCAGAACCGAACATATATATCAGAATGGTTTTGCCGGATATAATGCTTTCAATTACGCAGTGCCATCCATATACCCTCAAGAACTTTCCGATTTCATTACGTATTTCAGAAAAGTCAATCCCGGGCCATTAAAGGCCATAATTATCGGACTTGATTTTTACGGCACAAATGTCAACGGCATTGACAGAAGGTCGCGTCTGAAAGAGTATGTTGCAAAATACCAGGATACTTTTTACCGGTTCAGACTTCTTCTTGCATTCGATACATTGAAGTATTCGATCAAAACGGTTCGACAAAACTTCGGAAAATATTATTACGACAGAAACAACAATAAAATATTGGCCATCACAGATAGAAAGCTTGCCGATACTGAACGCCGGAATCAGATTGAAAAATTTACAGAAGTAATAAACAACTATCGTTATGACAAAAGTTACGGAGAGACTCTGGCCGCCTTGAAAAAACAGAATAACAACACCAGGATGATTATTTTTACCACGCCGGTAAGCGAACCGTACTTCAGGCTTCTCGTAAGAGATCACTTTAATGACTACGAAAAGTGGTTGAGGGATGTGATAAGCGTATTCGGGGGGGTGTACAATTTCATGTATATCAATTCCGTGACGTCAAATCTTGACAATTACGCCGATCTGCATCACTTTTATCCGAATATCGGCTTAATGATCGCGAAAAAAATTACCGGCAGATCCGGTAGCTCACTGCCGGCTGACTTTGGCGCTTATATCACCGAACAGACCATTGACGATCATCTGGCCATGATCAGAAGTCAGATATCCGGGAAAAAAGGTGAATTCTCCGGTCAGGTGATTGCACCAGGGCTAAAACCGTAGCTTATCCCCTTGTCCTTCGGCCACCTTCTCCCTAGGGGGAGAAGGTGGCTAGAGTTTGGACATTTTTAAGGTTCTAAAAAGTCCCCCCGCCCCTTGCGGGAGGGGGTTAGGGGGCGGGGGAAGCCGTAATGAAACCACGTCATTCCCCTCAAGTATCGGCCATAGAATTGGGACATAACGCTACTGATGTTGAACGAATACTCTGGCGCAGATTGCGAAACAGGCAGCTTGAATGTAATTGAGAATATTGAGTGAGTGCTTGAAGTTGTCAGGGTTCATTGCCTGTAAGTGACTTCCCCCACCCCCCAGCCCCCTCCCGCAAGGGGCGGGGGAGCAATAGTCCAAACACCAGCCACCTTCTCCATGAGGGAGAAGGTGCCCGTCAGGGCGGATGAGGGGGAGCTTTGACCGTTTGCAATAATACGGAGACTGATAGGTATGCCGGAAATAGTAATAATTGGCGCCGGTGAAACCGCCGAAATAGCCCATCAATATTTTACACATGACTCCAATGACACGGTTATCGCGTTCAGTGTAGAGCGGTGCTATCTTACGCAGGACACCCTGCACGGAGTGCCGGTCGTTGCTCTGGAAGAGCTGGAAGAACACTACCCGGCAGCCGACTGCCTGCTCTTTGTAGCTATCAGTTCCACCAGGCTGAACCGTGTACGCACACGGCTGTACCGGCAGCTCAAGGAGCGGGGCTACCGTTTTGCAACCTACATCAGTTCGCGTGCTTTTGTCTGGCGCAACGCAGAGATCGGCGAAAACTGTTTCATCTTCGAGGACAACACCATCCAGCCTTTCGTCAGGATCGGCAACAATGTCGTCCTCTGGAGCGGCAATCATATCGGCCACAACAGCGTCATCCACGACAACTGTTTCATCGCCTCGCATGTGGTTGTCTCCGGTTTCTGCGAGATCGGCGAGAACTGTTTCCTGGGGGTCAACAGCACCATCATCAACAACATCACGGTCGCAAAGGACTGCTTCATCGGTGCGGGCGCCCTGATCCAGAAAGACACCGAAGAGGGCAAGGTCTACCAGTCCGCCGGGACGGAGGCATCCAGGGTAGGTGCTCTGCGTCTCTTCAAAATCAAGGAGTAAATCTATGAAATGGGAAAAAAAAGGGCTCATCTATTGCCCTGACGGGAGCATGGCCTGGGCACGGCATACTGCTCTCCAACCCACACCTCTCCAGATCAGCGAGGATATCATACGGGTCTTTCTCGGGTTCCGCGACGATGCCGGAATTGGCAGAGTCGGTTACGTGGATGTACGTGCCGATGATCCGCAGGTTGTCATGCGGGTTTCCGGACAGCCCTGTCTGGATATAGGTGTTCCGGGGGCATTCGATGAGAATGGAGTCATACCGTGCGCTGTTGTGAGACGGAATGACGGTATATATCTCTATTATGCCGGCTATCAACTTGGTCATAAAGTGCGTTTCATCGCTTTCAGCGGACTGGCGGTCAGTACTGACGGCGGTCAAACGTTTACACGTCATTCGCAGGCGCCCATCATAGACCGTTCGGACGGTGAATTGCTTTTCAGGGCGATTCACTCCATTATGTACGATGAGGGTAGATGGAAAGCCTGGTATGGAGCGGGAAGCGAATTTCTGGCGGGTGCTCAAAAAACGCTGCCATGTTACAACATACGCTATATGGAGTCGGATGACGGAATCACGTTCCCCCGAAACGGGAAGGTGGTGATCGATATCAGGGATGACGAGCACAGGGTCGGCAGGCCCTATGTTATTAAGACAGATAACCGGTACAGGATGTTTTTCGGTGCCGGCAGTGAAACAGATCCGTACCGGCTTGCCTATGCTGAATCCCTGGATGGCATTCATTGGACCAGGAAAGATGATCAGGTCGGCATGGTGTTGTCCAGCGAAGGGTGGGATTCGCAGATGATGGCCTATCCGGCGGTTGTGAGCTGCAATAACAAGGTGTACCTGTTCTATAACGGCAACGATTACGGCAAGACCGGCTTCGGATATGCGGAACTTGTTGAATGGTAATATTATGCGATAAGGAGTGAACGTAATGGGCGAGCTTGATTACAAACTGCAATCACGGGCATCGGAAAAACAGAAGAGCGCCAGAGAAAAACTGCTCGAACTGTTTCAAACCACGCCGATCCCGCCGGAACATCTTCTGGTTAATCTCGGTCTCTACATGAGAAGCTCGGTGGTGGCGAAATTTTTGTATGTCAACGAACTCTACCAGCAGATCATCACCATCCCCGGTGTTGTCATGGAGTTCGGTGTCTGGTGGGGACAGAACCTGGCTCTGTTCGAGTCGTTTCGGGCTGCGTATGAGCCGTACAACTACACCCGCAAGATCATCGGATTCGATACCTACGAAGGGTATCCTTCGCTATCCGAACAGGATGGTTCCTGCGATCTCGTCAAGCTGAATCAATATGCAGTAACGGAAAATTATCTGGAACATCTCTCGGCGCTGCTTGACTATCATCAGCAGGAGAATGTGATGTCCCATGTCAGGAAGTACGAACTGGTCAAAGGGGATGCGACCGTCACCATCGGCGAATATCTCGGCAGACATCCGGAAACGATCATTTCGCTTGCGTATTTCGATATGCAGCTCTACGAACCCACCCTCACGTGTCTTGAGGCCATCAAACCGTATCTGGTAAAAGGATCCGTCATTGCCATGGATGAGCTTAACAGTTCTGAATTTCCCGGTGAAACGGTCGCATTTCGCGAAGCATTTGGTTCGATGAACTTCCGGTTACTGCGTTCCCGCTTTCTTCCCGACCGTTCATTTGCCGTCATAGAGTAGCCGTGCAACGATTTTACATAACAGAATATTGTTCCGCGCAGCACGATGCATGGAACGAATTCGTCCGGAAATCCAAAAACGGCGTATTCCTTTTCGACCGGCGCTACATGGAGTACCACGCTGACCGCTTTGAGGATTGCTCTCTCATGTTTTTCGACGAAAGGGATCGCCTGGTCGGCCTCATGCCGGCCTCACGACATGGCGACACGGTCATCAGTCACGGTGGTCTGACCTACGGAGGGGTGATCAGCAACGAAGAGATGAAGACCGCAACCATGCTGCATCTCTTCGACGCCCTGCTCGGGCATCTGGCCGGCACCGGATACGCGAAACTGCTCTACAAGCCGATCCCGCACATTTTCCACCGTATCCCCGCCGAAGAAGACCTCTATGCCCTTTTTATCAGCAACGCCCGGATGTGCCGGCGCGACGCATCCTCGGCAATTTATCTGCCCGAGCGGATGAAACTGGCCAAGGGTAAAAGGGAGGGTGTCAGAAAGGCGCTGCGCAGTGGCCTCTCCGTGCGCGAATCCCGCGATTTCCGGACATTTTTCAGTATCGGCCGGAAGGTCATGCGCGAACGTCATAACACCGCGCCGGTTCATTCAGGCGAGGAGATGGCGCTTTTGAAGGAACGTTTCCCGCTCAACATACAACTGCACGGTTCGTTTGACGGCGAGACGATGATGGCCGGCGCCCTCACCTATCTCTGCGGTTCGACTGTTCATGTGCAGTACATGTACAACTCTGACGAGGGTCTTGAGCGTGGTGCCCTGGACATCATTCTGGATTATCTCATCAACGGATTGTACGCCGGATTGAAGTATTTCAGCTTCGGGATTTCCACCGAGGAGAGCGGAAGATACCTGAATCAGGGGCTCATCCACCAGAAAGAGATGTTCGGCGCACGCTCTGTCGTACATGATTTTTATGAACTGGAGCTGACATAGAATGGATCCCGATGAACATTGAAGCCTGTCGAATCATCAACCTGCCCAGGATTACCGACCCGCGCGGCAATCTAACCTTTATCGAGGGGGAGGGGCACATCCCCTTTGCAATCCGCAGGACGTACTGGATCTATGACGTTCCGGGCGGCGCGACGCGGGGCGGACATGCCTACCGAACCAATGAAGAGCTGATCATAGCGGTCTCAGGAAGTTTTGATGTTGTTATCGATAACGGTATGCATCGGGAAACGCATTCCCTGAATCGCTCCTACTATGGTCTCTATATTCCCGCCGGGCAGTGGCGCGAACTGGTTAACTTTTCCACCAATGCGCTGTGCCTGGTGCTGGCCTCCGGGATGTATGACGAGGCGGACTACATCAGAGATTACGAAGCCTTCAAAAAATTCAGGGGGTTGAATAATGTCCAGCGTCTATGACTGTTCGGTCGTGGAACTGCCGCGTATCAGCAGCCCCTCCGGCAACCTTACCCCCGTTAATGCGCAGGTGCAGGTACCCTTTGACATCGCCAGGGTCTACTACCTCTACGATATCCCGGGAGGTGAGACCCGCGGCGGTCATGCCCACCGTGAGCTCCGGCAGTTGCTCGTAGCCGCAAGCGGAAGCTTTGACGTACTCCTTGACGATGGTGTCAACAGACGGGTAATCCACCTTAATCGCCCCTATTTCGGACTGTACATGCCAAACATGATCTGGCGCGAACTGATTAATTTCTCCTCGGGTGGCATCTGCCTGGTGCTGGCCTCCCATGTTTTTGATGAGGGGGATTATTTCAGGGATTACGACGGCTTCAGGCACGCCGCCGGAGGTATCAGATGACTGCGACACTACCTTTTCTGGACCTCAAAGCTCCTCATATCGAGCTGCAGGATGCGCTGGACACCGCCTATCGCCGGGTCATGGACTCGGGATGGTATCTTCTGGGCAAGGAGCTGGAAGCCTTCGAGCAGGAATTCGCCGCCTATTGCGGAGCCACACACTGCATCGGCGTGGGCAACGGCCTGGATGCGCTGCACCTGATCCTGCGGGCTCTGGATATCGGTGCGGGGGACGAGGTAATCGTTCCGTCAAACACCTACATCGCCACCTGGCTTGCGGTTTCTTACGCCGGAGCAACACCGGTGCCCGTGGAGCCGGACGAAACGACATTCAACATTGATCCCGAGCGGATCGAGGCAGCCATCACCCCTCGCACAAAAGCCATTCTGGCGGTGCATCTCTACGGTCAACCGGCTGACATGGACCCGATCAACGCTGTAGCCCGAAAACATGGTCTGCGTGTAATCGAGGATGCTGCCCAGGCTCATGGGGCCCGTTACAAGGGGTGTCGCGCAGGCTCGCTGGGCGACGCGGCAGGCTTCAGCTTCTACCCCGGCAAGAATCTTGGGGCTATCGGAGATGGTGGCGCGGTGGTCACCAGTGATGACGGTATCGCCGCACGGGTTCGCATGCTCAGGAACTACGGATCTCAGCTCAAATACCATAACGAGGTCAAAGGGTTCAATTCGCGTCTGGATGAGCTCCAGGCAGGCTTTCTGCGCGTGAAGCTCGCCTGTCTGGATGAATGGAACGCCCGTCGTGCGGCTATAGCCGCTTATTACAGCGAAGCGCTGGCAGATGCGGGGTTCTCCCTTCCGTATGTTCCCGACCGGGTCGAACCGGTATGGCATCTGTTTGTGCTGCGTACCAAAGAGCGTCAGCGTCTGACGGAAAATCTCGACCGGTGCGGTATCGGCTGGTTGATTCACTATCCTCTCCCGCCGCATCTCCAGGGTGCGTACCGGGAACTGAACCTCCCGGCAGGCACATTTCCGATCGCCGAGCAATTGGCACAGCAGGTTGTCAGCCTTCCCATCGGACCGCATATAACGTTTGACCAGGCATCAGTTGTAGCCGCAGCCTGTCGCGAGACTGTTCCCGCGTTGAGTTTTCCATGAACGCAAACCAGACCCGCCCACTGATCAGTATTTTGATACCGCTCTACAATCATGAACAATTCATTGAGCAGACTCTGGAGAGTATCATCGCTGACAGCTACCCCAATAAGGAGTTGATCGTTCTGGACGACGGCTCCAAAGATGCTTCATTCCAACGGGCAAGTCAGTGGCGGGATCAACATGGCCATCGTTTCAGCGGGCGCTTTGAAGTGCGCACCCGTGAAAACCGGGGGGTATCGGCGACACTCAACGAACTGTTCTCCCTCTCACGGGGCAGATACATTGCCTATGTGTCAAGCGACGACTACCTGTTGCCCGGCGGTGTTGCTGCGCGACTTGAATACCTGGAGCAAAACCCGCACAGAATGCTTGTTGTCGGCGATTATATCACCGTTGACTACGATGGAAAAATATGTAACAGAAGCGGTATCGAGGAGTTTTTCAAAGGCAGCAGGCGACGCCTGCGAAACGAAAAACTTCTCAGTTACGAGATTATTTTCAACTGGTGTCTGGCGGGGCCGATATATATGGGGCGCCGGGAGCTGTACGAAAAAACCGGTGGTTACAATGAAGACATGGCGGTTGAGGACTGGGATTTTTGTTTGAGACTGCTGCCGGACGAATGGCTCGGCTATGTTGACTATTCCGTTGCCGCCTATAGACTCCGACCCGATGAATTGACACATGCAATTTCCGTTCAGCAGCATATCCGTTATAACGAAGCCATGCTGCAGACCGTCACTAACAGTATTCCCCGTTTCACCGGACTGAAGAGATATTTTCTCTACGCCTCGAAGCTTGTATATAGTGGTGTTCTGGAGCGATTCAAGGGAAATGATTCGCTGCGTGCATTCATGTCACGGAAGGCGGGCAGGATTCTGGTGTCTCTCCTCAAAGCTGTTTACCGCATCTGGGCCCGGTTGGTTCTGACCACTTCTCCAAAACAAGTCTGATATGAGCCGACATGTTTTTTATAGATTAAATGTGCGTTACGTATTACAAGTATCAAATTTTTGAGACCATCATGAGTTGACGTCCGAAACTTTGTACGGGATACATTTTCACCTGGAGGATATTCGCATGTACATACTCGGCATCTCCGCCTTTTACCACGATTCCGCCGCTGCATTGATCAGGGATGATGAGATCCTGGCTGCAGCGCAGGAGGAACGTTTCACACGGAAAAAACAGGATCCGGGCTTCCCGGCGCATGCAATTGCATACTGCCTGAACCATGCCGGTATCACGCTGGCCGATGTCGAAGCGGTCGTTTTCTATGACAAACCGTTTCTCAAGTTCGAACGACTACTGGAGACCTACTACGCCTTTGCCCCCAGGGGGCTGAAGTCATTCCTTTCTGCCATACCGGTCTGGATCAAGGAAAAAGTGATGCTGAAGCGGCTGTTGCTGGACGAACTGACCGCCATTGATCCGGTTCCGCGGGACAGTATCACGTTACTTTTTCCGGAACACCATCTCTCCCACGCTGCCAGCGCTTTTTTTCCTTCACCTTTCGAGGAAGCCGCCATACTTACCATTGACGGCGTAGGGGAGTGGACCACTGCCTCGATCTGCCACGGCAAGGGCAACAGCATCAGCATCCTCAAGGAACTTAAATTCCCTCACTCTCTGGGACTGCTCTACTCCGCCTTCACCTACTATCTGGGTTTCAAGGTCAATTCCGGAGAATACAAGCTGATGGGGCTGGCCCCCTACGGAAATCCTCATTCGGGAAGGGTCGAGGAATTCATCGCCCTGATCAGGCAGCATCTGGTTGAGATAAAGGCAGATGGATCGCTCTGGCTCAATCAGGAGTATTTTGATTACGCCGCCGGCCTGAAGATGACTGACAACGGCAAATGGGAAGCGCTCTTCGGTTTTCCGAGACGCGGCGAGGAGTCGGAACTCCAGGCGGAACACTGTGACCTGGGGCTGGCCATCCAGCGGATTGCAGAAGAAGTGGTTATCAATATGGCCAGGGAGGCCAGGCGACTGACCGGCGCGAGAAACATCTGCCTGGCAGGCGGTGTGGCTCTCAACTGCGTTGCCAACGGCAAGCTGCTTCGCTCCGGCATTTTTGACAAGCTCTGGATCCAGCCTGCGGCCGGCGATGCCGGCGGAGCGCTGGGGGCGGCGTTGGCTGCCTATTATATCTCCTTCGGCAACTCACGCATGTGTGACGGAACAACTGACCGGATGAAGGGCTCTTACCTGGGGCCGGAGTATTCCGACCTGGACATCATGCAGACGGCCCGGAAATACAAGGCGGTTTATCGGCGCTGCGACTCATTCGCCGAGATCTGCGACATCACTTCCGATTACCTGAGCCGGGAAAACGTGATCGGCTGGTTCCAGGCCCGCATGGAGTGGGGACCGCGCGCACTGGGCAACCGAAGCATCATCGCCGATGCGAGGAGTCCGGAGATGCAGCGTAAATTGAATCTCAAGATAAAATACCGCGAGGGCTTCCGCCCCTTTGCCCCGTCAGTCATGATTGAATGCGAGCAGGAGTTTTTCGACTGTGCTACACCATCCCCCTACATGCTGCTGGTAGCGGATGTGGTGGAAAAACGGCGTAACCCGCTCCCGGATGGATATCATGGCATGATGGTGCGGGATAAGTTGTATCATCTCCGCTCCGACATACCGTCAATCACGCATATCGACTACTCGGCGCGACTCCAGACCGTCCACAGGGAAACCAATCCCCACTACTGGCAGCTGATTGATACATTCAGGCAGAAAACCGGCTACGGTGTGATCGTCAACACCAGTTTCAACGTGCGTGGCGAGCCGATTGTCATGACGCCGGACGACGCCTACAAATGCTTCATGCGCACGGAAATGGACCATCTGGTGCTGGGCAATTTCATTTTTGACAAAAAGGAGCAACCGAAATGGGAAGAGAAGAAGGACTGGCGGGAGGAGTACGGACTTGACTGATGTTTCTCATACAAAGCAGCTGTCCCGTGGCCAGAGGATTCTTTTCCCCCTGGTTACCGTACTGCTGTCGCTTATTGTCGTGGCGCTCATTCTGGAAATGGGGTTGCGCGTGGCCGGATACAGTCCGGGAAATGTGAATTATCTCAGTTCGTTTCATGAATATGACAAAACAGTGGGGCACCGGGGGAGAAAAAACTTTGAAGGGCGCTTCAAACGCCCCGAGTTCGATACATTGATTGCTCACAATGGGCGGGGCTTCCGCAGACAGGAGTTTCTCACCCCCGAAAAGGAGAAAGGGTGTAAACGCACTATTCATGTTTTTGGCGACTCATTCGTGTGGGGCTGGGGGGTCGCGCAGGGTGAGGGCTTCACCGATCTTATGAACAGAACGATGCCGGATGTCTGCGTCAGAAATTACGGATTAATTTCCACCGGTACGGTTGCACAATACCTCCTCTTCGACAGCGAGGTAAAAAAAACCGTCAAGCCGGGGGATATAGTACTGCTGATGTTCTTCAGCAATGATTTTGACGACAACGTATGGAAGGGGAAGGTACGGGGAGAGCTTCAGAACGGAAAAGTCTCTGTGGTACATGAGGAGAAACCGTTCAACTCCCTGAAGGATCGCATTGAAAAAGCCTCGTATCTTTTCAACTATCTGAGTTACAAGGTTAATCTGTATCAGTTGTCCCGGAAGATCAAAAAGACGAACGAGGATCATGCAAAACTGGGAGCTTTTGATTCTTCCGATAAACGCTATCTGATTACCCGGCATTTTCTGGATCTGTTCAACAGGGACACCCGTGCGCTCAATGCCCGCTTTGTTGCCGCCTATATCGCCACTCAAGCGGAGATGGGGGAGAGCGCTGTTGACAAACCGAACAAACTGGCCAACGAAGAGCGTTTCCGGAAGGCGTTTCTGGAGATCAGTCAGTCACTGGGGCTGGAGACGCTCGATCTGCTGCCGTTATTCAAGGAGTTCAAAAAAAGCCATAACAATCCGAAATTGACCTTTACGACCGATGAACACTGGAACCCGGC
>JBAXVG010000129.1:0-4395 GCA_037129255.1 Desulfuromonadales bacterium | reverse complement strand
GTCAAGCTTGATATCACCGAACGCAAACAGGCTGAAGAAGAGCTGGCGCGGGCCAGGGAAAGGGCTGAAGCCGCCAATCGTGCCAAGAGTGTGTTCCTGGCCAGTATGAGCCACGAAATTCGCACACCGATGAACGGTATCCTCGGCATGGTCCAGTTGATGGAGTTTACCGAGTTGACCGAAGAGCAGAAAGAATATCTCGACACCCTGAAGGTTTCCGGCTTCAGCCTCCTGTCGCTGATCAACAACATCCTCGATCTCTCCAAAATCGAGGCTGACAGAATCGAGCTGGAGCTGGCAGAGTTCAGTCTGAGAGCCTGGATTTACGACCTTGTCAGATTGCAGCAGCCGAATATTATCAGTAAAGGCATATCACTACGGATCTCCATTTCGGACGATGTCCCCAAAGTTCTGATCGGCGACCGGTTACGGGTGAATCAGGTGCTGCTCAACCTGCTCGGCAATGCCATCAAGTTCACCGGGGACGGCTCAATCACCATTTCGGTTGTCGTGATCGAACGGCGGGAATCCAGCGTGCTGCTGGACATTTCAGTGTCGGACACCGGCATCGGCATGCCGCCGGACATTCTTGGGCGTATTTTCGAGCCATTCACCCAGGCTGATGGCTCAACTACCCGCCGCTACGGCGGCACCGGACTGGGGTTGACCATCAGCCGGAGTCTGGCCGAGTTGATGGGGGGGAGCATTCGCGTCGAGAGCCATGATGGGAGCGGCAGCACCTTTCACCTGCTGATCCCGTTTCCGGTCGCCGCGACTCCGGAGGAGAGTGTGCAACCTTCCGAAGCGCTTCCGGAATCGTGGGACGGCCCGCTCCTGAACATCCTTTTCGTCGAGGACAACGAGATAAACACCCGTTTTGGTGTCGCGTTGCTTGATAAAATGGGACACGGGGTGACAACCGCCGCAAACGGCAGGGAAGCTCTTGATGCGTTGGCAACCGGCAGTTTTGACCTGGTGCTTATGGATATACATATGCCGGTTATGAACGGGGAAGAAGCGCTGGCAATCATCCGGGAGCGGGAAAAGGAGACCGGCATTCATCTGCCGGTCATCGCCCTGACGGCCTTTGCCCTTATGGGGGACCGGGAAAAATTTCTGCAACAGGGGTTCGATGGTTACCAGTCCAAGCCGATCGAGGTCAGGGTACTGGTTGACGAAATGAAGCGGGTTGTAATGCCGGTTTGTTAGTACAATGTAACATCTATTTTTTCGAAGGCCGGATCAAGCGAAGCGGATCCGGATTTTCTGCCATGGCCGGCAGCGTTGCCGGATGCACTGCGCTTCATCCGGCCTGCATTGATGAGATGCTTTACGTGTTATATGGTACTGGAAGTTGTGTGCCGAAAAAGGAAAAATGATGAAAAAAAGCAGTGCAATGCCCGCTTCGCCCTTATTCAGACTGGACGGGCTGGATATACTGGTAGTTGACGATGACAGCGCAGCCTGCCTGGTTAACGAAAAGATCCTCTCCCGCCACGGCGCCAGTGTGCAGACCGCCAGTAGCGGCGCCCGGGCACTGAAGCTTTTTGCAGAGCGCCATCATCCGGTGGTGATCACCGATATCTGCATGCCGGGTATGGATGGCATCGAGCTTGTTGCACATCTGCGGCAGCAGGACAGCAACGTCCAGGTGATCGCCGCTACAGCGGTATATGATACTGAACGACTGATTTCAGCTGTTCAACTCGGGTTCAACGACTACATCATCAAGCCGGTTGAAAGCGAGAAGCTGCTCTGGGCGGTCAAGCGCGGACAGGATGCCGTGCTGGGCCGAAAAAAGCTCGAAGAGGAACAGATCAAATTTCATACTGTAGTGGAGTGCCTGGGCGAGGGTATCGCCATCAAGGATCTGGACTACCGGATTCTGTATCAAAACAGGGCCATCACTGAAATATTCGGTGACCGGACCGGCTCGGCCTGCTACGAGATCTTCGATTTGACCGATCCCTGCCGGGATTGTCCTACCATCAAGGCCTTGAAGGATGGACAGACCCATACTGCCCGTCGGCACTATCATCGTAACGGCATCATTTTCCACATCGAAAGTACCGCATCGCTGCTTCGCGATTCACGTGGCGCAGTCTCCGGGACAGTCGAGATCATACGGGATATCAATGAGCGCATCAGAAACGAGCAGACCATTCGCGACATGGCTTTCCATGACCCGCTGACCGGCCTGGCGAACCGCAGACTGTACGAGGACCGCCTTGAGCAGGCCATTGCCACATCGCATCGCTACGGGATGAAGTTCGGGCTGATGTACCTGGATCTGGATCATTTTAAAGCTGTCAACGACACCCTTGGTCACGAAGCGGGTGATCTGCTGCTGGTCGAGGCTGCTGAAAGAATAAGAACCTGCTGCAGACGCGATCTTGATACCATCTGCCGTCATGGCGGAGATGAATTCTGCATCATCTTTAATGACTGCGGGGATAAAGAGCGGCTTACCGCCATTGCGGAAAAACTGCTTGAGCATTTTTCACAACCGTTCCAGCTGGCGGATTCCCTGGTAGAGGTGACGACAAGTATCGGTATCAGCATATTCCCCGACAACAGTTCCGTCATGAAAGAGCTGCAGATCGCTTCGGACAGGGCCATGTATGCTGCCAAGAAAGCCGGACGCAACACCTACCGGTTCTGGGAGCCATATGCACAACACTACCCGCAGCTTCCCATCGTTGCCAAGCCGTAGAGCAGTTCCGGCCGATAGTCGGGCACTGCGCCGGCAAACATCAGCTCATTGCTGCTGCAGGCATGCATCCGCTCACGGGTAAAAAGCCTCACTGCCGCACGGTTTGATACCGGAGCGTCCACGTAGATCTTTGATCCGGGTTCCAGCGTATTAAGCGCAGTATGATAAAGCCGTTCCGCCGCTACGCTGTCACAGGCCGCAAAAGGCCCAAGTTGCCGGTCCGCACCACATGGCTGTATCACCACAAATCCTGACTCATCCGTCAGCAATCGCCCGCGATCAGCAGTGACTGCCAATAACTCATCACGACGGTCTCCCCAGACTTTACAATCAAAACTGTTCACCGAAGTCGAACGGCCGGCGCGCATCACGGGCCGTGTTGAGCCTGCCCTCAGTGTACGGCTGGTGCCAATCCAGCGGATAATCCTGTCGATACTGCTGAAACCATACTTTTCATAGAGTGCTTTTCCGGAATCAGAGGCGGTCAGCCAGAGTGTTTCCACACCGGAGCCATGCAGGGCTTCCTGGGCCTTCCGGAACATCGCTTCGCCGAACCCTCTGCCGCGAAACTCTTCCGCAACTATCAGATTGCCTATCCAGCCGCTCTTCTCATGACGGAGCGCAGTCACAAAAGCAACCTCCAGCCCGTCACTGTTCCGCATGCAGAAACAACCTTCCGGGAATGTCTTCAGAAGAAAGACGAACTCCCACGGTTCCGCCACCCAGTTTTCCGCTGCTGCCAGCCTGAGGAATGGCGCTATGTCATTCGTCCGGAAAGGTTCGATGATCACGGAGCCGGACAGGCCGCTTCGGCGATGGTCATGTTCAGATCCTTGCCGATCAGCCCTATGGCATCTGCGCGGCACTGTTTGCAGTGGGCAAACTGTCCGATGATCCCTTCGTTGGCCTTTCTGATTCCTGCCAGATACTCCTCGCTGGGGGGCAGGACGTGAGCCAGCTCCGCCTGCGGGATGATCGGCATGATATTCATGACAAAGGCTCCCAGCTTTTTGATCCGCCCGGCGATAAGAGGAATCTGGGCATCATTGATCCCCGGTATCAAAACCGTATTGACCTTGATGGTCAGCCCCAGCTCGCCGGCCCGTTTGAGCCCTTCAAACTGGTTGGCGATCAGGATCTGCGCCCCTTCGACGCCGGTATAGTGGCGACCGTGGCAGGTGATGTGTCGGTAAATCCGGGCCCCGATGTCGGGATCGACGGCGTTGATGGTAACGGTCAGGCTGTGCAGTCCCAATTCATACAAGCGATCGATTGATTCAGGCAACAGCAGGCCATTGGTGCTCATACAGAGCATGAGATGCGGGAATTCCTCCTTCACCATTCCGAAGGTTTCAAACGTCTCTTCGTTGGCAAGCGGGTCGCCGGGACCGGCGATACCGACAACCTTGATGATCGGACCCGTTATCGGACTGGCCATGACTTCACGCACCTTTTCTATTGCCTCCTGCGGCGTCAGAATACGACTGGTAACGCCGGGGCGGGATTCATTGGCGCAATCATGCTTGCGGGAGCAGTAGCCGCACTTGATGTTGCATTTTGGAGCCACTGCCAGATGCATACGGCCATTCTTGTGATGATTGCCACCGAAGCAGGGATGCCCCTGAATCCTGTTCTTCATTTCGCACGCAGTTGCCATGGGTCGCTCTCCTTCCAAAATGAAA
>JBAXVG010000128.1:0-4634 GCA_037129255.1 Desulfuromonadales bacterium | reverse complement strand
TCCTCTAGCTTCAGGGGCCTCCCGCCAAGCACACCGCCCCCTTTGTTGATCTCTTCGATGGCGATCAGTATCCCCTCCCGGATCGCTTCGGCAGAGGTGCTGGAGGCATAGCCGAATTCGGCATCCAGGCCGATGTATACCGGCATTTTTTCGGCTGCAACAGCGCTGCATACGAACTGCAGTAAACAGAAACATGTCAGAAGGATGGTTCCGGCAAATTTGGGCTGTTTCATATATTTCTCCTTGTCTTCATGATTCCCCCAGGTATAGTTGAAGCAAATAGCATTGACAGTGACGTTATCTATGAACTTTCCCCGCTGGTTCACCTGATATACCAACAACCCGCTTCATCTCATCTACCAGTGCATCGGTAACCAGCGGCTTCGACACATACCCACTGAAACCCTCTTCCAGAAAGCGCTCTTTATCCCCCCGCATGGAGAAAGCGGTTACTGCAATAACCGGCAGGTGCAGGTCGCTACCAGACTCTTTTCTGCGGATTTCTTTCAATGCCTCTTCGCCGGTCATAACCGGCATCTTGATATCCATCAATACAAGATCGAATGTTTCTTTCTCCAGTGCAGCAAGGCATTCCCTGCCGTTCTCGGCAACAGTTAAATCAAACCCCATCTTTTTAAGTAGTGCTGACCCGAATCTGATGTTGACCTGATCGTCTTCCACCAGCAGTATCCGCAACGGTGGGCCATCCCAGCCGGTTGTTGCTATTGTTGTTGTGGTAGTGGTGGGCTGGATGGAGACAATTTCCCTACCGACGGTAAAAGGAAGCGTGACGGTGAAACAGCTACCGACGCCGGGCGCGCTTTCTACGCTGATTGTGCCACCCATGAGTTCTGCCAGACGGAGGCTGATGGTTAAACCGAGACCTGTTCCTCCGAATCTTCTGCTGATTGTGCCGTCTTCCTGGGTGAACGCCTTGAAGATGGTGTCAAGACTCTCGGGGGAGATGCCGATACCGCTGTCTCTGACCGCTATCTGGATGAGTGCGACGTTATCATGCTGATCAAGGAGTTTGGTTGACAGCGTAACGCTCCCCTGTGAAGTAAACTTGATTGCGTTCCCCAGCAGGTTGAGAAGTATCTGTTTGATTCGCAGCTGGTCACCCAGCAAAAGAGGCGGGATGTCCTTGTCCGGATTCATATTCAGGGTAAGTTGTTTGTCAAAAGCGACTGATTTCTGCATCAGGACAACATCGTTGATGCAATGATACAGGCTGAACTCAGCCAGGATGATATCAACTTTCCCGGCTTCGATCTTGGACAGGTCAAGAATGTCATTGATCAGGGAAAGTAGGTTCTTACCCGAAAATTTAAGTGTATCCAAATACTCCCGCTGTTCTGTTGACAGTTCGGTCATCTCCAGAAGCTGGGTCATGCCGAGTAGTCCGTTCATGGGGGTGCGGATTTCGTGACTCATGTTGGCCAAAAACTGGCTCTTGGCGATGTTGGCCGATTCTGCGGTATCTTTGGCGATGGTGAGATTTTCTTCCAGTTGTTTCAGTTCGCTGATATCCAGGTGCTGTATGATGGCATTCGTGACTTTTCCCTCTGAATCAAGAACCGGCGAAATGGTCACTTCAAGTACTGACAGCGATGTTTTTTCAAGGCTCAGATTCTTGTTCCGAGATGTATCATAGGTGATAGTAAAGCGGGCGGTATGTCCTTTGTCGAAAACGTCACGCACTTGAGGCATAAACCCCTGTTCTTCAATTATTGGGTCGTCAAAAATGTTATATATCCCAACTATCTCGTCATCAGTTACCTTGAGTTGGTCTCGTAATGCCTTATTTGCCCGAATGAGGGTTCCTTTTTCATCAGCGACCCACATATTGATCGGACTTTGATCAATAACACTACTCATAAATGCTTCTGATTCCAGTAATTTTCTTTTCAGTTCATGCTCGGAGGTTTCGTCAACAAGAATCCAGATAGTTCCATCATACAAATTTACCGGGTTAACAGCTTTACCTGTAAATCGTGCGCGAAACGTTGTACCGTCACTTCTGGGCATTTGCAGGCTCGTTGAAAAAGTTTCCCCGGATGCCAGCACGGGATATGCTTCTTTGGTGAACATGTCGTACTGATCCTGTGAAGAGAAGTATTTACTCGTGCTGCTACCTTTCATTTCTTCCGAATCGTATCCAAATATTTTGCCAAAGGTTTTATTGGCCCATATTTGCTGACGATTCCGGACTAATGAGATTCCAAAACCAGCATTGTCGAGTATAATTGACTGTTCTCTGGAAAGTCGGCTCAAAGCGTCTTCTGACTGTTTGCGCTCGGTGATGTCGAAGAGAATAACGAGATGTTCTCCGGTAAAGTAATCTTCAAGAGGGGCTGCATTTGCTATTACAGTTCTGATAGAACCATCCTTGCAGTGGACGATTGCTTCCATTGGCTCAAATGGAGTTCCTATTTTTTTAGCTTTATCCAGGTTAGCTGCCCAAGCACTCAAAATGTATTCGCGGTAAACTTCATCGGGATAGGCTTTATTCCACCAATCCTCTAAGGTAGGGATGTCAGCCAAAGTGTAACCAAACATCTTGATAAAAGCCGGATTCAAGAAGGTAATATTCCCGTTGTTATCATTTAATGCTTTCGGGACAGGAGATGTATCAATAATTGACTTGAACCTGAAGTTGCTGCTACGTAATTTTTCCTCATATCGTTTCCGATCACTAATATCTCGCGATGAGGCGTACAGATAGCTATCTACCTCAATTTTAACTCCAAAAGCGCAGATTTCTACATCTATGGTAGTCCCATCACGACGCCGATGCCTGGTTTCAAAGTTGGCAGGTTTTTGAATTAAAGCCTGGACAGTTGAGACAAGTTTCTCTTGTGGAATACTTGCATCCCAATCCGAGACATTAAGGTGCAAGTCATCCGCATCTGCGTATCCCAGCATCTCCCGGAAAGCTGCGTTTGATTCTACAAGATTGCCGTCCTGATCAAGAATATGAATGCCATCTCGTGAAACTGCCTGAATTGCTTGATAGCGAATACCCAACTTCAGTTGTTTATCTTCCGACAGTTTACGCTCTGTGATGTCTTGGATGAATCCCAAAACTTTACACGGCCTTCCAGTCGCATCCCTTTCTAACCTGGCAACTGAATGTATTACTTTTGAAGGAGATCCATCTGCGGGGTTAATTGTAAATTCGATATCGTATTTTTGCCCCCCATTGATCAGGTCAACGAGTGACTGGTGCACACGCTCCCGTTCCGGTATGCAGGCCTCTATATCATCTATAAAAATATCCCCAGCAACAGGAGGGAACCCGTATATGCGGAACCCTTCGGCTGACCCCCATATTTTGCCTGTCTCAAGGTTATAGACCCAGGAACCTGAATTGCCAACATGCTGTGCCAATACAAGCTGTTCCGTGCTAAGCTTCAGTTCAGCAGTTCGTTCCTCCACCATCCGTAGCGCGTCGGCACGGCTATTCTTTAGAGTTCGTATCAAAGCAAACAGCAGTAGGGTAATAAGAATGCCGCTGACCAGAGTAAGCCATACCCGAATGTATTCCACTGACAAATAACCGCCATCGGTTTGCGTGAAGCGCAGTGTCCAGCGTTTACCATTGAAATCGACAGGAATCAGCTTTGTATGACAAACATCGAGAAAATGTTTCACATCTTCTTTTGGATGGCTTGAATAGAGAAGACTCTCTGAAGATGGCTGCTCTCCATCGTATATCTGAAGATGAAGCAGATTTTCCTTTTCCCGATTGCCGCCAAGAATCCCCTTCATCAGGTCGTTCATTCGATAGGGACTGTAAACCCAGCCGTAGATCGCAGCACGGCGCTGTTCCACTGTTTCAACAGGTTCGCCTTTGCGATACACCGGCACATACATCAAGGTACCGGCCTGGACATCCTTGTCGGTTTCCTGAACCAGGACAACTTTGCCAGATAGTGCGGCATTATTGGTATCCCGCGCCCGTTCCAGAGCAGCACGCCTCACCGACTCCGTAAGCATGTCGTAGCCGAACGCCCGTAGGTTACGACCGGAAAACGGTTCCAGATAGATGATGGAGGAATAGAGCTCGCGGTCACCATCAGGTCTCAGCTTGTAATCCGGAAACCCTTCACGTCTTATTTCCTGAATGTGGCGAGGCAGCTCTTTGCGTGGGATCAGAAGAGAGAATCCAAAACCCTGGATACCTTGGAGCTGTTTATCAATCTTCTGCTGGGTAAAAACACGCCATTTATCCCGTGTAACCGTGTCGGATGCATTGAAAAAAGCTGCACTACTCTGCAGAATACGGGCATGGTCATTCATGCGTTCCGAAATTTTAGTTTGAATTTCGCTACAGTGATCTGCAAAATCCTTCTCAGCTATCGTTTCAACACTTGATTTCATGTACAGGGTTGCAGCGGCGGTAATCATAAGACCAGCGGCCAGTACGAGCCAGATGATGAGCTTGTTCGTATAAAAGTCCATGGTAGTAGAGGCGCTGGTTCCGACGTCGTTAGCGGATGGGGTGGTCATAATACTCTCCAGTATACACAATAAACCGGCGCACGGAAATGGCCGCAGCGCCGGTTTATATGGGCATCAATCAAAATAATTGTTGACAGCAGTATTTGTCAGGAGAAGATATTTCTGTCTGT
>JBAXVG010000127.1:0-4653 GCA_037129255.1 Desulfuromonadales bacterium | reverse complement strand
CGGGACGAGACAGGAGTACCTGCCAGCAAACGTGAGAGAAGTACGATAAGTATCGGAATAACTGCATTCAGGAGCAGCGCATTGGTGGCGGTTGTTGAGTGGAGGCCGATATACACACAGGTATTGAAACTCAGAACTCCCAAGACGCCGTATACGGTAAGCAAGCGCCAGCTTCGCCTCAGCAGAGGCCACTGGGCGCGAACGTGAGGAATACCGAACGGCAACAGAATCAGGAACGCTGCCATCCAGCGCCAGAATCCGAGAGTGACGGGGGGAATGCTGCTCTTCAAGGCTCTTCCCATTACAAAATTGCCGGCCCAGAACAGGGTGGTCAGAATAAGGAGCAGAAAGGGGTGGGCATTAATACGCATTATTCACGTGCGCATACAGGTGGAAGCAAGTCATCATCACGTAGTGTGTAACAGAAATCATAACGTTCGGTTATCCGGGCTGCACAAAAGCCCCTCTCCTGCGGCGGTCTTTCTGCTTGCGCAGCTTTTCGAGCCGCTTCATCTCCGGTGTAATCTTCCCGGAGGCGACTTCAATCCGCTCCAGTAGCTCGCGACGGGCCAGAAAGCGGTTAACTGATTGACTCCGCTCCCGCATGCAGGTAACGGAGATGCCGGTAGGCTTGTGTTTCAACTGGACACAGCTGGAGGTTTTATTGACATGCTGCCCGCCATTGCCTGACGAACGGACAAAGCACTCTTCCATATCTTCTTCGCGCACGTTCAATTCAGCCATTTTAAGCCGAAGCCAGCGGTTCTTTTCAACACTTACGGCAAAATCGGGCATGTCAGGCGACACCTTTAGCATGTAGTAAATATGGCGGCGGATTGCAAGTGGAATTAACACTTTACAAACGTGGGCGTTCTGTGGTATCTGCTACAGCTCTTATATACACAATACAGATCAAAACACAACGAATATGAAAGGAGGTGTAGACAGTGCTGGCAACTGAAAAGAAGCAGGAAATCATCAATACATTCAAGAAACATGACAGCGACACAGGTTCTCCGGAGGTACAGATCGCGATTCTGACCGAGCGGATCACCTATCTGACCGAGCATTTTAAAACGCACAAAAAGGACCACCATAGCCGCCGCGGGCTTTTGAAGCTCGTCGGCCAGAGGAGGCGCCTTCTGGACTACCTGAAGGGCAAGGAGCTGGACAGGTACAAGAAGGTCATTGAGCGACTCGGCATACGCAGGTAATGGAAGGCAGTATACCCGCCTGGGTGGGGGTATATTGCCAACCGGTTTTCTGGTGTGCTCATTTTGAAAGAGGGCTTTGCGGCCCTTTTATTTTTTGTTGGGGACGTGGGTAGAGTTCCTTTGAGCAGGAGCGGCATGGCGCCGCGATGGTTACAGCTGTCGCGTCTGCAAGGCACAATCCCTGGAAAAGGAGTTGTAGCGACGGCCCCAACGCAACCGATAGGAGAATAGTAAATGGAACAGATTGTACAGGTTGAGTTTGGTGGCAGAACCGTAACATTATCCACCGGCAAGATGGCCAGACAGGCCAGCGGGGCGGTGGTGGTAAGCTGTGGCGATACGATAGTGCTGGTGACTGCTGTGGCAACAAAAGAGGCCAAAGAGGGCCAGGATTTTTTCCCTTTGACCGTCAACTACACTGAGAAGGCCTATGCCGGTGGCAAGATTCCCGGCGGTTTCTTCAAACGCGAGGCACGCCCTTCCGATCCTGAAACACTTACCTGCCGATTGATTGACCGTCCGATACGCCCTCTTTTCCCGGAAACGTTTCTGAATGATACCCAGATCATAGCGACGGTATTATCTGCAGATCAAGATAACGACCCGGCCATTTTATCAATGTTGGGAGCTTCTGCTGCACTGATGATTTCCGATATCCCCTTCAATGGCCCGATTGCCGGCACCAAGGTCGCGCGTGTAGATGGAACGTTGATCTGCAATCCTTCTGCTGAGGAGCTCGAAAAAAGTGATCTTGAGATCGTGGTAGCTGCCAGCCGTGAAGCTGTTATCATGGTCGAGGGTGAGGCAAAATTTGTCTCTGAAGCAGATCTTCTGGAAGCGGTATTTTTTGCCAAAGAGTCTCTGTTACCATTGATTGAAGTGCAGGAAGAGCTGCAGAAAAAAGCTGGAGTAGCCAAACGGATTGTTGCTCCGGTGATAGTAAATGAAGTACTGCGCTCTAAAGTGCGTGAGTTGGCCTACGACAGAATAGGCGAAGCGGTGAAACTTAAATCCAAAAGTGAGCGCCATAATCAGATCGATCTGATCAAGACGGAAACTGTCGCGGCGTTAAAAGATGAGTTCGAAGGCTCTACACGGCAGATCAAGGCATTCCTCGGCGATTTTGAGTATGAGCGGGTGCGGGCTGATATCCTTGAAACCGGTATCCGTATCGATGGTCGCAGTACCAGTACTATCCGTCCGATTACAACCGAAGCCGGCCTCTTGCCGCGTGTTCACGGTTCAGCTCTGTTCACCCGTGGTGAGACACAGGCTCTGGTAGCAGCTACTCTTGGAACATCCAGTGATGAACAGCGTATAGATACCCTGTACGGGGGAGCCCGTAAACGCTTTTTGCTGCACTATAACTTTCCGCCATTCTCCGTTGGGGAAACCAGCTTCCGTCTGGGGCCCGGGCGACGGGAAATCGGCCATGGCATGCTGGCAGAGCGGGCCCTGTCGGCGGTTCTGCCGCTCCATGATGATTTTCCCTATACGATTCGAATTGTATCCGAAACCCTCGAAAGCAATGGCTCGTCTTCCATGGCTGCCGTCTGTGGAGGATGTATGGCGATGATGGATGCCGGAATACCTGTCACAGCGCCGGTAGCCGGTATTGCCATGGGGTTGATCAAAGAGGGCGATAAATTCGCCATCCTGTCTGATATTCTCGGTGATGAAGATCACCTGGGCGACATGGATTTCAAAGTGGCCGGGACCGCTGAAGGTGTCACCGCCCTGCAGATGGATATCAAGATCGGCGGCGTAACCAAGGACATCATGCAGCAGGCCCTCACACAGGCCCGTGAAGGTCGTTTGCATATTCTGGGGAAAATGGCGGAAACCCTGGCTGTCCCACGTGCCGAGATGTCGCCTTTCGCGCCGCGTATTACCACCATCTGGATCAAGACTGACCGGATCCGCGACGTTATAGGTACCGGCGGCAAGAACATCCGTAACATAACCGAGACCACCGGTGTTACGGTTGATATTGAAGATACCGGCCGGATCAATATCGCCAGTACCAGCAAAGAGGCCTGCGATCTGGCTATCCAGATGATCCGCGGCCTGACGGACGAGGCCGAAGAAGGCAAGCTCTACATGGGTATTGTCCGCAAAATCATGGATTTCGGCGCTTTTGTAGAGATCATGCCGGGTACCGATGGCCTCGTACATATTTCCGAGCTGGATACCGCCCGGGTCAAGGTTGTCAGCGATATTCTGAGCGAGGGGGATAAGGTACTTGTTAAATGTATCGGTATCGACAAGAACGGAAAGATCAAACTCTCCCGCAAGGAAGCGCTTGGACTTAACCTCGACGGGACAAAGGTGGATCAGGGTTGATGGCATGCTGATTCTGCAGATAAGCAGTTGAAGCTTGAAAAGGCGGAGCGAATGCTCCGCCTTTTTTCATACCTACGCGATAAAACTGCCGGTGCAACAGGTTGTGCCGCAACTGATGCCAGTGGGGTTGCTGGTGATGGCGCCGGAGCCGGTACCGGTTTTGGCTGTGGTAAGGGTGAAAGAACCAAAGGATCCAGACTGTCCGCCACGAACGGGCCAGACATAGCTGTGGAATGTCTTATAGTCGTAGTTCACGAAGCCATAGATCATACTGATGCACCATGCGTTGTACGTGATGTTGGCGTAGGTACTGGACGACCAGTAGACGTCCGCCTGAACATTAGAAACCCCTTGTGTATTCAGCCGCCCGGCCGAGCTTGACTGGCCAAAGTTGACCAGGCTCAGCAACTCGGCGCTGTTGGGGAGCCGCCAGTCTGTTCTGCCCAGATAGCTGTTGCTGTTCAGGCATTTCACGTAATCCAGTGCGCCCTGCCAGGTTTTCGTGACTGCCGGACCGCAGGCCACAGGGCCGGGGGCATTGCCGTCCTTGCTCCAGATCTGGTTGGTCAGTTTATCGGTCACGCTCTGATCACCGTTATCGACAAAGCGTGGTACCGGCCAGGCCAGCCCTTTTTGCAGGGCGCCATCGTCACCGGCTGCGTACGTGGCGGTCTGGCCGGTTTTGAGGACGGTGACGACTCCGGCGGCCTGGGCCGGGCCGCTGGTGAGCAGACAGATGATGAACATGATCGGGAGCAGATACTTCATTGGGTGACCTCCTTTGGTAGTGAATCAATTTCAGTATGCATACAGTCTTGTAATTCGAAAGCAAATCCCCCTCAATCCCCCTTTGCAAAGGGGGAGGCTTTCAATCCACCCTTCGAAAAGAGGGAGGCTTTAAGTTCCCCCCTTCAGAAAGGGGGGTTAGGGGGGATTTGCCGTTCTGATTCGCCCAATGCTTTTCTTGACTTTTGTAACCCAGAAGGTTACGATTTCCCATGATCATATCCTTCCGTCATAAGGGTCTCGCCGCGTTCTATACATCCGGCAACAGAGCGGGCATACAGGCCAACCATGAAAAACGGATTCGTCTTAT
>JBAXVG010000126.1:0-5231 GCA_037129255.1 Desulfuromonadales bacterium | reverse complement strand
GAAACCGGTGCTATCGTGCATGTAGCCGGCGACGGACAGGAAGCGGTTACGATGATTACCGAAGGGAGCACATCGTACGACCTGGTGCTGATGGTTATACAGATGCCGGTCATGGACGGTTATGAGGCCACCAGGATGATCAGGTCTGACAGCCGCTTCACCTCGCTCCCGATCATCGCCATGACTGCCCATGCCATGCAGGAGGAACGGCAGAAGATCCGGGAGGCCGGCATAGACGCCCACATCACCAAACCGATTGACGCCCGGACACTGCTGCGGGTGCTGGGGTTCTTCCTGAGCGCACAGGAATCAAGCGCTCATCTCCGTGACATTCTGGATGACGACAGCGGCATTGAACCTATCATCCCGGATATTAAAGGCCTTGACGTTGCCGAAGCCCTGAGCCGCCTTGACGGAGACAGAAAGCTGTACCTCTGGGTGCTGCTTTCGTTTCTCGAAAATGAGTCGAATGCCGCGATGGAGATAGAAGAAGCATTGAACGGAGGAGATACGAAGTCGGCCCTGCGCCATCTCCATACGGTCAAAGGCATTGCCGGCACCATTGGTGCGTTAAAGTTGACGGAACTGGCGATGGTTCTTGAAACCACCATTGGACAGGACGACCCGCATGCAAACATAATGATGGCTCTTGAGCCTTTTGCCGCAGAGTTGGAACGCCTGATGAAGGAATTGAATGACCATCTGCAGGTTGCTTCCCAGACCGGCGTCATTCTCCCCGCTTCACTTGACGTTGCCGTCGTAACGCCGATTCTGAATAAACTTTTGGACTATATAAAAGAGAAAAACGGTAAGGCGGAACGATATCTGGACGATTACAATAAAGAGTTGGCAGGATTGCCTGAAAAGGATATCAATATACTCAGAAAGCATCTGTTCAATTTCGATTTTTCGGCGGCACATGACTCACTTATGGCGCTTGCGGCAAAGAACGGGATTGATATTTAAACTTGTAGGGGCGCGGTCTCAGACCCGCCCTGGTGCGACAGCCACAACATCAACCGACATAATAACCAACGTCAATGACAGAAGCACCGTCAAAAACGGGCGGGTCACAGACCGCGCCCCTACGGGACATTACGATAGGAGCAACCATGAAAACATCATCTGCCCTTGCAACGGTACTGATTGTCGACGACACTCCGCAAAACATCAGTCTGCTCAATGCGGCGCTGGCGGATACATATAAGATAATGGTGGCAACCAGTGGACAGCAGGCCATTGATGCCTGCCACTCAGCAACGGTAGACATCATTCTGCTGGACGTCATGATGCCTGGTATGGACGGTTTCGAAACCTGTCGGCGTCTCAAGGAAAATCCTTTAACCCGCAGTATCCCGGTAATATTCGTAACCGCCAAGGGAGAGGTCAAGGATGAGGCCATGGGTTTTACCTGCGGCGCCGTGGACTATATCACCAAACCGATCAGCGCTCCCATTGTGAGGGTGCGGATCAGGACGCACCTTGCACTCTATGATCAGTCTCGCGCATTGGAGCGCCTGGTGCAGGAACGCACCGCCGAACTGAATGAAACCCGTCTTGAAGTACTGAATACTTTAGGAAACGCCGGTGAATACCGTGATAATGAAACCGCCCTGCATGTCGTCAGAATGAGCCACTTTTCGAGATTGATCGGCCTTGCCTGTGGACTGCCGGAAAGCGAGGCGGAACTGCTCTACAATGCCGCCGCTCTGCATGACGTGGGTAAAATCGGCATACCTGACAGTATCCTCTTCAAACCGGGCAAGCTTGATGAAGAGGAATGGAAAATCATGCGTTCCCATAGCGGCATCGGCTACAAGATTATCGGTAATCTCCGTTCACATCTGCTGAAAACATGCGCCGTGATAGCACTTTCACACCATGAGCGCTGGGATGGCGCCGGATATCCACGGAGGCTTAACGGTCCGGATATTCCACTATTCGGAAGAATTGTCGCCATTGCCGATGTCTTTGACGCCCTTACCAGCAAGCGTCCCTATAAAGAGCCCTGGTCAGTGGATGATACGGTTGCGGAAATAAAACGGAACAGCGGACTTCATTTCGATCCTCAGGTTGTGGAGGCTTTTCTGCGGGCGCTTCCGGAGATCGAAGCGGTGAAAAACAATTTTGCCGATGATGACGCAACGAAAACACCCCCTCAATTATCGTGACAGGAGGAGTTAGCACGTGCTTGATCAAACGGGCTTGAGTGATTTGGTACTCGATTCTCTGGAGGAACAAATTGCGGTTATCGATAGCATTGGTACAATCGTTTATGTCAATCTTGCCTGGAAAAGATTCGGCAGTGAAAACGGGCTTCCTGATGAATGCGAATGGAAAGGGGTGAACTATCTGGATATCTGCGACACTTCCAAAAGTGTCACAGATTGTTTTGTCGGTGAATCAGTTGCCCAAGGCATGCGAGATGTAATATCGGGCAAGCGTGACTCATACAACTATGATTATCCATGCCACTGTCCACTGGAGAAGCGCTGGTTCATGATGCACGTCACCGCTCTGAAAGGTGATCCATTGAACCGCTTTCTCGTTGCGCATCACAATATCACGCAACACAAACTGACCGAAGATATGCTGCGGGAGAGCGAAGAAAAGCACCGCATATTTTTTGTAAACTCGCCGGACGCTTATCTGATCATCAGAGATGGCATTTTTGTCGATTGCAACCGGGCAACCGAGGTCATGCTGCGCGGTGACCGGACGCAGATTATCGGACATCCTCCTGAACTGCTCTCCCCCGAATTTCAACCTGACGGCAGAAAATCATCCGAATCAGCCGAGGAAAAAATAAAAGATGCCCTGCAAACCGGCAAAAACATCTTTGAGTGGGTACATCGCCGATTAGACGGGTCGGATTTCTTTGTCGAGGTATCCATTGCATCGATGATACTGGACGGAAAACCGGCCCTGTTTACCACCTGGCGCGATATTACCGAACGCATACAGGCACAGGAAGCGCTCCTGGAGAGTGGATATCGCTGGAAATTCGCCATTGAGGGTTCCGGAGACGGCGTATGGGATTCTAACATTCAGACCGGCGTGACGATGTATTCCAAACGTTGGAAAGAGATGCTGGGGTACGCTGACAACGATATCCTGCCTGCTCGTCAGGAATGGCTGGATCGTATTCATCCTGAAGATCAGTCGCATGTTGAGGAATCAATGCAGGCGTATCTGGATGGCAGGACCGAAATATACGTCGTCGAATACCGTTTAAGGTGCAAGGATGGGAGTTATAAGTGGATTCTCAGTCGAGGCATGGTAGTAAACCGCAGCAAAGATGGCAGTCCCTTGCGCATGATCGGAACGCATACCGACATCACGGAACGAAAAAGGGTGGAAAGGGCACTGGAGGAAGCTAACAGCAAGCTTGAAATCCTGAGCATTACTGACGGGTTGACCGGAATAGCCAACAGGCGGCGTTTCGATCAGGTACTGGCCCAGGAACATGCCCGGCATGTGCGTTCCGGGGAAGAGCTGTCATTGGTTATGCTGGATATCGACCACTTCAAGGCTTTCAATGACAATTACGGACATGTAAGCGGCGATGACTGCCTGCGCCGGATAGCCCGGGCAATAGCCGGCTGTACTACCCGCCCGGCTGATCTTTCTGCCCGCTATGGTGGTGAGGAGTTCGCCTGCATCCTGCCGGAGACAGACTTAAATGGTGCCATTGCGATCGCCGAGAAAATTCGAAGCGCAATCATCGCTCTTGCCATACCCAACAAGGGATCAACAACAGCAGCGTGCGTAACTGCCAGTCTGGGAGTTGCAACAGTTCAGTGCACGGCAGAAAGAACGCCTGATGAGATAGTTGCCCAGGTGGATAAGCTGCTCTACGTGGCCAAATCCGGCGGCCGGAACAGGATTGAATTCAACGCTGCAGGAAAAGGTGCGCTTACCTCTCTGGATAAATTCGAAAGCAATTTTGTGCAACTGGTCTGGAAAGACACGTTCCGCTGCGGTAACAACCTGATCGACAATCAGCACAAGTCCCTTTTCAGGATCTCCAACTCGTTACTCAAGGCGGCTCTCCTGGCCTATCCAGCCGGGGAAGTTTCTGTAATTATTACGCAACTTCTTGACGAAGTCAGGCAACACTTCCACGATGAAGAGACAATTCTTGAATCTTGCGGTTTTCCCGGAATAAGTCAACACGCCTCGGAACACGCCAGATTGCTCTCCGAGGGCCTTGAACTTTCTCGGGAGTTCGAGGCATCCACTCTCTCGGTAGGCGCTGTTTTTCAGTTTCTGGCATATGAGGTGGTCATGTCGCATATTCTGGGAGCGGATCGGGAGTTTTTTGCGTACATCCGTTAATTTACCCTTCGGAAACATCCGGCACTTGACCCGCACCCCGCTCCAGCATCTCCCGCACTTTTTGCAGCAGCGCTGCGGGCTGTACCGGTTTTGCCATAAACCGGGCATTTTTACCAAGTTCACCCTGCTGTTGAATGATGCTTGCACTGTAACCGCTGAAAAACAGAGCCCTGGCGTCCGGTCTGATCTGTCTGATTTCGTCGTATGCTGCTTTGCCGCTCAAGTTCGGCATTATCATGTCCATGATAATCAACTGGATTGTTTCAGCGTTATCCCTGAATTTGTCCACGGCATCCCGACCATCAACCGCAGCAATCACCTGATAGCCCTGCTTCGCCAGAAATTTACCCATAAATTCGCGTAAATCGGCATTATCCTCAACAATCAGAATAGTCTCGGTTCCGGCCGGCATTTCAACACCCGCAGCGGTTTTTTCAGTAATGACCGCAGCTTCCGGCTCCATAAGCGGCAGATAAATCATGAAGCTGGTCCCGTGCCCCGGCGTGCTGGAAACATCGATAAAGCCTTTATGCTGTTTTACTATGCCATACACCATAGCCAATCCGAGTCCGGTGCCTTTGTCAACCGCTTTTGTGGTGAAAAACGGCTCAAAGATTTTCTTCCTGGTCGTTTCATCCATTCCTGTTCCGGTATCAGAAACGGTGATGACAGCATACCGTCCGGTACTTCCAAAACCGTGCGCAGCAATGAACAGGTCATCCATGTTCATGCTTCCTGTGATAACGTTCAGCTCGCCTCCTTCCGGCATGGCATCCCGTGCATTGTTGGCCAGATTGATCAGCAGCTGTTCGATCTGGCCGGCGTCAACATATACGGGCACGTTTCCTGATCCGGCAGGAAACCGGTTCAGCACTTTATACCAGAGAGTAGAT
>JBAXVG010000125.1:0-5253 GCA_037129255.1 Desulfuromonadales bacterium | reverse complement strand
TGTCGGTCCTCGACCTCCTGATCAACCACTCCTATCTGGCCGGTCAGATGAAAGCAGCGATGAAGGAGGGGGGAAAAGAGATGCCTGAGGAGGTGAAAAACCTCATCAGGAGTGTCAAGGGGCACGGCAGGGTAGCGCCCCATGCAATGGCTCCGATCCCCTGAATCCTGATATCGAGTGAAGACAGGCAGACTGAAGCAGAAAGCCGGGCGGGCCACGGAGTGTCCTGCAACCTCTGAAGGGTTCGGGGGAGATGCGATCGGCAGTAACCCGGTAGCCTGGTACTCGCTTGCAGGTGTCGTCGCCCTGATAACCCTGGTCATCTACCTGCCTACCCTGCGCAATGATTTCGTCAGTCTGGATGATTACGGGTATGTGCTTGACAACCTGCATATTCGCAGTCTGGGTCCGGCTTTCTTCCAGTGGGCGTTCACCGATCTCTCTGCCGGATTCTGGCACCCTGTCACCTGGATATCCTATGCGGTTGATTACGCAATCTGGGGCTTGAATCCCCTCGGGTATCACTTCTCCGCCATACTTATTCACGCACTCAACACGTTCCTCGTATGCCGCCTGTCTGCGGGGCTGCTCTATGCCGCACGGCAAGCCGGCAGCTGCCCCGTTTGTCTCGATAAGCAGAGAATATTGATTGCCGCCGGCGCAACGGCGCTCCTTTTCGGGCTCCACCCGCTCCATGTCGAATCGGTAGCCTGGATAAGCGAGCGGAAGGATCTCGTCTGCGCTTTCTTCTTTCTGCTGAGCCTTATTGCCTATCTGCGATACTCCGCCACATCCGGTTCAAAGATATCAGGTGAAACTTCCTCAAAATTCTATCTGAACCGGCACTATCTTCTGTCGCTCGCTTTCTTCATTCTCGCTCTTGCCGGCAAGACAATGGCGGTGAGTCTGCCGATTGTTCTGCTGATCCTTGACTGGTACCCTCTGGAAAGAATCCGCTCGCGTAATCATTTTACTCTGGCGCTCCTGGAAAAGATCCCCTTCATTTCGGCCAGTCTGATCATCTCCATAACGAGCATCATCGCCCAGAAATCAATCGGGGCGATGGCTCTGATGGATTCCAAACCTCTAGCCACGCGCCTCCTCGTGGCGTTCAAAGCTCTAACCGTCTATCTCTGGAAAATGGTGCTTCCACTCCATCTCATACCGTATTATCCCTACCCGCGCAGCGTTTCCCTGTTGACGCCGGAACATGGCCTGCCGATCCTGGTCTTTGCGGGCATAACTGCTGCGGCTATTCTCTTGGCAAGGAAAGAACCGGCCTGGCTGGCGGCATGGGGTATCTATCTGGTCATCCTCCTGCCTACCCTCGGGATCGTGCAGGTGGGAGTTCACTCCATGGGTGACCGGTTTACCTATCTGCCGAGTCTTGCTCCGTTCCTGCTGGCGGGTGTTGGCGCTGCGAGGATATGGACGCCGCCGACCAGTCAGGGGCACTCCGCCTGCGTGCCGAAACAGATTGCAACCGTAGTGGCGATTACTCTCGTCTGCGCCTTGATATACGCAACTCTTAAACAGATCAGCGTCTGGAATAACAGCATGGTTCTCTGGAATTACGTTATTGAAAGGGGAGGGGAGTTCAACCCGCTGGCGTATAACAGCCGTGGCCATGTCTACAGGGACCGGGGAGAATTCGACAAGGCGATCTCCGATTACAGTGTTGCCATGACTCAGGAGCCGGCACAGGCTGAATATCTGGTCAGTCGCGGAGTAGCATTCTGTGAAAAAGGCGACCTCGAGCGTGCGATGACCGACCTGAATAGAGCGATTGCCTTGAGCCCAAAAGAATATCTGGCCTATAACAATCGTGGCAGCGTATGGTACCGTAAGGGAGAGAATGAGCGGGCGATCGAAGACTTTACCCGGGCAATTGCCCTGAAACCCTCTGAACATCTTGCCTATCGGAATCGCGGCGTCGTTTATGAGAAAAAGGGTGCGCTGGACAATGCAATCAGCGACTATTCCGCTGTTTTGACGATCAATCCGCTGCTTGCCGGAGCCTACATCGACCGTGGCGATCTCTATATGAAAAAGGGGGCAATGGAGCTTGCAGCCGGGGACTACCTCAAGGCGGGAAATCTGGGGGACATGCGCCGCATGCCTGGCGCCGGTGAAAGGCGCTTTCCGTGAAGAAACCGATGAACAGCAAGAGCATTGTTAACACCAACGCTGCAATTGATGTCACCGTGCCGGCGAAATGCCTGATCAACTTCAGGGAAGATGTACTTCCTCTGGTTATTTTAATGGCACTGCCGGTCATCCTGATGGGGATGGTCCTCTTTTCCGGGACCCATATAGTCGGCAGCCCCCTGGCGGATGCCCGCGGCCAGTTCTTTTATACACGACTGTTCGGCTTCAGTGAGCTGGCCCATTTTTCACTGCCGCTCTGGAACCCGTATGTATTCTGCGGAACACCTTTTGTGGGGACGCTGCAGTCTGCTATCTTCTACCCTTTTAATCTCGTATTTGCCCTGCTCCCCATCGTTCCGGCCATGAACTGGAGCATCGCATTTCACCTGGCCCTTTGCGGAATTTTCACCTATTACCTCCTGAAACAGTACGATGCAACCCGCTTCGGGGCGGTTGTGGCCGGGGTCGTCTACACCTTTTCAGCCCCTCAGATTCTGCATGTGTATGCCGGCCATCTGAATGCCCTGTGTGCCATGGTCTGGACACCACTCATGTTTCTCCTGCTGGATAAAATGATCAGGGAGAACCGCGTTATTTACAGCGTGTTCCTCGGTCTGACCATCGCCCTTCAATTTCTGGCGGGGCAACCGCAATACGTTTTCTACACGATGATCGCCCTGTTCCTCTATTTCCTGTTTCAGCTGGCCTTTAACCGTAACGGTGGACCGGGAATGCCACGGGGCGGAATCAAGGGTGTGCTGCTGTTCCTCTTCGCCGTTCTGATCGGCATTGCCGTCTCCGCTGTGCAGATCCTTCCATCCCTGGAGATGACCCGCTATTCCACGAGGGAAAACCTTACCTATGAGTGGGTTGCCCAGTTTTCTCTTCCACCGGGACACCTGATTACCTACCTGATTCCGGATTTTTTTGGAGATATGCAGAAGCTCCCCTACTGGGGCAGAAACTATCTCTGGGAAATGAGCGCCTATATCGGGATAACACCGTTGATCCTCGTGATCATCTCAGTGATTCGTGCTGACAGGAGAGTTGTCTGGTTCTTTTCCTGGCTGGCAATGATCTCGCTTCTGCTTGCTTTTGGAAAATACACCCCCCTGCTGAAAGCCGCCTATACCTTTATTCCGGGATTCCATCTGTTCCGTGGAACATCCAAGTTCATTTTCCTGAACGCCTTTTCCCTGGCGGTGCTCAGCGGTTTCGGGGCAGATCTGCTGGTCAATTCCTGTCGTGACAAGGGGATTAGAAATGTCATCCTCTCTTCGAGCGGTGTAGCGCTGGCATTTGTCCTGCTCCTGCTCAACGTTCTTGACCCGAAATGGTTCAGCCTGGCAATTACAGATTCCGTTTCTTCCGGTGATTTCTATTTCGCTCCGGAACAGTTTATGACCAGCGCATTCGTACATGCTGCTGCTGGCCTGTTCCACAGCCGGGCAGTACTTACTCTGGTAATGCTCAGCATAACCGCACTGGTTCTCCTGCTGGCGCGGCACAAACGGATGAACAGGAACGTTCTCATGCTGCTCGTCCTCGCACTGGTAGTGTGCGACCTGTTTGCCTTCAGCAGCCGTTATATGGTTTCCTTCGACAGCAGGGAGGCTTTTGGCAACCGGGAGGCCATGGAGGTTCTCCGCCGTGACCGGGAACCATTCCGGATTTTGACCCCGGATGCGGAAGCAAATTTCGGCATGGCTAACAGAATGGAGTCTCTGGGAGGGTATGACACCATCATGCTGAAACGGTACAGTGAATTTATCAATCTGGCCCGGAACAGCTCCCCCGATCAACCGGAACTTTATCTGAATATCGCCGGCACAAACCGGCTGACCGATCTGCTCAACGCAAAATATCTCCTGCTTGGCCCGACATCCTCCCTCAAGGAAACAGATTCAGTTCGTCAACTCTTTCGTAATGGGGCGGCGCAGGTATATGAGAACAGTAATGCCTTGCCCCGGGCTTTTGTCGTGCATGGCGTGCGGCGTGCAACCGGCCGGCAGGCTGTATTTCAGGAGCTGACAAGACCTGACTTTGATCCTTGGTCGTATGCGATTGTTGAAGAGGAATCGGGAGGACTGCCGCAGGGACCGGCACGTCGGGGAAAGCTGCCGGTCATGGTGAGTCACTCGGCTGACAAGGTGGTGATTGATGCCGATCTGGACAGCGCAGGCCTTCTGGTTCTGGGAGATGCCCATTATCCGGGCTGGAAGGCATTTGTCGATGGTCAGGAAGCTGAAATCTACCCTGCAAATTTTGTGATGCGGTCTGTCCGGCTCAATGCCGGAAAGCACCGGGTGGAGTTCCGCTATGCACCCGCATCATTCAGGATCGGCGCTCTGATCAGCCTGACGGCCCTGTTGCTGGCAGCAGGCATTATCGTCCGGAACCGGTTCAGAAAACCGGATCTGAATGACACAGGCGCCTGACCCGATGCCGATCAGGATACTTCTTATCAATCCGCCGGGCACACAGGTCTTCATCAGGGACTATTACTGCAGCAAGTTCTCCAAGTCCAACTACCTGTTTCATCCCGTGGACCTGCTGATGCTGAGCGGCAGGCTTTCTGAACACTTTGAGGTGCACGTCATGGATGCCATGGCGGACAGGATCGGGGACACTTCCGCATCCGCTGCTATCGATCAGCTCGCTCCCGATGTTGTTATTGCCATGATCGGCGCCGTATGCGTAGAGGATGACGTTGCCTTTCTCGCCCGTTTGCAGCAGACGCAGCGCAGAATCGTGGTAACCGGTGATATCGTGCTGGAGAACACCCGGGAATGGCTGGATCAGCATCCCGCTATTGATGCCGCACTGCTCGATTTCACCAGTGAAGACATCGTCCGGTATATTGATGGGAAAACTGATCTGCCGAGTGTGGTTTCACGGCATGATCTGAAACGCAACGTGGAGTTTAAGAGGCCGAACAACCGGGAATATCTGGTGCCGGTACCTCGTCACGAGCTGTTTACGTCGCGGCGCTACCGTTTCCCGTTTGTGCGCAACCGTGAGTTTGCCACGGTACTTACGGACTACGGCTGTCCCTATGCCTGTACCTTTTGCAACATGAGCAAAATCGGATACCAGTTCCGTCCC
>JBAXVG010000124.1:0-5339 GCA_037129255.1 Desulfuromonadales bacterium | reverse complement strand
CCGGTTCAGGCATCCATTTGATATCGATCTGTTTACTCATCATGCGACTCCTTACCTGGGATAACAACAGCCATGCCATGACCTGGGGATCCAGTTATTCCGGAATGAAACTCATCTCGGTTAGCATTGTCAACCTGGGGCGGACCGTCACTTTCGACAGTAACGGCGGGAGCCCTGTGGCCGCTCAGACCGTCACCTACGGCGACACCGTCAGTAAACCGACCGATCCGACCAAAAGCGGCTATACTTTTACCGGCTGGTTCTCGGATGCGGCTCTCAACACGGAGTACGATTTCGCGGCTCACGTTACGGCTAACATCACCCTCTATGCAAAATGGAAAACGCCCCTGCCGAAGCCGACCGTGACATCTTTTACGCCTACCTCGGGCATCGTAGGGAGTACGGTGACCATCACCGGAACCAACTTTACCGGCGCGACGGAGGTGAGATTCAATGACGTGCAAGCCATCGCCTATACAGTGGTATCCCCCACAAAGATCACCGTCACGGTTCCGAGTGAGGCGACCTCCGGTCCAATCAGCGTCGTCACTCCAGGTGGAACCGGAGCCAGTCCCGACAAATTCACGGTCATCTCATTAAAATTTACGGTATCGCCGCCATCAGTCTCACTCCCGCCGGGGGGCACTGGTAGCGTTACCGTTAAAACAATCGCGGAAGGTGTCATCAATGCTGTAACCCTGTCCGTCAGCAACCTGCCGCCCGGAGTTACCGCCACGTTCACCCCGCAAACCATCCCCGCGCCCGGTTCCGGTCAATCTATCCTGACCTTTACCGCCGCGTCTTCCGTGGTCACCGGATATTACCCCGTGACGGTTGCCGCCACTAGTGGGACGGTTAGCGCCAAGACCCAGATAGACATGATCATCACGGCGCTTCCTGATATAGATGCGTCAGCTATTCTGCAGTTGCTTATTGATTAACCATGCAGCAAGGGAACAGGCCATCCATCAACATTCAGTCAACCAACAAATTAAAGGAGAAAAAAATGAAAATTACGACTCTGACACTGGCCGCGGCAATGCTTCTGACAAGCACGGTATCCTATGGTGCTATAGATTATAGCGTGTCAATAGATGTCGTGGGAGCACATCCGACTGTAAGTGACACCGAGAATGTCGCATATTTCAGACCGGTCGGAAAAACTGGGCTTACGTGTTCTAATAATACTATATACATTGAAAAACCTATGTCTCTGAGACTGCCTCTTTACGCAAACTTGTTAGCAGCAAAGCAGCATGGTCTTCGTATCAATCGCGTTGAATACGAAAAAAGAGGCGACGGTGCTTGTTACGCCAGTTTGGTGGAAATAAAGTGACGGAATTCACGGAATAGTCCGGATAATATTTGCAAGCCACTGTTCCCTTCGGCTCTGCTCTGGGAACAGTGGCTTGTCCTTCTGTCATAAAAGGAGCTTGAAATCATGCGATCATCTGTCACATATAGGTGGTAATCCCAACACTCGTGTAACCAAGTATCAAATTCAAAAAAATAATACAGTAATCTCCACCACTTAGTCCAGTTGTTTCGTAAAATCAAGCACAACCCAAAAAACCTAAGCATCAGAGTGCATCACGGTGGCGATGGACAATATCCGTTACGGTATTTTTGCTCAAGTCTAGTTGTCTGCCGATCTGCCGGTATGATTGACCTATACTTCAAAAAGGACGGTATGAAATAGTCAGGTAAGTCCCTGGAGGCTTTCTTGCGCCAACGGTCCTCATGTCAGACAAGTTGTTCCGGATTGATCCCCATTGCAGCGGCCAGCTTTACCCGAGTCGCTTTGCGGAGCTTGCTTTCTCCGCTTTCCATCTGGGAAAGTGCCGCCTGGGTGATTCCAGCTTTCTCTGCCACTTCAGCCTGAGTGAGGCCAAGGTATTCCCTCCAGGCGCGAAGGTAGGTTATTTCCTGGTCGATATGGGCCGACACCACGGCGTGGGGTATGCCGCCGCCTTCAGGTATCCACAGCCGTGCCGCCTGGATCGCCTCGGCCTCCTTGGGATGCTCACGGGCGAAGTCCACAAAAGGGAGCACGACGAAAGCGGGCAGGCCGCGCTGATAGATGGTTTGGATTCTAGTAGGTTCGATCATCGCGTTTTTTCACCTCTTCGATGTGGATGATTCTCACGGTGTCCTCAACAGCGAAAAACACCCGGTAGCGCCCGACCCTCAAGCGGTAATCATGCTTGTGATTGGTCAGCTTTTTCACCTGCTGCACGTCCGGCCAGTCAGCGAGCTTTGCAGCCTCGTTCTTGATCTCCTTGCGCGTCTCGCCGTTGTCGATCTTGTCGAGCTGCTTTACGGCTTTGTTGTCCCAAGAGATATTATACATAAGCCTTTATATAAGGTGAATATAAGTTATTGTCAAGAGTGTTCGCGAGGGGGTGAGTTGAGGATACCCCTCTGGGGTTCTAAGCCCGAAACCGGCTCCGCCCCGCTCCTCGCTGGCGTAGGGTTAACGTATGGGGACGTAGATATCCGGAACGACGGTAACCAAAGTGGCGGTGCAACGGTGGCCCATGCTTCATCGTCTTACAAACGGCCGTATATATGACCAACGATAAGCGTCGTACTTAGACACCGCTTTATGGTAATATAAAAAGTATTGTAATCTTAGTATTGTAAACTGTAACGTTTTATATTATAAGACACAGAGAAGAGAGGTGTTCCATGCTGCCCACTTTCCACCTCAAATCAAGCCAGTCGACCTCGTCGCCGACTCCCGCCGTCAGCATGTCCGGTTGTATGAGTTGCCCCATGGCACCGGGCAAGTGATCAGCAAACGTTCCTGACCGGCAGGGGAAAAAATAGCCGTGGGAGAGGGGTCCGCCCTACCCTTCTCCAGACTAAGAAGAAGTTGGCTGTCAGCGGCCTGGCCAAGACAACCCGGCAGACCGGGCAGCAGTACCAGGAGACCCCGGCGTCGCTGCGGATATCGCTGTGGTAGTCGCATCATCCGCAAATGTTGAGTAACGGCGTAACGCAAATTTAGGGTACTCAAATACTCAAGAGAATTGACTACGGAAGACGAGACATTGTAGATGGAGGCATGTTGAATAGTCTGGCGACGCAAGGTTCAATGCATCTTCACTTCAACTCTGTTTCTAAAATATCAGGCACGGATACGTTCTTTAATTGCTTGCGGTACGTCGCCACCGTTTGATACGGACTTCGCATTCATGGTGAGGTAGTCGGCTGGTACCTTGGTCCCTGAGCCATTCGAGGCGGTCGGCCGCAACAGTAGGTGCCAAAACGCCACGGGCAACGAGCGTATCAAAGACCCACAGAAGCCCGTGAGTTTCAACCCCCCTTCCCACAGCATACTCTCGTAGTTTCCTATCTCCTGTCAGGAGGATGCTCTGTAGCTTGTCGGCAAAAAAGATGGCTGAGGTATCCTGAATCGACAAGCGCGCCGACAGAGTTGTCATCAAAAGAGCGATCTCAGCAAGAATTTCACCCGAGGCCGTTTCCACTCCCAACTGTCCGCTATCCAGGTAGTGCTGGAGATGAAGTTTTTGATTATTACGGATGACTTCCCGCAGAACGAGGCTGGTGGTACGCAAGTCAAAGCCACAACCAAACCATACGTCCAGCAAGCCACAGTCCGCCAAGTCTATCAAAACTGACGCATCTTGGATTACTACCTTCACAGAAACTCGCACAGTTGCTGCCGGAATTCCACCAAGGGAACATTGAGGAGAGCCGCCCCTTTATCAAAACTGATCTCTTCTTCCGACGTAGCTCGAAGTACCAATTGCTCAAAACGACTGGACACCTCGGTCCCGATATACAGACCCGGCTCGTTTCGGTGCCAGCCTTTTTTCATGCGGGTGATGCTGAATTGACGATGAGTGGTATCGTCAATCAACTTCAGGTCGTGGGCACGGTACATGATAGCTGCGATGGAAACCCCATAACGGCGCTTCAGGTCGACAAGCTCCTCCAGGCTGATCCGATGGCGAAACCCACCCCAATCCAAGGTGAAGACATTCCGGGGAATCAACATTGACCCGGCAAAACGGTGGCAGAATGACTCCATCTGCTTACCAGTCAAATCGGTATGCGGGGCCGCCAACAGATGAGCCGCTTCATGCAGCATGGTAAATCGTTTGCGGGGAATGTCATCGTTAAGCCACCTTGCCAGTACGATGACCGGGTGACTGTCGGCCCATCCCGAGAAACCGTCGAAACTCTTCGGCGCATCGACCTCAAAGACCTTGAAACCGTTAGCCTCCAGAGTTTCGACGACGTTCGGCAGGGGGTCCTCCCCCAGTCTCCACGCATCACGAACTCTTACAGCGGCATCTTCAGCCTCCTCTATAGTGGTGTACCAGACATCATCCAGCGGGTCCTGAAAGCGGGAATGGAGGGCGAGTATTTGCTCTATTTCGCAGTATCTCTCGAAGAAGTCGGTAGCCAACTCCTTAACGGCATCCTCAGCCTTAACCCCCAAGCCGGAGGTCTTGCGAAATCGAAGTTCACTCAGCTCCACCGTAAATGGACGAAAAAAAAAGTCCAGCGGTTTGTCGAGTACATTCGCCACCGGAATCAGGACATCGTCACCGGGCATCATCACTCCCTGTTCGTAGCGATGCAGGGCGTTGTATGACACCACACCCCCCATCGCTTCGGCCACAGACCGCAGCGACATGCCACGCATCCTTCGTGCCTGCGACAGCCGTCGGCCAAAAATCGTTTTGGGGTCCTGTTGGTTCATGTTTGCCTCCCTCATGCTACTCCCGCCTCAGTGGACAGAATACCGCACTTCCCATGTTGACAAATTTAGCAAAATTGTATATATTGTCAACTAAAGCCTTTCCCATTAAGGAGGACGACCATGGCTAAAGATGCACCGGGTATGCAGAGGATTCGCAGCAGAAATGAGGGTGGTGAGCTTCAGCAATTATGAGGAAAGTATCCGACAATCCGTACCCATGCTCCGCAGAATAGTAGAGAGGGGGGGGTATCCACATAACACAAGAGGGGACAACATATAGTGATGCCTGAAATAACTAAACTGGAAATACTTCCTCTTACCTACAGTAGGTTTCTGGCTTGGCATCACTGTGATTACCAACAAAATGCAGATGAACTTGTGTCAAGCAGATACCACACTAATAGAATATAAGATTAACCGAAAAAATTAAAAAGTTTTTTCATTATTTGCATTACGCAATATATATATTCATGCAAATAAATAATTTCTATCCAAGATTTGATCTATAATTGTGAGTTTTTAAGCTAATGACTTAATCAGCAGCAATTGCCGCTGGCCTAGTAACCGGCTAAAAACATGATGGTTTTGAAATTGGCTTTCTTAA
>JBAXVG010000123.1:0-5684 GCA_037129255.1 Desulfuromonadales bacterium | reverse complement strand
ACGCTGGATTTAAAACGGAAAAGAATAAAAAACGTCAAAAAATTTGACACAACGGGGTCAGGGGGTGGGGGAAGCCGCAATGAAACCACGTCATTCCCTTCAACCGTATTATGATTTTGGGACAACGATGTAATTGAGAATATTGAGGGAGTGCTTGAAGTTATCAGGGTGCATTGCCTGTAAGTGACTTCCCCCACCCCCCACCCCCCTCCCGCAAGGGGCGGGGGAGCAAAAGTCCAAACTCCAGAGGCGCACCCTACGAATCGAAATGCGTGTCATCTTGATTGCAATTGAGAATTTTCAGTTGGCATCCTGCATTGAGTGCGTGGTATATACAGTGAAAACAGACCAGCATAGTGAGGAACAAGATGGGAAATCGTGACCTGTTGCATGATCCGGTCTGGCGTGCCGATGACCTGGGGCTGGCTCTGCCCGATTCGCTGCATGCCGTATCAGTGTCACTGCCGCGCTGGCAGGATGTTATCGGCTATGAGGAAAAATGGCCCGATGTAATCAGCCGGCTCCAATGCGGCTACCCCCGTTTTGTCATTCACCGGCTGGTACGGGAGCTGGCGTTTTTCATCAGCGGCGACCTCCCCTGTCTGCCGTTTCCCTCACGGCACGCGGCGCAGCAGTGTGTTGTCTTCATCCATCGTCAGAGCGGCCTTGAGGCCCACGTGGTTGAGCGGGACGGTCATTTCGGCGTTACGACAACCCAGGCCGGTTACGATACTCTCAAGGCATTCTGGCAGCATACCGGCCTGATCGTCTCCACCCGCCGGGCCCAGGCGATCCTCAACGGACCGGTGCCGCTACGTGATGACGACCAGGATGTCCGGGATTCGCTGCGCCGTCAACTGGCGGAGCTGTATGATTGCGAGCCTGACGACGTATTCCTCCAACCCGCCGGCATGGCGGCCACGTTTGCCGCGTTGAGGACGGTCATGCGGCGAACGCCGGGGAAGCCCACGGTTCAGATCGGGTTTCCCTACGTGGACACGCTCAAGCTGCAGGAAAAATTCGGTCATGGCGCAACATTGCTGCATGATCTCGACCGCTGCGCATCCGACTCGCAGGCTCTTCTGAGCCGGGGACCGCTGGCCGGCTGTTTCAGTGAAATACCGGGTAACCCCCTGCTTGGTTCCGCCGACTTGCGACTGGTAACCCCGATCCTTCGGGCGCATGGTGTACCTCTGATTGCCGACGATGTGGTGGCGACCCCTCTGAATGTCAATCTCGGGCAGCACGCCGACCTGATTGCCACCAGTCTGACCAAGTATCTCGTCGGTACCGGCGATGCCATGGGAGGAGCACTCATCTGTAATCCCCGCTCACCCTATCATGCGGAATTGAGGAACATTGCCGCGTCGCAGCATGAGGAACTGCTCTGGATAGAGGATGCCGTGATACTGGAGTCGCAGATCAGAAGCTTTCCGGAGAGAATGCGGCTGCATAATGCAAACGGCCTGACGATTGCCGGACGACTGCGCTCCCACCCGTCCGTGGAACAGGTATGGTATCCGAAATGGTCGTTCGGCGACGCCTACGAGACAGTGCGCCGACCTGATGGCGGTTGGGGATCGCTGATCACGTTTCTGCCGAAGAATGCCGAACGTACGTCACCGGTCATCTACGATAATCTGGAGGTTTGCAAGGGGCCCAGTCTGGGAACCAGTTTCACGCTGGCCTGCCCATTTACCCTTCTGGCGCATTACACCGAACTTGAATGGGCCGAAGCGTGCGGCGTGCCGCGCAACCTGATCAGACTTTCGGTCGGGCTGGAAGATGCTGATGAATTGTGGGGTCGAATTACGCGGGCGCTGGCTGTATGAGACTTACTCCGCACAGTGGCACTGTCATGTGATCGTATCGCAGGAAATATGCAGCTGACAATGGAGGCATTTGCGCAGCACCAACAGCGTTATCCCATGCATATGGAAATAATTGCCGCAGCGGGGACATCTGCTGAGCGCAACCAGAAATGTGAAATAAATCAGAAAGACAACCCAGATCACAAATACGGTTCCCATGGCTCTGTTGCCGGGAAAGATGGCATGGGTAATCCACAGGGCGGGAATATACACCAGTACGGTAAAGAAAAAATACATGCGGCGGCGGCGCGTCTTTTTCATGACCTTCCCGTACTCCACCGGATCAACTGCATTGTCAGCCACGCACACCTCCATCGTCCCTCACGAGCTTGTATGGATATACCAAATACCGGCGCGATCATCAACCGGTAACTCAACTTTCGCTGCCGCCTGCAATGTCAATTACAATTAGCTTGCATTTTCAGGGCACTATCAGTAATGTACCACTTCCATATCACTTATAGAAGAGCCGCAAGGAGTCGTACTGCATATGAGTAAAGAAGAGGCTATTGAAGTTGAAGGAACTGTTGTCGAACCACTGCCGAATGCCATGTTTCGTGTCAAGCTGGAGAACGACCATGTTGTCCTTGCCCATATTTCGGGCAAAATGCGCAAATATTTTATCAAAATTCTCCCCGGTGACAAGGTAACGGTCGAGCTCTCCCCTTACGATCTTACCCGTGGTCGTATTACCTATCGCGCCAAATAAGAAGATTAATGTCCGATGACACATAACAGGCCCGTCCAATAATGGAGGGCTTGTGCTGTTTCAAAAATACCACTTTGTGAGGAACCAATGTACACAGTAGCTGATCTGAAAAAAGGATTGAAGATAACCCTGGATGGAGACCCGTATCTGGTAATAGCGTTCGATTTTGTCAAGCCCGGCAAAGGGCAGGCACTCTACCGCACCAAGATGCGCAACATGATTAACGGCACCCTGCTCGACAGAACGTACCGTTCAGGAGAAACCTTTGAATCAGCCAATCTTGAAGAACGCCAGATGGAGTATCTTTACAAGGAAGGCACCCACTATACCTTTATGGACCAGCAGACCTACGAGCAGGTCATCATGGAAGAAGAGATGATGGGTGATGCCAAAAATTTTCTGCTGGAGAATTGCAAGGTGGATGTGATGCTGTTCGGTGAAAAGGCCATCGGCGTGGCACTCCCCAACTTTGTAAACCTGCGGGTAACCGCAACCGAGCAATGGGCCAAGGGTGACACCAGCGGCAACGATTCAAAGCCTGCCACAGTCGAAACCGGCTACGTTCTGCGCGTCCCCCCCTTCATTGAAGAGGGTGAACTTATCGTCATCGATACGCGCAACGGAGAATATTCGACACGCGTCAAAGGGTAAAGAACAATGAAGTGCGACACCTTGTGGCTGAGGGCGCACCTGATCAGATCAATACGTGATTTTTTTTGGGAGCGGGGGTTTCTGGAAGTTGAGACCCCCCTTCTTATTCCGGCTAACGCCCCGGAAGAACATATACATCCGATATCCGCCCTCCCCTTCCAACTCCAGACATCCCCCGAAATTTGCATGAAAAGACTGCTATGCAAGGGCCACAGGCGCCTTTTCCAGATATCGCACTGCTGGCGCGCCGGTGAGCGAGGTTCCCGGCATCTCTCTGAGTTCACCATGCTGGAATGGTATCGGGCCGACAGTGATTATCAGGCGCTCATGACTGACTGCGAGGAACTGCTTCAACACGTTGCAACTGTCTGTCTGGCCGACAATCCGATATACCGCCATAACAGCCGCACAATAGATCCATTTCGACCCTGGCGGCGTATCAAAGTGCAGGAAGCTTTTTTGCGTTTCGGGCATGCCGATGTCCGGGACTGCCTTCACAAGGGGATCTATGAGGAGGTATTGACCCGCCTGGTGGAACCGGGTCTGGCCGGGTATCCGGAGCCGGTTATCCTGATGGATTATCCGTCCGGACTGGCAGCTTTGGCCCGTTTGAAACCGGGTCAGACTGAAGTGGCGGAACGTTTTGAATTGTATCTGGGTGGATTGGAATTAGCCAATGGTTTTAGTGAGCTGAACGACCCTGGCGAACAGCGCCTCCGGTTTGAAGAAGCCAACCGGATGCGCAGGAAGAATGGTATCACCCCTCTGCCTCTGCCGGAACCGTTTTTGCGGGAGTTGGCAGACATGCCGGCTGCGGCCGGGATTGCCCTGGGAATTGATCGGCTGGTCATGCTGGCGGCAGGCGCAGATTCCATAGATGCGGTCGTAGCATTTACTCCCGAGGAGTTGTAAACAGGATCAAATGTAATTATTTTACTGGAAACCGCTGCAACTTTCTGAGAGAATGGCCACCCGGTGAGGTTCTTGCAAAAGTAAATGAATCAGTCCCCCCTCCCTTGACGGGAGGGGACTAGGGGGCATAGGCGCTAACTTTGAGATTTTGGTCCCTTCCCCTTCAAGGGGAAGGTTAGGATGGGGATGGGATTGATGTTTGTAACTTGCTGAAATTTCACAATCTACCCCATCCCCACCCCGACCCTCCCCTTGAAAGGGAGGGGGAAAATCAAGAGCATTCTGCTTAAGTTAGCGCATATGGGGCTAGGGGGTGGGTGAAGCTGCAACATGGCTACCTCCCCCCCACCCTAACCCTCCCCCGCCAGGGGGGAGGGGACTAATTGGACTTTTGCAGGAGGCTCTCTGGACAGGAGCTTACGTGCGAACAGACATGCAGGACATTTTCGGTAAAGCTGTGGATATCTCTTTTGAGATCGTCGCATGAGAGTGCTGTTCGTCCACCCTTATGGCAGCAACTTCATACCCGGTGTCCAGGATATTACCACCATATTTAATCTGATGCCCCCCCTGGGAATCATGAGCATCGCAGCATTCCTGGAGCAAAACGGCATTCAGGCCGGTATCATCGACTGTTACGCCGCACCGGCAACAGCCGGAGTAGTGGTTGATAACATACTGTCCATACGACCGGATATTGTGGGTTTTTCATGCACAACTTCTTCTTTTATGGAGGGGTACCGGGTAGCCGAACTGCTCAAACAGCGTTGTCCCGGGATAGTAACTGTTGTCGGAGGCGCCCATGCCTGTACGATCGGCGCTCCGCTTCTGGATTCGTTTCCGGCTGTAGACTACCTGGTAATCGGCGAAGGCGAACAGACCATGCTTGAGCTGGCGCAGAACGGTGGCAGGAATGTGGAGAATATCCCCGGCATTGCCTACCGGAAAGATGGAGCCGGAACAGTGACGGCACCACGTGAGTTGATAGCTGATCTTGACACGCTCCCCTTTCCTGCCTACCACCTGCTGCCCGATTTTCCCAAACGCTATACGCTGCCGCTGTTCAGTTTTCCGACGACGCCCAATACCAGCATCATATCCAGCCGGGGCTGTCCCTATGCCTGTTCGTACTGTGACCGCTCGGTCTTTGCCCGTGGCTTCCGCTTCAACTCCCCGGAATATATCATCGAACATATCGCCATGCTGAACAGGAAGTACGGCATTCGCCACGTCTTCTTCTACGACGACCTGTTCACCTTCGACCGCAAGCGGGTAGCCCGTTTCTGCGAACTGAAGGAGCAGAAACAGCTCAAGGTCACCTACAACTGTATCGCCCGCCTGGAGCATGTGGACGCGGAACTGCTGTCGCTTCTGAAAAACTCCGGCTGCTGGCAGGTTAACTTCGGTATCGAATCCGGTGACCCGGAAGTGGTGAAAAAACACCGCAAATTCTTCGGTCTTGATGAAGTGGGGCAAAAACTGCAGATGGTCAAGGATGCCGGGATGCGCGTGAAAGGGCTCTTCATGGTCGGCCTGCCGGG
>JBAXVG010000122.1:0-5863 GCA_037129255.1 Desulfuromonadales bacterium | reverse complement strand
AAAGGGCAAAGGGCAAAGGGCAAAGGGCAAAGGGCAAAGGGCAAAGGGCAAAGGGGCAAAGGGGCAAGTTGATTCTAAGCCGTTTTTTTCTTGACCCTTGACCCTTGACCCTATTTATGGGAGGTATTTGCATGTCTGAAATAACAACATTCGATTTAATTGTTATCGGTGCCGGGCCTGGCGGTTATGTGGCTGCCATCCGGGCGGCCCAACTCGGGATGAAGGTGGCTGTGGTGGAAAAGCGTGCTACGCTGGGTGGCGTCTGCCTGAACGAGGGGTGTATCCCCAGCAAGGCGCTGCTCGATTCCAGCGAACTGTTCGCACTGGCCCGGGACAGGTTTGCCCTGCACGGCATCGGCATTGAGACGCCCCGACTGGATCTGGGTGTGATGATGCAACGCAAGGATGACGTGGTCAAAAAACTGACGGAAGGTATCGCTTACCTTTTCAAGAAGAACGGGATTGAACGAATCCATGGCGCGGCATCTCTGACGGGGAGGAATCCTGTCGGTCATCATCAGGTTGACGTGAAGCCGGAACAGGTCGCCACTGCAGTGACGCTGACCGCGCCAAAAGTTATTGTTGCTACCGGCAGCGAGGCGTCCGGGTTGCCGGGCATGCCTTTTGATGGTCAGATTGTGGTCAGCGCCCGCGAGGCGCTTTCCTTTGACGCAGTACCTGAGCACCTGATAATTGCCGGTGGCGGCTATATCGGCCTTGAAATGGGCTCGGTCTGGAGGAGACTGGGAGCCCGGGTGACGGTGATGGAGATGTTGCCGCAGATCCTGCCTACCATGGATCGTCAGGCGGCGGACGCTCTCTATCGCTCGTTGCGCAAACAGGGTATTCAGTTCAGGTTGGGGACACGCATCACCGGTATACGCCGGACAGATTCAAAGGCGGTTGTGCATTTTGATGCCGGTACCGGCAGTGAAGAGATCGATTGCGACAAGCTGCTGGTGGCTGTCGGTCGGCGGCCTTTGACGGCCGGGCTGGGGCTGGAGGGTCTTGGCGTGAAGCTGGACGAGAGGGGGAGGGTGGTTATCGATTGCGATTATCAGACGACGATTCCGGGCATCTATGCCATTGGTGATCTGGTACCCGGCCCGATGCTTGCTCACAAGGCTTCCGACGAAGGGGTTGTCTGTGTGGAGCGCATGGCTGGCCACCACTCTGTTGTGGAATATGAATATATTCCAGGAGTTGTTTATACCTGGCCGGAGGGTGCTATTGTGGGACAGACCGAGGAACAGCTCAAGGAATCCGGCATAACGTACAAAGCAGGACGCTTCAATTTTGCTGCCCTCGGTCGTGCACGTTGTATGGACGAGACGGAGGGGTTCGTGAAAATTCTGGCGGATGCTGAAAACGATCGTATTCTTGGGATTCATATCGTTGGCCCACGGGCGTCGGACCTGATAGCAGAGGCAGCCACGGTGATGAGTTTTTGTGGTTCGGCTGGCGATATAGCGCTGATGTGCCACGCCCATCCGACCTTGTCAGAAGCCATCCGGGAGGCTGCGCTGGATGTTCATAATGAGGCGATTCATGTTTAGTGCTAAAATACATTTGTTATATGGTTCAAAAAAGAATATGATTCAAGTACTAAATTAAGTATTAACAGGAGTCCCGCCATGAACGTCATACCGGCCCAAGAGATCAAACGTCGTGGTATTGCAGTGGTCGATGAACTCATTGGCAACGGGGATCTTCATGTTATCCGCAACAATCAACCGCAGTACGTGGTGATCTCTGAGGTTCGTTATCAGGAATTGGTTGTTGCTGAACAAGAGGCCTGTTACGCCAGAATCCGAGCTTCGCTTGAGGATATCAAGCAGGGACGGGTGAAAAGGGGTACGGCAGATGACCTGATCAAAGAACTGAAGCTGGAAAATTAGATTGTGTATTCCCTTGTATGGAGCGCCGGGTTCACCCGTTCGGCTGAAAAATTCATCAAACACCATCCTCTATTGAAGGATAAGTTTGCCGCAGTACTGCGTGAACTCGAAAATGATCCGTTTCAGCCACACCTGAAATATCACCAACTCGGTGGAAATCTCAAAGACATTCAAGTGGTCAGCATCACCTACAGCTATCGCATCACCCTTACCATTGTTGTTGCAGACATGGAAATCATTCTGCTTGACGTTGGTAGTCATGATGAGGTGTATCGATGAGAGTGGATGGAGAAATAATGTGGTGCTGATAAATGAGAATCAATGGAGGCACGCTATGCCGAATAATCTGACCGCAAAGATACTGCAATCGCACCTCGTCGAAGGAATATTGGTACCCGGTTCAGAGATCTCAATCCGGATCGATCACACTTTGCTTCAGGATGCCACTGGTACGATGGCCATGCTGGAGTTCATCGCCATGGGACTTCCAAGAGTAAAGGTTGGTTTGGCAGCGCAGTATATCGACCATAATCTGCTACAGACCGATTACAGGAATGCTGATGATCACGCTTTTTTGACCTCGGCCGCCATGAAATTCGGCGTGCATCTCTCCAGGCCGGGCAACGGTATTTCGCATCAGGTGCATCTGGAGCGCTTCGGCGCCCCTGGCTTGACTCTTCTGGGAGCCGATTCTCATACGCCGACGGCGGCCGGACTTGCCATGCTGGCTATCGGCGCCGGTGGTCTTGATGTTGCTCTGGCTATGGCCGGACATCCATTCTCACTTCCCTGCCCCAAGGTGATGGGGGTCAAACTGACCGGCCGCCTGCCGGACTGGGTGTCCGGCAAGGATGTGATTCTGGAAATGCTGCGACGACATACGGTCAAAGGGGGTGTTGGCAAGGTCATCGAGTATTATGGTCCTGGTGTGGAAACGCTTTCGGTTACCGATCGAGCCACCATAGGCAACATGGGTGCCGAACTGGGTGCAACCTCCTCGATCTTTCCTTCTGACGAGCGGACGCACGAGTTTCTTGTTTCGCAGGGAAGAGGTGACTGCTGGCAGCCGCTGTCGGCTGACGAGGGCGCAATCTATGACGAATACGACGAAATCGATCTCTCCTCGCTGGAACCGTTGATAGCCTGTCCCTCATCTCCGGACAATGTAGTTCCGGTTAGCGAGGTTGCGGGAACAAAGGTGGATCAGGTTATTGTGGGCAGTTCTGTAAACTCATCGTACCGCGATCTGATGACTGTCTGCCGCATGGTTGAAGGGAGTCGCATCGCACCGGGAGTCCACTTTCATGTCAATCCGGGCAGTCGCCAGGCTTTGGAGAACGTTGCGCAGGATGGCGGTGTTTTGATGCTGCTGATGGCTGGAATCAATATTCACCAGTCCGGATGTCTTGGTTGTATCGGCATGGGACAAGCGCCGGGAACAAACCAGGTGAGTCTGCGTACCTTTCCGAGAAACTTTCCGGGAAGGAGCGGCACCAAAGATGACAAAGTCTACCTCTGTTCTCCGGAAACGGCAACTGCGTCGGGGCTGGCCGGTGTAATAACTGATCCACGGACCCGTGGAGCAATCAAGTCTTATCCAGCAGTACAAAATCCTGAAAAATACATGCTGGACGATTCCGGTATCATCTTTCCGCTCGAAGACAGTTCGGCGGTTGAAATCAAAACCGGGCCGAATATCTTGCCGTTTCCGGATTTTGACGTATTGCCTGATACTCTGCGAGCCTCAGTCATTATCACCCTTGGCGACAATATCACGACCGATCATATCATGCCGGCCGGCAACAAAGTATTGCCACTGCGCAGCAACATTCCGGCCATCAGCGAGCATGTATTTGAACAGGTGGACGCCGACTTCCCGTCTCGTGCACGCGCTGCTGGAAATGGCATCGTTATCGCCGGCGAAAACTACGGCCAGGGGTCATCCCGAGAACATGCCGCCATTGCACCACGCTATCTGGGCATCCGGGCCAAAATCGTCAAGAGTTTCGCCCGTATTCATAAGGCTAATCTGGTAAACTTCGGCATCCTGCCGCTGGTTTTCAAAAATCAGGACGATATGGCTATCATTAAAAGGGGAGATCATGTATCGTTTTCCGGTTTACGGCATCTTGTTCAGAGCGGTGCCACCGAGATTCCGTTGCTGATCAACGGCAGGGAAGTCGTTACCCTCCTGGATGTTTCCGATCGCCAACGTTTGGAGATATTGGCCGGGGGAACACTCAATTCTGTAAAAACTAATCATTAATTGAAGGAGTAATGATAATGCCAAAATCAAACCGTAAAACCAAGATAGTTGCTACCTTGGGTCCGGTAAGTTCGTCGCCTGAAATGGTTCATAGGCTGATGCAGGGGGGGGTGGATATTTTCAGGCTCAACTTTTCACATGGGGACAATACTCAAAAGCTTGAATTAATACAGACTATCAGGCGGGTTTCGGACAGAATCGGACGTCAGGCCGGTATTCTGGCTGATCTGCAGGGACCAAAGATCAGGACCGGCAAGATGGCAGGAGAGGGGATGACGCTTACCAAAGGACAGGAAGTGGTCATTACTACTGATGATGTGCTTGGCGGAGACGGGGTCATTCCGACTATTTACAGGTTTCTACCGCACGATGTGTGCCCTGGTTCGCGAATACTTCTGGATGACGGATTGCTGGAACTGAAAGTCATTGCGGTTGAGGGTGAGCGGGTACGCTGTCAAATTGTCACAGGCGGACTTCTCAAGAACAATAAAGGCATCAACCTGCCCGGCGTTAATGTCTCTGCTCCCTGTCTTACTGAAAAAGATTTGATCGACCTTGCTTTTGCTCTTGATGCCGATGTTGATTTTATTGCGCTCTCATTCGTGCGTACTGCCGAAGATATTGAAGAGATCAAGCAAATCATCCATGATAAAGGGAAAGACACACCGGTTGTGGCAAAGATCGAGAAGCCGGAGGCGCTTCGCAACTTCAAGAAAATTCTTAAAGTCACTGATGCCGTCATGGTGGCTCGAGGAGATTTGGGAGTCGAGATTGAACCGGAGAGGGTGCCTATTTACCAGAAAAAGATAATTCAGGCTTGCAACAGGGCTGGCAAGCCGGTCATTACTGCGACCCAGATGTTGGATTCCATGATCCGAAATCCGCGCCCGACCAGAGCTGAAACCTCAGATGTAGCCAATGCGATAGTGGATGGCACCGATGCAATCATGCTTTCGGCAGAGACGGCATCAGGTGACTATCCGTTGGAATCGGTTGAGACTATGGTCCGCATCGCTCGGGATGTAGAACACACGGCATTTCTTGTCAGAGGCGAAAAGTTTACCGGTTCAGGTTCTACCATCGCCCAAGCGGTTGCCGAATCGTCCTGTAGAACTGCAGCTACGCTGAAAGCTAAAGCTATAGTAGTATTTACCCGTTCCGGCAGCACAGCTGCCTTGATGGCGGCCTTTCGCCCATCAACTCCTATCATTGCATTTACAGCATCAGCGGAAGTTCGTCGTCGGCTTTCAATCTTCTGGGGTGTGCACTGCACAGAAATTGGCGTAATGGAACATACTGACCAACAGATTTTCGAGGTCGAAAAGAAACTATTGGCAACAGGTTTTCGCAACGGAGATTTGATTGTGATTTCAATGGGTATTCTTGAAACACGTGGGTCGACTAATCTTATGAAAGTACATAAGCTTGGTACTCATGGATTTTATGAGGTATTTGAAGAATAATGCATGAGGGAATATTTTTTTGTGTGGATTGCATTTTTCTTTTGACAGGAACTTTCACCTCATGCTACAAGACAAATCCCTTTTGATGCCATTGAAAATTTGGGGCGCAATAAATATCTGGTAAAAATGTATTGACAGCTAGAGTTATTTTGTGTATAGTCTGAAATTCCTGATTGACAGATGGTCTTTGAAAACCGAATAGCATTTTCGTGATTGTAGTAAATCAAGTCAGCAAG
>JBAXVG010000121.1:0-5970 GCA_037129255.1 Desulfuromonadales bacterium | reverse complement strand
TCAGCCGAAGATAGCATACATCCGGGCTGCAACCAAGTTACAATGTGATACAGTGCAATCTTGTTGGTCTCGTAAAAAGTAAATTCACTGCCTTGGTTCATGCTTCGACAAGCTCAGCACGAACGGATTTTCAATAACTTAGACGGCTAAAGTCCGTTCGCCCTGAGCTTGTCGAAGGGTGATAAGGACTTTTTACGAGACCTACAATCTTGGAGCGATTAATTCTACTGTGTCTCCGGATACATGGTGAAGCCTTTCCGCGAATTGATGCGATACACCGAAAAGTCAGTGCGATCGAGTGTAACAATGCTGGTAATGCCTCGCTCCTCTGCAAGGGCTACCAGAGTTGCATCGGCAAAATCCATGGGTGAATCGGCGTACTTTTCCATCAGGGCGGCGCTTCGTTTCAGAAGCGCCGGAGACAGCGGAACCAACTCCGCGCCGCCGAGCATGATAAAATCCAGAGCCGGTTTCTGGTTGGTAAATAAGGGCCCCAAAAGATATACGACTTCGGTCAGTACCGCTTCCGTAGTAAGCAGATGTCCCTTGAATTCACGCATAAACGCCAGGCAGCGTTTATGGTTGCGCTCGCTCCGGTCGAGAAACGCGACAAACGGCCCGGTATCAAGGAGCATATCAGTCATTACGTCTGAACCTGGTTCGGAGATATTCACGATGTGCTTCTCCAAGATCGTTGATGCCTGTTTCGACTGAACCTGCAAGATATTGAACCTTTTGCCATGGAGTAGGATCTTCAGTTATCGCTTCCTCGGCGATGAAACGTTCCAGAGCGTGACGAATAATCTCTGATCGCTTTTTATGGTAGCGGCGGGAAAGAACCTCAAGCCCCTGTTCCAGTGTGCTATTCAGACGTATTGTCAGTTGTCCCTGCATGTAGGAATTCCTCCCGTCACAAAAATTGTAGTGCAAGAATAATCAAGTTGCAATGCAATGTCAACGGTGTTGATGACGCTTACACAGGCCTGCCCAAACGTGAAAAGCCGCCCATTTCCAGGCGGCTTCCACTGTACACAAATCTGTCTTTATCCCTCGGTATCTCTACTTCGTCGTCGTTGTAAATCCTCTACCGTACAGATTATCCCGCCACTCCGTCTCACCCTGGATGTGCCAGGTTGTGTCCGGCTCGGTATAGAGCAGAGCACCACCCGATGCCGCTGACAGGCCGTTCATCGGCATCAGGTATACCTGACCGGTAAGCTGGTTCCACCATAACAGGTCGGCCTTACTGTCGCCGTTGTAGTTGCCGACGCTGACGATCTCCCAATACGTATTCGGTTCGGTGTACATCATCGCACCGTTGGTGACTGATGAACCGTTGGTCTGCATGCCATAGACCTGCCCGGTTTTCCTGTTGTGCCAGATTATGTCCGCCTTGCCGTCTCCGTCTAGGTCGCCGGCTCCGGCGATGCGCCAGGTAGTGTTCGGTTCCGTCCAGATCAGATTGGCGGTGGAGGCGCTGGTTCCGTTGGTCTGGCCGATGGCTGTCTGACCGGTGTAACTGTTCCACCAGAGCAGTTCCGCCTTGCCGTTGCCGTTGAAATCGGCTGCGGCGACAATCTTCCAATCTGTGTTCGGCTCGGTGTAGATAATGGAACTGCCGGTCACTGTTGTTCCATTCAGCAGCATGGCTTTTACCTGCCCGGTCTGCTGGTTCCACCAGATCAGATCGGTCTTGCCGTCGCCGTTTAAGTCGCCTGTGGCGACAATGCGCCAGTAGGTGTTGGGTTCGGTGTAGATAACCGCGCCGGATTTTATCGTTGTCGGGTTTGACATCAGCATGAGGTAGACCTGGCCGGTTCTGTTGTTCCACCAGACCAGGTCTCTGACGCCGTCGCCGTCAAAATCCCCCTGGCCGACGATTGACCATGTTCCGTTCGCCTCCTGATAGAATTGAGCGCTCCCCAGGATACTGCTGCCATCGGTGGTTTTGCCGACTACTGTGCCGTCACTTTGGTGGTAGAAGGTGATGGAAGCAGGTGCGGGTGCAACAATCACTTTGATATACGAGCATCCAATTGCAAACGCCCTTTTTCCATCTCCAAATTGATAGTTTGGCACGGTAACGTAGCCATTTGCCAGTGATCCTGACAACTGGCTTTCCGTCAGATCAACAAGGTCGTTGCCGTCATTCCATACGTTGCTACCTGCCCCCCAGTTGGTCATCGAGGCGATGTCACCACCATCCATTTCACCGCTGGAGGCGAAAATGATGAAGTAGGTACCTGCAGTTGTCGGGGCTGTGAGTGAAATATTTGCTGCAAGTGGCACAGTGCCGTTTCCAACCCATGAACTTATGGTTTGATAACTTGTAGTTCTGTCACCCCAAGTTGGCTGATAAATTACAGGCACCACGGAGTTTGCACCATAGTTGTTCTCACTGCTCAATTTGACAGTGCCGGAAATTGCAGTTCCGGGAGCAACTGTTATCGTGTTGCTGGTGCTGTTAATGCTCGTTCCGTTCAGGCTCCCGCCTGAGGATAAAAATATCTTCGAATACGTTGGCTGTGCCGAGCAACTTGCGGTCGTCCCTCCGTTACTCCCCTGGCACGTCCAACTCCAGGGACCGGTGCCGGTGGGGACTGAAGCAGTACCACTGGAACAGAGGCTGGCTGCGTCTGTGGGCGCTGTTGTGATGACGGTCCCGTTTGCGGTTCCGCAGACGCCGTTGGAAGGGGATGCGGTCAAGTACCACGTAATGCCCTCTTCGTAGATGGTATTGAAGTGCGCGGAACTGTTGACAGATCCCGAGCCTACCACGGCATTGTTCCAGGAACTGCCATCGTAACAATCCACATATTCGCAATATTGCCCTCCATAAGCCATATAATCGCCGCACCGGGAATCCTGGAACGTTTGATGAATCCATAACCGAACCGTATCGCCATTACTCCAGCATTGATTGGGTATATTGGCTTCTTGCGTAGTGGATGTGCTTGGCCACGAATAAAGCTTTGCCTTGAGTTTTCCACCGATCGCATTTGTCGGCTTTTTGTAGGTAACATACACGCCGGTCTGGTTAATAGTGGTGTAATTATTGTCCCACACACCGTCATTCCATGCTCCTGTTGAAGAATATGTTCCACCGCCGACAGCTCCGCAACTGTTTGGTTGTGTTGCATTTTCCTGATAACACTCTGTAACATTGGCCGTCATGGAAGAAACCTCTCCGTACCAGTTTGTTCCGTCATAACGTGAAAATGATAGCAATGTGTCCGTGGCAGCATCTTTGACTATTTTCCAGGAATATTGGAATGTAGAGTTACCGGACATTGTTGGTATTCCGAGATCAGTAAACGTCTCTGTAGTCGGATCCAATTTGAATAACTTGCCAGATGCAGTTCCAAGCGGTGTCCATGTGCTGTTCCAGATGTATATGTTGTTGTCACTGCCGACCCATCCTTGAGGGTAGCCAAACAGGTAAGCATTTGGATTTGAGACTGATGTGACAGATTCTGAAGTTAAATTGAATTTTTCAACAACGGAATAGGTACCGTTGGCATTCCCTCCAATAAGATACACATTGCCATTTGGGTGGACAATGCGACAACCAATAGATCTTGCTGCCGTCAAGTTTGCTACCGTTGTAATCTGGTCTGTAGTGGGATTGTAGTGACGAATTGCAGTTTGCCCGCTTCCGGTCCATCCACCAAAAAGATATACTCCTCCTTTTGCTGCGGGTGCCGGTGCAAGAGCAATTTCCCAAATGTTCGATCCAATAATGGAAGCTTTCTCAACTGCTGTTCCCGCGACTGGGTCAACTTCAATTATTTTGCTATGCTGCCCCCATCCCCCTGGGCCATTACCGGGAGAAAGATAATATTTCCCGTTACTGGCAAGGGCATTGTTATCTGGTCCGCTGGACCAGACTGCATAAGGCAGTGTGAAGGGCAGGGTTTGCCAAGTGTTTAATGCAATGTCATAGCGACTGATGGCATTGGTATTTGTTGATACCATGTCACTGCCTCCGAACAGGTACACCTGTCTTCCGGAGGTGACTTCACTCACTTGGGCTGACATTTGTGTCTGTGGTATCAGATCACTCTTCTTGGTAACGTAATACGTCACCGCCCCTGCGTCGCTCACCCCCATTGCTGCCATTACCAACACCATCACCCCCCACATTGCCAACCCAATGCCCAACTGCCTGAATCTACCCATGTCGCGCCCCCCTGCATATGTAATCTCGACCATGGTCGAGTCCCGCTCTAACTCTTACCAGCACGGGCAAGATGCCGCGCAGCCAGGCAAAAAGCAAAAACCCGCCCCCGGAAAAATGCCGGATGGGCGGGTCTGAAACCTCACTATATAATAAGCGACGAGCTACGCCATCGTCTGCGGTCTGCGGTCTGCGGTCATTGAAACGCCTTTAAGAATATTTTGAGCGAGTATACGAACCAAAATCCAAATGTCAAGCTATTTTTTGGGATATAATTTAATTAAAATAATTATGGATATACCATCATTACCCGGTCCGCTCTCTACGATATTTTCTTCTTTCCCTTACCAGTCAATCCCTTGTAGTTTTCACCAGTAACCACCGGTTTGCCCGATCGTTTCTCAATGTCTCTGCGTGTACTACCGGCAACCGCCCCGCCTTCCTGGGCATCATCCGTTTGTCAATCCACTCTTTCGGATACCCTTTTTGCTCATAAAGCGCCTGCATCCGCTCCATGGAAAGCTCGGGGTTTTCAATCTCCTCAATCCGCTCCTTGCCGACTTTTGCCAGCCAACGTTTCAGCGGCTCAATCTTTGGTGATGGAATTGACTGGATGATACGGAACATGGTTTCGGTATGCGCACAATCAGATGCGTAATATTTCCCATCGGCGGCAGCAAATTTCAATTGTACGATTTTATCGTACAACTCGGAATATCCTTCCTTGATCAGCTTACGTTTGAGATCGCTCCAATATCGCTTTGGAATGCTGCTGCCGGTGAGTACTTCTACAATATCTACTACTGAAAACCACCATTCACCTTCACGCATGATTTTGCGAATATGCTTGCCTTCAAATACGGCCACACGTATCAAATCGGCTTGTGCCATGAAATGTAATCACCCTGGAAATGCATGCCGCTCCTTCTTAAAAACGTCGCTGAGACGGGGTCAGAGCTCGTATGGCAGACGTGATTTTTTCTCGCAATGTCATTAATTGTGCGATTATTTCTACTTTGTCACATTGCCAATGCGTTTAATGCATTGATATTATTTAGTTATTATGTTATAACACGGCTTGCTTTTACAATTAATTCTGGGCTCTGATAAAACTTAGTCCGTCGTAAAGCAAATACCGCATTTGAAAGGAGTGTTAACGGTGACCAACGTCCACTGAGGTCATTGGCAACGTCTTTCATTTCCTTTCACGAAAGCTATTCTCATTTCTTTGTCACAACAACAAGAACCGTTGCTACTCAGGCCTTGCACTATTTGAGCGGACTTGTGCAATCTGTGCGCAAGAACGTGGAGCGGATGACAGAAGTGGTTCCTGATTCGGATTATCAATCTCTGCAACATTTTGTCACCCATTCTCCATGGGAATCCCGCCCGGTTATGGATCAGGTGGCTACGGATGCTGATGGCCTCTTCGGTGGCGACCCGGACACCGGACTGATCATTGATGAAACAAGTTTTCCCAAGGCTGGTAAAAAGTCAGTTGCCGTGAATCGCCAATGGTGTGGTACGCTCGGCAAAGTTGATAATTGTCAGGTTGGTGTCTTTTCCTCTCTTGTTCTTGGCTCATCGGCTGCTTTGGTTGACTGCCGACTGTATGTCCCAAAAGAGTGGACAGATGATACTGACCGTTGTCGTAAAGCCGGCATTCCCGAAGAAATTGTATTCAAGAGCAAATCCCAGCTTGCACTTGATAGCATCCAGCATCTACGCAGCCGTGGCATTCGTTTCTCTTGGGTCGGTATTGACGGTGGTTACGGCAAAGAACCTCACTTTTT
>JBAXVG010000120.1:0-6159 GCA_037129255.1 Desulfuromonadales bacterium | reverse complement strand
GACGGAAAGCCTCAGGATCTCATTATTGAGACAGCCGGGTCGCCGAAATATCGCAAGATAATCTGTCCCGGCTTTTTTGTGTTCAAAATCAGCCGGAGACGCAACCAGGCACATGGAGGATTCATGAATAACATTTGTAAAGCTACATTTAGGACTGAGTATTACAGCAATTTGAAAGAGGGAGCCTTAAATTCCGAGCAGACAAAAAAAGGAGACATTATGAATACTGTCCGAAAGCCGTTAATGCAGATCATTTTTATTTTGGCACTTATAGCAGCGCCCATGGTTGCATTTCAGCTGCAAGGGACAACTGCCTTTGCTCAATCATCATACTTTACCAACAGAGGGTGCGTAAATTGTCATGGCGCCCCAACAGTTGCAACCTGCAACGGATGCCACCACCACGGCAACTCTTCGTTGAAAGCGGCAACCGACAAGACATCCTATGCACCAGGAGAAACAGTGACTGCAACACTTAGCGGTGGCAGTCGAACTGGATGGATCAGAGCTGTGCTCTATAACCAGAGCAATACCCAAGTTGCCATATCGAGCGGTAACGCAAGCGGCATGGGAAGTTCTGCCACTTTCCCTGCAGCCTTGTCCGCACCCGCACCAACGACACCCGGTACCTATACCTGGAAAATGGCCTACTTCGGCAACGAGGATGGCACAGGAACCGGTGATGTGCACAGCGAAGTGACCGTGAACACAAATCAATTCACTGTTGCGGCTATTGGCGACACATCTCCCCCAGTTGTAACGTTCACACTTCCTGCAACAGCAACAAGTCTCAGTGTGCCAGCCAGTTTCAGCGCCACCGACAATGTCGCTGTCACCGGATACATGATCACCACCAGCGCCACCCCTCCGACAGCCTCAGACTCTGGCTGGGCAGCTTCCCCTCCCGTCACTGTAACAGCCATTGCGGGCAGCAATACCTTCTATGCCTGGGCCAAGGATGCGGCAGGGAACGTTTCCTCCGTCAAGAGCGCCAGTGTGACAGTGACGATCACAACAACCGACACAACGAAGCCGGTATTAACAATTTCAGCGCTGGCAGATGGTTCTTTCACCAACAAAGCAACACTCAATATTACCGGTAATGCCAGTGATGCAGGTGGCATCAAGTCAGTTACTGTAAATGACCAGATAGTCTCCGTTAATCCTGATGGTTCATTCAGTTACGCCCTGACACTTGCAGCGGGAGCAAACATTATTACGACGATAGCCACCGATACTGCCGGCAACCAGCAGGTAGACAGACGATCCGTAACGTATGATGTGAATGCTCCGGCCCTTACGGTTTCCACACCGGCTGATAACAGCACGACTAACCAGTCGTTCATTAACGTGACTGGCAGCACCAGCGAAACTTCAACGGTTACCGTCATCGCCAACAGCGGCACTCCACAAGTGGCAGCTATCTCCGGCAATGGATTCAGCGCCACCGTAAATCTGGTGCCTGGTGTCAACACAATAGACATCAATGCAACTGATCAGGCAGGCAACACAACCAGCGCCAAACGGACAGTAACCTACGATAACAGTAGCAGTAAATTCACTCTGGCCGTTACCTATCCGGCACAGGATATCACCACCAGTACGTCTTCATTGACACTCAAAGGTACGGTAGTTGATGCAACGAGCAGAGTGAGAATCCGCATCACCATGGACGGCAAGAGATACACTCCTGAACTTAATGACGGTGATTTCAAACAGAGGCTTACCTTCACCAAGGCAAAGCTATATGCAGTCACAGTTACCGCTACAGATGCCGCGGGTAACAGCAGTACTGTAAATCGCAACATTATCTATAAACCCTCGCATAATGATCATCATAACGATGATTAACACAAAATAGGTTGAGGCAAAAAAAGCCACCCGGTTTCGGGTGGCTTTTCTCAAGATTGAGTAAATACATCTCTATTACTATCACCACACTGCCTTGCTTCTCTTCTCCCCGCCACCTGCCACAGCCATACCGGCGCGGCCAGTATTCGGGAGCCTGCTGCCTGGGAAAGAGAAGCTGGATCGCACGTAATCCCTCCCTGCTGGCGACCGGATGGAGTGAAAAATATTGATGTACAATAACAGAAGAAATCCAGAAGTAGACGCATGTCACTCTGAGAACAGGAGAAAGTACATAATCATTCCAATTGACCACACCCGAGTGAATCGATACATTCTTCCTTGAGTTACCAACCGATGACGTTATGATAATCGAGAGCAGCCCCTAAAACAGAGAGTCTGACCATGAAAATAGACAACCTTCTCATTCATCTGCACAACAACGTAGATGCCTTCACGCTCAAACCCAGGCATGTAGATCATATTCACAAGGTTCTTCCTGATGTGCGCATTACTGTCGCCGAAGGGAACCATGACTTCATGGAAAAACTTCCCGAAGCCGAGTGCGCCCTGGTCTGGTCGTTCAAGCCGGAATGGTATGCAAGCGCACCAGGGTTGAAGGCGCTTTTTACGCCGGCTGCCGGGCACGACTGGGTACCGGAAGACCCGACCGGCCGAGTTAAGACGTTCTACGGCAGTTTTCACGGACGCATCATGCGCGAAAGTCTTCTCTCGATGATGCTCTACTTCAACCGGCAACTCAGCAAGTCGCTCAATGACCAACGGCACAAGACATGGGGACGTCTCGACTATAATAATTGCGCAGCACTCTTCCAGCAAAAAGTGCTGATCGTCGGCTTTGGCTCGCTGGGGAAATCGATGGCGGAGCTGTTAAAAGCGTTTGGGAGTAAGGTAACAGGTGTGAAGCGTAATGTGACTGAAGTGGAGAGAACCCCTTACGCCGACAGGATGATCACCTTTGACATGCTGGATGAGGAACTCCCCAATGCCGATCACGTCGTTCTGCTCCTGCCTGGCGGAACCGATACGGATGGTATCTTTACCGCACGGCATTTCAAGACCATGAAGCCGGGTGCCTGCCTGTTTAACCTGGGACGCGGGAACTGCTACCGAGAGGAAGACCTCCTGTTTGCGCTCCAGAACGGTACTCTTGCAGGTGCAGGACTGGATGTCTTCGCCAAAGAACCGTTGCCTGCCACTTCACCGCTCTGGGAACAGCCAAATGTACTTATTACCCCCCATTCCAGCGCCATCAGTCGGGAATATATCGATCTCTTCATTGAGGAGTGGTATGGGAGACTCCAGCAGCTATAATTTTGCGAAACAATGAAATACACTGGAGAATAAGTTGATGGCACTCGTCATTGGTGACCTGCACGGAAATATTGCGAAGACTCGGGCATTCCTCGGCTACGAGCCCGACGTGGAGCATATCTGTCTCGGCGACTATGTGGACTCCTTCACAGAATCACCAGAAAAGCAGCTCGCATGCCTGAAGCTCCTGATCGACGCTGAGGCCGTTCTCCTCTGGGGGAATCACGACATCCACTACCTGCCCAACGCCCCATGGCAGTGTACGGGGTTTCAGCCGAGAATGCTGGAGGTATTCGTGATATTTTCTCTGCCGCGCTCAAGAATGATAGGATCGTCGCAGCCTACGCCGTTGACGACTGGCTGTGCACCCATGCGGGTGTACACCCGTACATGACCGACAAGCCGATGACGCCAGCCGAGGCTGCCGCGAGCTTTAACCTGGCCTTCCATGATCAACTGGCCGAGGGACGTGGGCTGCTCTTCTATATTTCTCCCGGCAGGGGCGGGAGCAGTCTTTTCGGCGGGCTGTTCTGGTATGACCCGTTCCGGGAGGGTGTTGAGCCCTGCGAGCAGATCGGTCGGCAGCTCTTCGGGCACACCGAGCGCAAGGAACCGCATATAACTGAACGATGGGCCAACCGGCGCATCCGCTCTACCTCCCGCTGGGGCTGACGCCCGCACCGTTATCGGAATTATCGCCAACAGCTCCAAACGCTGGTATATTGGTGGCAGAAAAGAATCAGTTAAAAATATAAAAAGCAGATAATATGAATAAAGAACGAGTGATTTAAGCTGTAATCAATTTCTGCGTTCATTTCACCTATCTGATCGAATAAAGGGGTTTCGCTAGAAGGTTGCCCTCAAAGCTTGTACCCTAAAACGTACCCTAAATATGTTGACAGCATGGGAAATATGGGCTACATAGAGTGCAGTTTTTTTATGAAAATTCTGTAGTATCAGCAAGTTGCTGAAATTACGAAGCGCGCAGGGCTAGAGATAAGACGCTCATAACCCGAAGGTCATAGGTTCAAATCCTATCCCAGCAACCAAATAATTCAAGGGGTGACGCAGCATAGCGTAGCTCCTTTTCTGTTTTTTGTGCCAAATTTGTGTTAATTGACATTGAAGAGTTTAACACGTGAAAAACAAAGTCTTGGATACCTGCTATATTCATAAATCCCGCATGAAAACCTTAATCTGAAGTTTGAGCCATTTACCGCCATACCCTTCCAGGCTCTTCTCGAACAGTTTCCCGAATATCAGCTTACCGTGATGAGCGACAATTAGAACTCCCGACTGACGACAATTATAATTCCCGAAAACTACGGGCGTTGTAAGCTGTCCACCATCTCTTTGGAATAAGGATGGCCGGATGGTAACTGATCAGCAGGTTAGGAGGTTATTGAAGCTCATGCAAACTGAAATGACACAGGCTGTTGCCGCAGCCAAATCTGGAATGGATGAAAAAACTGCACGAAAGTATTTAAAAGCTGGCTGGCTACCAAGTGAACTCAAAAAAGAGAGGACCTGGCAAACTCGTTCTGACCCTTTCGACGGTTTTTGGGATGGACTCCGTGACAACCTTGCTGCGAATCCCGGTTTTGAAGCCAAAACTCTATTCGACGATTTGCAGAGACGCTTTCCTGGACAGTTTTCCGACGGACAACTGCGAACCCTTCAGCGCCGTGTTAAATGCTGGCGTGCACTGGAAGGTCCTTCACAGGAGATTTTCTTCCCCCAACTGCACCACCCCGGTCAACTGGCACAATCGGATTACACCCATATGGGGGAGCTTGGAATTACCATCGCCAAGGTGCCATTTGATCATCTGGTGTATCATTTCATGCTGACCTACTCCAATTGGGAAACCGGTAGCATCTGCTTCTCAGAGAGTTTTGAAAGCTTGAGTGACGGTCTACAGGCGGCCTTATGGGAACTGGGCGGTGTTCCGCACTCACATCTGACCGATCGTCTGACAGCGGCAGTACAAAAATCTCTTCACCCTGATGAATTTACCCAGCGCTATCAGGCGCTACTCAACCACTATGGCCTTATCGGCCGTAAAACACAGCCAGCAAGCCCCAATGAAAACGGCGACGTAGAGCAAGCAACGTAATCATCGCTTCAAGAGGGCTGTCAAACAGGCTCTGTTACTCCGTGGAAACCCGGATTTTACCACACGGGATGAGTACAAGCTGTTCCTGAAGAAACTGTTTATCCAACTAAACAGCGGCCGCCGCGAACGCTTTCTGGAAGAGCAAAAGGTTTTACGCCCGCTGCCGCATCAGCACATTGAAAGCTGCAAGCACCTTTCAGTAAGCGTTGGCCAAGGCAGCACCATCCGTGTCAACCACAACGTCTACTCGGTGGAAAGCAGGCTGATCGGTGAAACCATACAGGTCCAGCTCTTTGCCGAGCATCTCGATCTTTTCTATGCTCAAAAATGCGTAGATACGCTGCCGCGCCTGCGCGGCGAAAAACGGCATCTGATCAATTACCGACATATGATCGACCAACTTGAACGCAAGCCGGGAGCATTTGAAAACTACCGCTACCGGGAAGAGATGTTCCCCGGCAGCTATTTCCGGCTTGCATATGACGAACTCAAAGAGCGGCATACGCCACAAAAGGCGGCCAAGGAATACCTGGAAATATTGCGAATGGCAGCCATGGAGAGTGAAACATCTGTGACGGCAGCACTATATTCGCTTTGTGGCCGGCAACCGATTACAGCCGAAGCTGTGAAAGAAATACTCCACGCACATCAATCCCCGGCTTCTGCTACAGAGGTCAACATTACCAAGGTGGACTTGGCCATGTACGACCTTCTCCTCTTGGACGGGGAGGTATCATATGCATCGTGAGGAAGATAAATCCGGCCGTCTGGATCGGCTCCTCAAAGAGCGTATTTATTCGGTCAACCCCGTTATCCCTTCATGATGTCAGAATCCTCCTGAAGTCTTTGCGCAAGGGGTA
>JBAXVG010000012.1:0-94137 GCA_037129255.1 Desulfuromonadales bacterium | reverse complement strand
GTCCACGGGGGAAATCCTCTGTCCTCTCCAGGCTCAAGCGCCCGGCATGAACCTCTTCGCAGACATGTTTGGCATACAGGAACACCCCTTCGCTCTTGTCCAGAATGCTGTGTGTCTGTTCAGCGGTTATGTCCGGCAGTTTGGTACGCAGGTATTCGGCAATGTCGGCCAGGTTGGCAGCGCTGCCGGTAGCCAGCACCAGCGGGGAAAGCGACTGGAAGAGTGTGGCGATCTCCGGCTCGGGACGGGAGGTGACCAGGAAACGGAGCCAGGGGGGAGTCTTGGAGGCGCAGAAGGAGAGGAAGAGTGCAATGTCGTTCCTGCGGTTGACGGTGGCTTCGTCCAGGGCATCTATCAGGATGACGACCGTGCGGTCAGGTTCGGGGAAGTTCTCCGCCATCGGCTGGACGATCAGTTTGTCGAACAGGGTGTATGCCTCGCTGTACTGGGCGACAATGTCGGAGGTGTTGATTGCGGCCAGCCGGTCCTGATAATCGGGGAGTTGGGTGGAGAGCTGATAGGCGATGGAGGTAACCAGTTTGCAGGCATCGCGCTTTTCTTCGCTGTTGATGTCGCAGAAATGGAAGGCGGCAATCTGACGGCGGTTATCCCGCAGCCAGGCGGATATGGCCGATTTGCCGACGCCCGGCGCACCCTGCAGCCAGAATATCTTGGAGCCCTCCGGATCGGCCAGCCAGGCGTCAACGGCATCAAAGGCCCATTTTCTGCCGGTGAAATCCTGAAGGAATTTTGACAGGTCGGCGACAAATTGAATCGGCTGCAGGCTGCTTATAAGCCGATGCTGCACCCCTTCAAAATCGATCTTCTTCTCCTCCAGTGCCAGTATCAGCCGCTCCAGCTTTTGCACATAGATTGTCTCTCGTTCTGCGGGCGGGTAGCAGTCCTGCATATCCAGATACTGGATGCGATAGATTGAAAGGGGCGGTTCACTGAATACCAGCATTACCGGGACAATAGAAACTGACTTGCCAAGCGCCTTGGCGATTTCGTTCAGACAGTAGCCATCAGGGCGGCGTACCGAGTGCGGGGTCATGACAAAGACGATCCGTCCGGTTTCAGGGACACGGCTGACCCAGTTGAGGCCATCATCGATGTAACGTTCCCAGTCGCCCCCTTCCTTCAGCTTGTCCCTGTCAAACCAGACTTCATGCCCGCGTGCCTGCAGATCCGTTTTAAGCCGCACGGCAAGATCGGCATAGTCATCACGGCCATAACTGACGAAGATGCGGAGCGGCGTGATCAGCTTTTCTTCGGCAAAGGAATGTTCGCAATCCTCGCAGATCCAGAGCTGCTTTTTCTTGCTGAAGATTGTGTTGGCGGAGTTGCATTGGGGGCAGAGCAGTTCAGCAGACATAATAGTCTCCTCTTGTGTGGTTAATCCGGCTACTAATAAAAACGCATTTTCATGCCGTTTGCAGTATAATTGCCCGAAGATATATCACATATAACGACACTGGTCGGCGAAATTGACAATCGGATTTTGTATTGCAGAACTCGTATGGTTTTGTCCAAAGTTTTGATCTGTTTACTCTACATGTGATATGAACTATAAGTCACCTGAAGATGTTGAAATATTTTACGTAAATCAGGGAATACACCATGCTGCCTATGTATGAGGGGATGCCAGAATTTATCGATTTCGCAGTAGACCTCGTTAAACGCAAGCCTTATCGAGACTCGTTGGCGATTGTGGCTTACCATTTTCTTGCAGAAGTGGTGGATGATGCAACCCATGCACTGCGGCACTATTTGACGCTAACGCTTTCCGAGCCATACCTTCAGAATTCTCATCATGGATCTCCCTACAAAAAATGGGCTTATGTCAACAACGATAACTTCAACAGACTGGATCAACATATTAAGATGCTGATTCCATTTATCGAGAGTATCCATGCCGAAACAAGGACACTCAAGGGAGACTCGAAAAGCCCCTATCGCTGGCTAGATACGGTACGTGATGAATATGTCAGCTGTAAAGTGGACCCGGACGAGCCAATTTTCACTATGTCCTCAATCAGTTTCAAAGGTTGGTTCGACGGAAACAATTGGAACAATCTTAGGCCGTTAGAAGAATTTCCCGTTGTGACCAGTTTTTCCGTTTCTATCGAGGACAGGTCAGTTCTGAGCGAGATTCAGCACGTTGGACTTGAACGTGTGGGATTGATGAAAGCTTCATTGACTCAACTCGCTGGCTGGCTGCAAAAGAATTACACAATGCACGATATTACCACTCGCAGAGAAACCAGGTGGGATGTTGGCGCCTTATGAAACGAGGTTGATATGAATTCCGTACATAGTGAAGATCCTGTCCGTTACCAAGCCGGTAAAATGCCAACCGTAATTTTTGCTCATGGCAAGGAGAGCGGGCCAAGTGGCGATAAAATTCTAGCTTTGGCGCATGTGGCCAGAAGGTATGATTATGAGGTTGAAAGCCCCAACTTTAGAGGGATTGACAATCCGGAAGAGAGAGTAAAGCTTCTGCTGCAGGTTGCCGCAGAAATGAAAGGGCCACTTATTCTGGCAGGTTCAAGTATGGGTGCTTATGTGGCGTTGAGAGCATCAAAAAAACTTACGACTTTGAGCTTATTCCTGATGGCGCCCGCTGTGGGTCTTCCCGGTTACCGGGTATCGCGTCCTGTTCCGGGATGCAAGCGGGTAACCATAGTTCACGCCTGGCAGGATAAAATAATCCCGGTGCGTAACGTGATTGATTATGCCGAACAACATCATGCCGAGCTGCATCTTATCAATTCCAACCACAGTCTGCACAGACAGATACCGCTGCTGACACAACTGTTTGAAAGGTTCTTGAAGAATTAAGATGAACTCTAACCTGGAGTGAAGAGTCATGCCAAGGCAATTTGCCATAGCCGATATACACGGATGCTGCCGCACGTTCAGGGAACTCATCTTCAAGCGTATTACATTGACCAGGGATGATGTCCTCTATCTGCTTGGAGATTACATTGACCGTGGCCCTGACAGCAAAGGGGTGCTTGATACCATAATCGAGTTGCAGAATACCGGTTACAAAATCCATCCCATCCTTGGAAATCACGAATATATGCTGTTGACGGCACTCTACCTTTGGGGGATGAGTGACTGGCTCGAATATGGTGGAAGAGAAACTCTGCAAAGCTATGCTATCGAGCACGCCGAAGAGATGCCGACCGGGCACATAGAATTTCTACAAAAGCTTCCTGACCACCACGTGGCTGACACTCATGTTTTAGTTCATGCCGGCCTGAACTTCAGTCTTGATGATCCATTGAAGGATACCAGTCAGGAGTTCAAACTATGGGATCGACACTGCCGAGAAGCGTTTCCGAATAAAATCGGAGACAGAAAACTGGTGGTTGGGCACACTATCCGCCATTTGGATGAAATTAAAAGAAGCCTGAAGAAAGATTGTGTCTCTCTTGACAACGGCTGTTTCATTGGAAACGACTCAGAAGGAAAAGGGAATCTGGTTGCATTTGAATTAGAATCTGGTAAGTTGTTTATACAGAAGAATATTGAATAATAGTCGGCTGTTGAGTGAGCGCATAAATGAAGATGAATAAACAACAGATCTGTTGCCAGGACTGTTTCAGGAAATTTAAGTGCCGGAGGCTGTCGGTTTTGCCAATCTGAGATTGACAATATGAAAATACTAACTTCCATACTTATTTCCTTGACTTGTTGTTCCCATCAGCCAAGCTGACTTTGCCCAATCGCTTCAAGTGCCGGATACCCACGCAGCAGTTCACGGAATCCTTCAAGCTTTTTGGCAGGCCAGGCTTGACTGGCAATTCTTTCCGCCTCCATTTCCTGGTTGCGTGCATGCAGCTGTTTCTTTATCTCCAATAACCGCGCGGCAGACACCTTGTGAAGGTATTGCCGAAAGGATTGCAAGACCGTTTTACAGTGATCTGACGGTGTGGCGTTTTGGAAGCCGTAATGCTGCATCAGGCTGATATCATCCGACGATTTGTCATGAATGCCAAAGCGGAGCTCGGCTGTTGAAAGAGAAATGCCGGTTGCCTGTTCCCGTATTGAAAAAATGTGGGAGCCGTAATAGCGGCATTTACCGGTATAGCCTCCCACGCAATGCTTCATCCTGCTGCCTTCTTCCGCCAGTAGCAATGGTGTATTGAGCGGCACAACGCTGTAGCGACTGTGCGGCCAGAGCCATTTTTCCCAAGGCTCATCAATAAAGGTAAGCCAACCGCTTGCTGAATCGTCGCCATGTTTCCCTGGTTCGGTGGGCACTTCACCTGCCGTTTGGGCCTGCCATAGATGCCAGCGGCGCGAGAGCAGAGCGAGTCTGAATAGCGAGTACTGCTGCAGGGCTGTTTCTGCCTGTTCTTTGTTTCCTCCAAACTGTTCCACCCATTTACCAAGATCTCGTGCAAAGTCAGGCAGGGTGAGGATATCTACCAGAGCAATATCGTGACGCTCCATCCGTGTGACTATCTGTCCGTAACCTTCGCTGGCGAGTTCATTGACACCGTTTGCCATAATCTGCTGCCAAACCGGATTGTTTCTGTTGGAAAATGCACTGTGCAGAGGACGCAGCCACTGGTTGAAGTTATGCCAGTCATCCGAGGATACCGGCCAGAAGTCCGGCTTGACTATGCCCAGCAACCCGGTTAACTGGTCAAGTTTACCCTGCCACTCATTGCCAATGAGGGTATAGTCCTTCTGTGACAGAAAACGGGCAAGATTTTTGGAACACCTGAAGCAGTCCGAAAGTGCGGAAAGAAGGGGATTGCCTGAGTCAACACTCTGCTGCAGGCGTTTCATGCGATGATCGGAAGATTGAGTGGTCAATGCCTGAGCTAATAGAGGCAGTGATTGCATGGCTTGCCGCCGGTATAGGCCGATCTTGCTGACAGGATGAAACTGATAATTATAACTTCCACTATCAGGCGTTCCGGTAGTGCCCGAAGCGCCGGACAACAGTAGCGCTTCTTGATCCAGCGAGGCGTTGAACCGGTGGAATCCTTCACAGAATTGTTCGATAGATGGCTGTGCCAACCTGCGGACTGACTCGACAGTCAGAAGGTACTGATAGTTTCTGACCTTGCTGGCATTGACGTCTTCCCGCACCAAATCTTCTGCTATTTCATTGACATCATCTTCTGATGTATAGCGGCAGGCAAACCACCCCAAGAGCTTTTCCAGATGCTGAGGCAGGCAGGCTATTTCATTTTGCTGGGCGCAGGCAAGACGCTCGGCAATCTTCACAATACCGGAAATGCTGAGATATGCCGTACGACTCTTAAAAGTGATTCCCCAAACTTTTCCTGACGGCAGTTCAAGCCAGAGCATGCAGCTTGATATCCTCCTGTCCAGCACCACACCGTCATCCCGCAGGGCTATGGCCGGCATTACCAGGGCTTGCCGCCAGCTCTCCGTGGCGGGCAGCAGAATATACTTCGCTTGTATAATATGATCGACTGCATTGGCTGAGCTCATCTGTCACAACCCCCTTTGAAAGATCCTTTCATCACGCGCCAAACCCGATTTTTCGGAAAAGTCCACCCTTTGCTTCACACTCTTTGGCAAGCAGTTCACTGAGTTTCTGAGCCGTTGCGGCAGTACCCCACAGTTCGAACTGGCGTGCCGCAACGGCAAAGTCGCCAGGGGTGAGCCGCTCAAGACGGCGAAGTGTTGCCTCGAATTCTTCAGCAACTGACTTATCGCCACCGAGTCGTTCCAGTTCCTGCAGAAACATCTCCCAGCGCTGGTTTGGTGTGAGATAGTCGAACTTGACTTTGAAGGCAAACCGTCTCAAAGAGGCTTGGTCAAGCCTGTCCATAAGATTTGTGGTGCAAATGAATATGCCGTCGAAGGATTCTATCTGCGTCAGCAGTTCGTTCACCTGCGTGACTTCCCAGCTTCGCCGGGCGTCGCGCCTGTCCGACAGGAAACTGTCAGCCTCGTCCAGCACCAGCACAGCGCCCTGCTGCCTGGCTTCGCTGAACATTTCGGCGATGTTCTTTTCAGATTCGCCGACATATTTATCCAGGATATCTGATGCGCGGCGAATGATGCACGGCTTGCCGATTTCGTCTGCAATATGGCGGGCAAGTTCACTTTTTCCGGTGCCGGCAGGGCCGTAAAAGCAGAGGCTGGCGCTTGGTTTGCGATTAAGTCCATCAACCAGGGCCGGGATATCGACATCAGTATTGAGATAATTCAGGTTGTATCCGGTCTTTGACGGAACTCGTCCTGGCAGGTTCTTTGTATTAAGAAGGCTGCAACTCCTCTGCAGTACCAGATCTACAAGCTTGAGGTTATCTTCTGTTGCTATACCCCCCGACAGACGAGCTACTTTGGCAGCTCGTTCCAACTGGCTTGGCGTCAGATCCTCCACAGCTGCAATCCGCTCCAGCCAGTTCTGGGGTGGATTGAAGCAACCCAGGTGATGCCGGGCTATAGACAACCGAACAGCAGCGGGTGGTGTCTGGAATTTTACCGAGTAATCAAAACGTCTCAGAAAAGCAGGGTCAATCTGACTGATGCGATTACTCACCCAAATGGCAGGCACCGGGTTGAGTTCCATTGTGCGGTTGATCCAGGCCTTGCCAACTGTTTCTTCTCGTGGGAAAACATCTTCAATCTCGTCAAAGACGAGCAGGGCGTTCTCACTGTTAGATAGCAGGTTCTGACAGAAGGCAAACGCCTGGAGCCTGCCGGTACCCTTGATAGGGTCACCGTCACTGTCGGCAAAAGCTATTTCATACAGGTCAATTCCGAGATTTGATGCCAGAACTTGAACGTATTCACTCTTGCCGACCCCAGGTTTACCGTACAACAGGATGTTGACACCAGCGGTTCTACTACTGATGGCATTTTGCAGGTACGGTATCAGTACTGCGCTGTCAGCGACAAGATGCGGAAAATTGTCCAGATTGAGTGTGGGAGAAGCTGCCCGCTTGAGGAATCGTCTGCTTAATTCCTCGATTGTATTGTGGGGAACCAGCATTGCATTGCCAATGCCCGTGAATAGTTCCACTTTGTTTTCAAGGTCTTTTACACCGTTACTAATCTTTACCAGTCCGGCGGAGACAAGTACGCTTCCTTCACTGGTGGCAGCCTGGAAATCTTCGACATTCAATCCACTCAACCTGGAAAGAATACGATGAAGCGTTTGATGAGAAGTTCCCAGATTACATGATGAAATGGATCCACGGAAAAGAGGGAAAAGGCTCATTACTGCACTGAAGGTAAACAGGAACTTGTCGGCAGGCTTAAGTTTCAGCATGTCCGACAGTAAGGCAATATTGCGGAAGAGCGGAAGACCTGTATCAATCTTGGTTTTACGTACCTTGTTAAGCCGAGTATTAAATATTGATTTCCACTGGGCAGCGGTCCTCTGTTTTTTCGGTTGTTCTTCGTCATCGTCATCGTTAGGCGCCAATCCGCTTAGATTACAGAAATCATCATCGTCAAGGATTCTGGGATATTTTCCACGCCGGTGGGAAGGTGCAGGCTTGTACCATTCGAACATGATGGCAATTTCAAGCAGCCACCTTTCTATCAGTGGACGATAGACACCCGTATCATCCTGGATCGTTTTTACTTCTCCGAAAAGTTTGTCAAAATCATCCTGATTTGTTTTCATGATGCACCTGTCTCTCTTTCATTTATCTATGTCGGATAATTCACATCAACGACACAGATATTGAAAATTGACAGAATGCAGCTTGATTAACTGAGATAACCAGAAAAACATTGACTGAATATCAAGTTCCATTACAATTCGAAAATTATATGAAATCGAACTCTCACAACATACAAGATATAGACGATCAGGAACTTGCAGAGGTCTGTTTGACAAATGCAATTGATGGATGGAATGAGTTTTTCAGACGGTTTACCCCGTTATTTATAAAAACAATACGCTCTACCCTCGAATCTCATGCTGGTCGTTTCTCCGGGTTGTCTCCAGATGATGATCTTATCTGGGATATTCAGGAAAAGCTGGTGATCCGATTTTATAAAGAAGGCTTACTTAGCCGTTGTGATGACCCTTCCGGTATCCGTTCCTGGCTGAAAATGATTGCTAAAAATCAAGCCAGGGACTGGCTTAAACATATGTCTCGCCTGAAGGAACTGCCTCGTAGACATTTTGAGGAATCCCTGCAATCGCTTGATGCCGCTCTATATGAAGACGGCGACGACGCTTCTGTGACGCTTCACGATTCTGCAACTTCTACAATTGATCCGGACGGTGCATTTGCTGGTATTGGTTCAGATGAATACAAAGCATACCATCTTGAACGACAATTCGTGGACACGGTTCAACATCTGTTGCTTCCGCTTAAGCACAGCGAAAAAAACAGTGAGCAGAGAAGCTACTGGGTTGCCAGATTGAGCTGCATGGCACCCTGGCAGCTGGAGCAGGACGAGATAGTAGCGCTCTCTTATTTTAATACGCTTCCACTTGAGGAAACAGAGAAAAACATTGTGAGAATCGCCAAAGATGTCGAACGCCGTGAATCAAGGAGAGCAGCATCATTGGGTCGCGCCGTAGCCTACTGGCATACGATTCGTCACTATGAAGCGCGCTGCAACATTCTATTAAATGATGATTCACATAAAGCCTCTATCCTCGTTGATGAGTTTAAGCGAAAAATATCTACTTTAGAATTACAGAGGCAGGAAGCTCTCAAGATCGGGCTCAAAATACCTCGTCCTTCAAACAGGGATATTGCCGAACTTGTCGGATTGCCTGAGTCACAGGAGGCACAGGTAACAGTAATCTTTAAGCGTTTGCGAGAGCGGCTGATCGACGCAATGAATACGTTTATTCAGTAGCGAAACAAGTTATTGTTGATAATCAACAATGGCGTCGTTATGTACAACCAAACCATCACGTCGGACTAACTATTATGAAACCTCAAATGGGAAATATCTATCAACTCCAGTCATGCGTATCAACGTGCGGGCTTTTCGACAGCATGGATTTTAGTCGAATGGCGGATGGGGCCATGAACGACACTGAAATGGAGCGCTTTGTTCAACACTGCGAACAATGCGATGAATGCAGTATGGCTCTTTGGAACTTCCAGAAAGAAAAGATTGCCAGACAAGATGAACAATTATCGGTCTCTGTCATGCAAGATGACAACGCCACAGTACAGACTCAAAATGACAGGCTCATCCGCCGCTCACTTGATCTTCTCGAAAAACTCCAAAACTTATAACTATCATGCCCAACCAACTAACCATTAATTCTGTCCCGTTTCGCCCTATCACAACTTTACTTCAATTTGGCCGTGACCTGACCCGCGAGTCACGAGAGGGAAAGCTCTTCCCAGTGATAGGCCGCGAAGCAGAGACCCGGCTTTTGCTTGAAACTCTCTGCAGGCGAACCAAACGTAATCCTATCTTGGTCGGACCTGCTGGCGTCGGTAAAACCGCCGTGGTTGAAAATTTTGCCATGATGCTGGCCAGTGGTGACGTCCCGGATTTCATGAAGGATTCGACCGTGGTGCTGCTGCAGCCTTCACTTGTATTGGCAGCGAGCAGAGGACAACAGGGCAATCTCGAAAAGTGGATGATGGCCATCATATCTGAAGCGTCCCAGGATGGAATAATTCTATTTATTGACGAAGTACATACAATCGTTGGAGCGGGCGGTCTGGCTGGCACTTCTGATATAGCCAGTATGATGAAGCCGCCTCTGGCGCGAGGTGACATGGCGTGTATTGCCGCGACAACCGACGATGAATACCGCCGCTTCATAGAATCTGATACTGCTCTTGAAAGGAGATTTCAACCCATCAGAGTGCAGGAGCTTAACCTCACTCAGACTCTTCAGGTATTGAAAGTGATTCGCGATGGGCTTTCAACTTCTCGTGGTATATCGGTAAGTGATTCTGTACTTGATCGCTTGCTGGATCACGCGAATTCCTTCATGCGCAATCGAACTTTTCCTGACAAGGCAATTGATCTGCTTGAACAATGTGTAGCATCCGCCCTTGTCAATGGCGCAACATCCATTGAAACTTCTGATGCAGATGAAGTCTTCAGTAGAATCACCGGAACGCCGCTTGATCTAGGTAAACGACTTGAGATTCTGCTAAAAAACCTGATAGAGAGAGGGGGCATGAGTGAAGATGACGCTCATGCTTTTCTTATTAGATTACAGGTCACCATGAGCGGGCTTGATCTCCGCACAATACGCCCCAATGCTGTTTTGCTTCTGGCTGATTCTGCCGCACAATATGCGACTTCAATCGCCGAAATTATTTCAACGGCCCTCTATGATACGCCTGGTCGGGTCATCACGTTTGACATGGGCCGCATTTCGTCTGCTGAGGAATGCTCACTGTTTTTTGGTGCTCCACCCGGATATGTTGGATACAGCGATACTGTTCCTGTACACGCTATCAAACAGAGCCCGTCTTCTATTGTAATACTCCAAAATGTGGATTGCTGTAATAAACAAGCGCTTCTGCTTATTGAACAAGGAATAAGAGATGGATTTTTTCTTGATGGACAAGCGCGGAAAGTCTTTTTGAGTGACTCAATTATCATTCTCACTGCTGCAGGGATAACGGCCAAATCAACTCATCCGGTAGGTTTTGGTTCATTAGACTCTTTGGATCCGCTCGACGCCAACCGACAGAACGCTAGGAATTTGTTGGGAGAAGTTTGTATGGATCTCGTTGACCTTATTTGCACATCATCACCCGTTATGACCCAACAGGGATCAGTGTGGATAAGAAACACCTTGCTTTCAGATTTGGCAGATCGCTATCGAAGGCTCGGCATAGATGTCACCTGGGATGATTCATTGGTGAGATGGCTTGCAAATGAATATATTTCTCAGCCTTGCGAAAACCATTTGGAACGTATTGCTGACGAACAGATCACGCCAACCGTCATGCGCTACTCAAATAATGATTTTAAAGATAGAAAAAAAGTGACCATTTTTTATTCGGAAAAAGTTGATCTGAAATGAGTAAATATTTAAAAATAGTGTCATTATGGGGGGTCCCAGTTCTTAAGCAAATTACTTGTGGCATAGCTTACCCCCTAGATCACATCTGTCTTCAATCCCATTATAATTCTTACGGTTTTTCTTACAGCGTGCCTGAACTCTCCACATAGCAGCATGTATATGCCATGGAACCGACCTTGTACTGCGCCAATCAGGGCTATGTAGTGAGAAGTAACGGTATTGGGGAGTGGGTGGATCCTTTACTGATGTCCAGAAGATGCCCGAAAAACCGACATTTGTTCCTTAACTGGTTACGAGCTAACCGTTATCGGTTTCCTTTTTGTCCACGAGTAGTGAAATACCTTAAGAACAGCATTGAATTGGATTTTATCGGGATCACAGGGGCGATACGGGTTCTATTTCATCCACGATCCGGGATAGATATAACTGTGTGGTGGCAGGGAATAGGCTGGGACTCTCTTATCGACTTTGATGTAGCCGAGCGCAAATCGGAAGCAGGATATTACTGTGCCCTCTGCAAACCTGAATATTTGTTGTATTACCCGACACGGGAGGAGTTGTGGGTAGCGCATGGGTTAGAGCTGTTTCTCAATTGGTGCAACATGGAGCTTGTAAATGCCAACTGGCTGGAACTTTTTGATTATGACGGTGTGACCTCAGCAATTCTTCACACAGAAAAACCTGAAGATGATAGGCACTGGGAATCTGTGAGGAGATTTACCGATAATTTGATTCCATTAGGAAAGACGGAGCCCGAAATGCGATCACTAGAAATTCAGAAGTTCATGATACCGGTACGAAACAAACAGCCAGAGAGGATATAGAGATGACTTTCTCTCATGTTCACCCGGTTCAGCACTTCTCAGGTAGTTGCGAATAACACCTAGTTGAGCCTTTAGAAGCTCTTCTTGCAGCTTTACCCAATCATTGATTTCCATAACCACCTCCAGATATACATGTAGCACCCTGGAGTCTGTATGTCAAATAAATATTGACATACATAATATGTGATCTAAAGTAAAAAATAACGGGCAAGTACTCAGAAAAAATCAAGCGCCGAAAATACCCAAACACCACGTTCAAAAAGTGCGAAATATGGGTTTCGCTTGTGCAAGTGCTGCCTTTGTCCGCCCTGATATTGCCCTTGCTTCATGTTCTGCGACCGCCGACATAATATGCAGGGTCAACGGTGAAGCTTCGGGAAAATCACAGCATACAAAATCAACCTTGCTTTCCATAGGCCAAGGCCAGACAGTTACGAAGGGCGCGGTGCAATGGTTGGGCGTAGAGGAATTTTGCCAAGAGGATATGCACCCAAATTGAGATACCGTAGGGCTGATGAAGAGCTTTCGAGTGGGCTAGTTCCAATTAACTGCGCAATAACGGGGTTAACCGAATGTTTACGAGAGGGGTTACGACTGATGTCGTAACCCCTTGATTTTTTGGAGGCGGCGAGCGGATTTGAACCGCTGAATAAAGGTTTTGCAGACCTCTGCCTTACCACTTGGCTACGCCGCCGCTTGATATGCGGAGCACTCCTTATATATAATTTACCTCGAACCTGTCAATCTCTATTTGAATTTGATGGCAATCCCGGACGCTCGGTATTCGGTTGTGGGCAGCACGACCGTCATGGTGTGTATGCCGGTTACTTCGGGGTAAATAACTGCATCAGCACCCATTTTGGCAGCCTCTCTGCGTATCGCAGCAAAACCCCAATCGCGTATATCGGGGGTGACCAGGCCGTCGGCTTTGTAGACCTCGCGTGTAATCTGAATCCTGCCGAGTTTTACGTAGGCACGGATAACTTCGTCCTGTGACAATATCGGAGGGAAGCGGGAGTCATCGTTTTGAGTTATGTAGGGGGACATGGCCGCACATCCTGCCAGAGCAATCAGGAGCAGACAACCCACCAGCCGGAATTGTACAGTACTTTTCATGTTTTTCATATATACTCGCCTTTTTCGTGGTTTTTCCCTCTGGACAGAGAGTGGCCTCCATGCTAGTATCTGCCGCTTTTTAAGGCAACATAAAAAATATTATACCATACTTTCTCAAAGGAGTGGGAACGATGTCAGGTCATAATAAATGGAGTACCATCAAACATAAAAAAGGTGCTGCCGATGCCAAACGCGGCAAGGTGTTCACCAAGATCATCAAGGAGATTTCGGTCGCAGCAAAGCTTGGCGGGGGAGATCCTGTTGCCAATCCCCGTCTGAGAACCGCCATCGACAAGGCCAAGGCCGAGAATATGCCCAAGGATAATATCGAGCGCGCCATAAAAAAGGGAGCCGGAGGTATGGAGGGTGTTACCTACGAAGAGATCGTCTATGAAGGGTACGGCCCTGGGGGTGCTGCCGTGCTGGTCGAAGTCCTGACAGATAATCGCAACCGTTCCGTATCCGATATTCGCAGTATTTTCACCAAGTGCAACGGCAACATGGGTGAGTCCGGTTGCGTAGCCTGGATGTTTAGCAAAAAGGGACTGATCCTTTATGATAAATCCGTTGATTTCGAACAGCTCTTCGAAGCAGCTATTGAAGTTGGCGCTGAGGATGTTGCCGAGCAGGAAGAACAGTTTGAGGTTACAACTGAACCGGGATCATTTATCGAAGTGCGCGAAGCGCTGGAGGTCAAGGGCTTCAAGCATGCCAACGCAGAAATCACGATGATTCCGCAGACACTGGCTGTGCTGGAGGGGAAGCAGGCCGAAAGCATGCTCAAGCTGATGGACAGGCTGGAAGATAACGATGATGTGCAAAACGTATATTCAAACTTTGACATATCATCGGAAGAGATGGAAAAAATGATGTAGCTGCGAGGGGCCTTTATGGCCCCTTCATAATTTTGGAGGTGGCAGCATGCTTGAAAAGGCGACATTTGCAGCGGGTTGTTTCTGGGGAGTCGAGGATGCTTTCACGTCGCTTCCCGGTGTTATTGCCACACGGGTCGGCTATACCGGCGGCAGAACAGAAAACCCGACCTATCAGGATGTTTGCAGTCACGGCACCGGCCACGCCGAGGCGGTGGAGGTCACCTTTGATTCTCAACAGATTTCATATGAAAAGCTTCTCAGTGTTTTCTGGGAGTGCCATGACCCGACCCAACGTAATCGTCAGGGGCCCGACATCGGTGACCAATACCGCTCCGCCATCTTTTTCCACTCTGCGGATCAGCAACGCATCGCAGAGGACTCTCTTGGAAAACTGAATAATTCCGGTCGACTGCGACGCAAAATTGTTACTGAAACCGTTCCTGCCCCGATCTTTTGGGAGGCGGAGGCGTATCACCAGAAGTATCACGCAAAAAACGGCGGCGGATGCGGCTTCTGATGAGGGTGCTCGGTATCGACCCCGGTTCGCGCATCACCGGCTATGGTATCGTGGATCAGTCAGGAAACAAGCTTGTCCATGTTGTCAACGGGGCTATTTTTACTGATAAGGCTGCCGATTTTGCCGGGCGTTTGAAAAAAATATTCGATGGTCTGTCCGAAGTTATTGCCCTGTATCAGCCTGAAGAAGTCGCTATCGAGAATATCTTCTTCTCAACCAATGTCCAGAGTGCCCTCAAACTGGGGCAGGCGCGCGGAGCGGCGATTGTGGCCGCTGTTCATGCCGGCCTCCCGGTCGCGGAATATTCTGCTCTGCAGGTAAAACAGGCTGTTGTCGGGCGGGGCAGGGCCGAGAAAGGACAGGTGCAGAAGATGCTCAAGGCACTTCTGGGATTACCGGAGATAGCCCAGGCCGATGCCTCTGATGCTCTGGCGGTGGCAGTCTGTCATATCAATTCATACGGACTTAAACAATTGACCGGATCCGGCGGTGTTTCAAAGCGTCAGAAAACATCCTGGAGGAATATGAAATTATGATCGCACTTCTGACCGGGCGAATCGCCCATAAATCGCCTGACCATATCATTCTGGACGTGCACGGTGTCGGCTATCGGGTGCTGATACCTTTTTCCACGTATTACGAGCTTCCCGAAGAGGGGGGGACTGCCTCCCTGCACATTCATACCAGCGTCAGGGAGGATGCCATACAACTATATGGTTTCCGAACCAGGCTGGAAAAATCCTTCTTTCAGCTGCTTATATCCGTTACCGGTGTAGGCCCCAAGCTGGCCCGGGATATCCTGTCAAACATTCAGCCCGGCCCCCTGGCTCAGGCGCTTGGGCAAAGCGATATTCACAAATTATCCACTATTCCCGGCATCGGCAGAAAGACAGCCGAGCGCCTTATCCTGGAATTGAAGGACAAGGCCTGCAAGCTGGATATGTCATCGCTGCCTGCATTGGAGAGGCGAGAGCTTCCGGCTGATGAAGTCAGGGAAGATGTGGTTTCGGCGTTGCTCAACCTGGGCTATAAGGAGCTGCAGGTACGTAAGGCTCTGGCCGGATTGAATGCCGCTGGTGGTGTTGCGGTGGAAGAGCTGCTCAAGCAGGCCCTGAAGGTATTGATGAAGTAGATTCTACGGTAGAAACATGAGTTCAGGAACGCACAACAAGAGTCCCGAAATCGCCATTTCCCCTGTTCGCCACACCCGCAAAGGGGGGCTGCGCCGCTGGCTGCCCGGTCTGGTGATGATCTCCGGTTACAACCGCACGCTGTTTTCCCGGGATCTGGTTGCCGGGCTGGTGCTGACGGCACTTCTGGCGCCAGTCGGTATGGGCTATGCCGAAGCAGCCGGACTTCCGGCCATCTACGGCCTGTACGCAACAATCGTCCCGCTCCTCGCATACGCCTTGTGCGGTCCAAGCCGTATCCTGGTGCTGGGACCGGACTCGGCCCTGACCGCCCTGATCGCCGCTACGGTTCTGCCGCTTGCAGACGGAGATCCCGAACGGGCGGCTTCGCTTGCCGCAGTGCTCGCCATTTTTGCGGGCATACTCAGCATTCTGGCTGGTCTGGCCAAATTCGGTTTCGTAACTGACCTGCTCTCCAAGCCGATCCGATACGGTTATCTCAATGGCATTGCATTCACTCTTCTGATAGGCCAGCTTCCCAAACTACTCGGTTTTCCGGTGACTGCCGGTACTCTGACGGATACGGCAACGGGTCTCGTGCGCGGCATTGTGGAGGGGCGTGTCAACGGGTCGGCCGGCATCATCAGTCTCTCGTGCCTGGCGGTCATCTTCGCCTGCCGGATGTGGGCGCCACGCCTGCCCGGAGTACTTGTGGCGGTGGTCGGAAGTACCCTGGCCGTTGCACTGTTCAATCTGGATTCCCACATGCAGTTATCGGTAGTCGGGGTGCTGCCGCAGGGTCTTCCGGCGATCCGTATTCCGGATATTACCGTTTCCGAATGTACTTCCCTGGCAACCGGTGCGTTTGCAATTGCTTTGGTTTCGATTGCCGACATGAGTGTCCTCTCCCGTATTTACGCATTACGGGGGGGCTATTATGTGGATGAAAACCAGGAACTGATCGCCCTCGGCATCGCCAACGTGGCTACCGGCTTTTTTCAGGGTTTTTCCGTCAGCAGTAGCGCGTCCCGCACTCCGGTAGCCGAGTCAGCCGGCGCCAGAACCCAGATAACCGGCGTTATCGGTGCGCTCTGCATCGCCTTGCTGCTGCTCTTTGCTCCCGGACTGATGCTGCATCTCCCCATCGCGGCGCTCGGCGCCGTGGTCGTTTCCGTCTGCTATAATCTGGTGGAGATCGCGGAAGTGCGGCGCCTCTACGACCTGAGGCGCGGAGAGTTTTTTCTTTCGATCATCTGTTTTCTGGGTGTCGCCCTGTTGGGGGTCGTACACGGCATCTTCATAGCCGTCGGGCTCGCCCTGCTGGCTTTCATCTGGCACGCCTGGCGCCCCTACTATGCTGTATTGGGCCGTGTGGACGGCATGAAGGGGTATCATGACATCACCCGGCATCCTGAAGCGCGCAGGATTCCCGGACTGGTGCTTTTCAGGTGGGACGCCCCCCTGTTCTTCGCCAATGCGGAGATGTTTCGTGAACATGTCCTGCGGGCGGTAACAGAGGCGCCGACACCGACGAAGTGGGTCGTGGTGGCTGCCGAACCGGTAACTGACGTGGATATAACGGCGGCGGACGTCCTGGCCGAACTGAACGAGGAACTTCATCATGTCGAGATTGAACTCTGCTTCGCTCAGATGAAGGGTCCCGTAAAGGACCATCTCAAGCGTTATGGGCTGTTCAGCAAATTCGGCGTTGAGAGCTTCTTTCCCACCATAGGACAGGCAGTGGATCATTATCTGCTCAGGCAGCCCGTCGTCTGGCGCGACTGGGAGGATGACGAGAAGAGCGAGGGAATCGGGGCATGAACGTACGCATATCCCTCATAGCAAAATTTACCTTTGCCACATCGCTGATCCTGCTTGTCTTCATGGGGGTGCTTGATAATATCAATCTCAAAAACTTCAGAAAAGTAATGATAGATTACGCTGTTTCAAATGCGGAAGAAGTCGCCGACATAATCAACCAGAGTGCCTATGATGCCATGATGAAGAATGATAAAACCACTCTTTATCGCCTGATCGGGGGAATAGCCCAGAGTGATACCATTGAACACATACGGTTGATTGATCAAAAGGGTGGGGTGATTTTTTCAAATATAACAGCGGAAATCGGTTCAGTTATCGGCAAACATGCTGACGAATGTATCATGTGTCACAACTCTGCAAGTCCCGGCATGTCAGCCCCATCTATAAACCGCAGTCGGATCATTATTACCAGATCAGGAAAAGAAGCGCTGGGCTTTACCAAGGCCATTTATAATCAACCGGCCTGCTTCAGTGCGTCCTGCCATTTTCACAGCAAAGACGACACTGTGCTGGGGCTCCTCGATATATCTATTTCCCTGGAAACGCTCAGAAAAAAATCTCATGAATATCGCCTTGAATTTGTCATGCTGACATGCCTGCTCCTGCTGGTGATCGGCATTCTGGTAACTATTTTGACGCATTATCTCGTTGATATTCCCGTACAGAGACTTGCCCGTCACAGCGCTCTGGTCGCATCGGGCAATCTGGAATCAAGAGTCTCTGTTTCCAGCATGGATGAACTTGGAGAACTGTCGGAAGCGGTCAACCTTATGACTGAAAGTCTCGGCAAGGCTGAGAAGGAGCTGAAGGGGTGGGCCGACAGTCTTGAAAGCAAGGTTGAGGAGCGAAGTCGAGAGATCATGCTTATGGAAGAACAGTTGCGGCGCTCGGAGAAGCTGGCCTCTCTCGGTACTCTGGCTGCTGGGGTTGCCCATGAAATCAACAATCCTCTGACCGGTATACTGCTTTTTGCCTCAATCATGAAAAGCGATAAAAGACTGGATGCAGCTCTTTTGCCTGATGTGGAAAGAGTGATTTCAGAAACACAACGGTGTGCAGGCATCGTGAAAGATCTGCTTGAATTCAGCCGGGAATCCTTGCCGGAGATAGAAATCACTGCTCTTGACGGTATCCTTGATGAAGTAGTCACCTTTTTTCACAAGCAGCCGGATTTCAGCAATATTGTCATACAGAAAAACTATGGCAGTGATCTGCCACGGATCTCGGTTGATCCCAACCAGATCCGACAGGTATTCATGAATCTGGTTATTAATGCAGGTCATGCGATGCCGAAAGGTGGCGATCTGGAAATATCCACGTATGGGACTGCGGACGGGAAGTATATCTGTGCCGCTATTAAAGATAGTGGCGATGGTATCCCAGAAGAAAATCTCACCAGAATTTTTGATCCGTTCTTTACAACCAAGGCCGAAGGCACGGGACTCGGTCTGTCAATCTCGTATGGAATTATTGAAAATAATGGCGGGAAGATTGAAGTGAAGAGCAGGGCAGGGGAGGGGGCAACATTTATTGTCATGCTTCCGGTCTCCGGTTGACCTGAAATCCGGGGACAAAGCTGTCTCTTGACCGCTTTAAGATTACACACATTTCCGTACCGGAGGAATACCGCACATGGATCAGGAACAATCAGACAACAGGGAAAAGTTTTTTGCCGGTGTCAGGCAGACAGACGCCAGTGTCGAGGCGATAGCTCTTGACCTGGTGGAATGGATTGAAAACAGGAAAAGATGGATCGTCAAATACTCAGATTCATTAAGAGGCTATATTTCTGTTTGCAGTTCGCATGGTACGGGAATTTTTTACCTTGCCTCCAATGCGGGAAAATTCCATGACAAGCCCTACCTTGAACTCAAACACTTCTCGCAAAAGGAGAGACTTGAGTCCATTCTTTTCGAAAAACTGGTTCACAACCTTCCGACGTATGCCAACTTCAATAAGAAGATGCATAACCCGAAAAGAAAGACCAGTGCGCCATGGATTGAACTTGAATGGCTTAAAGAGGTTAATGCCATGGATGCCGTGAAGGAGAGTATTGATGCTTTTTATACGGAAGAGTTTATCGGCGATGAGAGCAATTTGAAGATAATGCCAACTGCCGATCCACCCAAACCGGAAAAAAATGATTCAGATAGGGATTCTACAATGGAACTCTCCGATAATAACGATCTTGACAAGATTCGCTCTTTTCTGACTGAACGTAACTTCCGCATAGACCCGCAACTACTCCGCCGCTACCACATATCTTTGAAAACCCGGAAGTTCGTGGTTCTTTCCGGGATCAGCGGTACCGGAAAAACCTGGCTGGCAGAGTTGTATGCTGCTGCAGTCGGTGCGCGGGTTGCCGTTGTTCCGGTTGCACCGAACTGGACCAGCAATGAAGATCTGCTTGGCTATTTCAATCCGTTGGACAAGAGCTACCATGATACTGACTTCAGCCTCTTTCTGCGCGAAGCTGCCAGAGATTTTACAGAGAATGGTGACCTGGCCACGCCGTATCATCTGGTGCTTGACGAAATGAACCTGGCACGGGTGGAATATTACTTCGCAAAGTTCCTTTCACTGATGGAGGTGCGCTCCCGTGCAAAAAATGACGATACCTTTATCGAGCTTGGCAATGATAAGGTGCTCTTTCCGCCCAACCTCTATTTCATCGGCACGGTCAATATTGATGAAACAACCCACGTTTTTGCGGACAAGGTCTATGACCGTGCTCAACTGATCGAGATGGGGATAACCCGGGAATCAGTGGTGAATCACCTTGGCGATGCTGTTCACAGCCAGGCTCTGCTGAAAATCTGGGACACGGTACATGAAACCGCCCCGTTTGCCTTCCGGGTGATTGATGAAATTGGAGCATATATTGATGAATCCTCAGCACTTGGAGTGCCATGGCCGGTTGCATTGGACGAGCAGATCGTGCAAAAGATACTCCCCAAGGTAAAAGGCACCAGTATCCGGATTGACGAAATACTCGAATACCTCATTTCAGAATTTCCCGAATTCAAGCTGACTCAGGCCAAGTCACGGGTGATGCTGGAGGGCTTCCGCAATCATGGATTCGCTTCCTACTTCTAACATCAGGTTTCTCGACTGGGAGGGAAAACAGGTAGCGTCGCCGGCGGAGTGGTCAACGTCATTTGTAGAAGTGTGTCTGCCGCTTGAAGACATTGATTCTGTAGCTCTTTTTTTGCAGGGCAGAGAAATGAACGTTATCCGGTCGCGGCAGTTTGGTACTGCGATGCTGCTTGCCAACTGGGAGAGAAGCAATCCGGGCAGTTATCGTCTTCGTCTGGTGCATGGCGGTACTGTCTACGAAGAAAAAGTAACCATCCGACCGCAAAAAATTTCATTCGATTCTTTCGGTACCATGCTGGAAGACCTCGAATGTCGGCTACCTGCCACTATAGCTCTTTCACTTCAGCAGTGTGGCGGTCTCGTCGGGATCAAGACCCAACCTCCCGGAGAATCGACGCTGGCCCAGCAGATACTCCGCTTACAGCGGGCTGTACATGGAACTGACCGGCGCACGGGACTGCTCAGGATCATTACTGAGCTCACAGACCGTTATCATCAGATACTCACTACGTCGGAGATATGGGTCAAACGTGAAAAAGTACGGCGACCATCGGCCGCCCGCTTGATGCAGTCGCTCACACGCAGCGGCAATCTTGATGAAAAAGGCGTACCGCAGCACATTATCGATACACGGGTAGAACATACTGCAGACGTCTATGAAAACCGGCTGCTCAATACCTTTATCCGCCAGGTGGAGCGGCGCCTTTCAGCTCTGCAGCGTGCCTTGAGCGGAAAAAACAACGCTCAGGGAATAAAGCTCTCCGAAATGCAGGCAGCGCTGAAAAAGGCCCGCCGCGCAGCAGCGTTCCTTGATGATGTCAGCGAACTCTCACTCTCTCCCGACTGTCTGACGATGGTGTTGCTCAAGCGGCCACCGTATCGTGCCGCACTCGAAGGGTACCTGGAATTTCACAAAAACGCTTCCGTTCGTCTCGATGAAGCTTTGCTTGACGCCCCGTTGGACAATCTTCCCCGTCTGTATCAGTTCTGGGGCACGCTTATCGTTCTTCAGGCATTGCTTGAGGTGGGGAGCGGGTCCGGCTACTTCATTGATCATGAAAGTTTGTTTCATCGCGATTCGGGCGGACTTTTTGTCAAACTGCTTCCCGACGGCAAGGATGTTATCAGGCTTAAACATCCCCATACCGGCACGGTCGTAAAACTGACTCCGGAACGTTCATTCCTGAGAAACCGCGGTCTTGGCAGTGTGAGTTATGAGCAGAGACCCGACATTGTTATTGAGTTGATTCGCGCAGATAATGTGCGTGAAGTATATATTTTCGATCCAAAATACAAACTTGCCAGCGAAGAGCAGAGTAATGGCGATGGTAAACCCCAAAAAACTGATATTGATAAAATGCATGCCTATCGCGACGCAATTCGTGACGAATCAGGAAAGCGTGTCGTGAAATACGCCGCCATATTGTATCCGGGACAAAGTGAACTGTTTGACCATGGTCTGGCAGCTTTGCGGGCCTATCCGGGCGAGGAAGATGAATTGCTTCTCGCTATTAAGGAGCGTTTGAAACCGGTGCTTGATGAAGCAGGGAGGTTGAGTTGAAGAAGTCTGGACGGGGGAGGTACGTATGATAAGATGCGGCAGAAATATCATTGGAAAATCATACAAAGGAGAATAACACCATGGCAAAGAAACCGGTAATGATGGGACATGAAAGTGCTTTAGAATATGAAACCAGGCCTGCCAAGGCGATTAGGAAATCTGCTCCCTTAGCTATTCATACCATCGAAGACCTTGATCCGATTGTCGTAGCATTTAATAACATCACATCAAATAGATACGAAATTCCGATGGCAAAAGAAAACGAAGGCAATTACCGACAGGTAATTATTCCGGGCTGGCCCAGAAATATTCACTTTGAATTCGTTACCCGCAAGAATGCTGCAAAAGATCGGAAAGCTGGTCTGACCCTTGAATTGCATGATGAAAACGGTAACTTTTTGAGGCTCAAGGAGTGTCTGCCGGGCATAGCAGAATCGGCAGGTTCAATTTCTGATGTTCCAGTCAACTGTCGCGTATTTTGGAAAAATCCTGCACTGGTTGTCCAGCTTCCCGGAACTCTTAACCATCTGGAGGTAGCCGAATCAATGCTGGAGCTGATAAACCGCACAAAAGATTCGATAAGCGCTGCTATCAGCAGCAACCGGTAACCCACAAAGCAACCATACGAGACAACCGATGAGCAGCTACCGTGAGCACATCCTTCAAAAAACCAGTGGCACGATCAAAACTTTTCTGCAAGCACTTGCAAGCGGAAGCAATATCTACAGAAGCATCCACAATTTAACCGAGCAGGTAACCCATCAATACAGCGGCAGGTTTCTGGTCGAACTGCTGCAAAATGCGCATGATGTGCTGCCTGAATCACCGCGACCTGGTGTCAAATCACGCATTGCCATTATCCTTGAGGAGCCTGAAGAGCCATTCGGAGCTTTGTATGTCGCCAATGACGGCCAGCCGTTTTCTCCCTCCAATTTCAACAGCCTTTCCGCACTTGGAAACAGCGATAAGAATCCTGAAAAATCTATCGGCAACAAGGGCATCGGTTTTCGCAGCGTCCTTGAAATAACCCGTGAACCGCAGATTTATTCCCGTTTTGCTGAGGATAGCCAATCTTTTGATGGCTACTGTTTCAGCTTTAAGCCAACGGTCGCGGATGTTTTTTGCAATCCGATAAATGAGTTGATGCATGGTAATCTGCGCGTCAAGTCGCCGATTTCCGACAAAGAACTGCTGGTTGACTGGACGGAAAATACACTCCGTGACCTGATGAATCGTCATGGAAAGAAAAACGATGACTGGCTGCGGAAAGAGCTGGCTTATCTTTCACCCTATCTTCTGCCGTTGCCACTGTTGGCGGAGAAGATGACGGAACGGACTGCCGCTCTTGAGAAAGAGGGCTTTTCAACGGTAATCCGTCTTCCGTTTATGAATGATGCGGCCCGGCAGCTTGCGATCAAAAAACTGGCGGAGCTGAATATCAACACAACCCTTTTTCTGGAGCGTGTCTCTTTGTTGCAACTGGAAACCGGTACTACGAAACGCGCAATACGCAAAGTATCACAAAGCCTTGCAGACTCTCAGAATGGAAAAAATCTTACGCTTGAGTTGATGGAGAATAATGCCGTCATTGAGTCCAAGAGATATCTGGTCTGGAATGAGCATATTGGCGGTGATAGTCAACCGGCAGTTCGAGATGAACTGTCAGCCACGGTTGCTCATTTACCCGGAACCTGGAAAGATATGAAATCCGCAACAGTTTCTCTGGCTGTGCGGATCGCTGATGAACCGGAGAGCGGTTATTTCAATATATATCTGCCGACGGAAGTCCCGACCGGATGTTGCGCTCACATAAGCGCACCTTTTTTTGGCGATATGAGCAGAACGCACATAAATTTTAGTGATCCATATAACAGTCTGCTTCTTGGAAAAGCTGCGGCAAAGGCGGTCAAAGTTGTAATTGAAAGCCTTGCAGGAAAAGGGGCAGATGAGGGGCGGGCGATAATTGATATTCTTGCGCCTGTTGCCGGAGATAGACATTGGTATGACCGCTGGAAAAAAGCCATTCCTGAAAAATTCGCTGAACTGCCGCTCTGTTATTCTGAGAACGGCTGGAGTCCGCTGGATGAAACCAGCCTGATTCCGGAAGCGGAAGGTGCACTCGTTTTGACAGAGGATAACTGGCATCGTCATGCAACGTTTTCAATTTTCTCAAGCCTCCTCAAGAGCAGATATGAAAGCATCCAGCGGCTTTATAAAGCCATCGGCAGCGATGCAATTCCGGCCGAGGTAGATATTCTTGACACAATTGAAAAAATCGCAGAGTGGCTTCATACTTCAGAAACCAGGCCTGATTGGGAAGGGTTCTGGAACGATGTAATCAACACTCCCATGTGGCAAGGGAACAGGAGCGTTAAACGGAGTGCGGATTCGCTCAAGGGGAGGAGAATCCTGCCGGGGAACGACGGCGAACTTCATGCGCCCAGCAAAGCCCACACCCTGTTTTTCCCGCCACAAAAGGGTTTTGACGAGGGTGCCGAAAATCTGGACTCTCTCAATATTCCGCCTGCTTTTCAGACATCAATGGCCTTTCTTGATGAATCTTTAGCTCAACATAAAACATTGCGGCCATTCTTTGCCACCGGACTTGTACAGGATTTTCGGGTAGAAGACATTTTCAGGCTTATTCTGCTCCCCGGAGTCCCTCAACTGCCGCTTCCGCTTAAAAGCAGTGAAGAGGGGATGTGCAAAGACATTTTGATGTGGGCGGTAAAGCTGGTATCCGGGATGCTCGGTCGCGGCAAAGGTAAGACAAGCATTGCTGAATTGATGGCAAAAATGCCGGTTCCCTGCAATGGCGGCTGGTTTCCAGCTTGCGAAACTTCCTTTGGCCCTGGTTGGGATAAAACCTGCGGTGAGGATTTATCAGTTTATCTGAATGGTGCTGATACGAAAGAGTGTAGAGAATTATTGAAGCGGCTGGTATCAAACAGTTTTTTCTGCACAGGTGAGCATTTCCGCGAGGCTCTTGTTCTGGCGGGTGTGACAAACGGCTTTAAGGGTGACATGCAGACCATGAGTTCGCTGCCGGGTCTTGAGCGGTACGATGCACTCGACGCTCCTGCCCGTATGGCATTCATGCGGCTTGTCCTTGTCATTCTTCAGACTCCCGATGTATTTCCGATAAACTCACCACTTTCAAGCTGCCTGAGAAAACTCCGTTGGCTCGGCTGTGAAAAAAACGGCCTGACAGAGTGGGTATCTCCTGAAGAGCGCTGGTATATTCCCCGTGCACTTTTAGCACGGCGGGAATGGCAATTTGCCCATCTGAATATCCTTACAGCCAATGTAACCAGTCACATTGCCAGTTCTACCGCACTTGAACAGAATCTTGAAGATTTGGGGATGCCACGCTTTGATCCCGAAAATGAGACCGACGACCCGCGACTGCTGAATGATCTGGCTTCCGCGCTTCAATCCGGCACTATTGCTGACCGAAATGTATTTCTTGGCCATATTCACGACGCCTGGCGTTTATTTCGCCCCGCTGAACAGGTTGAAATGCCGACACAACTGATCGTAACCAAAGGTTCAGCGCAATTGCATATCGTAACGCCTTCACAAGAAGCTCCGCTGTTTGTTCCAAATGCCTCTGCAACCTGCATAAACGCACTTACGCAGTGTGGGCTGCCGGTGATTGAAATGGAATCTGATGCTGCAAAAAAAATTGCGCCGGTTTTGAAGGCTCATTTTGGAGATACCATACGGCTGGCCTCCGATCTGGAAAACTGGCCTGTGGTTGGCGGAAAACGATGGACTCATAGTGAGGGTGAGCGTTTTGCGGATAGCGGGATAGGGTGGCTTGCTCCATTGATGCTCACGCTGTTTGCCTTTGCCGGAAACAAGGGGAGCGGATGTAATACGAAAACATTCACCAAAGCGATACAGATGGTACGAGACGCTCACGTATGCTGGAGTGATAATCTGGAAATCGGACTCTGGCAGGAAGAGCAACTTGTCGCGTCACACCAGGTCGCCGCCTTCTGGCTTGATGAGCAGAAAACGCTTATTTGCGAAACAGGCAGCATCAGCCGCTACAGCGTTTTTTCGGAAGCGCTTGAAGCGTTGCTTGGACGGAGTGACTTGAAGAGAGACCTGAAGTTTGTGCTGCGCGAGCTGGAACAGTTTGATTCACCGACCCAGGAGAATATCTGCGCGGCGTTTGCAGACAGCCTTGAGATAAAGCCGCACCAGTATTACTCCGTAGTCGAGCAGTGGCGGGGAGATATCAGCCAGTTGATTCATCTGCTTGCTCCGGTTGTCACTCTGCTCAAGCCGGATATGAAGTTGGATGAATTGGGTGCTATTACGACGGAAGAGGAGCTTCTGCTCTATGTCCAGCAGTTGCAGCCTGATATTGAAACCGGCGAATTACTGAAAATTGTTCGTGCCAGTAACGATTTTGATGATCTGGGAAAGCGTCTGTATGAAATGGCCGGTGAGATGTTTCAGTTGTCAGCGTGGAATGATGCCCTTGAAAAAGCTGGCGAAAAACGGATAGCGAGCAGCGGCGTCCAGAGCGAATTCAGGCAGCATCTTTCGCAGAGTTTTGTCCCTCTACGCGCCCTGCTGCTGGATATATTTGAGAGAGAGGCATTGCCCGGCTCTTTTGCCGAACTGTCTGCCGGCATAGATGAACTTGAACTGCCTGCCGGTTGTGCGGAACGGTTTTGGAGATTGCCATTTTGTGAAACAATGCGAGTGGTTGCGGATCATTTTAACGTGTGGAATAGTGCCGAACCCGAAATTGAAGCGCTTATAAATGCCGAATCGGTTGATGTATTGAAGCAGAACCTTGAGGCGCATCGGATTGATATTTCGCATGATCCGTTTGAGATTCAGAAGCTGAACAGAGAGTCCGTCAGAACAGCCGTTCAGGCAATGCAGCGGTTTGCCATTGCCTGGGGGGTGAAAACGGGCGCAGCGACAACCGCCTGGGAAGCACCGTTTGACCTGCTTTTCCGGGAAGTATGGGAACCGGTAGAACAGGAATCCTTGAGAGCCATCTGGACTCCAACAGAGTGCTACACCTTTTTGAGTAAATTTCCGCATGATGAGGCGCACCGGGAATTCTGGCGCCTGTATGATTCCGCCGGTGATATTGAATCTTTTGCAGACTCTCTCGATCTGTCAGAGAAAGAGCTGTCATCCGCCGAGGAGTCGCTTGAGACAGGCAAGGAGAAGAAACGTCGCCAGAGTAGAATGGAAATGGTCTGTGGCAAGCCTTTTGACAGCTCGGATGAGAACATCGAAAATTTATGGGGGCATATTGCAAGCGCACTAACACCAGAAATGCTGGCGGATATTGAGATTCCCAAAATTGCTGTTCTCAAGGATTTGTCGGCAAGGAAAACGATGCAATCTGCATTTGACAGGGAGCTGCCAAAAGGTAAGCCCAAAGAGAGAATCAGTAAACCGTTGGAAAAGTTGATTGGTCAAACAGGCGAGACCTGGGCTTATCATGTTTTCCTGCCCAAAATGTTCGGGGAGTCATCTATCAACAGCAGTTGCTGGATTTCAGCCAATAGCCTGCACGAATACCCTGACAACATTGTGGACGACGGTTTTGGCTGCGATTTCAAAATTCATGCAAATGACAAAACCTACTACATAGAGGTGAAAGCGACCAAAGGGAGTGATGAAACATTCCAGATGGGGGTAAGCGAAGTCCGGTTGGCTGAGGATGTTATCAGCAACAGGAGCAGGAGAAAGCACGAGGAGTTTCTGGTGCTGCATATTTCAGGTGCTTTGGGTGTGCTGCCACAACCAAGATTTTTGCATAACCCCTATCACCCGAAATTCAGGGGGGCTTATCAGATTGAGAATGCCGGGGTGTGGGTAAGGTTTCGAGTTGAATAGTTGGTGGTCAAAAGTTCACAAAAATGGAGGTTCAAAATGTCAAAGAAACCGGTTGGATGCATGGCAGAAGCGGAGCAAGAAGCGATGTTGGCACTTCTGCCGCCAGAAGAAGCCGCCATTTTTCGGCAGGCTTTGGCAGCATCTGCAGCAAATGCAGAAGCAGATGCAGCGGCAGCAGCGGCGCGAGAAAAACTGTTTGCGCTTTTATCGCCAGAACAGGCAGTAAGCACACGGAAGGCACTCGCAGGTACTGGTGGTACACGAGGAGCAAGTAAACCGGTGCAATCTGGTTATACTAAGCAGTCATCTGCAAGAATTGCAGATAAGGCCGCAACAAGTCCGTCCGTCCACGCAAGGATTAACGCAATGAAAGTTGGAGTAGCATACACCATACCTAGCTGGCTTGAGATCTGCATTGCAGCCGGTTATCCTTACAAAAGCAAAACCGCCGGTGATCAAGACGATGCTATATTAACACAATGGAGTAAATGGACTACACAAGGTCTTGTAGTTGACCGTATTGCAAAAACATTGACAAGGACAGCGTAACGTTCACTTCAGGGAATAGCCTAAATTTAGGCTATTCCCTTATAAACATGAAAGCAGGGTGGGCAAAGATTCACCTTGCCACGCGGAATGGCGCAAACGGTGGGCAGATGAACCTTGCCCACCCTGACCGAGCCTTTGCCTACGTCGCATAGCGACAGATTGCTGGTAGACGGGGAATTCATTCCCCGGAAATGGCAGGCGCATTTCACATCGTCACGTACGTGACGAATGAATGTGTGACCTTTCCAGCTCCGCGGGATAAATCCCACGTCTACTATCGAGCGCCCTACGGGGCTTTTATTCCCATTCCCACCTACTGCGAGGAAACGAGGGTTCAAAAAAATTCCGGAGGTTCAAAAATGGCAAAGAAACCGGTTGGAATAAGTGTAAAAAACGAGAAGATGCCTTCAACTGTGCCTACAGGTGAGCCAATGAACACTGACAGTTTCATCGCCGGTTGCAATGAGCGGGGAAGCGAGGGCAAGGGAACCAGATATCCGAAGACTGCCGAAGCATGTCAAGCTGTACCCCCGTTTACGACAAAAGGATTGGCGTGCCTTGCCGGATTATTGTCAGACCAGCATACTGCATCAGGTGGCGTTCAGAAACCTGAAAAGACACCTGATAAATCAAAAAGTTGGGCAATGGGTTTTCTATCGCAATTTAATCCGCAAGGTTACTGCAAAATAGAACGCCCGGATTTTCTCTTTGATTTTGCCAGGCAGGTGGTGGATGGTGAACCATATTATGAGCCTGCAATCAAACTATGATGGCTGTTGTGTAAAACCCACACCAAACGAGGCACACCATGCGAAAAAAGCTGCCCATAGGTATTCAGACGTTTCAGAAAATCCGCGAAGCAGATTACTACTACGTTGACAAAACCGGCTTTGCCCTGGCCTTGATTGATCAGGGAAGCCACTATTTTCTCTCCCGCCCCCGGCGCTTTGGCAAGAGCCTGTTTCTGGATACGCTTAAAGAGCTGTTTGAGGGGAACGAAGTGCTTTTCCGGGGACTTACCGCTCATGATTCATGGGATTGGTCGCTAAAATACCCGGTTATCAGGATCAGCTTTGGAGATGGAGTATTGAAGTCTGGTGTCGAACTGAAAGTGAGGATTACCGAACTGCTGCTCCATCACCAGCAGCAATTCGGCATAACCTGTGAAGCGACCAGTAATGCGGGTTGTTTTTTAGAACTTATCAGGAAGGTTTACCAGAAATATGGCCAGCGGGTGGTAATTCTGGTGGACGAATACGATAAGCCGATACTGGACAACATCGAATCACCGGACGCGGCTTTTGAAATGCGAGAACTACTACGCGATATTTACTCTGTCATCAAAGGGGGTGACGCTCACATCAGGTTTGCCTTTCTCACCGGAGTCAGCAGGTTTTCCAAAGTCAGCCTGTTTTCCGGTCTGAACAACCTGAATGATATTACTCTGGATGCTCGTTTCAGCGCCATCTGCGGCTATACCGATGTCGAACTTGAAACAGTTTTTGCTGCTGAACTGGAGGGGCTTGATCGTGACGAAGTAAGAGAATGGTACAACGGTTACAATTGGCTGGGAGATGCGGTTTACAATCCATTTGATGCGCTGCTGCTGTTTGACCATCGACAGTTCCGTCCCTGGTGGTTTGAGACCGGAACGCCGACTTTTCTGATCAAGCTGCTCTCTGAGCGGCAACAGTTTACCCCTGATCTTGCCCGGATCATGGCTCCGGAATCGCTGCTTTCAACATTCGACGTCGGGAATATCCCCAGCGAGGCGCTGCTGTTTCAGACCGGCTACCTCACCATTGATTCGGCTCGCTATCTTCCGGGGCGGCTGGAACTTACCCTGCGCTACCCGAACAAAGAAGTACTGGCCAGCCTGAACGATTGCCTGCTGCAGGCGCTATCACAGGATCCGATGGTGCCTGCCCGCAATGTCAGTCGTTTGTACGACATCCTCATGGCCAATGACCTTCCGGCTCTGAAGGATCTGTTCCACTCTTTCTACGCCTCCATCCCGCACGACTGGTACCGCAAAAATCAGCTTGCAGGTTTTGAGGGTTATTACGCCAGCATCTTCTACAGTTATTTCGCGGCACTTGGTCTGGATATACGTGTAGAGGACAGCACCAACAGAGGACGGATAGACATGGTGGCGCGCTTCAACGGCCATGTGTATCTGTTTGAATTCAAGGTGGTGGAGATGGTACCGGAAGGGAAGGCGCTGGGACAATTACAATCAAAAAGGTATGCCGACAAATACCGGCAGTATGGCGAACCGATTCACCTGGTCGGGGTGGAGTTCAGCAGGGAGAGCCGAAATATAATCGGATTTGAGCACGTGGAGGGGTAGTTCTCAATGCTCCCCTTTCGCCGAAATCCCCAGCTTCTTCATCATACCCTGAAAATTCGGTCTCAGTATCCCGGTCTCTTCGGCCGCTCTGGTGACATTCCAACCGTTACGTTCGAGGGCATTACGCACAAATGCTCTTTCAAGTGATTCCAGGGCATGATCACGAATATGACGCTTCATCTCTTTTAATTCTTCTGCGTTCTGCGGAATATGTTCAATCATTCCCTGTGAAGAAGTATCTTTACTATCCCATAGTTCAAGATCCTCATTACGGATAACATCCCCTTCCGCCAGCACCACCGCTCGTTCGATCATGTTTTCCAGCTCCCGTACATTGCCGGGATACAGATAATTTTCAAGAAACGACATTACATCCGGCGCAACTCCCCTGATTTCCTTACCTATCTCTACGGTATATTTTTTGAGGAAATGACGTATCAGTATCGGGATATCCTGCTTGCGGTCGCGAAGAGGAGGGAGTTCGATCGGAATTATATTCAGCCGAAAAAACAGGTCTTCCCGGAACGTTCCTTCGTTTGACATGGTTCTGAGATTTTTGTTTGTAGCGGCGACGAGATGAATATCTATCGGGACAAGTTGCGTGCCGCCAATAGGTGTGATTTTACGCTCCTGCAGGGTGCGTAACAGTTTTGCCTGCGTGGAGAGGCTGATGTTTGAAACTTCATCCAGAAAAAGAGTGCCTCCGTCGGCAACCTTGAACAGCCCTGTTTTTGTTTGCACCGCGCCGGTAAAAGAGCCTTTGACATGACCGAATAACTCACTCTCAAGCAAAGTTTCCGCCAGGGAAGAGCAATCAACCGCAACAAAAGGTTTATCCTTGCGGGGACTGTTTTCATGAATCGCACGAGCTGCCAATTCCTTGCCCGTACCGCTTTCACCTGTGATAAGCACCGTGCTGTTGGTGGAGGCGACATGCATGATCCGGTGATACACCTTCTGCATCTCCTTGCTTTCGCCAATAAACTGATGAAAACCGTGGTGCCGGCTGATCTCTTCCCTGAGGCAAATCTCTTCCGGAGATCTACTGCGCTGACTCAGGGCGTTCCGTACTTTTTCCATCAGCAGGTCGGGGGCGAACGGTTTTGATATGTAATCAGACGCCCCGTTTTTCATGGCCTCCACGGCTGTATCAATCGAGGCATAACCGGTAATCAGAATAACCGGGATATCGGGCTGAAGCGTCCTGACACTTTTCAGTACTTCAATGCCACTCATGCCGGGCATTTTCAGATCGGTTATGATAAGGTCGAATTCGCGCTTCTGCAGGATTTCGATAGCGTGAAAACCGCTGGAACAGGTTTCAACGGCGAACGACTCTCTTTCAAGAACACGTTTCAGACCATCCCTGATTACCGCCTCATCATCTACAATAAGAATTCTGACGTTTTCCATGCTGAGCCCTCTGGTTTGTTTGCTTGATAATTCAAAGAGGGGCTGGCATGCGTCTGCCAGCCCCTCCAGGTTGTAATGTACTGTGATTCATCGTTTATTCTATTTCCTGCCTCTGCGTAACTCACTATCTTTCTCGGCTGCGCTTTCTTTCGCTTCCTGTGCGGCAGAATCACCGTCGTTTGCCAGTTTTTGAACAGCCTGCGGTGAAATCGTTATGGTGTCCGTTTTAATAGCCTGGACAGATTTCTGAGCATCCTGGTTAACTTGTGGCACTGTTGCTGCTTTGTCTGTCTTTATCTGCGGATTAACATCTGCCGGATTCGCAGCTACGCTATTCGGTGATAACTGAGCGATTGACATTGGAATTACCTCCATTCGAATTTTTTCGTACTGTTATCCGTATCGGATATCTATCGGAAATCTTGACTCAATTGTTCTGGATGTCATTCCCTTGACATTCCATTGCCGTGCTCAGCTCTGCTGAACAGTTATGAAAGTCTTCAAGCCTTCAGCGGTCAGCCGAAATGCACCGCCAGCCAGACCGTCTTCCGGTCCGGGTCGGTCCACTCCACCCGGTGGCGGCAACCGGCCGGTATCATGACATAGTCGCCAGGTTTCAGGATCCGGGAGGCGACGTCTCCATCGAAAAGCAACCCCGCACTGCCAGACAACAGTATCACCCATTCATCCCAGGTTTGATCATACCATTCGCCATCAGGGGTTGCCTGACCACCAGAGACAATTCGCTCTATCCGGACGTTGCCACAACATGCAAGCGTCTGCGAGATTTCCGCTGGCAGAAGTGTCGGTATTCCTTCAAAAATATTCTGAAGTATCATATTCATCTGCCATGTGCCTGCGAACGGAGTTCAAGGCTTGAAAACTTTCAATTCCAGCTCTTTGACCGACTTAAAGTGTTTGGCGTTGCCGGCCGACAGTGGCATACCGTTTTCTGTGGCTGTTGCGGCAATGATGGCATCGCCTGCTCGCATGCCGGACGACACACCGTACTCTTCGACATAGACGAGCGCCCGGTGTCCGATGTTTTCCGTCAGCGGCAAAACGGTAAAACGGAAATCAGAGATAAAGCGTTTCACCAGACGCTGTTGCTGTTTATCTTTTGCGAATAGGAGCAGCTCCATGTAGGTTTGTACGGACAGAAATCGATACTTGACACCTTCCATCAATGCTGCTGCTCTGGAGTTGCCTCGTTGCACCCAGACAAATATATCAGTGTCAAAGATTATACCGACCTCCCCTCAGATGTTCCATGACATCCTCAACTGTTTCGGTATCCCTCGCGTACATGCCGAAGAACTCATGATTACAGACCTTGCCGATCGGGCTTGTCTCCTCCAGAGGAATGATAGTGCCTCTTGGTTTGCCGTGATAGAGGATAGTGATGTGTTCCCTCTTGTCGAGTGCCGCCAGAATATCGCTGGTTTTGTAGCGCAGATCAATAATTGACGCATTCATGGTGATCTCCATAATGTCTATTTTAATATAGACATATTTAAACAATAATTCGGGAAGTGTCAATGAAAAATGAACTATTTGGATTGGTTATCAATAAGCAGCCCTCCACTAATCTACACCTGATGTGACACCTAAGCGTGACCAACTGTGTTCTCTTCTCACTCGTGGGGTGCCTTGAGTGTCAATCCTTTTCCCCTATGGCTTGATGTAAAATTTCATAACTCCGAAGTCGAAACTCTTTACACTTCTGAATTCAATAGATGTAAAAAATATGTCGGTTTACCATACATAATCGTATTTCAGTATTTTTCTCTATATGTAAAACTCTATTATATTAGTGCATTATATACTTGGACAGAATCTTGCTTACATTTCTAAAGCGGCTTAATTTAATATTTTATCGAAGGAGATGAAAAAATGAAAAAGAAAGTATTGTTAATTCTTGCAGTATTTGTGTTGGCAACCTCTACGGCTATGGCAACTCAGATCAATAACACATCTCTTTCAGGCCAATTTACAGCAGGAATTGGCAACAGCAATCAGCACTTTGCTGTTGATAATAACAATGGAGTGGAAGTTGGTTTAAAGGCCAAATTGAGATACGTTGGTGACGTAATTCCTGTAGGAAATATCTATAACGTTCCTGCTGGCTACCAAGCAAGCCCGACGACTTATGCAAACTGGAATTTTGATTTTAGTGTATTCAACTTACGGTCTGATACCTTTGTTACTTTTAAATATGACGTTGATCCAACAGCCAATATATTTTATAAAACTTTAACCATCCCTTCATCAGCACTGTCACCACTTTTTCAGGACTCCTGGAATTACGGTATGGGTTTCTTGGGTACTGGATTCAATGCAAACCAAAATGGCACGTATGATATTGATCTGAGCGTATCTAGTGTAACTGGTGCCCTGCTTGCAGATTCTCATATCCAAGTTGTGGTTGGCGATGGAGCTGCTCCAGTTCCCGAACCCGGCACAATAATGCTTCTAGGTGCTGGTGTTGCTGCTCTTGCCTTCTGGAAACGGAAGAAAAGTTAGTGCATGTCAATAAATAGTTTACACAAGTACGGAGTGGCCAAGAGGTCGCTCCGTTTTTTTTTGAGGGGTATGAGTAGAAGAGGATTGCTGTACTTTTCTATCTGCTGTCAACACTCCCACACAGCCTCCGCCAGCCTCAAACGAACTCGAACCCATAGCCTCAGATATGCATATTAAAAATTTAATTGTTAAATTTTTATTCATTCCACTGACAGTATAAAGTGAGAGGATACAAGGTTCTACGCTTTTTCTACGCTGAAAAAGCGTAGATGCTAAGGAGAAAAAACGAAAAAACTTGCATTCGTTCGAAAACTGCACTAACGTAGAAACACTGTTTACAAATGGTGGTTTGCTTTGTTATATGGAACTATTACAACGAGTTATAACGCAAAGTACCGCGTGTTTTGCTCCCAGACCGGAATCATTTTCAAAACATGATTTCTTAACCGTTTCAGACACAACCAAAGGTATCCATCTCCGAGCCGCAACTGCCTAAAGAAAAGGTTTCCAGGGCATTCGGCCTGCGGGTGACGCTGGAAACGGCGTCGCCCTCCTGTTGAAAAGGGGATGGTTGGCATCGGCAACGATTACAACCATTAATGAAAGGAGAAACGGCACATGTCGGTATCAAGGCGAGACTTTTTCAAGCTCTCCGGTTCCAGCCTGGCGGCGGTTACCCTTGGACTCAACCTCGCACCAATCGAGGCCAGAGCCGAGGAGCTGCCGATTCGTCATGCCAGGGAGACCACAACGATCTGTCCTTACTGTTCGGTCGGTTGCGGCATGATCGTGCACACACTGGGAGGGAACATCATCAATGTTGAGGGGGATCCCGATCACCCGATCAATGAAGGCTCACTCTGCCCCAAAGGATCTTCGGTTTACCAGCTGCGCGACAACAAGGCCCGCGTCACAAAGCCGATGTACCGCGCCGCCGGAGCTGCGGAGTGGAAGGAAGTGACTTGGGACTGGGCGCTGGACGAGATCGCCAGGAAGACCAAAGCCACCCGTGACGCCTCGTTTCTGGCTACCAGCAAGATCAAGATCAAGGAAAAATCAGGCGGCGCTGATGTGGAAAAAGAGATCGAGGCTGTGGTGAACCGCACGATGGGGATGGCGTCGGTCGGCAGTGCAGCGCTTGACAATGAAGAGTGCTACCTGTACCAAAAATTCCTGAGGGGGTTGGGCCTTGTGTATATTGAACATCAGGCCCGCATTTGACACAGCGCAACAGTTGCGGCTCTGGCAGAGTCGTTCGGACGCGGTGCAATGACGAACCACTGGATAGATTTCAAGAATTCCGACGTAATCCTGATCATGGGGGCCAACCCCGCTGAAAACCACCCGGTTTCATTCCGCTGGATCATGAAGGCCCGGGATGCCGGCGCCAAGGTAATCACGGTTGATCCCCGCTTTACCCGCAGCGCGGCGAAATCCGATCTGTACGCTCCTCTCCGCTCAGGCACCGATATCGCTTTTCTGGGCGGAATGATCAATTACATCATCCAGAATAAGCTCTATTTTGAACAGTATGTGCGGGATTACACCAATGCCGCCTATCTGGTGAACGGCGATTTCAAAATGCCGGGTGAACTGGCGGGGCTGTTTTCCGGTTATGACCCGAAGAAGCGCAGTTACGACGCCAAAGCGTGGTCGTTCCAGAAAGACAAGGACGAGAACACTCTTAAAGATCCGACTCTGCAGGATCCGAACAGCGTATTCCAACTGATGAAGAAGCATTATGGCCGCTATACGCCGGAACTGGTCTCCAAGACTACCGGAACGCCCAAGGAGAAATTGCTGGAGGTATACAAATTATTTGCCTCAACCGGTAAACCGGACAAGGCGGGAACGTCACTGTATGCCATGGGTTGGACACAACATACGGTTGGTACCCAGAACATCCGCGCCATGTCGATCATCCAGCTGCTGCTGGGTAACATGGGAGTAGCCGGCGGCGGCATCAACGCACTGCGGGGCGAGTCCAACGTACAGGGCTCCACCGATCACGGCCTGCTGTTTCATATCCTGCCAGGGTACATGCCGACACCGTCGGCGGATCTTCCCACCACGGCAGCCTATATCGAGAAACATACCCCTACTTCAAAAGATCCGCAGAGCGCCAACTGGTGGCAGAACCGCAACAAGTATCTGATCAGCTACATGAAGGCCATCTACGGCGCCAAAGCAACCAAAGAGAATGACTTCGGCTACGCCTGGCTTCCCAAGCTCGATCCGGGTATGAATGCATCCTGGTTGATGATCTTCGATAACATGATCAAGGGCAAGTTCAAGGGTTTCTTCGCCTGGGGGCAGAACCCGGCCTGTTCCGGTTCCAACTCGACCAAGGTGCGCAATGCCCTGGCCAAACTGGAATGGATGGTGACAACCAATCTGTTCGACAATGAGACGGCCTCGTTCTGGAAAGGACCGGGCATGGATCCTGCCACGGTCAAGACGGAGGTCTTCTTTCTGCCGGCAGCAGCCTCCTTTGAAAAGGAGGGGAGCGTTTCCAACTCGGGGCGCTGGGCACAGTGGCGCACCGCTGCAGTCAAGCCACTGGGGCAGAGCAAACCTGATGCCGAGATCATCCACGAGCTGTATCAGAAGCTCAAGGCGATGTATGCCAAGGAGGGAGGAGCGCTGCCGGAACAGCTCACTAACCTGACCTGGAACTACGGCTTCAAGCGTGCCGATGGTTCCATCAAAAGCATTGATATTCACGCCGTAGCCAAGGAGATCAACGGCTATTTCCTTGAAGATGTCGAGGACAAGCCGAAACCGCCCAAACCGGGCGAAAAGGCGCCGCCTCCGCCACCACCCGGAACCCCCAAGAAGATGCTCGGCAAGAAAGGGGAACTGGTGGCAGGTTTTGCGCAACTCCAGGCTGATGGCAGCACCTCCTGTGGTTCATGGATTTACTGTCAGAGCTACAATGAAAAGGGGAACATGATGGCGCGCCGGGTCAGGAAAGATCCCACCGGCCTGGGGATGTTCCCGGAATGGGCCTGGTGCTGGCCGGTCAACCGCCGCATCATTTACAACCGCGCCTCCTGTGATCAGGATGGGAAGCCGTATAACCTGAAGAAAGCGGTTGTCTACTGGAATCCGGCCGCTGTACAGCCGACAGGAGCCCTGGGCGCCTGGGTAGGTGACGTGCCGGACGGCCCCTGGCCGCCGATGTCGAACGAAAAAGAGGGACGAAAACCGTTTATCATGCGCGCCGACGGTGTGGCCGCCATTTTCGGGGCCGGATTGAGGGATGGCCCATTTCCCGAGCATTACGAGCCGGTAGAGTGTCCGGTACCGGAAAATTTCTTTTCCAAACAGATGACAAACCCGGCCAGCAAGGTGTTCAGTGATGCCAACATCAAGGAAGATCTCCTTGCAACCTGCGATGTGCGGTTTCCGCTGGTGGCCACCACCTACCGTGTCACCGAGCATTGGCAGACCGGTGTCATGACCCGCAATACCCCCTGGCTGCTGGAACTTCAACCGCGTCAGTTCTGCGAGATAAGTGTTGAGCTTGCCAAAGAGAAAAATATCAATAACGGGGATATTCTTGAGGTTTCCTCGGCCCGGGGCAAGATCGAAGCGGTGGCGATGGTCACTCCGCGCATCAAACCCTTCAAAATAGGTGACCGAATCGTGCATGAAATCGGTCTCCCCTGGTGTTTCGGCTGGCATACCCCCGGTGTGGGCGACTCCGCTAATCTGCTGACCCCGACAGCGGGCGATGCCAACACGATGATCCCGGAGACCAAGGCATTCATGGTCGGGATCGCGAGAAAGGGGTAAGTCATGGCCGATACCATTAACCAAGCTGCCCGCAAGGGTTTTCTCGTCGATACCGCCCGCTGCATCGGTTGCCGTTCCTGCCAGGTGGCCTGCAAACAGTGGAACAAGCTTGATGCGGATAAAACTGCCAACAAGGGAACATTCGAGAACCCGCGCGATCTGACGCCGGCGCTTTACAACCGGATAAAATTTATCGAAAAAGAGACCTCCGGTGAGGTTTCCTGGCTTTTTTTCAATGAACGTTGCATGCACTGCGGTGATGCCGGCTGCATGAAAGTCTGTCCCTCGCCGGGGGCGCTCTATCGTACCAATGATGGTATAGTTGCATACAACAAGGAGAAATGTATTTCGTGCAAGTATTGTGTCTCCGCCTGTCCGTTCAATATTCCACGTTATGGTGCGGATGACAAGGTATCCAAGTGTCACCTCTGTCTCGACCGTGTGGTGGGAGGCATGTCGCCGGCCTGTGCCAAGGCGTGCCCGACGGAAACGTTAAAATACGGCTCACGGGCCGAGTTGATTGCGAAGGCCACAGCCGCCAAAAAAACGCTGTACGGAGTGGACGATTTACAAGGCCTGGGGGTGGTCTACGCGCTGGAGGGGCCACCGGAGCAGTACGGTCTGCCGGCAAGTCCGCACATCCCGCTGTCGGTCTTTCTCTGGAAAGATGTTATCAAACCGCTTGGTATTCTCGGTTTCTGGGGCAGTATCGGCGCCATGCTGTTGCACTACGTGACCATCGGGCCGAAAAAGGTTGATGATGATCTCGACGTCAAGGAGGATCACCATGAGTGATTATATCGAGCGTTTCAACACCAGTGAAAGGGTTCTGCACTGGATCGTCACCGCCAGCTTTTTTTCTCTCGTTTTAAGCGGACTCGGACTGTATTCCCGGCTTTTTCATGGTTATTTCGGCCTGTTCGGAGGGGGACAGAATGCTATCCTGATCCACAAAATATCGGGAGTCATCTTTTTCTTCAGTTCCATTTATATGTTTCTTAACCATAAAAAGGAAATCTCAACGTTCGACCAGGATGACAAACTGTGGGTTGACAAAAGTGGCGGCTATCTCTCGCGTGATGCCAGCCACTTCAACATCGGCAAGTATAATCCCGGACAGAAACTGTTTGCTCTTTGTATAGCGGCAGCCACTGCTGTTCTGGGTGTTACCGGACTGATCGTCTGGATGCCGTTGGATTTTCCCCGATGGATCGTGCAGGTTTCATTAATGCTGCACTCTCTGATGTTTGTCGGTTCGATCATGTTCGTCGTTGTGCATGTCTATCTGGCCACCATCGGCAACCCTGGGACGATTGAGGCGATGCTGTACGGTGATGTCCGCAAGATCTGGGCAAAAAAGCATCATCCCAAATGGTATAAGGAAGTGACGAGTGACAATCAGTAAACAGTAATGAATTCTGTTATTGTCATGATATGTTTTGAGCGGCCTCCGGGCCGCTTTTTTTTGAATAACCAGAACAAAGGGAGGAACCACCATGCCAACAACTGAACAGAAAATCGCCGCATTGAAAAAGGCTGCCATGACGAGTCCGGAGTATACGACCATTACCCCGTTGTTTGTGGCTGTGCATGAGTATGTATCAGGTCGCGAGGATCAAACCGGCATCACGATCAATCTCTCCGGAATCAAACGGGCAGAGCGCACCGGAAACGGTTTCCCTCTGATTTCACCTGCCGAATTCTCCATCGAACGGGAAGTATTGATCTCCTTTTTGACGGGGGCCATTTCGGTTCTGAAACAGCATGGCAAAGAGGGTGACGAAGCGCTGACCCGGATCTCTCAGGCACTCTCCTCAAGACAGCTCGATCCTGAGCCTCTGCTTCTGGCGATCCTGGAGCGCCGCCGTGGACCGATGGATGAAGCTGCGATAAACCTTGACGTACCTGCGCCGCTGGTGGAATACATTATCGAAATACCGTTGAAAACGGCATTGGAGCGATGTGCATCCGGATTTTCCGAAGATGTTTTTGATACCTGGCAGGAAAACGTCTGTCCGTTATGTGGCGCCCGCCCGGGCATGGCTGAGTTGACAGGTGAAGAAGGCCGCCGCCGGCTTTCCTGTTCGGCCTGTTTTTACACATGGCCGTTCAAGCGTTTGAAATGCCCGTTCTGTGGCTGTGAGGACGCAGAAAAGCTATCATATTTTACCGTTGGAGAGGGAGGGGCTACGCGGGTCGATACCTGCCGGGCCTGCAGCAGGTATATCAAAACCCGCGACTCACGCAAAGGAGGCAATGACGTGCCGTTGGAGGTAGAGGATCTGCTGACGATTCATCTTGATCTGCTGGCATCCGGAGAAGGCTTCGAGCGTGGAAAGTAGCCCCGGTTGTTACTATAAACAGGCGTATTCTGCACAAATTATTATGCTGGTTTGTTACCATGGACTTTGCTATAACCTGTGCTAAAATATCTTATTTACTCGGTCGCTCCTTCATGAGCAGCAGTGGGAAACTACGTACATGTCACCTTCCGACGAGAAACTGAAAAGCGAACGTATCTTGAATGAACTCAAAATGCGGCAGCGTTCCAAAGATATCGTTGATGTCGAGGAAGAGCGCGTCAAAGTTGTCACCTTCATGTGCGGTAAGAACCTGTTTGCATTTTATGGCAGTGATATCAGAGAAATACTCCCCTCATGCGACATATCCTGGGTACCCTGTCTGCCTGACTATTTTCCCGGCCTCATCAATGTCAGAGGAGATATCGAATCGGTCATAGATCTCCGCCATTTTCTCGGAGAAGAAAAGGTCCACCAGAGTAAACAGTTGATTGCCATGGCTGTGCGGGGAGATTTTCATTCCGGCATAATGATCGATTCCATAGAAGATGTGGTTGATATTCCGCTGAGTTCAATACGTCCACCACTTGCTACCTTACATGGCGCTGCACGCGACCTGGTAATCGGAGAAATCGAATACGGTGGCGAAATCATTTCTTTGCTTGATGTCGGCAAGCTGGCGGCACTTATTGTTTTATGAGTGACACGGGCGATACGCACCTCGACTTGTTCCTTTTTTCAGTCTGTGGGATTCATTTCGGCGTCGATGCAGAGCAGGTGTCAGAAGTGAACGCATATCTCGGCGAACCATGCGAGGATCTATTCTGGTTCCATGAAGAGCTGGGTTTTGGTGACGAAGCGATCACGTATCTGTCTCCGACTATTGCCACAATCAGGGCGGAAGGCGGACAGTCGTACCGGGTAATTATCGACGTAATGGAGGATATCGCGGAAATCGGCCTGTACGAAATTCTCCCTTTTCCGCCTCTGATTGAGCCGTTTGCCCTTCGTAAAGGAATGTGGGGGATAATGGTCAGGAACAACAGGTTGATCCTGCTGGTTGACTTTAAGCTTCTGCTTCGGGAACAAAGCCATGTGGAGGATCTTTAGATGCTGCGTCAATTTGGAATAAAAGGGCAGCTCATCAGTATCGTCACGATCTCCGTGGTCGTGGGAATCGTTTTACTGATAGCCATCTGCATCCGGACCGCCACATCAGAAATTGACAGCAGTTTCAAGCATGATATGGATGTCAAGCAAACCGGATTTGCCGGTATTCTGGCACTCAACGGCGAGGGACTGATGGGAACAGCAGCGGCTGTAGCGTCTGATCCACGTCTCAAACAGGGACTCGGCCCGGCGGGCGGGAGAGAGGCCATACGGCCCCTGATTATTGATTTATATGCTGCTGTCAAGGCTGGCAACAGTACCGTACAATCACTGGAAGTCACTAATGCCGCAGGGATAGTTCTCGTACGGGGACACGCCCCTGAGATATTCGGAGACGACAAATCCAGGCTTGAGCTGTTCGCCGGTGCGCTCCGCACCAGGACTCCCCAGTCGGGAATGGGCGTGTCGCTCAGAACACAATCACTGACACTGGATGCCGTATATCCCGTTATGAGCGGCGGAACGTTGCTGGGGCTTGTCAAAGTTGGATCGTACCCCAATAAAGATCTGCTCATTCAATGCAAGAAAGCTATGGGGGTCGATATAGCTGTCATTGATTCAAAAAACGGCAGGGAATTCGGTTCAACTCTTGATGGCGCTGGAGCAGTCATTGACAGGATATCTACCAGAATGACCCGTGTCACGCTGGGTGGTTTTGAATATGATGCCGCCAGGTACCCACTCGTGTTCAAGGGAAAGTACGTCGCAGGTGGAGAGGTCATACTGTTTACCCGTACTGACGTTTTGACCGGAATAACACGTTCAATCACCATTAACATGGTGCTGGCCGGCATTGCAATGCTTGTCGCCATTATTATCACCGTTACCATCTTCATACAACGAAAACTCAAACCCCTGCCGAATCTCATTGAAGCAATCGGGAAAATTGCCGGCGGCGACCTGACTGCGGAAGCTATTCAGATGTCCCAGGATGAACTTGGCGATATAGCCCGCATGTTCAATGGCATGGCAGAGAATCTGTGTCTGGTGATTGTTGCGCTCAGCGATATGACAGGCAAGATCATTACCTTTGCCGATGAGTTGTCTGCCAACGTTGATAGACAATCCGGATTTTCTACCCAGCTTTCCAGCTCGGCGGTTGAAATATCTTCCACGATGGAAGAGTTTTCTTCCACGGCCAGCCAGATTGCTCTGCACAGTCAGAGCGTGGTGGAACAGGCCGACAAGACACTGGAAGACAGCAAGACAGGCGCCGCTGAGGTCGAGAACCTGACTTTCAAGGTCAACGACATAAGTCAGAATATTCAGGCAAATCTTGATGAAATCGTCGAACTGGGGAAAAAATCAAAAGAGATCAACAAGGTTATGGCGATCATAAACAATATTGCCAACCAGACCAAGCTGATTGCATTTAATGCTGCTCTTGAGGCGGCCAGCGCCGGGGAGGCGGGGAAGCGTTTCGGAGTGGTGGCGGTCGAGATACGGCGTCTGGCCGACAGTGTGGTTGAGTCGACTTCCGAGATAGAAGGGAAAATATCGGAGATTCTTGACTCGGTCAATCGTCTGGTGATGTCTTCGGAGAAGAGTTTCCAGCTGACCCGGGAAGGACGTGAGTATGCCGCTCGTACGGTTGCGATGCTGGTGGACAGTGTTGACGGTGTGGAGGAAATTACCTGTGCCGCCCGGCAGATTTCACTTTCCACCCAACAGCAGCAGATTGCCAGCAGTCAGGTGGTTTTTGCTCTCAAGGACATCGAACAGGGGGTGAGGCACTCTTCCACATCGATCCTTCATATCAACTCCATCGTTAAGGAATTGGTGGTAATGTCCGGCGATCTGAAGAGGATCATGGGGCGTTTCAATCTTGCTGAAAAGGGGGCACCGTGAGGATCACACTTCGAAAAAAGGTTACGGGATTAACATTTTTATGCGTTTTCTCAACGGCCATAGTCATATCTCTTATTTCAATCATGAATATCCGCTCCAGAGGTGATGAGCGGATCGCCGCATATCACGCGACTCTCGTCTCTGAAAGGGAGCAGCAGATCAAGGGATATGTGGAAATGGCGGTCAGACTGCTGGAGAAGACACCGCTTGATGAAACCAGGAAAACAGTTTCGAACATGCGTTACGGGCAAAGCGGTTATCTCTTCATTCAGGATTTCAATAATATATTCATCGTTCACCCCGATCCCCGACTGGAAGGCACGAACCAGAGCGAACTGCGCGACCCGAATGGTGTGTACATCGTGCGCGAGATCACCAGGATATGCCGGGAAAAGGGGGAAGGTTTTGTGCACTATATGTGGAAGATGCCGGGACAGGAGGTGATGAAACCGAAGATCACATTCGTCAAGGCCGTTCCATCCAGAAGCTGGATCATCGGCACCGGAATTTACGTGGATGACATTGATGTCGCAGTGGCGAAAGAGCGAGGCACCATCAGGCGGGAAGTGATGAACAGTATTGTTGAGTACGTCGCCATAACTTTGATATTTCTGGTCATTTTGCTGACCATGACGTTTTTCCTGGTAAACAGGTTTATTGCCGGCCCCATTGAAAGCATAACCGGCATGCTGAAAAACTTCAACAATGACCTGACGGTAACCATACCTGTAACCACCGCCGATGAAGTTGGCGAACTTGCCCGTTGGTTCAATGAGCATATTGCAAAACTGAATCAGATTATCGGAAAGATACTTGCTGTGACCGGAAAAATCCACTCCCATGCCAGTATCATTGCCTCAACCATGGATCAGCAATCAGGATTCACAACCGAGCTTTCCAGCTCTGTTGTGGAGATATCGTCAACCATGGAAGAGTTTTCTTCTACGGCTTCCCAGATTGCCCAACACAGCCATGGTGTTGTTGAACGGGCCGACAGGACGCTTGATGATACCAAGAACGGCGCTACCGAAGTCGAAAACTTAAACTTCAAGATCAATGACATAAGCCAGAATATTCAGGCAAATCTGACCGAGATTGTTGAACTGGGCAAGAAGTCGAAAGAGATCAACAAAGTTATGGAGATTATCAATAATATTGCCAACCAGACCAAACTGATTGCGTTCAATGCAGCACTTGAGGCGGCCAGCGCCGGGGAGGCGGGGAAGCGTTTCGGAGTGGTGGCGGTCGAGATCCGGCGTCTGGCTGACAGCGTGGTCGAGTCGACCTCCGAAATCGAGGGGAAGATAACGGAGATTCTAGATTCGGTCAACCGGCTGGTGATGTCTTCCGAGAAGAGTTTTCAACTGATACAGGAAGGGCAGCAATATGCCTCTCATACCGTAGCGATGCTGATAGAAAGTGTGGATGGAGTAGAGGAGACAGCAAGTGCTGCCCGTCAGATATCTCTTTCTACACAACAACAGCAGATTGCCAGCAGCCAGGTGGTTCTGGCGCTCAAGGACATCGAACAGGGAGTGCGTTTCGCCACCGGCTCGATCTGCCAGACTAACGGAGAGACGGGAGAGCTGATGGAACTCTCACATCTGTTGGGAATACTGCTGGAGACCTTCAAGGTCGGTAAAGAGGATGGTGGGCAGGGAACGGCGGAATCCGGGGAAACACAGTAATCAATGATACATCCGACAAACATTATACGGGTGCTGCTGGTTGATGACAGCGGGTTTGTACGCGACATGATCCGTGCTGCCCTTGAGTCGGATCCGGGTATCGTTGTGGTCGGCGAGGCTTCAAACGGGCTGGAGGCTATCGACAAGGTTGTTTCACTCAAACCGGATATCGTGACCATGGATATTGAAATGCCTGTTATGGGCGGACTTGAAGCCATTGAGAAGATTATTGCCGTGTGTCCTGTACCGATTCTGGCAGTAACTGCTTTGACCGGCGTGCGCACCGCTTTTGCTGCAATTTCCAAGGGCGCACTGGACGTTATTGAAAAACCTGATATCAACCTTGAGAATGTGCAGACTTTGATCGGCAAGATCCGCTACCTGGCCAGGGTGGATGTACCCACCCATCTGAAGAGCATCCGGAACCGGGACAAAAACGGGGCAGAGAACGTTATTGCTGCCGTAACAGGTTTTCCGAAAATAGGAGTTATCGCGATTGCAGCATCTACAGGAGGCCCACAGGCTATTCACACCATTCTGTCACATCTTCCCGCTTCATTTCCTTTTCCCATCGTCATAACCCAACATATCGCCGAAGGGTTTACGCAGGGCATGGTGGACTGGCTGAACGGCTCAACCGCACTGGCCGTTGTTATGGCGAACAATGGCGCCCGTCTTGCCCCCGGTCATGTATATGTCAATCCGGCCGAACATTCGATGAGGATCAGCGAGCAGAGAATTGTCATACTCGGTGAAAGAGATACCTGCAAGATCTACAACCCCTGCTGCGATACGCTTCTCTCTTCGGTTGCCTCAGTATATCGGAAAGAGGCCATCGGGCTGATTTTGAGCGGTATGGGGGACGACGGGGTCGCGGGTATGCAGGCGATCAAGATAGCCGGTGGTGCGACGCTGGCGCAGGATGCCGCCAGTTCCGTGGTATTCGGCATGAACCGTGTTGCTGTGGAGCTGGGGTGCATTCACAAGGTTCTGCCGCTTGTAAAAATCCCTGCTGAACTGATGCAGCGGGCCGGAGCCTGAGTATGCCGGAAACAGCACGTTCACATAACAGGGACGAGGTTGTGGAGCTTGAACCCTTTAAGGAGTTGCTGCTGCGTACATGCGGACACAGCTTTGAAAAGGAGCGGGAGCAGACACTCTCATCGGCTCTTTCCCGGCGGATGGTGGCACTGAATATCGACAGGAGTGAAATCTATCACTCCCTGCTGTTGCGTGACCAGCAGGAATTGCTGCTGCTGACGGAGCAGCTGACCGTCAACGAGACTTATTTCTTTCGTGAGCCGGACCACCTGAAACTGATGATTGACCGGTTGCTGCCGGGATTTATGCCGGGGCGGTACAGCCGACCGGTAAGAATCCTGAGCGCGGGTTGCTCCACCGGCGAGGAACCATATTCCATAGCCATTTTACTGCGGGAGCGGTATGGCAACGAGAGTGAACGATTGTTCTCGGTAACGGGTGTTGATATTGATTCTTCAGTCATCGCCGGAGCCAGACAGGGAGTTTACGGTAAAGGTTCTTTTCGAGGCATGGACCAAACCGTACGTGAACGCTATTTTGAACCTGTCGGCCCCTGGAAATTCCGGATCAGGGATGACATCAGGAAGCAGGTCGGATTTGAGGTGGTAAACCTGTTGGGTGCGTCCTACCCGCACAGTATGCAGTTGCCGGATATAATTCTGTACCGGAATGTGTCGATCTACTTTCCTCGACAGGTACAGAAGGAAATATTCGGCAGGCTGGCAGGTATTCTGACCGTTGGAGGATGCCTTCTGGTCGGGGCAACGGAAACCATTCATCATGATATCGGTATTCTTTCGCTCGAAAAACAGGACTCTCTTTTTTACTATCGTAAAGGACCACCGCTAGTATTTGAGGAGCGGCGAACCGGGAGTCGCCATCTTTCGAAATCCGATCAGCCATGTAAGAGCCTTCAACCGTCAACCCCTGTCACACAGAGAGCAATGCCGGTCGAACTGCAGGAGAGGCGCACGCACGCACGCATTAACACTCGCCCTCTTCCGGCTGATGTGCAGAATGATATCAGGGAGGGTTTTGATAAGGCACTTGAACTGGCCCGCTACAGCCGGCCGGACGATGCGCTCGGCATCCTCGAAAACATCACCAGACATGATGAGGCATTTACCAAGGCGCATACCCTGAAAGCGAGTCTGCTGCTGAGTATATCACGATTTGATGAAGCCGCCGGTGTCTGCGATTTCGTTCTCGCCCGCGATCAGCTCTGTCTGGAAGCGTATCTGATGCTCGGAATGATAGCACGCCACAAAACAAATGACGAAGACGCCTTGAAACGTTTCAGAGAATCGATCTTTCTGAATGCCTCCTGCTGGGTGGCCCACTTCCATACTGCTGAGATCATGTTTGCACAAAAAGACACAAAGCGGGCACGCAGCAGCTATGAAACAACCGTCAGGATTCTGGAGAAGGGGCCTCTCAAAGAGCTTGGCCAGGCGTATTTTCCGTTAGCCTTCAATGCTGACCAGTTTATCGTCATCAGTCGGCACAAACTGACGTTATTGACTTCCATAAAGTGATAGAATATGGCCTTTGACCACTCAAAATTCCTGATCCGTTTCGTTGAAGAGGCTCGGGAACATTGCGCCCGGATAAGTGAAGGACTGCTCAATCTGGAAAAAACTCCCGGCGATGCCGAGATGCTCAATGCTCTGTTTCGTTCAGCCCATACTATCAAGGGATCATCGAGAATGATGAAGCTGGCCGGTGTTACTGAGCTTGCCCACAAGATGGAGGATGTTCTCGATGCGGTGCGCGGAGGGAAAATTTCTCTGGCAGCATCCGTCTCCGACTCCCTTTTTCGAGGAGTTGACGCGCTGTCCGAGATGCTGGAACGGATTGTCGCGGGTGATAAATCGCCAGAGGCGCCTGAGGCTCTCTGCGCAGAGCTGGCAAATGCGGTAACCATTTCGGCTGTTGAGGATGTGCCGGTTCAGTCAGATTCTTCTGACTCTTCAGACACGCCTGGCCAGTCAGACAAACAGGTTGCTACAACACCTGCTGAACCCGCACCGCCACAGCATCCGGCTACCAGGGGGCGACAGGTGGATTACCTGCGTATCAATGCCGCAAAGCTGGATGAACTGATCAGACTGATGGGAGAGATCGTATCAGAACATGGCAGACTCAGGAGGCATATCGGCAGACTCCGTGAGATCGAGCGCTCAACGGCGCGACATTTGAAAGCCGTTGCAGAGCAGTTTGCTACCGGCGACGGCGTGCACGAAATGCTGCGCGATGCCGGTGCTGCCCTGCAGCTTTCCCTGCGAAAGTCAGTGCGGGACATGTCCGATGCATCCCTCATGCAGGATCATCTCGTCGCCGATTTACAGGAAACTTCGCTCAGGATGCGCATGCAGCCGCTCTCAACCGTATTCGATCCTCTTCGCCGGACAGTCCGGGATCTGGCTCACGAAAATGGCAAGGATATCGATTTTGTAGTGAATGGAGGAGATACCGAACTGGACAGGAAAATTATCGATCGGCTCGGAGATTCTCTCATGCATATGATTCGCAATGCACTTGACCATGGAGTAGAGAACTCCGCTGAAAGGGTTGCGGCAGGAAAAAATCCGAAAGGGACGATCTCTCTCTCCGCGTTTTATGACAGCGGCAGCGTCACCATCTCCCTGAGCGACGACGGCAGAGGGCTGTCCGTTGACAGGCTTCGCGATAAGGCCCTTGCCAGACGACTGTTTGATGCAGATGTTCTGGCCGGCATGACCAGAACAGAGATCACCGATCTGATCTTCATGCCCGGCTTCAGTACGAGTCCGATCATCACCGACCTTTCCGGTCGCGGAGTCGGCATGGATGTTGTCAGAAAAAGCATCGTTGATGAACTGAAAGGAACCATCGTCATTGAAACCATGGAAGGGTGTGGGACAACATTCCTCTTGCGACTGCCGCTCAATCTGGCGGTGTTTCCCCTGTTTCTGATCTCCGCAAACGGAAGGATATGCGCTCTGCCAGCCACTTCACTTGTGGAAATGCTCCTGGTTCAGCACAACGAGATCATTGAGATCGTTAACAAACGTGCCATTCGTCTGAGGGAACAGATCATCCCGGTGGAGAACCTGGCCGCTCTTCTCAGGCTTACGCAGGAATCAACTGTCGAGTCCCGAGAAGCGTTGATCGTAATCATCCGGGACGGAGAAGAAAAACTGGGTCTTGTAGTAGACGAGATCATCGGCAGGGAAGAAATGGTGGTCAAACCGCTGCCGGTGCATCTGCAGAACCTGCGTATGGTATCTGGAGTGACTATCGGAGTTCGGAACAGTATCATAAACGTCCTGCATGTCCCTGAACTGTTCGTTCAGGCCCGTGAAATTTCAGAACCTGGTCGGAGAGCCCCAGCAGTAAAGGAAGATCGCGTGCAAAGGGTTCTGGTGGTGGATGATTCCATTAATACCAGAGAGATCGAAAAGAGTATTCTGGAGGCTTACGGCTATAACGTGATTACGGCTGAAGATGGTGAAGATGCCTATGGCAAGACCCGTGGGTCGCAATTCGATCTGGTTATTACGGATGTTGAGATGCCGAGACTTGATGGTTTTTCCCTCACTGAACGGTTACGCGGCGACGAGCGCTACCGGAATATACCGATCATCATAGTTACATCACGGGAAAAGGACGAGGATAAGAAGCGGGGTATTTTGGTCGGTGCCAGTGCATACATCGTCAAGGGCGCTTTTGACCAGTCCAATCTGATTGATACCGTCCGCAGTCTTATCGGATAACAGGGGGCAGATATGAGCGACACACCCGCAACCATTCTGGTGGTGGACGATGATGAATTTACCGCTGAACTGACCGGAATGATTCTTGAGATGGCCGGCTACGAAACGGTGATTGCCGAGGGGGGAATGGACGCCCTCGAAAAGATATCGGAAAACCCGGCGATCAGGGCTGTAGTTTCGGATATGAACATGCCGGTCATCAGCGGCATCCAGCTTTTTGCCGAGCTGCGTGAAAATGGATACCGGCAACCTTTTGTGCTCCTCACGGGAGATGAGGCCGCTCCTCTCCGATTGGCACACCCTGATATGGATGCCGTGCTGACGAAGGATGAAAATCTGCAGGAGATGTTGCCTGAGTTGCTTGAATCGTTCCTTTTACGAAATAACGGTGACTAGTTATGGAAAAAGAAAAAAGCACGATACTGGTGGTTGATGACGATGCATTTGTGGCGGAGATGCTGGCGGAGATACTTGACTCTGATGGTTACCAGGTGGAAACGGCGGAGCATGGCAGGGATGCTCTGGCAAAACTGGAAGGGCTGCCTGAAACCTGTCTGGTAATCTCGGATATGAACATGCCTGAAATGAACGGGCTTGAATTGATCGAGGCTATCAGGAAGAGAGGCTCCGAGGTACCGATCATTATCCTGACGGGCAACAGCGAGATATCCGTCGCGATCTCGGCTCTCGATAAAGGTGCCAACGATTATCTTTTGAAGGATGAGAACATCAATGAAACCATCATCATTTCTGTCAAAAAAGTGCTTGAAAAACAACAGCTTAAACTTCATAATATCCAGCTTATGGATAACCTTGCCCGGAAAAACAGGGCGATGGAAAAAGAGCAGATGCTTGCAAGCAAGGTGCAGGCGAACATTCTGCCGATCAAGCTGCATTTGCCCGGTTTTCAGACCGGCATCTATTACCGGCCTTCCAATCAGATCGGCGGCGATTTTTTCGATGCCCTGGAGACCCACAAATGTATCCATTTTCTGATTGGCGACATATCGGGTCACAGCACCTCGTCCGCCCTTGTGATGGCGGTTTGCAACGGCATGTTCCGTTCTCTGGGGCAAACCATGGATAGTCCTCTTGAAATTGTTACTGCAGCCAATCATATGCTCTGCCAGATGCTGATGGACAGCGGTATGTTCCTGACACTTGCCTATATGACTCTGGATCGTGAGAAAAACGTACTGAGTGTAGTCTCTGCCGGCCATAATCCGCTTTACCTGTTTAACGGTACTCATATAGAAACTATTGAATCGACCGGACCGGTTCTTGGCTGGGATCCTGATGATACGTGGGAAGTGCCTGAATTCCAGTTCCATCAAGGCAGCACTCTCTTTTTGTACACGGATGGTCTTGTCGAGGCAAAAAACTCTGCCAATGAAGAGTTTGAGGCGAGGCTGATCGACTCTTTGACCCGGATTGACGCCCCGCCAGACGACCTGGTCAACTCTCTCCTCACCGAAGTAACCGAATTCTGCGGTGGCGTGTTTGACGACGACCTGACCATGTTTGCGATCAAGAGGCTCTGATCGTGGACGAACGCATACTGCATATGGAGTTTGAGGCCCATTTCAGAAACGTCGATATAGCCCGTGCTGCGTTGCAGGGAATCAGCGCCGAGTGCTTCGGAAAGGACACCGAACGGGCCGCCGATATCACCATGGCTGTCAATGAGGCCATGAACAACGCCGTTGAGCACACCTGCAGCACAACCGTCAGAATGGAAGTGGCCTGGAACGCAAAAGAGCTGAGAGTGTTCGTGACGAGTGGCGGATCACCTTTCGACCCTGTTGCTGCTGCAGCCAGGTTGAACCACGATGATATGCTGGGGCGTGACGAGGGTGGGTATGGGCTCTATCTGATCCGTGAACTGGTTGACAAATTTGAATATGAATATCGCAATACCTGTAACATATGGAAGCTCTACAAACGTACCGGGCTGTAATGTGAGAAAGGGGTTTTTATGGATATTAAGATTGAGATGGATGATGATGTGATTGTGCTGATTCCGGAAGGCAATCTTGTAGCGAGTGAAACGGAGGACTTCCATTCCCGGATAGAAAAGCTGGCAGTATATAACGTTCGCTTCGTGTTGCTGGATATGGGCCATATTACCTTTATGGACAGCTCTGGACTTGACGCAGTCATGATTATCAGCAAGCATGTAACTGATGGTGGAGGTGTTTTTGTTTGTGCTGCCCCCCATGATAATGTACTGAAAGTCTTCCGGATAACCTGGGCAGATCATAAAATCCCTATTGCGGCGACCAGAGCGGACGGTTTGCAGATGATTCGTGAGCTGAGAAACGGTCATGTATAAGGCAGTATTTTTTTATTTCAGGTTGTTACAGATGTTTATTTCCATAGACGTATGAAAAAGGAGGAACATGTTATGGAGTTCAAGATCGAGATGGCGAACGATGTCGTCGTACTGGTTCCCTCGGGAAATCTTGTGGCGAGCGAAACCGAGTCATTCAAGTCTCAGGTGGAAAAACTGCTGGAGAAAAAATTTCGATACATACTGCTGGAAATGAGCCGGATTGACTTTATGGACAGTTCCGGGCTTGGCTCGGTCATGGCCGTCAATAAACTTGTAACGGGCATTGGTGGCGTTTTTGCCTGTTTTGCGCTCCAGGAGGGGGTTCAGAAAGTTTTCCGGGTAACCCGGGCCGATCAGAAGATAGCGGTAGCAGCGACCCTGTCGGATGGCCTTTTGCTGATTCAGGAACGGAGACTCCTGGGGAAAGGGCGATGACCATGGTCAATAAAAAATTCCTGGGGGAAATTCTTGTCGAGAATCATCTGATAACACAGGAACAGCTGAACGGCATCATGGAATTACAGAAAGTGACGACGCCGTACCAGAGTATTGGCCGCCTGGTCGTCAAGCAGGGGCTTGTGAAGGAGGCCGACCTTCAACAACTGCTGGAGCGTTCCGGGAAACGGCAGCGGCTGGAAGAGGTTCTCTATCAGCGTCGGCTGGTTGAGAAAGATGATTTGTTACTTGCCATGGAGATGGCTAAGCAGGAACAACTTCCCGTAAGCACCGTGCTGAAAAATCTGGAATTCATAGACGATGAAACAGCGGCTAAGGCAATCGCCATTCAGTACGATCTGCCGTTCATGCATATCAACACCATACAGCCGCTCCCGATTCTTTCCAAAGTTATCAATCCCGTCTATGCCAAAAATCATAAAATTGTACCAATATCAAAGACAAGCGAGATAGTAATGCTTGCCATGGTGCAACCTATGGCAGCTCAGGACCGAATGGAGCTGGAGACGCTGATCCGCTTGAAAGTCCAGCCGGTCATAGCACTCGAAAGTGAAATACTGGCCCTCCAGGATAAGCTTTACGAAAAAGCAGCTGCCGGAGGAAAGAGTCTTATGCCGGAAGTGGACATCAAGCTTGATGACAGCTTCCTTAAGTCGCTGGATGATGACAAAAATGAACCTGACTTGGAAGCGGATATCAAACAGGTTACTGAAAAGGACAGTAATCTTGTCAAGCTGGTTAATAAGATCATTTTTGATGCTTATTCGAAAAAAGCCTCTGATATCCATATCGAACCGTATCCCGACAAAGAGGACGTCATAGTCAGGATACGTATCGACGGCTGCTGCGAAGATTATCTTCATATACCGCACAAATATAAATACGCTCTGCCATCCCGTATCAAGATCATGGCAGACCTGGATATTGCTGAAAAACGCAAACCCCAGGATGGCAAAATAATTTTTAAAAAATTCGGGCCGCTCGATGTGGAGTTGCGGGTGGCGACCATGCCGACAGCGGGTGGGCTGGAAGATGTGGTCATCCGTATTCTGCGGGCGGGCGAGCCGACACCCTTCGAAGAGCTGGGACTCAGTGACAGGAATCAAAAAGTCTTTAGTGATGCAATAAAACATCCCTACGGGATGATTCTGGTTGTTGGCCCTACCGGTTCAGGCAAGACCACAACGCTGCACTCCGCCATCGCCAGGATCAACAGACCAAAAATTAAGATCTGGACTGCTGAAGATCCGGTCGAGATTACCCAGAAAGGTCTGCGTCAGGTGCAGATCAATCCGAAAATCGGCTTTACCTTTGCCAATGCCCTGCGCTCTTTCCTGAGACTCGATCCGGATGTCATAATGGTAGGAGAAATGCGGGACGACGAAACGGCTTCAATTGCTGTCGAGGCCTCTCTGACAGGTCACCTGGTACTTTCGACGTTACATACCAACACTGCTCCTGACACCATTACCCGTCTGCTGGATATGGGGCTTGACCCGTTCAGTTTTTCAGATGCGCTGCTGCTGGTTCTGGCGCAACGGCTGGCTCGCAAGCTTTGTGAACAGTGCCTGCAGAAATATACTCCGGGTGAGAAGGAACTTGCTGAGCTGGCCGATGAGTACGGTGGTGATCCGTTTGCCGCAGGAGGGTTCAGGAGGGAGCATATTACTCTGGCCCGGGCCGTCGGATGCAGCCAGTGTGCGGATAGCGGTTATTCAGGAAGACTCGGTATCCATGAGCTTCTCAGTTGTTCCGATGAGCTCAGAGAGTTGATCAAGAAGAAAGCGGATACCTCCAGGATCAGGAAGCAGGGCATTGTCGAAGGGATGGTGACCCTGAAACAGGACGGTATTCTGAAAGTTCTTCAGGGGTTGACCGATATACATGAGATCCGGCGGGTCTGTATTAAGTAGTCCCCTCTTCTATCCGGTTGTACGCGTATGGGAAAAAGTATTCCATGAACGTGCAGCCGACAAACGACAAGGGCGGTCATAACTGACCGCCCTTGTTGCAACTGAGGCAGGAACTGTCTACCTACATCTGTCCCGTTAGAAACTCCCTGCCAAAAGGTGACATCTGTCGCAGGCGGGCTATGATGGGGGGCATTTCGCGGATGACGATGTCTATCTCGGCATCGGTGGTGTAACGCGAAAGCGAAAAGCGGATCGAACCATGGGCGCAGGTAAAGGGGACGCCCATGGCGCGCAGAACGTGGGAAGGTTCCAGCGATCCGGAGGTGCAGGCGCTGCCTGACGAAGCGCAAATACCGAATTCAGAAAGCAGCAGCAGAATAGCTTCACCCTCGACATATTCAAAAGCGATTGAAGTGGTATTCGGCAGTCGTCCGGCACCGCCGCCATTGATGCGGGCGTGAGGGATGGTTGTCATCAGGGCGTTCTGCAGCCGGTCACGCTGTGCCATGACGGTGGTGTTCTCAGCCTCCATATGCTGACCGGCCAACTCACAGGCCTTGCCCAGCGCAATGATGGCTGCGGCGTTTTCAGTGCCGGCGCGGCGGCTTTTCTCCTGATGACCGCCTACCAGAAGCGGCCTGAATGGAGTCCCTTTTCGGAGACAGAGCACTCCGATCCCCTTGGGTGCGTGCAGTTTATGACCGGAAAGTGAAAGCATATCAATGCTGGAAGCGGCCATGTTGATCGGAATCTTGCCGACTGCCTGGACGGCATCAGTATGGAATATAGCCCCTTTGGATTTTGCCATGTCAGCGGCCTCCTCTACCGGGAAAATCACCCCGGTCTCATTGTTGGCCCACATCAGCGACACAATGGCGGTATCGGTATCCACGGCAGCCTTCAGCTCTTCAATATCCAGGCGACCGGCGCCATCCACTCCGATCTCGGTAACCCGGTACCCCTTCTGCCGCAGATTTCGGCACTGGGTCAATACAGCGGGATGTTCAACACGGCTGGTTATCACATGATGCCGGTCGGGGAACACGTCAAGTGCCGAACGGATGGCGGCGTTGTCGCTTTCGGTGCCGCAGGCGGTAAAGATGATCTCATCGGGCGAAGCGCCCAAAAGAGCGGCAACCCTGTTTCTGGCCTCTGTGACCTTGCTCTGCACCTGGCCGCCGAAAAAATGCATCGAGCTGGGATTGCCATACAGTTCGCAGAAGTAGGGGCGCATCTCTTCGAAGACCGCTTCGTCAACCTTGGTGGTGGCGTTGTTGTCGAGATAGATCTCTTTCATGCCGAGACCTCCTCTACCACGATATCCTCGGCCACCAGATCGCGCAGCTTGAGCTCGACCATACGGGCGGTGTTGCCGGATGATGCGCAACCGGCGCAGGCCTTGCGGAAAGCCACCTGCACTTTCGAGCCGTCGATATCTATCAGTTCCAGATCGCCGCCGTCGGCCCACAACAGCGGACGGATATCCCGCTCAAGCACCTCCTGGATCAGCTGCATTTTCTTCATGTTGGAGAGTTTCTCAGGCCGCGTGCGCGGTTTTGACGCGGCTTCACCGAGTACCTGGGCGATAAGTTCCTTGATTTTGGGAATACAGCCGCCACAGGCGCCCCCTGCTTTGGTAAAGTTCGTCACCTGCTCGGCGGTCGTCAGATTATTTGTTTCGATCACTTTCGTGAGGAACGAATCGGTGATGCCGAAACATTTGCAGACAATCTCCCCTTCATAATCCGGGTAGGCATGACCATGGTCGTGTTCGCTGTCATGAGCCGGCATCTCCTGTCCGCGATATTTGAAGATCGCCACCTCCAGAGCCTCCTGCCCCATCACCGAACAGTGCATCTTCTCTTCCGGCAACCCCCCCAGAAAATCGGCAATGTCCTGGTTGCTGATAGCCAGCGCTTCATCCAGGTTCTTACCCTTGACCATCTCGGTCAGGGCCGATGATGACGCAATCGCGCTGGCACAGCCAAAGGTCTGGAACTTGGCGTCGACGATCCTGTCCTTGTTCTCGTCCAGCTTCAGATAGAGCTTGAGTGCATCACCGCAGGCCAGACTGCCGACTTCGCCGACAGCGTCGGCGTCAGGAATATCTCCGACATTGCGCGGGTTCAGAAAATGATCTTTAACGGTTGGTGTGTAATCCCACATGTTTTGTATCCTCCGGTTTCGTGTTTATGTTTATTGGTCATGCAATGAAACAGCTCTGTCTTTATCTGCGATGCTGCGGAATTTTGTAAGGCCCGGCTTGAAAGAGTGGTCGCGAAGGCGCTCTGCAAGATCAAACATGGCGCGAACCTGTTCATAATACGCGGCATCCGGCGCAAAATTCCACAATGCCTGTTCAGCTTCTTCAAACGTGCGATACCTTGTAACTCCCATTTTAGTTCCTCGGACTATTTTTTGACTCAATCAGATGTTTGAGAAATTGATACTATCATCATAGCGGTAAGCGTCACCCATTTTTCCGATAATGTCCACCAAAAAACCGTCCGGAGAACCGTAACGGATGACCGGATACTCTTCAATTTCCTCGGATGATATTTCCTATGATTACAGCATACCCGCCGATAAGGACATACTGCACTCCTTCCCTTTCCAGTGATTCAATTACCTTCAGAAATGTCTCGAAATGCTGCACTTGTTGACAACTGCCGATGCGAGTATTAGAGCATCCGGCAATTTTATACGGTACTGTTTGCGGAGTTTTATGCATTCATCCTCAACATGTCTGTTAAGAGGACAATATGTCATCTCTGAGAGAAAATCGGTTATTGCATCAGTTTCGGTCTGAGTTATTGCCGGAAAACCAAGAAGCTCAACACGAGTTATACTGCTGTAACCAAACAAATCCAGGCTTACCTGCAAATCCACAATTTTCCCGGTAACGGCTGGATGCCCCTTCAGAATGGCAAGAATGAAATTTGTATCCATAAGGTATTTAACGCCACTCATTGCGCAGCTCTCTCTGAAACTCAACCGGATCTCCATTGAAGTTTGAAGAATCATTCAATAATGACGCAAAATCCAGAAGCGTTTTTTTCTTATGCTTTATTACAGGAGCTGTTTCATCAAGGCAAAATGCAATCATTTCAACTTCATGACCAAGAAAATCGGAAGGCAAATCAAAGTAAATCCGCTGTTCTGTAGCTCTGAATACGTGTCGTAACATATCTGATTCCTCCCCTTCACGAAGCAGTTCACATCCATGTTGACGCCCGTAGCGTCCATCCTCCAACCGGTACACCTGGATGATCTTCTCATCGGGGTAGACAACCCAGTATTCCCGCACCCCGGCACGTTCATACAGTTCAAACTTCCTTGTCAGATCCTTGCGGGCGGTATGAGGCGAAAGTATCTCCACCACCAGGTCGGGAGCGCCCACAACACCCCGCTCTTCGAGCTTGGTAAAATATTCTACCTTTAATTTGGGTATACCCATGATTTACTCACCGAAAACTTCCTCAAGATCCAGTTCCAACCCCTCCAGAACCGTACTTGCGGCCAGATCCCCGCGTCCATACCCCTGCGGCCGCCCATATTTCCCGTCTTCGCCGAGTGTAAACACCATCAGCGACTCTTCGGCAGGGTGGATGACCCAGTATTCGTGCACTCCGTGGCGCTCGTAGAGATTGAACTTGACCCCGACATCCTTCCGGGATGTGGAAGGCGAGAGTATCTCGACAACAAGGTCGGGGGCGCCGCGACAACCACGGTCGTCCAGTTTTGTCTCATCACAGATGACTACAAGATCAGGCTGCACCACGGTCGGCACATCATTGTCATCCTGCTCTGAAAAGTCGGGAAAACGAACATCAAACGGGGCATGATAGACCTTGCAAGGTTTATCTTGCAGGTACTCAGCAATACGGAACAGAACTTTAGTCGAAATTCCCTGATGCCGTCGCACCGGCGCCGGCGTCATGTTGTACGGCACACCATCAATCAGTTCCCAGCGCCCGTCATCGTCCCACTGGTAATACTGGCCATACGTAAAGCGTTCATCGAGTTTTTCCGCCAGGTTTGATGGTGTCATGCCATACTCCTTATCCCAGAATGAACTTCCGTCCGGCCTCCATTACCTCGCTCAGCCGTGCATCGGATGCCGCTTCGCCGTAGAGCCGCACCACCGGTTCGGTGCCGGATTTGCGGAACAGCATCCAGCTGCCGTCAGCCAGAAGCAGCTTGGTGCCGTCAATCCTGATCACATCGGTCACTTTGGCGCCGGCAACTTCCGTCGGCACGGCGCTGACCTTCTCCTTGTAGAGCGCTTCCAGCTCCGGCGACAGCTTGAGGTTATCGCGACGCGTGACAAAACGCCCCACCTCGCCGTACAAACGCTCCAGCAGCTCCCGTACACTCCTGCCCTCGCGGGCCACCATCTCGGCCACCAGGAAACAGGCCAGAATGCCGTCTTTCTCCGGAACATGCCCCTTGATCGTCAGACCGGCACTCTCTTCGCCACCGATGACCAGTTTGTCCTGGCAGATCAGTTCGCCGATATACTTGAAACCGACCGGAGTTTCGTATACCGGCACACCATGCTTCTTCGCCACGGCATTGATCAGATGCGAGGTGGCCACGCTGCGGGCCACGCCACCTTCCAGCTTGCGTACCCGGATAAGGTAATCCAGCAGCAGTGCGATGATGTAGTTGGGCTCGATGTAGCTGCCGTCCGCATCAATAATACCGAAGCGGTCGGCATCGCCATCGGTGGCCAGACCGAGCCGGATATCGGGGTTGTTCCTGATCAGCGCGATGAAGTCAGGGATGTGCGCTTCGGACGGTTCAGGGGGCTGACCACCAAAATAGGGGTCGAGATGGTCATTTATAATTACGTAGGGGATACCACGTTCGCGGAGCGGCTCATCCAGATAACCACGGGCGGTGCCGTACATCGGATTGAGCGCTACCTTGCCCAGACGGCCGATGACATCAAAATCGACCTTTTGCTCAAGATCTTTCAGATATCCGCCGCGAGGATCGATACGTTCAATCAGCCCCTGTTTTTCGGCTTCTGCACGAGAGAGAGCCGTGTAGCAGGCCTTGCCGAGCATCTCGTTGGCGCGCCGTTCTATGTCGCCGGTAGTTTCCGGCAAGGCGGGACCTCCCCAGGATGGCGAGAATTTGACGCCGTTATATTCCGGCGGGTTATGGCTGGCGGTAAAGTTGATGCCACCGGCGGCTTTTCGCCGCAAAATTTCGAACGAAATAACCGGAGTGGGGGCATCACGCTCGCACAGATAAGCCATGATACCGGCTCCTGCCAGTACCCGGGCGGCCTCTTCGACAAAACGCTGACCCATGAAACGGGTATCACAGCCGATTATCACTCCTTTATCCTGTTCGCCGGCCGCCGTGATGTTATCGGCAATGGCCTGAATGACAGTTTTTACATTATCAAAGGTGAAATCCTCACACAGGATTCCACGCCAACCGGATGTTCCAAAGGTAATTCGCGTCATTGCACCCTCCAAGACATTAATAAGACAGCTTTTGTCGTGTTAGAATAGTACACATGCAGCCACCCGTCAAGTGAAACGGATTCAATTTTTTTGCTTCCGTCAATATGGCGACGACGGGGTTTTCCGACGGCGCGAGCCAGACCGTCAGATTATTGAAATATCCATCGCTTGATTTCATGAAATAAATGATACTATCTCCTTGCCTTACGCCTGCCTTTCCAAATATAGTTTCAAGCTGATTTTAAAAAATCCAGGCATCAGGGGTCCAGCCTTGCTTAATTCCGCTATTCAACCTTTTCACCTTCATAGAACCTTCATACTATGTATGCTGTTTTTTCAGATCAGCGGCGTACTGCCGGCGGCAGGCTCCCCCGAAAAGCCCGCAGAGCACCAGCATCACCCGGCGAACGCACAACAACAGAACAAAGATGAAATCGGCCTTGACGAACACCTTGGCGCCAAGGTTCCTCTTGATGCCGTCTTCAACGATGAAAGCGGCAGACCGGTGCGGCTGGGTGATTTGATCACCGGCCCGACCATGCTGCTGCCGGTCTATTACAGTTGCACCAACGTCTGCAACTACCTGCAGGGTGGCTTGGCCAGAATTATTCGAGAGCTGAACGGGAAACCGGGGAGCGATTATCGCATCATCTCGATCAGTTTCAATCCGGACGAAACTCCGGAACAGGCGGCGCGAACCAAAAAAATGTACCTTGCCGCCATTAACGCCCCTTTTCCGGCAGACGGGTGGCGTTTTCTGACCGGTGACCGGGATAACATCCAGCGCTTCACCGATGCCATCGGCTATCGCTTCAAACAGCAGGGGCATGAATTCATCCACCCCGTGGCGAGCGTGATGGTTGCCGGCGACGGCAAAATTGTCCGCTATCTGTACGGCACCTCTTTTCTGGCAAAAGATGTGAGCCTGGCGCTGCTTGAAGCCCGTAACGGTACGGTCGGCACAACGATCCGCAAAATTGTGGATTTCTGTTTTACCTTTGATCCGGCCGGAAAGACATACGTGTTCAACATTCTCAGGGTGAGCGCAACCGTGGTGATCCTGTCAGCCGGCAGCTTCCTGCTGTTTCTGATGCTGTCCGGCAAAAAACTGAGCAGACAAAAATCGGAGGATATATGAGAAGCGCTGACCAGGGACAACTCGTGACGGAACGGAGCTTCTGGACCGATACCGGCAGACGCGGCATCGGCGCCTGGATTTTCTCCACTGACCATAAACGGATCGGACTGTTGTACTTCTATTCTGTGCTCACCTTTTTTCTGGTCGGTGTTATCCTGGGGCTCTTGATACGGATCGAGCTGGTGGCTCCCGGTCGGACCATCATGGATGCGCAGACGTACAACGCCGTTTTTACCGTCCATGGCGTGGTGATGATCTTCCTCTTCATCATTCCCGGCATTCCGGGTTCCTTCGGCAACATGGTCATGCCGATCCAGATCGGCGCTCCGGATGTCTCCTTTCCCCGTTTGAATCTCTTTTCCTGGTGGCTGTACGCAATCGGGACCGTGCTGGTGCTGACCTCTCTGTTCACCGGCGGCGGAGCGCCCGATACCGGCTGGACGTTCTATGTCCCCTTCAGCGCCAGAACCACCACCAATGTGTCGCTGGCCCTGTTCGGCGTTTTTATCCTCGGCTTCTCTTCCATCCTGACCGGCCTCAACTTTGTTACCACCATCCATCGAATGCGGGCCGTGGGGATGACCTGGAGCCGGATTCCGCTTTTTACCTGGTCGTTGTACGCGACCGCCTGGGTGCAGATCCTGGCGACGCCGATCCTCGGCATTACCCTGGTGCTGGTCATTGCCGAGCGGATGCTCGGCACCGGTCTGTTTGACGCCGCCAGAGGGGGAGACCCGATCATGTTCCAGCACCTCTTCTGGATCTACTCACACCCCGCAGTCTACATCATGATCCTTCCAGCGATGGGAATTATCTCCGATATCATCCCGGTATTCTCCCGCAAACCGATTTTCGGCTACAAGATGATCGCCTTCTCCAGTCTGGCGATTGCCGCCGCCGGTTCGCTGGTCTGGGGGCATCACATGTTCACCAGCGGCATGAGCGACACCGCCGTGCTGGTCTTCTCCTTTCTCACTTTCATCGTGGCCATTCCATCCGCCATCAAGGTATTTAACTGGGTCTCGACCCTGTATCGTGGCTCCATCACGCTTGATCCGCCGATGCTCTTTGCGCTCTCCTTTATCCTGCTGTTCTCCATCGGCGGCCTGACCGGCCTGATACTGGGCGCTGCCGCCACTGACGTTCATGTCCACGATACCCATTTCGTGGTCGGCCATTTCCACTATGTCATGTTCGGCGGCACCGGTTTTGCCTTCTTTGCCGCGATGCATTACTGGCTCCCCAAATTCTATGGCCGGATGTATCGCAAACGACCGGCGGTAATCGCCTGGGCTCTGATGTTCGTCGGCTTCAATGTTCTCTATTTCTCTATGAAAGTCCTGGGGATGCGAGGGATGCCGCGCCGCTACTACGATTATCTGCCGGAATTCGCCCGGCTCAATCTGGTTGCGACGGTGGGAAGCTGGATACTGGCAGTCGGCTTGGTGATCATGCTGGTGAACCTGTTCCGGGGGCTGTTTTGGGGGGAACCGTTCGACGGTAATCCGTGGGGGGGGGCGACTCTGGAGTGGAGTACTTCTACGCCGCCGCCCACACTCAATTTTACCACTGCCCCGGTCGTTACTCACGGACCGTATGATTTCACGACCGTTGCATACGATTCCCACAACGGCAATGCCAATGAGAGGCCGCAACCATGACCCATGCACCGCACAAGGATTATGCCGGGGCCAAGCTCGGCATGTGGCTGTTTCTCTTTACGGAAATTCTGCTGTTCGGGGGGCTGTTCGTTCTCTATGCGGTGTACCTGGCCCGTTACCCCCACGAATTCTCCACCGGGGGGCATCAGTTGAATGTGGTTCTCGGGGGGACCAACACCTTTCTGCTGGTTACCAGCAGCCTGTTTGCCGCCATGTCGCTCACCGCGATTCAGCAGAACAAACGCCAGCTGACCCTGCGCCTGATCGGGGGAACAATCCTCTGTGCTGCCGGTTTCATGGTCATCAAATACATTGAATGGACGGCAAAGTTTCATCACGGGATTTTCCCCGGTTCAGAGCATATTCTCACAGGGCCACCCGGAGAATCGGTATTTTTCAGTCTTTATTTTCTCAGCACCGGCATCCATGGCCTGCATGTGCTGATCGGCGCCACACTGCTGGGTGTTGTGGCACGGCGTGTCTGTATCGGTACCATAACCGCTACCGATTTTGTCATGCTGGAAAACAGCGTGCTCTACTGGCACCTCGTCGATCTGGTCTGGATATTCATTTTCCCACTCTACTACCTCATGCTTTAGGGGATGGCTCATGACAACACACACCGGTGAACATCACATCATAAGCTTTGGCAAGCTGATTGCGGTCTGGGCTGCGCTGCTGTTTCTGACCGCGGTGACCATACTTGTCACCCGCTTTGACCTGGGGGGGCTCAAGGTAATCTGCGCCCTGACCGTCGCCTGCACAAAGGCGGGATTGGTAATCGCCTTCTTCATGCACATGAAGTATGAATACAGACTGCTGCAGATACTGCTGATCGTTGCTCTGGTAACACTGGCTATATTCATCGGCCTTACTTTTTTTGATGTTCTTTACCGCTGAGGAGTTATCGTGAAAACAGCATTGATGACAACAAACGAGGCGATTGACCCGGTATTCATCTTCATCTTCGGGGCGAGTCTGGTCCTGTTGCTGGGCATAACGGCGGTCATGATCTGGTTTGTCTTTCGTTACCACCGTTCCCGGTCGCCACAGCCGACCTCTGCCGCCGAGGGGAATTTCTGGCTGGAAGTGTTCTGGATTGCTTTGCCGACCCTGCTGGTGCTGGCCATGTTCTACTATGGCTGGGCCGGCTATCTGTCGCTGCGCAATGTGCCGGAAGGTTCAATGGTGGTAGACGCTTCGGCCCGCAAGTGGTCATGGAAGTTCACCTACCCGGGAGGACGCACCAGCGCAAAGCTGTATGTCCCTGCCGGAAAACCGGTCAAGGTCAACCTGACCTCCGTTGATGTTCTGCACGGCTTCTACATTCCCGCTTTCCGGGTCAAGCGGGATGTCGTGCCAGGCATGATCAACCATGTCTGGTTTGTCGCCACCAAACCGGGATCATACGACATTTTCTGCTCATCCTACTGTGGTACCGGTCATTCACAGATGATCACCACCGTAGAGGCGCTGCCGGAGGATAAGTTCAACGCCTGGCTGAACGAACAATCTGCGGCGGCCGTACCGCACCCCGGCCTTGCAATCCTTGAACAGTATGGCTGCCTCGGGTGCCATTCCACGGACGGGACGGCCAAAATCGGTCCGACCTTTAAGGGGCTCTGGGGGCGGACAAGCGTTGTGCTCACCGGCAGCGTCGAGCACTCCGTTACCGTGGATGAAGCATACCTGAGAAAGTCCATCGCGGAACCTAATGCGGATATTGTCAAGGGCTTTGCTCCCGCCATGCCCCCCTTCCAGCTTAAGGATGCGGAATTGACCACTCTGATCGACTACTTCCGGAGCGGCGGCGTGACGAAAGCCCCCCCGAAGATTGACGGTAAAACAGTCGCGCAGGAAAAAGGGTGTCTGGCCTGCCATTCACTTGACGGCAGCAAAGGTATCGGGCCGACGTTCAAGGGGCTGGCCGGTTCGCAGGTCAAGGTGACAAAAGATGGCAAACATATCACTGTAACAGCCGATGCCCCGTATCTGAAAGAGTCGATCAGAGAACCGGGAGTATCGATTGTTGAGGGTTTTCAGCCGATAATGCCCCCTTTCACCGATCTTTCCGATGCCGAGATGGACGCCCTGCTGAAATGGCTGGGGGAGCTGAAGTGAGTGGTGGCGACATATTGCGGCTGCTGCGCTGGCGGCTGGCGCTCCTGAACGGCATGGCAGCTACCTGTGGCTATCTTCTCTATCCGTCCGGGATTGATCTGTTGCAACTGGTGGCGGTATATGGAGGAACCGCGCTGCTGGCCGCTGCCGGGTCGACGTTCAATCAGGTACTGGAGCAGGATCTGGATTGCGTGATGGAGCGCACCAAAGGGCGGCCACTGCCGTCCAGAGTCATGTCTGTCTCAACAGCCTTCGTCATCGGCGCCGCCTGTCTGTTCTGCGGGCTACTCTGCTTGGGGCGCACGGGGGGTGCTGTCCCACCGTTGATTGGCGTTGTCACACTGGTCTGGTATCTGGCGGTGTACACACCCCTCAAGCGCCGCACCGCTCTTGCGCTCCCGATCGGCGCGCTTTGCGGCGCGGCAGCGCCGCTGATCGGCTGGACCCTGGCCGGAGGAGCATGCGCCGATCACCGCATCCTGCTGATAGCCGGAGTCATGTACCTCTGGCAGGTCCCTCATTTCTGGCTGTTGCAACGCCGGCACCGCGACGACTATCGCGCCGCCGGTATTCCGCTCTGCGAGATTGCAACCGGAGATGGCCGAATACCGTTATGTGCGCTCTGGATTATCGCTCTGGCGGCGGGAACCATGCTGTTGCCGGTAGTAGGAATCATCCCGCAGATACATGCAATCTGGTGCGTACTTTTCTTTCTGCCGTTATTATTGTCGTTCCTGGCGCGATCAGAAAAAACGCTTTTTGCCTGCTTCAATCTGTTTCCGCTTCTGTTGACGCTGATGATCTGGCTGTAATGCCAATTGGAACAACGGAGGTCAAACCGCATACCACGTAAATCCAGGCGCCATGAGAGCGCGTACCTTTGTTCCAGGTGGCGAAGTGCTCTCCCAAGTGTGCGCTTGACCTGAATCAGGCAACAGTAGTATATGATTACACTCAGAAAATTCATAAAAAGGATCAAGGTACATGACCAGAGAACTCGCCAAAGGCTACGAACCGCACGACGTTGAAAAGAGATGGTACGCTGAATGGGAGAGTAAAGGCTATTTTCGCGCCGCTGACATTTCAGATAAAAAACCGTACTCCATAGTAATTCCTCCCCCCAACGTGACCGGCGCCCTGCATATGGGACATGCCCTCAACAACACGCTGCAGGATATTCTCTGTCGCTGGAAACGGATGCAGGGTCATAACGTACTCTGGATGCCGGGTACCGATCATGCCGGTATTGCTACCCAGAATGTGGTCGAACGGCAGTTGGCCGCCGAAGGGAAGGATCGTCACGATCTGGGGCGCGAAGCATTTATCGAGCGGGTCTGGAAGTGGAAAGCCGAGTCGGGCGGCCAGATTATTGGCCAGCTGAAGCGCCTGGGAGCATCTTGCGACTGGGAGCGGGAGCGCTTCACGATGGATGAAGGGCTCTCAAAAGCAGTGCGCACCGTGTTTGTAAAGCTGTACGAAGATGGCCTGATCTACCGCGATAACCGCCTGATCAACTGGTGTCCGCGCTGTCATACCGCTCTCTCTGATATCGAGGTCGAGCATGAGGACCACAAAGGGCATCTCTGGCATATCCGCTATCCGGTGGCTGGTGAACCGGGTCGTTTCGTGACCGTGGCCACGACACGCCCGGAAACGATGCTGGGCGATACCGCCGTTGCGGTGCATCCGGAAGACGGGCGCTATACCGATCTGGTCGGCAAGATGGTGATCCTGCCGTTGATCAACCGCGAGATTCCGGTCGTGGCCGACGAATATGTGGAACGTGAGTTCGGCACCGGCGTGGTGAAAATCACACCCGCCCACGACTTCAATGACTTCGAGGTCGGACTGCGCCACGGCCTGGACAAGATCAACGTCCTGGACGAATCCGGCATCATCAATGCGTCCGGTCATCAGTATGAGGGGATGGAGCGTTTTGCAGCCCGCACGAGGATTGTAGAGGAACTTGATGCGGCCGGTCTGCTGGAGAAGGTTGACGATCATCCGATGTCAGTTGGCGGTTGCTACCGCTGCAAAACCGTGGTTGAACCATATCTGTCGCTGCAATGGTACGTAAAAGTGGCCCCGCTTGCCGAAAAAGCTCTTCTGGCCGTGAAAGAGGGAAAGACCCGCATCGTTCCGAAGCAGTGGGAAAACACCTACTATGACTGGATGGAGAATATCCGCGACTGGTGCATCTCACGCCAGATCTGGTGGGGACACCGCATCCCGGCCTGGTTCTGCGATCACTGCGACGGCGTCACCGTCTCTATGGACACTCCGCACAGATGTGCCACGTGCGGCAGCGATGAACTCCGTCAGGAAACCGACGTGCTGGATACCTGGTTTTCATCGGCGTTGTGGCCCTTCTCCACCATGGGGTGGCCCGATAAGAGTGACCTGTTGTCGACCTTCTATCCGACCACCTGTCTGGTGACCGGTTTCGACATCCTCTTTTTCTGGGTGGCCCGCATGATGATGATGGGGCTGCACTTCATGGATAACGTTCCTTTTACGGATGTTTACATCCACGCTCTGGTGCGGGACGCCCAGGGTCACAAGATGAGCAAGTCCAAGGGGAATGTCATCGATCCGCTGACAACCATCAAACAGTACGGAACCGACGCATTCCGTTTTACGCTGTCCGCTTTCGCCGCTCAGGGGCGTGACATCAAACTGGCTGAAGAGCGTATCGCCGGCTATCGCAACTTCTGTAACAAGGTCTGGAATGCGGCCCGTTTCACGCTGATGAATCTGGAAGGCTTCGATCCCGATAGTGTCCGTTTCGAAGAGCTTGAACTCTCCCAGGGGGATAAGTGGATCCTGCACCGTTTGAACGAAACCGCCCGCGAGACGAACAAGGCCCTGGAAGAGTATCGCTTCAACGAGGCCGCCATGGGGCTCTACCAGTTCACCTGGAGCGAGTTCTGCGACTGGTACCTGGAGCTTTCCAAACAGGATCTGTACGGCGGCGACCCGCAGCGCAAACGGATGGCCCGGCACGTTCTCTGGTATACTCTGGAGCAGCTGCTTCGCCTGCTGCACCCTTTCATGCCCTTCATCACCGAAGAGATCTGGCAGGTGCTGCCTAAAAGTCAAGGGTCAAGGGTCAATGGTCAAGGGGAACTGCCGGAAAGCATTATGCTGGCTCCCTACCCCGAATATCGTCACGACCTCTCTTACCCGGAGGCCGCCGCCGACATGGAGCGAATCATGGCGGTTATCGGAGGTATCCGCAACATACGCGGCGAGATGGAGGTGCCACCTTCAAAACAGATTGCCGTGATCCTCTCCTGCGACAGCGAAGTCAGCCAGCTTCTGATGAAGCATAACGAAAGCGCCATTATAAGCCTGGCCAGAGTATCTGATCTTGCCATCGGTCACAGGATCGAAAAACCGGAAGATGCTTCGATACAGGTGGCCGGCGATGTGCAGATTTTTGTGCCGCTCAAGGGGCTGGTGGATGTGGCTGCCGAGGAGGAACGCCTTCTGAAGGAAATCGGCAAAATCGACAAGGATATCGAGATGTTCTCCGGAAAACTGGCGAGTCCTGCCTTTGTGGATCGCGCTCCGGCAGAAATAGTTGCCAGGGAGCGGCAGAAACTGGCGGATGTTACCGGCAGGAAGCAGATTCTGGAAGAGAGTCTGGAAAAGATCAGGAAACTGGGCAGGGGGCTTGATAACGCTGCGTTATAAGCCGGCCGCTTGATTCTCACCAGCATCTTTGACAGACCTGACCTTACGTGGTATGAACAGACATGGCTATACTATTCACCGGCGATATGCATGGAGAAAAAGGAATTCATCGACTGGACCGGGAATCCTTTCCGGAAGGGGATGTTCTGGATCGTGGCGACTTTGTCATCATCGCGGGTGATTTCCAGTTGATCTATGACCATAGCGGTTTGACCAGGCATGAGCGGCAGTGGCTCGAATGGCTCTCGGACAGACCCTGGACAACGCTGTTCATCGACGGCAATCACGAGCATATGCCACGCCTGAGATCACTGCCTCTGGAGGAACGTTTCGGAGCCAGGGTGGGGCGAGCCGCCCCCAATGTCTATTACCTGCTGCGGGGCGAGCGTTACGAGATCGATGACCGGAGTTTTCTCTGCCTTGGGGGGGCTCATTCGATAGACCGGGACAGGAGAGTTCCGGGCGAATCGTGGTTTCACGAAGAGGTGCCGACCGAGGCGGAGGTTCTGTCAACCAGGATGGCGGCCGAACGCGGGCCGGTTGATGTGTTTCTGACCCATACCTGTCCGCCGGACATCAAGTTTCAACTCCCTATCCATACCCGAAACGACATCAGCGACCCGACCGAGCATTTCCTCGCAGAACTGCGACCCGTTGTAAATCCCCGGATCTGGATATTCGGTCACTTCCATGTGAACTGGAAAGGGAGGGAGGGAAAAACCGATTATGTCTGCCTGTTCGATGAAATAGCACTTCTTGACCCGAAGCTCGGCATTATACCGCTGGGAAAGAAACCTATGACAAAGCAACCCGGGCCGGTCACGGCGGATGCGGCCCCTGCCGCTGCACTCCCGATGATCAGGCTGCCGAACCCCTCCCGCCTGCCATCTTCCTCTGTAGCGCCCCAGACTGCCGAACCTCCTCCGGAAAACGGTTTCGGAACCTGGGGAGGCGAGTAGTGGAATTCGCTGGCCAACAACCGGACGCTGACAGGGAATAAACCATGCAACAGATTCAGTATGTCGCCATATTTGCCAAAGTCCATGATCCCCGCTGTCTGGGGGTTGCCGGCGACCTGATCACCTGGCTGGAAGAAAAGGGCTGCATTCCTTTAGTGGATGAGCAGCTGACGCGCCAGCTCGGTTATAAGGCGGCACTGTCCGAAGAAGAGATCCGTAATCAGGCCGAGCTGGTAGTGGTGCTGGGGGGTGACGGCACGCTGATCTCGGTGGCGCGGCTCTTCAGCGGTAAAGATGTTCCAATCCTGGGAGTTAACCTTGGAAGTCTCGGCTTTCTTACCGAGATAACCGTAGAGGAACTTTACACTCGTCTGGAAAAGTGTCTGCAGGGCAACCCCCGGGTCTCGGACCGGATGATGCTGGAGGTGACTCTCCACCGTGAAGGGCAGGAAATAGAGAAGTCGCATGTCCTGAACGACATGGTCATCAACAAGGGTGCGCTGGCCCGGATTGTCGATCTTGAGACTAAAGTCAACCGCCATTTTCTGACAACCTACAAGGCCGATGGTTTGATTGTATCGACTCCCACCGGCTCCACCGGCTATTCACTTTCAGCCGGCGGCCCGATCATCCACCCGCAGATGAGCTGCATCGTCATCACCCCCATCTGTCCTCACACCCTGACCAACCGTCCGATTGTAGTAACAGATGAGTCGATCATTTCTATCACAATAGCCTCCTCCTTTGACGAAAAAGTGTACCTTACGCTGGATGGCCAGGTAGGCTTCGAGCTGCATGAGAGAGATTCTGTCGAGGTGCGCCGGGCGCTGAAAACTACGGCACTGGTCATGTCCCGCAGCCGTGATTATTTTGAAATCCTGCGAACGAAACTGAAGTGGGGAGAACGCTGAGAGCTCATGTTGTCCGACCTAACGATAAAGAACGTTGCCATTATCGATACCCTGCACATCAGCGTCAAGCAGGGCCTGACGGTGTTGACCGGCGAGACCGGGGCCGGAAAATCGATCATTATCGACGCAGTCGGTTTGATCATGGGGAGTCGGGCTTCCAGTGACTTGATCCGCACCGGTGCGGAAGAGGCAACCGTTGAAACACTCTTCGACATCTCGGCCCAGCCGGACATACGGCGACTACTCCAGGAGGCCGGCTTTGAATGTGATGATGAATTGTTGATAAAACGTTCCCTCTCCCGCTCCGGTAAGAACAAGATTTTTATTAACGGCGGCATGGCTACGTTGGCGTTGTTATCTGACATTGCGCCGCGCCTGATCAATATCTACGGCCAGCACGATTCCCAGACACTGTTAAAACCGGAAAATCATCTGAGACTGCTGGACGCTTTTGCCGGATTGAATGGCCAGCGACAGGAGTTCTCAGCTCTTTTCAGCCGGCTCGCTGCTCTGCGTGACAGAATTAACGGCCTGGAAGCCGAGGAGCGTGAGGCCGGGAGGCGCCTGGATTTGTTGGCCTACCAATCCGAGGAAATTGCGAAAGCAGAACTGAAAGCCGGCGAAGAGATGGTATTGGAGGAGCTGCAGCAGATATTATCCAACGCGGACAAGCTGGCAGCGGGCAGCGGAGAGGCTTTTGATCGCCTTTATGAAGGGGATGGCGCTGTTTTGGGGCAATTGCGGCGCATTTCCACCTCTATTTCAGAACTGTCCGAAATCGATCACTCGCTCCAGGATCTGGCTTCATCTCTGGAAGGGGCTTTCCTGCAGCTGGAGGATGCCGCTATCACCCTGCGTGACTACACCTCGCGCATTGAGGCAGATCCGGTCACTCTGCAGCAGACAGCAGACCGACTTGATCTGATCAACCGGCTGAAGAGAAGATACGCGCCGACAGTAGAGGAGATACTGTTGTACAAGGACGGTATCGACGCAGAGCTGGAACATTTGCAAAGCAGTCAGCAGAACCGTAGTGATCTGGAATCAGAACGTGACCGGCTGGAAGCGGAATTGAAGAATAACGGGGCGGAGCTTACCGCTGCGCGTGCAGAAGCAGCCGTAAAACTGAAAAAGGCACTGGAGCATGAGGCGCATCAACTGGCTATGAAAGGTGCCGTCATTGAACCGGCGCTTGAAGCGCTGGTAGAGCCACGCCCGACAGGATTCGAGCGGGTAGAGTTCCTCTTCTCTCCCAATCCGGGCGAACCACCCCGACCTTTGGCAAGAATTGCATCGGGAGGTGAACTGTCAAGGTTGATGCTGGCCATAAAGCAGGTATTGCCGGACAGCGATGTCCCGACCCTGGTTTTTGACGAGGTTGATACCGGTATCGGCGGCGCCACATCTGAGCTGGTAGGAATAAAGCTGAAAAACGTCGCCTCACGCCAGCAGGTACTCTGCATCACCCATCTGCCGCAGGTGGCGGTCTTTGCCGACCAGCATCTGCGGGTGGAGAAGCTGATTACGGACGGACGAACCACCACCACAGTGATCGAACTCGACCTGAATGAACGTACCCGGGAGATTGCCCGCATGCTGGCCGGCGCCACGATCACCGATTCCGCTCTGAAACACGCAGCCGAGATGCTGGCGGTCGGTTCAAGAAGCCAGGCACACTGACCCATCTGCACATCATCGCATCTACTCCATTCCCTTGCGCCAACTATATACTTTTGATTATTTCCCTAAGCGTTGAGAGTTTGTACGGCTTCTGGATAAATCCCGCAAGCCCTTTACCGGCGAATTTCTGCGTGACATCATTTTCACTGAAGCCGCTTGACATGAATACCTTTACGTCCGGCTTAATTTTCTTTAGCTCACGGAAACACTGCTCTCCATCCATACGTGGCATGGTCAAATCCAGAATTACAAAGATAAAGTCATGATTTTTATCAAACAGCTCCACGGCTTCTCTGCCATCATTGGCGGTGATTGGTGTAAAGCCCAGTTCCTTCAGCATTTCGAAACCTATTCCTCTAACGGTCTCCTCGTCGTCTACAAGCAGGACTTTCCCTGCACCTTTCCAGTCGTCCCTGTGGCCATCGTTGTTAATATTCTCAACGGATTTGCCGGATGCAGGCAAAAGCACTTTCAAAGTGGAACCCTTGCCTGGTTCACTGTAGATATTTATGGCGCCTTTGTGACCACGAACAATACCGTAAACGGCTGCCATACCTAACCCTCTGCCAGTAAATTTGGTGGTAAAAAACGGATCAAATATTTTCTTCACTGTCTCGCTGTTCATGCCACAGCCGGTGTCGGATATTTCCAGGCAGACATATAATCCTTCGTTTAGCTCCTGGTCCTGCCAGAAGTTCATTAGATAGTCTCTGTTGCATTCCATACTGCTAGTGGTAACGCTAATGACCCCTTCGTCATTATCGATAGCTTCAGAGGCGTTGATCACCAGATTCATGATTATCTGCCGCAACTGGGTAGCATCTGCTTCAACCGTTGGAAGGTTCGGGGCAAGGTTAAGACGTAATACGTTGTTTTTTGAGATTGATACTTCCAACATATGGAGCATATCTTCAACAAGCCTTCCCAGATCAAGGTTCTCGATAACAAACTTACCCTTGCCGGAATAGGCCAGCATCTGTTTAGCAAGGTCAGCGGCACGTGCAGACGCCTTCTCAATTGCATGCAGGTTACTTACTACGGGAGATTCTTTGTTGATGCGCATAAGAGCCAGATCGACATTGCCTACAATGGAAGTGAGAATATTGTTGAAGTCGTGAGCGATACCACCTGCCAGCACACCAAGGCTCTCCAGTTTTTGTGCGTTAAGTAACTGTTTCTGCATATTCTCGCGCTCCGCCTCCGCTCGTTTGCGTTCGGAGATGTCGCGTACAACACAAACTTGCCGGAGTACTGCCCCAGATTCATCAAGAATTGGTGTTACAGAATGGTCAGAATCAAAGGTCGTGCCATCCTTTCTTCTCATGATGAACTGAGTTTCGTAATACCCTTTTTCGGCATAGGCCTCCAGCATCTCACGACCAAACCGTTTCGACATTTCTTCTGAAATATGAAGAATGGTTGTGGTTACGCCAATAAACTCTTTCTTCGAGTAACCGAACATCTTTTCACAGATTACATTGCAGTCCAGAATTTTGCGGGTTCCGGTTTCGACGATAAATATCGCCTCATTGAGACTCTCAAAAGTTTTTTCCAGGAGCAATTTGGATTCTTGTAATTCCTTTGTTCGCTCTTCCACCAGTTTTTCAAGATTCTGCTGATACTGAGTCAGTTGTTCCTCTGCCTGTTTGCTTGAAGTAATGTCGCGTATGACCTCTATCGCACCAATAATTGCGCCGGATTGGTCGTATAGGGGAGATGCCTTGGCAATAACCCACGCCCCCTTGTTATCATAAAGTGAGTTGCAATATACTTCACCCATGAGCGTATCGCCTGTTCGGGTTATATTTGGGTACAGTACGGCAATATCTTCCCGATCCATAGAAAGCATGTCCACTAAACTTGGACGTGCCAATCCATAAAATGGTATGGTGTAGGCGTGATCTCCTTTGCCAATCACTTCCGCGGCCGAAACGCCAGTCATCTCCTCAATCGCCCTGTTCCAGATGATGACGCGCTTTTCCATATCAATGGCAAGAGTGGCGTCAGGTAGAAACTCGATAATGTTTGACAGTTGCTTCCGTTTATCCCGTAGTTCCGACTCAATTTCCTTCTCATGGTTCCACCTGGTTAACAACATCCTCGAAGTGAATATTGTGACCAGCGTGAAAATGGCAATCAGAGTAATCTGTATCGTGGCTTCGGCACGCCAGCCGGAAAGATATTCATCCTCAGAAATGGCAACAACAACCACCAGAGGGTAGTCTGACAGTTTTCGATAAGAGATTCGTCTCAACGTGGCGTCTATTCCGGCATACCCCTTAAATGTAGCATTATTGTTCCCTGTACTGAACGAATCGGAAAACTCCTTCGAAACCGATTTTGAGCCGATAGTGTTTTTGATTTCTGGATACCTGGCTATTAGAGCCAGTTCGCTGTCGCGAAGAGTGAGGGATCCTTTTTTACCGACGTCGACTCCGGAAAAAATTTTGATAAAATGATCTATAAGGAGGGATCCGTACACCACACCAGCAAAGGAACCGTCAGGGTTGTTGACGCGGCGTGCTATGATTACTGACCATTGCTTGGAAATACGTGATATGAGTGGTTTTGATATAAAGATGTCGCCCTTTGGCTTATCGCGCTCAAAGATAAAATAGTCACGGTCGACAATATTGGTGATGACATCAGAAGTAAGACCGGTTCCATAAATGATATCACCTTTGGCGTCAGTCATTCGCAATCCCTGAAGCCCTGGCAGGTAAGAGTGCGTGTGAGTTATGTACCTGTTCAATGCTTCACTGTTAACGCCCCCACGCGCTATCTGCCCTTCTGCTTCATTTTTCACGGCAATAAGCGCCATGTCGATTTTGTCGATTTCACCTTTTAAATGCTGTTCAAGTACATTGGCAATGTTCTGCGTTGATATAACGGCCCTTCTTTCATAGCTGGCCTTGCTTTGAAACAAGTAATAACCGGCAAAACTGTAAACAAACAGATTCAGGAGAATAACTGTGAGCGCAATACGCCTTTTAAAAACAAGTCCGGAATTAACAGAATTATGAACATTGCTCATCGAAATCCCTCTGTAACTGTTTCATAAGTTGAAATCTGGCCGAGAAGTAACGACTATCCAAATTACACTGATGACACTACATAAGTCCGGTTTCATTCGCCGGTCCAACGGCAGCCCTATGGCAACTTTCGAGATTCTGAGCAACAAAATTAACCAGCATGGGGTCAACTTCATTGTCCAACTGGAAATTTTGAAGTTTAACAAGAACTTCATTTGCTGGCAGAGCTTTTCTGAACGGCCGGTTTTGCGCAAAAGCCTGATAGATGTCCGCTACCTTTATGATTCGAGCCTCTATCGACAGTTCCCTGGCCTGCATGTGGAATGGATAGCCTGTGCCATTCAGCGACTCGTGATGTACCGAAGCCCATATGGCAAGATCCTCAAAACCACTTACTCTCTTCAGAATCTGGTACGTAGCAAAACTGTGCTTAGTCATGATCGCCCGTTCCTGCGGAGTCAACCTGAGAGGGCTTTCAAGGACTTCATCGGGAATTTGGAGCTTGCCAATATCATGAAGAAGTGCAGCGACCTCCAATGTGTCAAGCCTGATTCCGGATATGCCGAAATGCTCCGCAATATAACGTGACAATCTTGCGACCCCTAATGAATGTTCGGTTGTAAAATGAGATTTGGCATCGACAATTTCAGCCATAATCAGTGCAAACATTTTCAGGTCATCAAGGTCAATCGGCTGTTTTTCACCGGACTGCATAAAGTCTGAAACATACTGTGGGATGAACTCTGGAGAAAGAATTAGCCAGAATGCCTCTGCTTGTGAGATGTCCAGAAACGCTTCTACCAATTCTGGGGCGAAGAAGTTACCTCGGAATCGATTGATTAAACTACGTATCTCTTGGACATGTAGTAGCAAGGAATTGTCTGAATAATAAGGCGCGGAGCTCGCGTCTATTCGGTCAGCAAGGTAAATAAGATTAGATAAAATTGCGGTCGCTGAATCGATATCTTGCTTCTGAAGATCCTCCCAATGAGAGTGATGGTATCGAATCAGAGGTGCTAAATTGGCAAGTGGATTGAAATCTTTGAATAAACTGTAACCTCGTTCACAATGAAGGTCAGCTTCTTCCCAATCCAGCTCATTAACCAGAGTGCGGTGGATTCGAGTAGAAGAAACACCGGCGTCATGAAGAAGGCCGGCGTCGAAGAGTAGGTTTAGAGTAGCCTGATCCCAATTGAGACGCTTTGCGCATTCTATTGCAATCATTGCAACCCGCCTGCCGTGAAAAATGTCATCAACACCGACTAAGTCAACGGCACTGGAAATGAGTAAAACCACTTGCCGAATATCTGTTTGAATGGACATTCGAATCACCTTTCATTCAAATCTTAAACTGACTCACGATTCTCCGAAGATCATCAGCAAGTGTGGAGAGTTTGTTGGCAGCAGCCGCTGATTCATGGGCTCCACGGGATGTCTGGGCAACAACCTCCGTTATCTTCTGCATGTTATTGCTGATTTCAGATGTGGTTGCGGTCTGTTCTTCGGCGGCGGTCGCAACTTGATGAATTTGGGAATTGACATTATTGATTAGCTGGAGAATCTGTTCAAGCGCTCTACCTGAATCAGCCGCCTTCTCGCTCCCTTTGGCGACCTCACTGACCCCTTCCTCCATAGCAATTACTGCACCTTTAGTCTCATGCTGGATTGCCTTGATCATTTCGCCTATTTCTCGGGTTGCACGAGTGGTGCGTTCAGCAAGAGCACGAACTTCATCTGCTACGACTGCAAACCCTCTGCCCTGTTCACCGGCCCTTGCAGCCTCAATAGCTGCATTAAGAGCCAGAAGGTTGGTTTGGTCGGCGATGTCCTCAATGGTGCCGACAATTTCTCCGATCTGGTCGGATCGACTGCCCAAACTTTCAACAGCTTTAGCGGAACTTCTGACCTGTTCTGCTATACTGTTCATAACTTTGATGGTATCATCAACAACCTGAGCTCCGGATACCGCTGCAGTACTGGCCTGTTGTGAGCCTTCAGAAGCCATCTGGCAGTTTTGGGCAATATCACCGGATGTGGCTGACATTTCTTCTCCTGCCGTAGCAACTGTTTCAGCCTGTGCAGCCACTTCCTCCGCACCGGTCGCCATTCGTTCAGCATTTGACTGTAGTTCCACAGCTGAAGAGGAAACATGCCCGCTCGTCTGAGCGATTTGAGAGATGATCATCCTGATTTTTTCTACAAGAGTATTGATTTCATCAGCCAACTGACCAAACTCATCATTGGAGGTCACATTGATATGTTTGGTAAGATCACCTTCGCCTCTGGCGAGGTCAGTCACTTTGGCGACAAAATCCTTGAGCTTTTGCGTTATGGTTACCCGCAGGACTATCATCAGGCAGATAAAACTGGCGACAAGTGCAACAACCCCGGAGATTAGAAGCCAGAATGCGGCTTTCCTGTTAGCGGTATATCCTCCTTCCATAGTTGTGTTGAGCTTGATTGCTCCGAGGACTTTAGTCTCTTTTTCATGACATTTCTGGCAGCGTTCTTCATTTGTAAGGGGCAATACTGTTTCAAGGATATGGAGTCCGTTTGAAAGTTTTTCGTAACTATCGAGTTTGTTGTTCTTTATCACTGTAGTGACAAGATGATCCCCTTTCGCATGGCTTCCGCGCTCCTCACCTTTCTCACTGTAGTGACAAGATGATCCCCTTTCGCATGGCTTCCGCGCTCCTCACCTTTCTCATTGTAGACGGAAAGAGCCAGCACACGTTTGTTTTCAATCACTTCCTTGGTGTAAGCATCAACCATTTTCATGTCGTCAAGCAACATCGCCGATTTAATGCCATCACCCATTATATTGACTGAGGTCAGGCTGTTTTCCTGCTGCAGTCCCAGCAGCGCTGACTTTTCCAGATACAATGCCGCTCCCCCAACTATTACCAACCCGGTTATCAATGCGAGGGTTGCAACCATAAGAATCTTCGCGGCAATGCCGGTTCTTCCTTTCCGAATTGACGAATGAATGTCGTTTTGTTGCGACATATGATTCCTCCTTGAGATTAAGTTTGAAAACAAAAAAACTTCTGGGTATCAGGATTTTGTCGGCATAATGATGAGTTACGTTTTATATATTCACCGAAACCTGAATATATCAGCCATTTATTTGTATACCATACTTGTAAATAATTTCAATTACGGGTGTATACGATTATGGGTCCAGACACGTAGAAGATAAATGTGCATGGATAACTTTGGGAATGTCCTGAATCCTTCAGGGACTGACAACAATAGCAAAGACTGCACGTACAAAGACAATGATCCACTTAAGTATCTTTATTGAAGGCAGTATGCCGAATCATTAGAAAAATAAGTTCTCAACTATTATTACAGCTTACGAGATTGTAATTTTGCCGCACCGTGTCATGGGCCTAACGAAAAGCGCTGGTATCTATTATATGAACTGCCATTATTAGGAAACGATGGTTCGGTTTTACTGTCTCATTTAAACATCACCGAGCGCAAGTTAGCAGAAGACGGACTAAAGGAAGCGGAATGGAAATTCCGAGCCCTGTTTGAGAATGGCCCGGTCGGCGTTGCCTATCACAGTATGATCTATGATGACTCCGGCAGAGCGGTGGATTACTTCTTTATAGATGCCAACGAAAACTACATCACCCTGACTGGTGTTGACCCAAGAGGCAAAACTGTTACGCAGGCATTTCCGGGGATTGAAAACGATCCTTTTGACTGGATCGGCACGTTTGGCAAGGTTGCAAGAACAGGAGAAACAATTCACTTTGAACAGTATCTACAACCTAACAACCGCTGGTACAATGTCGTCAGCTATCAGTACAAACTGGATCATTTTGTAACTTCTTTTGTTGAGATTACCAAACGCAAAAAAGCGGAAGAAAGCCTGAAACGGAACCAGGCAATGTTGGTGCAGTGCCGACCGAACACATTGATTGCAGACACAACATGTAGTGTGGATAATCATTGCAATGTAACCACCTAATACATAAAATAGTAGTTACATTGAACCGGAGGTTATTTATCATGATGGTGAGTGTCGGCATCAAGGAATTAAAAGCCAAATTGAGCAATTACGTGGATATGGTGCAAAAGGGCGATGAAATTGTCATTACTGAACGAGGCAAGGAAGTTGCCGTAGTAATCCCCATTTCGCCGGAACGCCGCCTGGTGAGCACACTGATGAAGAGCGGTAAAGCGACCTGGTTGGGAGGCAAGCCCGAAGGAATGACCGGCATCCATGTTCATGGAGGCAACATTTCCGATACCATTCTGGAACGCACGTGATCTTGTATCTGGACACCAGCAGCCTGGCAAAGCTCTATGTTGAAGAGGCCTTTTCAGCCGATGTGCGGATATGGTGCTCAGACGCCCATATCATTGCCACCAGCCGTGTCGCGTACCCTGAACTGCTCTCAGCACTGACCCGGCGCTATAACACAGGCGACTTCAACAAGGCGGATTTTGAATCGCTCGCGAGCAGATTCACAGAGGAATGGGGGCGTTACGTAAGCCTCGACATCAACGAGATTTTCGCCGGAGAGCTGGTCAGAAAACACGCGATACGAGGTTTTGACGCGATTCATCTGGCGTCCGCATTACAGATGAATACGAATGATCAGGCTATTGAAGTTGTTTTTTCGTCGTTTGACAAAAAGCTGAATGAAGCCGCGAAAGCGGAAGGTTTTGTCGTGTTGACGGCGGGGCCATGAAAAGTACTGGAAGAACATTTTTTTGGATATGAGCAGAGGAGACTAACGGAAGGAAATTTATGAAGTGAAAACCATCTTCATCGCCCTTCGGCAGCCACAACCAGGTTCCGTCCGCCATGCTTGGCGGCATAGAGCGCTTCGTCCGCCCCGGCATTAATGGCGGTCGCATCTCCATAGAGTGAGAGCGGTGCAATACCGCAGCTGAAAGTACATGAGAAGGTGTCATCTTTTGCCTGAAAACGTACTGCAGCGAAACTTTCACGTAATTCGTTCAGAAGGGCGACCGCCTCAGAAATGCTGCATTTGGGAAGAATAACAGCAAACTCTTCTCCACCAAACCTTCCTACGATGTCCGTTTTTCGTACGCGTTGCCTGATGAGGCGCGCAAGGGCAATTAACACGCGGTCACCGTTAGGATGCCCATAGGTGTCGTTCACTTCCTTGAACCTGTCTACATCAATCATTGCGAAACAGACATCTTCCTGCATGCGCTGGGCATGGGCAATGGCCGTATCCAGGTGCTCCTTGGTGGAGGTATGGTTAAACAGACAGGTCATCGCATCACGCACCATGAAAGAGCGGATGATCTTCATCCGTTCGGCACGGACAGTCACTGCTGAAACGAGGTGCTGAGGTTTGATCGGCTTGGTAAGGAACTCATCCCCCCCGGTCTGCATTGCCATAAACTGTTTTTCGGTATCGATTTCGCTGGAGAGATACACTATGGGAATGCTGAAATAGGCGCCGATCTGCCGGATGGCCTTGGCCAGCTCCATGCCACTGCAGCCCGGCATGTACATATCCATTAAAATCAGGTCCGGCTTGAATTCAAATAACGGTGACATGACCTGCAACGGATCGTTGACCGTCAGAGTGGTCATTCCCGCATCCTGGAGTATCAATGCGTGATATTCTGCCAGTTGCGGGTCGTCGTCCACGATCATGATCCGGTACGGTTCCGGCTTCACCGCTGTAGTGAGCAGGCTGAGGGTCGAACAGAGTTCGGCTATGTTGACAGGTTTTATGAAAAAGGCGCTGGAGGCGGCGCGCACGGCCGACAAGCGGTTGGCGAGCGAATCCTGAGAGGAAATAAAGACCGTTGGGATAGGATTTTCGCGGCCTGACTGGACGGCCTGCATGGTCTCAGAACCTCCAAACGGCTTGTTGGGGAACATCATATCCATAACAATCGCGTCGGGCAGGGCACTCTGTACAGCGTTGATAAACTGCTCTGTTTCGCTGAAAGAAAGGACCTCGAAACCAAAGCAGCCTATTTGCGTTGCCAGAGTCAGACGCTGAAACGAGTCGTCTTCGCACAGATACACAAGCTTCCGTTCTCTTTCGGAGACTTCTTCAGCGGCAACCACAAGCTCCTGGATCTGCAACTCCATTCCCTGCATCGGATCGATGACGGATATTTCGTGTTCAATCCTGGTAAAGCATTCCTGCATCTTCTGATGCCAGTCTCTGTCCGGTGGAGTTGCGACATGCAACGCCTCGTGTGCCAGATGCTCCCCCGTTGCCGCCGCCGCGCTCAACATACTCAACCGGAACGAAGCGCACGCACCCTTCATGGTGTGGATGTGACGATGCATATCCACCAGTGGCCCGGTCCCCTTGTCTCCCAGAACAAACTCTGAATATGAAGAGCGGATTCTTTGCATTTGCGCGGGAAGCTGCTTTATGTAAGCCTCACGGATATTTTTCAGTTTAGCCGCGACGACCGCCGGTTGAGCACTCAATGTATATCCTTATTAAAACTGAATCTGGGCTTTCTTTGCCGTTCCCTCCTCCTTGATCCACAAAAGAGTTTTTTTGGCGCGTGTACACCAATCGCGCACATCCTTTTCGAACGTGGGGCAATCGGCCATAACTTCGAGGACGTCACCCGGTTTCATCTTGACCGACATGACGGTGATCTTGAGTGTCGGCTGAGGGCATTTGAGTCCTCGTGCATCCAGTACTGTAACAGCCATAACGTATCTCCCTTGTGGTATATTTATGATTATCGGATCGTAACAATCCGCACGTCCCCGAATAAATCCGGTGATCAGTTTTCCATTGTCACCTGAAGTGGCCCCAGCACGCGTATAGATTCTACCATCTCACGGATAACCCGGGTGAATTTCTCTCCTTCGCCCGCTGAGACATAATCCAGTCTGCAACGCTCTTTTGCGACTCCCAGCTGTTCCAGCATCAGGCTCAACATGCCATGGCGCTGCATGGCACGGCAATTTCCCTCTTTATAGTGGCAATCACCGGGGTGACACGCCAGAATTATAACACCATCGGCGCCTTTTTCAAGCGCGGAAAGAATAAACTGCGGATCAACCCTGCCGCTGCACATGACCCGGATAACCTGAACATTGGGAGGATAAGGTGCCTGCGCCCCCCCCGCCTTGTCAGCGCCGGCATAGGAGCACCAGTTGCAAAGGAATCCTATTATTTTTGGCTCAAACTCCTTCATAGCGGTCATTTCAGAACTCCCTCCATCTCGGCCATGATCTGTGCATTGGTAAAATGATGGCCGGTGATGGCTCCGGCCGGGCAGGCGGCCACGCAGGTACCGCAGCCCCGGCAGAGCACCGCGTTGACGTGAGAGGCGTTGCGCTCCGTGTTGAATGAAATGGCACGGTACGGACAGACCGACATACAGAGTCGGCAGCCGGCGCAATGTGTCTCGTCAACCTCGGCAGATAGAGGTTCAATCTCAATCATGCGCCCCGGCTGGAGCCCGGCCAGGGTATGTCCGACGCAGGCCATCCCTTCCAGCATCGCCGTCCGGATGTCCATTGGTTCCTGGCAGGAGCCGGCCAGATAGACCCCCGTGATGGTACTCCGGGCAGCATCCATCCGTCCGTGCAGCTCACGGAAGAATCCGGATGAGTCGCGACTGACATCCAGCAGGGTGGAAAGCTCTGCGGCTCCGTCTGCCGGAATCACGGCCGGACAGAGAATGACCATATCCGCAGGGGCGGCCTCCCCTTTAACGCTCACTGCAAGCCTTCCATCTTCCTGTCGGCTGACGTCAAGCTCCCTGATATCGGTATATCGCTTCATACTTGACCGATTGTTCCGAATGGCATGCTGAAAAAGGATCTGCCCCTCTTTGCCCGGCATGACCAGTTCGCGGTGATAGTGGGTGATTCCGGCGTCCGGAAGTCTGGCGGCAATCAGGTGGTTGAACTTGAAGGCGTACTGGCAGCAGATACCTGAACAGTAGGAGTTATGCTCGCTGTCCAGACTCCCGACACAGTGGATGATGGCCACCGACGAAGGCGGGATTCCGCCCGTAGTCAGTATCTCGCCACCGGTTGGACCGGTTGAGGAGAGCATCCGTTCAAACTGTAAGGCATCGTAAACGTCAGGCAACGTCCCCAGTCCCATGCCGGCAATCCTGGAGGAATCATACAGCCCGGCGCCGGTTGCCAGAATGATGGAGCCGACCCGGCGTTCGACAATCGTCTCACCCTCTTCCAGGTTGACCACATCTTCGCCCATCGGGCAGGCATCCTTGCAGGCCCGGCATTCATCTCCTCTTGAGCGGATGCAGGCATCCTCCGTCATGAATGGAGCGTTCGGCAGAACGCCCGCAAAGGCGAAGTCGATCGCCTTGCGTTCACTGACGTTACAGTTGAATTCGTTCGGCGTGGTTGCAGGGCAGACCGCTATGCACTCGCCGCAGCCGATGCAGTCGTGCAACGAGACGTGACGAGGTTTCTGCCTGATTTTGACGATGAAATTACCGTAGAAACCGGTTACCTCGACCAGTGCCGACATGGTCATCAGTTCTATCCGGTCGGCATGGTCGCCATGCAGCAGATCCGCCATCAGCGGTTCAAGCATGCAGGGAGCGCACTCCATGGCCGGAAAGAGATCCTCGAAACGAACCGGCAGTCCACCAATAAATGGCGTACGCTCCACCAGAACTACCGATCGTCCCGCCTCGGCCAGGGAGATGGCCGCCTTCATTCCGGCCGGCCCGGCCCCGATTACTAACGCATCAGGACATGTTTCCAGTAGCTTCTTTTCCAGCGGCTGCTGCATCCGCACCCGGAAGACAGCTCCCCGGATCGCCCGGATCGCCTTTTCGGTCGCCACAGCCGGCTCTTCAGTCACCCAGGCTATCTGTTCGCGGATGTTGACCATCTGCATCAGATAGGGATTCAGGCCTGCATTGGTCATGCAGTGGCGGAATGTGCCCTCGTGGTCACGGGGCGAGCAGGCGGCCACAACCACCCGATCCGGCTGTTCGGCCTTCAGGCTCTCCTCGAACTGCGCCTTGCCATCTTCCGAGCAGATAAAACCCACAGTTGTGACATAGGGCTGATCCGGAAAAGATAGTGCGGCCTCCATCACCGCTTCGGCACTGATCTTGCCGGAGATGTTGCTGCCGCAGTTGCAGAAATAGATTCCTGTTTTCATACTGCCGCCTCCCACGCGATAATTTCCGCTACTATCAGATTTACCGTTCCCGGTATCGCCGCAGATACCTCGTCGGTGAATCGCTCACCAAAAAGATCAAACTCACGGGCTTCGATACCCCAGAAGGAGACCTTCTCCGGCAGGTGAACACCCGCCATGCGCCCCAGATCACAGGCCGTTGCAAAATCTGTATCGTGGCTGGAAAAAGTATTTTTGGTCGTAACAAAAACATGTGGGTCAAAACGCCGGATTGTGCCGGGAGTCGCGCCGCTCAGCATGGCATCCACGACTACTGCACGTTTGAAACCGGCCATGGCCTCCATCAGCCGGATGCCCCCGGTGTGCAGTTCCGTCACGGTCAGATCCATTCGGTGCTTCAGGTGTTCCGCCACGGCATGGGCAACGGCTATCCCCACCCCGTCATCGGATAGCAGCGGGTTACCCATCCCTATGATGACAGTTTCCGACACCCCCTCCCCAACCCTCCCCCGCTGGGGGAGGGAGCGCAACTCCTCCCCCCAGCGGGGGAAGGCTAGGAGGGGGGAAGGTTGTCCTGTTGTTTCTCTCATCCCTGTCTCCGTATATCCCGCAGTAACATACCCTGACGGTCGCGTATCGAAACGGTCAGCGGCATCTTGCCCGGCAGAAAATGGGTTGCGCAGGAAAAACAGGGATCATAGAGCCGGAAGGCCATCTCGATCCTGTTGAGAATAGCCTCCTCCGGGGCGTTGTCGGTGATCAGCTTTTCTGCGGCCCGCTTGATCGACATTGATATGGGGGCATAATTGTTGGTCGTGCCGACGATCATATTGACCTTTGTTAATACGCCACGTTCATTCGTAACATAATGATGGGTCAGCGTCCCGCGCGGCGCTTCAACCGACCCGATCCCCTCGCCGACAAAGCGGGCCGGATCCGGAATAGTGCGGGTCTCCGGGGAGGTAATTTCAGGGTCGAGCGCCAGTTCCAGCATATGTTCAGAGGCGTAGAGCATCTCGATCAGCCGTGCCCAGTGGGTGGCCAGACGGTGGTGGATCGGCTGGTAGCGGGCGTTGGTGATTTTTTTGCAGCCGAAGGTTTCGTACATGCGCTGGTATTCTGCATTGGCCAGAGGAGTAGCCATCCCTTCCGAGACATTCAGACGCGACAGGGGTGTGGCGATATAGATGCCGCTCTCGACTCCGTCTGTGAGCCCTTTCCATCCAACCTTTTTCAGGTAGGGATATTTCAGGTAGGTCCAGGCTTCCACCCGTTCGGCAATATGTTCTCGGTATTCGGACGGGTGGTATTTTACAAATTCGTTCCCTTCCGGATCAACCACCCGGATCATGCCATCATAAAAATTTGCCTGATTGTTGGTATCTACGGTTCCCATCGAGTAGGTACGATGCAGGTATATGTCCGAGGTGACGAGATCCAGGTAAACAGGATTTTTGAGGACAATCTTCTCAAAGGTGGTCAACGAGAATTTGGCAAACTCAATGTTTTTGCGGGCCGCATTCTCGATCTGTGTACGCTCTTCCCCGGTGATTGAACGACTCCAGCCGCCAGGCACCCCGGCCACCGGATGAATCGCCCTGCCCCCCAGAAATGTGATAATCTCGTGATTGCGCTTGCGGCAGGCAATCACTTCGCCAGCCACCTCCAACCCGACTTTGCGTGCTACACCCAGGATGTTCCGTTCCGAGGGTGGTGCGTCCGGTCCGACGATAAAATCCGGGCCTCCCAGCGCATAGAAGTGGGTCGTGTGATCAGTGACGAAAAAAGCCATGTAGAGCAGTTCGCGCAGCTTTTTTGCAACGGAAGTCGGTTCGGCGCCGAAAACGGCGTCCAGTGTCTTACTGGCAGCCAGATGATGGGCCTCCGGGCAGACTCCGCAGATCCGGTTGGTGATGACCGGCATCTCTTCTGCCATCCGTCCTACGCAGAATTGCTCAAAACCCCGCAGTTCCGGTATCTGGAAATAGACATTTTCCACCGCTCCCTGATCGGTTAAAAAAATGTCTATCCGGCCATGCCCTTCCAGGCGTGTTATCGGGTCAATCGTGATTCTCGGCATCCCTTTGTTACCTCCCGATCCGGCCGCCCAGTGTCGAACTGGCCAGAGTATATTTGTAGAACTGTCCGGCATAATCAGGGATTGTCGAAAGAAATGCATCTACCCGTCCGGTGATCTCCGACTCTGACAGGCCGGTGGTATCACCAATATCCATGACTGAACCGAGCGCTGCCACCATTTTCGCCCCCTGATCGCTGACCCCGTCCGGAGTGCCGTAGCAGCCGGTGCAGGGCATGTTGGCCCTGGTGCAGGGTGCGCCGCAGCCGTTGCGTGTGGCGATACCCATACAGAGTAGTCCCTGTTCAAGCAGACAGACTGTGGGTTCGGGATAGAATTCATAGGTGCGACGGAAGGCGGTGATGCGTTTCTCCTCTTTGGTCCGGTCGCAGTCGTCGCACACCGTCAGTGTGCCACACCCGATCGTACTCCCTTTAGGGGGGAGCTTGCCGGAGAGTATTATTTCGATGACATTCCAGATCTGGTGCGGTTCTGGCGGACAGCCGGGGATATGGTAATCCACCTCAACCTCCTGGGCCAGGTGTTTCACCCGTCCCAGCAAACCGGGCAGATGGATGTCCCCCTCCGGAAAGCTGGTCGTACCGGACGGGATGATTCCCGCCGGATTATCAACCGAGGGATTGTCAAGGTAGATGGAATGGAGAAGCTCTTCTTTAGAGGTGAAATTGGCCAGGGCCGGGATGCAGCCCCCTTTGGCACAAGAGCCGAAGGCCACCAGAAGTTGCGATTTCCTTCGCAGCAGGTGTGCCATCTCAAGATTCTCCTCGGAGCGCAGGGCCCCGTTGAAGAGTGTCACGGCAATGGCCCGGTCCGGTAGCGCCTCAATATCTTTCTTTTTGGTATCCATCAGGCAGGGGCAGAACATGAAATCAAGCGCCGCATCCACATCCAGGATCTTCTCGTGCAGGTTGGTGATGGCTATCTCGCAGCCGCCGCAGGATGCAGCCCAATAGACCGCCAGTTTGGGTTTTTCAGACATCTCGTTCTCCATTAATGGAAGTTTCGCGTTTGCTGGTTTGGTTATCGGAAAGAGTTTCGAGGAAATCTTTAACAGGCGAAATACCAGTGACCGTTTTGGAAAAGCCCATCCGTCTCATGCTTTTAATGCTAACATACTACTGAAGCGAGTCAAGATATTTAAGATTGGTCGTGTCGCGTTGGAAAGCGTACGCGACCTGCGGAAATAGTAAATTATCCTTAATTAAATTACATCCCAGAAACAACTTGACACTGGTTTTCAATGTGTAGTATTGCTGTCACCGGTATGAGTCGTAAAGATGATTGAAAGGGTAACTGTCGGAGACAAATGATGAAAAAACAGCTTGTCAGATTTGACTGGGCCATAAAGAAGCTGCTCCGCAACAAAGCCAACTTTGAGATATTGGAAGGGTTCTTTTCTGAACTGCTGCGCCAGGATATCAAGATACTGAATATCCTTGAAAGTGAAGGTAACAAGCAGAGTGACGATGACAAATACAATCGTGTCGATCTGTTGTCGGAGGCTGACGGCGGCGAACTGATCCTGATAGAACTTCAGGTTGAAGGTCAATTCGACTACTTCCACCGGATGCTTTACGGTTCCAGCAAACTGATAACCGACTTCATGTCGGCCGGCTTTGAATATCGACATGTTCGAAAAGTCATATCGATCAATATTGTCTATTTCGATCTGGGTCAAGGAGAGGATTATGTCTACAAAGGAGTTACCGAATTCAAAGGGATTCATAAAAACGATCTTTTGAAACTATCAGCGACACAGAAGAAAAGCCTGCCTGAAATTGTCGAGGTATCAGATATCTATCCCGAATACTACATTTTGAAGGTCAATGAATTTGACGACCACGCCCATGACACGCTGGATGAGTGGATATATTTCCTGAAGCACTCTGAAATCCGTCAGGAATTCAGCGCCAAGGGTCTGAAGAAAGCCTCGGAAGAGCTTGATATTTTGAAACTTCCTGAAGAGGAACGGAGCGCATACGAGAGGTACATTGAAGATCGCCGTTGCGCTGAGAGTTCCAGCAAGACCGCCTGGATGGAAGGGCATGAAAAAGGTTTTGAGAATGGGCATGAAAAAGGAATTGATCAGGGAATAGAGATAGGTGAGAAAAAGAATCGTTTTGAAGTAGCCCGCAAGATGATACAAAAAGGGATGGCGATTGATGATGTAATGGAAATCACCGGCCTGAGCCGTGAAGAGATTGAAAGGGTACTACCGTGAACAGGAATGCCGTTGAAACTCCCGTAACCACCCGTAAAAACATGATTTTCTGGGGGGGGTAACCCCTCGTCGCTCTTCGTTTGAGGTGCTGCCGTCATTTGTGACGGCCATATTTTCAGCACGCACTATAACGCCGCTTTTCCGGTCTGATTTTGACCGGGGGAGCGGCGTTTTTCGTTTCATTTTCTCCTCGTTACGCAGCTCCTGCTGCGTAACGGGAAAATATATTTCGTAGGCCGGATCAAGCGAAGCGGATCCGGCATCGCTGCCATTGCCAATATTGTCGCCGGATGCGCTCCGCTTCATCCGGCCTACATAATCGCAAAATTAATGACATTGCGAGCAGTTGAGTCCTTGCCCACCGATTGGCATACCGCGTGGGCATGATGAATCCATGCCCACCCTACCAGGCTAGACTGCGTTCACACGGAGTATTGCAGCAATAATTTAAATTTAACAGGAGGTTACCCAATGTATTACTACACCGTACCAGATAACGATTGGAGGAGATTCATGCAGATGCGAATTAAAGTGAGATCAATAGTCACCGTGTTGTTATTGTTGACAAGCGTATTTGCGCCACTTGATGTCCGCGCAGATTTAACCACAGGGCTTGTCGCTTATTATCCATTTACCGGCAATTCGAACGACAGTATGGGTAGCAACAACGGTACTGATACTAGCGTGGTTTATGGTACCAGTTATGGGAAAATCAATCAGGGTGCCAGTTTTAATGGTTCGAGCAGCTATATTATCAAATCAAACCCGACCGGACTGCCAAGTGGAAATAGTGATATAACTATATATGCCTGGGTGTACATGACAGCAAATCAATCGGGACAGTTTCCTAGCATTGCGGCTTTCGGCGTTGAAAGTCAAAACAGAATGGCCGGACTTTTGATCAATTCTCCTGGCACCAACGGCTTATATTGGGGAGGTTACGCTAACGATGTGAGTGTATATTGGCCTTATAGCACTAACACATGGTATATGGTTAGTGCCGTTTACACTGCAACCACAAGAAACGTAAAGTTTTACGTGAACGGTTCATCAATTGGCTCATCAACTTTACCTTATACGCCAAATGTCGGTGCCGATTTTTTAAACATCGGAGTGCAAAGACCAGGCCTTAAAGTATTCTTCAAAGGTTATATTGACGAAGTTGGAATTTGGAAAAGAAGTCTTTCTGACCTTGAAATTAGTAGCCTTTACAACAATGGCGCGGGTTTAGCACTCATATCCACCAACGGCGCCTGCGGCGCCGCCAACGGAACAACCGTCACCATCACACCCACCGCAAACCTCTGCACCACCGGCACAGCATCAGCAGTCACCGGAACCGGCCCGTGGAACTGGACCTGTGCCGGCAGCAACGGAGGCACGACCGCAACATGCTCGGCCAACGTACAATCCTCGACTCCCACCCCCCCCTCCATCACCTGGCGTCACCAGGGAGACGGCAAGGTATCCGGCATTACCACCGACGGCAGCAGCATCACCGGCGGTGCACAATTCTACCAGGAAACAAATCAGGCCTGGTCAATCGTCGGTCAGGGTGACTTTGACGGCGATGGCGTCAAAGATCTTGCCTGGTGGAACAGCAGTACCGGTCAGGTCTACCTCATGCTGATGTCCAGCCCCACGACGGTGAAATCCGGCACAGCCATCTACACCGAACCGAACACAAACTGGCGCATCGTTGCCACCGGCGACATCAACGGTGATGGCATGCAGATAAGCGGAACAACCGTGACACAAGGGGGCATAATCTACACAGAACCGGACACCGACTGGAAAATAGTCGCCGCTGCCGATTTCAACGGCAACGGCAGAGCTGAACTGCTCTGGTGGAACACCGTAGCCGGCAAGGTAGCTATAGGCCAGACTAACGGAACAAACGCCTCCACCGCTACCGTCATCTGGCTCGAACCGGACACAAGCTGGCGCATAGCCGGAGCAGGCGACCTTGACGGAGACGGCAAGGCGGATATTGTCTGGCACAACAGAACAACCGGCCAGGTCTACGGCATGCAGACCAATGGATCATCAGTAACAAACGGCGCAATGATGTACACCGAGCCGAACACGCTGTGGGAGATCGTCAGCGTCGGCAACTACAATAGCGACAACAAGGCCGAGCTGCTTTGGTGGAACCAGCAGACCGGGCAGGTATCCCTTCTACAGATGAACGGCCTGTCGGTGTCAGGAGTTGTCTCACTCTACACAGAACCGGACACGACCTGGCATATTCAGGGTGAGACGGAATGGCGGGATAATCTGTACGGTAGGGGAGTTACTACGACGACGAAGTAAATGAACGGGTGTCCCGGTAAAGGGCACTTCGCAACCGGTAGAGCGAACACTTCACGCGGCTTAAAGTTGCGCTTTTGGCTTCGACACCGCTCAGCCAACGCTCGTTCCCTGAGCGGAGTCGAAGGGAACAACATCTCAATGTATGACCATGTGAAGTATAGAACATGAGCTTCACGGAAGAGGCGGCCCGGTATATCGTACTGCCTCTTACTTTATTATTCTCCGCCAACAGTGCTGACGAACGACTTTGAAAAGCTCTATTAACCCGACTTTCACAATTACATTTGTTAGATGACATCTACCACAAGCCGCTTGCCGAAAGCAGCCAGAGCCGTTTCAATCTGCTCTATCCGGCTCTTGTGACGCAGCGATAACAGCCGATCTACAAGCGTGGGTGCAAGATTCAACATTCTGGCAAGGTCGGCTTTCTTCTTGCCGGTTTCCAGCAGGGTGTTATGCAGAATGACCTTACCAGCCGGAACAACCGGCAATATGACAACCGGACGGCCATCAGCAGGGGAAGGGTAAGGTATCCGCTGTCGATCATCCATATATGATTCCAGCATGGTTTCAAGAGCATCAAGCGCCCATACAAGAGCTTCGGTTTCATCGTCGCCTTCTGTAATGGCTTCAGGAATATCCGGGAAGGTGACGACAAAACCGCCCTCTTCAGCCGGTTCAAGGTGTACGGGATATGCAAGCATTGTGTGCCTCCTTATTTCAGGCCCAGTTGTTTTTTGATTCCTTCAACCGTACCTTTTTTCAACTCTTTGCCGTGACCATGCATCGGTAATTCTGACTTGTGGTCGCCAATTTTTACAATCAAATGGCCACTACCGCTCTGTTTTGTCTCAAAGGTTGCGCCCTGTTTTTCAAGCCATCTTTTCAGTTCTTTGCTGTTCATTACTGAAAGGTAAACATGTTTGTTCCTGCCGTCAATAATAAAATATACATTTATGTGTATGTTTGTAGCCGTGCAACCGTAATATCCAGTCGATATACCGTCGACATTCGATTCATGTAGGTCGCGTTAGTTTTTCAACGCGACATATGCTCTGTTGCGTTTCACGATGAGGCTGTTCAACACAACCTACGATAAATGGTATATTCGATCTCGTTACGCAGCTCCTGCTGCGTCACGCAATGGCACGACAAGCTTCAGCTTGGCGTCTTCGGATTCGGCAAACAGGAGCTTGAAAGGCCAGTACGTTACCAAGCGGGAGCTTGGTAACGAGGAAACCGTAATATCCGGCACGTAACCGAAGTGTATATCACGCTACGACTGGCGGCCTGTTGGCCGTCTTTTATTTTTACTGGAGAATTATCGGAAATGCGTTAAAATACCCTGCAATCCTTGGGCAAAGGATATTCCAGCGATAGTGAGGGAGTAACTCATGGAAATACGCATACCTGAAGTCGGCGAGTCGGTGCGCGAAGCGCTGCTGGCCAAGTGGTTCAAGAAGTCCGGAGATGTTGTGAAAAGAGATGAGCCGCTCTGCGAGATCGAAACCGACAAAATCACGCTTGATTTGAATGCGGATGCCGCCGGTGTGTTGTCTGTCTCCGTAGCCGAAGGTACGACATTGGCGGTCGGGGCGGTCATCGGTTCCATAGATGAGTCCGCGGGCGTTACAGAAACTTCGCACAACGAATCGTCGCCGTTGCCGGCTGAGAAGCCTGCTGCTCCGTCATCGCCATCGGCACGGCTTCAGATGAGAGAGCATGGTATTGCACCGGACGAGGTTGAAGGAACCGGCAAGGGGGGGCGCATCACACTGGATGACCTGTTTACCCGCATCGGGGAGCGCTCGAAGCTTCCGCCGCCGTCTTTTCCATCAGCAGTCATCGAGCCTTCGGCAGTGCGTGTGGCTGTTCCACCTGTCCCGGAATCTCCGGCGGTAGCGTTACACCCTTCTGCGCCGGTGGTGGCCGAAACGTCGCAGCAGTTTTCCGTACGCTCCGAAGAGTCGCCCGCCTATACTGCCGGCCGCGAAGAGCGGCGTCCCATGTCCCCTCTCCGCAAGCGCATTGCCGAGCGTCTGGTAGCGGCCCGTCAGCAGACCGCCATGCTGACCACTTTCAACGAGGCGGACCTCTCGCATATCAAGAAACTGCGCAGTACCTATCGTGAACATTTTCAGCAACGCCACGGCATCGCTCTCGGTTTCATGCCTTTCTTCGTCAAGGCTTGTATTGAGTCACTCAAAGAGTTTCCACTGGTCAATGCCAGCATTGACGGCGATGATATCGTACATCATAATTATTACGATATCGGAATTGCCATCGGCGGCGACAAGGGGTTGGTCGTACCGATTCTGTGCAATGCCGACCGTCTCAAAATGTTTGAGATTGATCAGGCGATTGCTGCCTTTTCAGCGAAGATCAAGACAAATCAACTCACTATTTCGGATCTGACCGGTGGAACCTTTACCATCAGTAACGGAGGTGTCTACGGTTCGATGCTTTCCACTCCGATTATCAATCCCCCCCAAAGCGCCGTACTGGGAATGCACGCCATCCAGGAGCGCCCGGTTGTGCGTGACGGCCAGATCGTTATCCGTCCGATGATGTATCTGGCGCTCTCCTACGACCACCGAATTATTGATGGTCGCGAGGCGGTCGGGTTTTTGAAAAAGGTAAAGGAGTATATTGAGGAGCCAGAAGAGTTGCTGTTGGAAGGGTGAGAAGATCAGGGGCAAGGGTCAAGGGTCAAGGGTCAAGGGGCAAAGGGCAAAGGGCAAAGGGCAAAGGGCAAAGGGCAAAGGGCAAAGGGCAAAGGGCAA
>JBAXVG010000119.1:0-6215 GCA_037129255.1 Desulfuromonadales bacterium | reverse complement strand
ATATACATTCCTCAACATCTATAATAACTGCATTTTGACTTCACTTACCTGAATTATAGGTTGTATTTCAGTATAGTTTGGAAGATCGTCCATCATTTCAGCAGCATTAGGGTCGAAGCATTCGTGAAATGACTCAACTGAATCAAAATATATATGACCAAGGGCAATATATGTAGCCCGGCTTCCCGGTTCTGCACTGCTCAGTCCTTCTTCAACCGCTACTCCCTTACAGGCAGCCCCAAATAGTCGTCGAGCCATACCCATGTGAGTGTTGCAGTAATACTCAAAATCAAATGCTTTACCTTCAGTATACGGATACATAACACTAACCTTAATCATGAAACCTCCATAAAGGATTGAAATAGTCTTGTTTGTTCAAACCTTAAATCATTTATTAGCAAAACACCTCATACTCTTTTCCGTTATCAGGTATGTTGTTTTGTTATAGCTATTAAAAGGGAAACGATGGGGGAGACGAGGTAGGGGAGCATCCATCAATTCAATGGGAATTATCTGCTCCAAGTGCCCGCTCTATTCTGCGGTCAGGAATCAACCACATCAACGCCACGAGAACAAAAATACCTCCTGCTATCCATGTCCGGAAGTAGGCCAGTGGTATTGCCGCTGCATAGAGAATCGGTGATATCTTTCCTTTGAAATCGTTTCCAACAGCTTTCGCAAGAATAGAATCCTTTCCCTGACTCCCTATGATAGCATGCTGCAGTAGGAAATAGGCTATAGCTGCAAGGAGCAACACGACACCATAAAGGGCCATGGGAGCCGGGGCGAAATGATTGTGCCCGACCCATCCGGTGACAAAGGGGAAAAGTGACAGCCAGAACAAGAGATGCAGGTTGGCCCACAGAATCGCTCCGGTCACATGGTGCACGGTATGCAGCATGTGGTGGTGATTGTTCCAATAAATGCCGATGTACACGAAACTAAGCAGGTAGCTCAGGAATATCGGTAGAACAGGCTTAAGGGTGATCAGGTCACTGCCTGTTGGCACCTTCATTTCCAAAACCATGATGGTAATAATGATCGCAAGCACACCGTCACTAAACGCTTCAAGCCTGTTCTTGCCCATAGACTAATCCATCTCCTTAAGTCGTTATTTTCTGCAATGACTTTGTATTTTCACCAGACTGTGGACTCCCGTTAATGGCAACAGCTTTTATATATGTCTCCAATATATGTTTCTGTTAAAACGCAAAACAGGTGCAGCCGATCCCCCAACTGCCGCTTTCCCCGACTACATTATGAGTATGCTGATGCAGCGGATTGCTGCACGAGCATGCGTGGTGAGTGCTGCTGTTTGTTATTGTCTGATACTGATGGTAAGCACCACCATAGACGCCGGTCGGTGCCCAATCAGGTGACACTGGTGGCAAGGGTGGGGCCAGGCTGGCAAATTCGTCACTGCCATACACGATGCGACCGTCCATGATTGTCAGCACTGCTTCGATTCCTTTAATCTCTTCTTCTGGAACTTTGAAGAAGTCGGCAGACAGTACGACCAGATCAGCAAGTTGTCCTTCGGAAATTCGGCCTTTTTTCCCATCATCACCGGAAAACCATGAGCTGCCCTCAGTGTATAAACGGAGAGCTGTAGTACGGCAGAGACGGTTCTTCTCGTCGTAGAGAGCAAGCCCACCGACCGTTTTGCCACTGACCAGCCAGTACAGTGACACCCACGGATTGTAGCTGGAGACTCTGGTAGCGTCACTGCCAGCCCCGACCGGAATCCCCAGGTTAAGCATTCGGGTGATTGGTGGTGTCTCTTGAGCTGCTTTTGCTCCGTAGCGGTTGACGAAGTATTCTCCCTGGAAGGCCATGCGATCCTGGATGGCTATACCACCTCCGAGTGCTTTGACCCGTTCCATGCTCTGGTCCGAGATGGTCTCGGCATGGTCAAAGAACCAGCGTAGCCCGTTGAAAGGAATATCACGGTTAATTTCCTCGAATACGTTCAGGAAACGCGAGATTGATTCGTCGTAGGTGGCGTGCAGGCGGAACGGCCAGCGTTTCTCAACCAGCAGGCCGATGACCTTCTTCAGTTCAGCCTCCATCACCGGCTGCAGGTCGGGGCGTGGCTCCAGAAAATCCTCAAAATCTGCTGCTGAAAACACCAGCATCTCGCCAGCGCCATTCATTTTGTAAATGTCATTACCCTGTCCGGGCGAAACAATCTTACTCCAGCCAGCAAAGTCGTCGTACTCCTCCTTCGGTCGCTGGGTGAACAGGTTGTAAGCAATACGTAAGGTCATTTCGTTGCGCTGTGCCAGATGCTCAATGACCCGGTAGTCATCAGGATAGTTCTGGAAACCACCACCGGCATCGATTGTGCTGGTGATACCGAGCCGATTGAGTTCCCGCATGAAATGCCGCGTCGAGTTGACCTGATCCTCAAAGCCGAGCTTCGGCCCCTTGGCAAGACTTGAGTAGAGAATCAAGGCGTTGGGTTTGGCGATCAGCAATCCGGTCGGATTACCGTTCCGGTCGCGTTCGATAGAACTGCCCGGAGGATCTGGCGTGTCTCTGATGTAGCCCAGCGCCCGTAAACCAGCCTTATTGACCAATGCCCGATCGTAAAGGTGAAGGACAAACACCGGTGTATCAGGTGACGCAGCGTTGATCTCATCCAGCGTCGGCATCCGCCGCTCTACGAACTGGAACTCTGACCATCCCCCCACAACCCGAACCCATTGGGGAGCAGGAGTTCGCAACGCCTGCTCTTTAAGCATACGCAGTGCGATGGACAGCGAGGACACTCCGTCCCAGCGCAACTCCATGTTGTAGTTGAGGCCGCCGCGGATTACATGGATATGTGAATCGTTCAAACCGGGAATTACCGTTCGGCCTTTCAGGTCAATTACCTTTGTTGACGGCCCTCTATATGCCTGAATATCCTTATCATCGCCTACTGCGATAAATCGCCCGTATCGTATAGCGACGGCCCGTACCTCCGGGGTCACCGGATCAAGGGTGGCGATACGTCCGTTGAACAGTACGGTATCTGCAGAGATCGGTATCATAGTTTGTCCTCCTTTGTTGCAGCAAACAACCAGCGGGAAAGCAGCCGGGTCATTCCCGGCATAACCATGTAGGTCATTAGCAGTATGGTAACAGGTGTCGCTATCAGGCCGCCCACCCATGGAGATAGTCCGCCGATTACAGGCTTTAGCACGATATTCATAAGATTCACCACGGGATATATTGCCAACATTGTGACCACTGCCATCTTCCAACGAGGCGGCGGCACAGGCTCACGCGGCGATGTAAACCAGAACTCAATTCCGTAACCGGTCTGGTAGCGTGTCTCCTCCGATTTGAATTGAATTGCTTTCTGAAGCCATTTACGGCGCACCTCCGATTCCTGCCAGCTAGCCAGATGCTCATAGGTATCGAATTTGAAAATGACAACGTACTCTCCTGAGCTGTTCCCCGGTCGCATGACACTCACACCCAGATGACCGGGAAAGGCAGTTGCTGAAGCAGAAATACCACGATGCCACTCTTCGAATTCAGACTCTTTCCCTGGTTTCACCTTCCAGGTGGCCGCAACAGTGAGCGGCCCAGGACCGCTCATGTCGTTATGTACTGATATCGTCGCCACGGTTTAGTGCCCTGCTGCTCCGGCCCGACTGGCAGGAGCGCCATGCACCATGGTGTAGGCGTACTCGACCCCTTGACCATATGCCCCGCAAAGATCCTTTACCGTTGCTATGACATCGTTATAGGTGTCTTTACGAGCCCAATCGCGCTGGTACTCAAGCAAGACTTGCAGAGAGGTAACCGGTACTGCGCCCGCCTGCTCAATTCTTCGCATAGCCGCGTTATGGGCTGTGAGACTTGTTCCGCCAGAGGCATCCTCAACCGCATAGACCTCGTAACCGGCTTTCATCGCTTCAAGCGCCGGGAACGTTAGGCAGACCTCTGTCCAAAGAGCGGCCATGATCAGCTTTTTGCGGCCGGTAGCGGCAACAGCCTCAACGAATTTGGCATCTTCCCAATAGTTCATGGAGCTGCGCTCGATTGGCTCTTGGCTGGGGAAGATGTCCAACAGCTGCGGCCACATGTTACCGGAAAAGCTTTTCGTCTCGACAGTTGTCAGTATGGTAGGGACGTTGAAAATCTTGGCAGCCTTGGCCAACAGGATCACGTTGTTGAACAGGGTCTGGCGGTCGATATTGGCGACGCCGAAGGTCATCTGCGGTTGATGATCGATGAAGATGACAGCACTGTTCTGGGGGTTCAAAAGTTCGGTTTTCATGACGGGCCTCCTTAATGGGACTAAAATTATCTTCTATAATTGAACCATAGATCATTTTTTACAGTAACACCTCATACTCTTTTTCGTTGTCAGGTATGTTTTTTTGTTATAGCATATAAGGCATGGAATTACGGCACTATAGATACTTTCTCGCTGCAGCCGAAGAGCTGAATATCAGCAAAGCCTCCCGACGGCTGAACGTCTCTCAACCGGCTATGAGCCGCCTTATTCATGATCTGGAAGATGAGCTGGGCTCGACTCTATTCAATCGCGAACGGTTTGGTCTCTCCCTGACACCTGCCGGTGAAAAGCTGCTGGTTTATGCCCGCCAGATCCTTGACTTGAGCAACGAAGCCCTCCGGGCACTCCGCAATGAACCGGCAGCAGCGCCGACCATCGCCCTTGGCTTTATCGCTTCATCGCTCGGTTCCTTCCTCGGTTCTGCCCTTAAATCATTTCGCGCTAGTCATCCGGAATACACGGTAAAAATCCTTGAACTTTCACCGGCTGAACAGGGGAAGGCTTTGCGGAAGGGACAGATCGATATTGCATTGATTGGCAACCCATGTGGTGCTGTTCATGACGAGTGCGAAACGATGGTTCTGTATGAGATGGAGCTAGAAGTTGTGCTACCTGCCGGGCATCACTTTGCCGGAAAGAAGCGAATCAGTCTGAAGGATCTGCAAGAGGAGGAGTTCATCGGCTACAGTGAGGAAAGTTTTCCCGGCAGGAACCAGACAATTATAACTGCCTGCAAGGTGGCGGGCTTTATACCACACTTGAAATATCAGGCGAACAGCCTAGTTGAGGTTCTGGCTATGATCGGTGCTGGCACCGGTGTATGTCTAATGCCTGCCGATGTAGTCAGTTTGCCGCACCCGAATTCGATTTTTGTCCCAATCAGGGAAAAGCTTGAGCCGATACGTTTTACTGCTGCATGGCGACGGGGCGATGAGAGATTGATCATAAAGCAACTTCTTGAAAATTTTAAGTTATCCAGAACCAAATGAATCAAGTGGAATGATATGCAAGAAGTAACTTCGGATCTCTCAATCATATTTTAGGCCAAACTTTTGTAACCTAGAACCTTGCAGCTTGCAGCGCAGGTAAAACCGCTTGTGGAAAGATACATCAGAAACTTTGGGGAGCATAAGGGATACTCTGAAGCATCTCAGGGGAAACAAGATCATTCCTCACGATTTATCTAATGAGGCCCACATATACCATGCAGCATGAGTTCTGTATGGTTTGAATCTCTCACCAAGATCAATAAAATCATCAACACCTTGTATACCGTACAGGTTCTTTGCAACCCGCAATAAACCGGCATCATCAATAGGCCAGACATCCTCCCTACCCATTGAGAAGATCAGGATCATCTCAGCAGTCCACCGACCCACACCCTTCAACTTGACGAGAGCTTTTACAGCATCATCATCACTAAGATCGCTAATAGAATCAAGTTGGCCGCCTAGAGCAGCCTCAGATATTCCCTGAATATATTTCGCCTTCTGAGAGCTGATTCCGCAGCCTCTAAACGAATCAATATCTAATGCAATAAGAGCGATGGGTGTAATTTCGGAAAGAACGGAAAGCTTCTTAAAGATCGTGGACGCAGATGCCTCTGATAACTGCTGACTGATAACAGCACGAACAAGTGAAAAGAAGATAGGATTCTCTCCAATTCGTGGAGGATCGTGAGTAGCAATCAGCTTACTCATAACAGGATCAGTAGACAGGATTATTTCAGAGGGGCTCTTGTGAACTGTTGTCATCAAACACCTTGCCAGTTATCACGCCCTGTAATAGAGGTTGCACCAGAGGTTGCACAAACCACACATTAAAGAAAAAGGGGTGAGGCCTATTGACCTAACCCCTTGTTTTTTATGGAGCGGGAAACGGGATTCGAACCCGCGACCTTCAGCTTGGGAAGCTGACACTC
>JBAXVG010000118.1:0-6463 GCA_037129255.1 Desulfuromonadales bacterium | reverse complement strand
CGGTTCATCCCCGCGCTTGCGGGGAACACGTGATGTTAGGGGCGTTCCGGAATCCGAGTTGCGGTTCATCCCCGCGCTTGCGGGGAACACGCGTATTCCAGGCGGATAGCGCCGTGCTGTTGCGGTTCATCCCCGCGCTTGCGGGGAACACGGTCATCATGACCTATGACGATTCTTCAACCACGGTTCATCCCCGCGCTTGCGGGGAACACATCGCACACTCTCCCCTGCGGAAGTACAAGCACGGTTCATCCCCGCGCTTGCGGGGAACACTCGTTTCTCTCCGGCCTGAACGGTCCGCTGACCGGTTCATCCCCGCGCTTGCGGGGAACACTTTGACGTGACCCCCTATAACGGCCGACTAGCCGGTTCATCCCCGCGCTTGCGGGGAACACGCCGGATGAAATCTGTTTTTCGTCGGAGAGTTCGGTTCATCCCCGCGCTTGCGGGGAACACCTCGCTTGATGAGATTGCAGATGCGGTTTGGGCGGTTCATCCCCGCGCTTGCGGGGAACACCTGGCATTAGCTATGTCGAGTGCGTGGAACAGCGGTTCATCCCCGCGCTTGCGGGGAACACCTGGCTGCGGCCATAGGGCAACACGGGGAGGACGGTTCATCCCCGCGCTTGCGGGGAACACTTAGAGAGAAGTACGAGGGGGAGGGGCTGTGACGGTTCATCCCCGCGCTTGCGGGGAACACAAATAGTGTTGACCTGATCCTGACCAGCATACCGGTTCATCCCCGCGCTTGCGGGGAACACACGATAAACGATTTCACCATTCACCCTTCACCCGGTTCATCCCCGCGCTTGCGGGGAACACTACCGACAGCAGCAGCAGAGGCAACCAAACGACGGTTCATCCCCGCGCTTGCGGGGAACACGCTTTCTTAAAAGGGATATTCATCATAGTCAACGGTTCATCCCCGCGCTTGCGGGGAACACTGATATTGAGCGGCTTTATCGTAAAAGCGAACCGGTTCATCCCCGCGCTTGCGGGGAACACGTCCGGAAGCCCTACAGTATATGTGTATCAATCGGTTCATCCCCGCGCTTGCGGGGAACACTCCTGTTGCACGCCATGCCCAATCTGCAAGATCGGTTCATCCCCGCGCTTGCGGGGAACACACTTCTTCTACTACCTCAATATCATTGAGCAAATTCGCCATTAAAAAATCTACCGATTTCTACCCCATTCAAAACGGATATTCTTCTGCATTGTCAGCCCCCTCTGGCGGCAGAAACGATACCAGTTTAATCCCGTCCATTTCAACCGGTATCCGCCTGTTTGTTCCGAGCGTTAAAAAATCAAAACCGGATTCATTGTTCGATGTCCATGCCATAACTGCATTACCCTCATCAACCCCTTCCTCCAAATTATTCCAGATCATATCCCGCACTCGGCGGGAAACATCCCCCACATAGACCCCTGCCCGCACCTCTACCAGCCACAAACCAAGCCGCCCCCTCAGACGCGGCGGAACATTCTCAACCACGATGACCAGCATCGCCAAGTCCCTCCTTATTTGGGATGGCAATCTCAACCGCCTCTTCATGGGCCTTTGGGCGATCGAGCTCCCCGGCAGCCAGAACCTCCTCAATAGTTGGGATGATCTTGTCCAGCAAATGACTTTGACGAAATGCGTCACGGCAGGCCAAGCGTACATCGCGCTCCGGATTACGCGGATTCTTGCCTGCAATGCGGAAAGCCACCGGCACGACCGTATCGAACTTGAATATGTCGGCAATATCGTAGACGAACGATTGTGGTTTTCCGGTGTGAATGAAACCAACAGCCGGGGCATACCCTGCAGCCAAAATGGCCGCCTCACAGATGCCGTAAATGCAGGCCGTGGCTGATGACAGGCAGCGGTTCGGCACATCGCCGCTTTCCCATTCGGTGTGATCATAGTTGCGATGTTTCCACTCCACTCCGTATTGCCGGGCCAGCAGCTCATAGGTCTTTCGTACACGCACCCCTTCAATGCCGCGCAACTGTTCGACACTGCGCCGTTCAGGCGGTTCCTCCTTGAAGCGCAGGGTGTACATTTTTCGGACAACCTTCAGTCTGGCCGAATCATCCAATGCCAGCTTGGCCTGATACAGCAACCTGTCCGAACGGGCGCCGCCCGGCTGACCCGCCGCATACAGCCGCACACCGGCCTCGCCGATCCAGACCAGCAAGCACCCAACCCGCGCGGCCAGCACCACAGCAGAATGGGAAACACGCGTCCCCGGCTCCAGCATCAGACAGGCTACCGTGCCAATGGGGATATGGGTGCGAACACCGGTTTTGTCAACGACAACAAAAGAGCCGTCAATGACATCAAGGTTGCCTTTTTCGATATAGATAACCGAGATGCGGTCCTTGATGGGAAGCGGTTTTAATGGTGGCAGGATTGGAATTGTCATGTCACACCTTTCGTTTCAGCAATTTTCCGGTTTTTTCGGCTTTCTTCTCCACTTCCAGAAAATCCTTCTCAACTCGGGACGGCTTCTGCAACTGCTGCTTATGAAAGCGGTCATACTCCACACAGGCTTTTTGCAGCGCCTCTTCATGGCTGAGTTTTCCGGCATGGGTCAAAATCTCTCGCTCACTTAGCTTCAGAAAATCATCCAACTTGGCGATCCACCCGGCCATATACATCGGCTTACGAGAAAGCGCCTGCAATTCGGCAAATTCAAGGTAGGAAGTCACGATTCGATTGAGAATTTCCAGCTCCTCTTCGTTCAGATAGTTCTTGGCAACCTCGACGTCTGTCTTTCGCAAGGAGTCACCCACCCAGCTCGTTAATCCCATGTTAGGCTTACCGGCATCGGCCCGGCTGTGAATGATCTCGGCAGCAGTCTGCCCATGAGTAGCCCAGTGCATCTTGTTCTGTACGGTGGCAAAAAACTCCCTTGACGCCTCGGTCGCCGGATCGTAGTCGATGCTGGTAGCATATATCTCCAGCACCTTGCGCCAGAAAACCTTCTCAGATGAACGTATGTCGCGAATGCGTGCCAGCAGTTCGTCGAAGTAATTATCTCCATTGGCCCGCTTGAGCCGTTCATCATCCATCGTAAAACCCTTGATGATGTACTCTCGCAGCCGCTGGGTAGCCCACTGCCGAAAACGGGTCGCGACATGGCTTTTAACCCGGTAGCCGACAGATATGATCATGTCGAGGTTGTAGTAATCAACCGGCCTGTTCACCTGCCGTGAACCTTCCGTTTGAACTATTCGGAATTTCCGAATAGTTGCCTCCAGCTCAAGTTCCCCGTCATCATAAATGGTTTTTATGTGCTCATTGATGGTGGGAATGGTCACCTGAAAAAGTTCCGCCAACTGTCTTTGCGAGAGCCAGACCGTCTCGTTTTCAAGGCGAACTTCAAGTTTAGTAGTTCCAACTTCAGTCTGATATATGAGTATCTGCGAGGCATTGTTGGTGTCAGCCATGTTCAGGCTCCCATTTTGTTTTCAATCTCCAGTGTTATAATTTCGCTTCAACCATTCGATTATCTCAAATAGTTCTTCTCCAGCTGTCGCATTTCCAACGCCTTGCGGGTCTTGTCGATTTCCGCCACCAACGCCTTTTCATCAGGCAAAACCATCTTGTACTCAGCTGCCAAAACCTTATTGGGAAGGTTCTCCAGCGCATAATGCGCCAGGGCATGATCCTTCTGAGCGCAGATAATGAGCCCGACCGGCGGGTTTTCTTCTGTATGTGTCCAATGTTCACGTGCATAATTCAGGTACATATGCATCTGTCCTGAATCGGCATGGGTAAATTTGCCCAGTTTCAACTCGATCACCACCAGACAGCGCAAACGTCGGTGGAAAAACAGCAGATCAACCCGATACCATGAATCGCCGATCCGCAAGCGACGCTGCCGCCCAACAAAGGCAAAATCACCCCCAAGCTCCAGCAGAAAGCTCTCCAGATGCCGAATCAACGCCTCCTCAAGATCATTTTCCGAATACTCGTCCTTCAACCCCAGAAACTCCAATACCAGCGGATCTTTGATCTCTTCTTCAGGGGTGACGACATCTTCCGCAAGAGGTTTTTGACCTTTTTTCAGCATGGCGGCCTTATTGCGGGAAAGAGCGGTGCGCTCGTAGAAAAGCGTGGAGATCTGGCGGTCAAGTTGAGGCCCTGTCCAGCCACCTCGCAAGGATTCGGCCTCGTAGAATGCACGGGCATCCGGACTCTTTAATGTCATGAGGCGGACATATTGTGACCATGGGAGCGGAAAGGTGGCGACAATGTTTGCATCAGATAATTCAGACGCCGTCTGAAATATTTCAGTTATTTCCTGCGAAATTTCAGATTCGACAGATGTCGTCTGTCGAATTCGTGATAAAGGCCAGCATTCGTAAAACTTACGCATGGACCTGAGATTAATGATGCTGAAACCACGTCCAAACCTCTTGCCCAAATCAACAGAAAGACGCTCCAACAACTGTGTTCCGTATTGAGCACGCCCTTTACCACCTTGTTCATACTCCACGATCCGCCGCCCAACGTCCCAATAGGTGGTTGTCATGATCGTATTTACAGCCCGCGCAGACATCCGCCGGGCTTGCTCCAGCAATTCGACTACGCCGGACAGCATGGCATCGTAGCCAGAGGCCGGTGCTGATTGTATTTTTGAAGGTTTCGTTTTATCCGCCATGCTTTACCTCCCTCAATGTCCACCTTACTTTCAATACTCACGCATATCGCTTGAATTGCAAATACGTTCAGTTGTACGAAAATATCGGACAACTCAAGCAGCTCGTGACAAAACGTCACGGACCTGCTCCCAACCGTCCGGTTTTTCCGGACAGTTCATTTCAACGGAGTGGACAAATTGTCCCCACCCTTTCATTCACCCTTTCATTCAAACCATCGCATTCGTAGGGGCGCTGCTTGCCAGGCCCGCCTGTTTCGCATCCGATTCCGTAGGGGCGGCCCCATGTGGCCGCCCAAGGTTTTGATTTAGACCCGCCGCACAAGCATCAAGCCGCAACCAAAACCTTTGGCCGGGCCGACGCCGGGTTTATGCAACCGGAACCACAGACAACATCCCGAGCCCCATTACCTTTCCATGCCCAATGCCGCCTTGTAGCGCCTTTGTGAAGGCCTCCGGCTCTGTAACCGTCAGCATGCCGTCATATAACACAGAAAACACCCGAATCGAGTTGTTCGTATGTTGTTTATCGCAAAGCATTTGCTCCTGTGAAATCCTCACGTCCGGGCGTTCTTCTGAAGATTCGGAATAATCAAATGACAACAATTGCGGCAGCAAGAATCCATGTTGTTGCGCCTGTCGTTCCAGCCATTTTTCCTGGTCTTCCTGTTTCAGCAGACCGAGACGCTTGCCGTTACGGGTTACGCAAGGATTAGCACGCAACCGGAAACGAAAATGCTGCCCAGCCTTCAATGAATCGAGTTTGAGTCGTTCTTTAAGGTTGATTGCCGCATCAGCCTCCGCCAACCATCCCTTTACGGTAATGCCATTCCAATCAGGCAGCTTGCGGCTTTGAACCAGGATTCTAGGGTTGCCAGATGAATCGGTTTCAGGTTCAAGACGCCACAGGAACTCACCTTTTGTACATTTCGTTTCAGGTGGACTAAAAGCCCGGCAGAGAGTCGAATGAAGTTGATATGGATTGGCCAAATCCCTTCGGGCATCCTTGCAACGTAAACCAAGGTGAATTCTACTCAGGAACATCAGCCACCTCCCGTGGAAACGGAATCCACTCCGAACGTACAAACCGTGCTCCGAAACGGCGTTCAGCAAATGACGACAATGGCTGATCCATCTTGAGTACACCTGAACCGTCTTCTGACTCCATCGAAACAAGAAGCTGTTCCGGCTGTTCTTTCTCCCACCGCCGCAGGTTTCCCAACCATGGGTATGATTTGAGCGTGTCGAGCAATGACGATTCCTTTAATCCATCCTTGATCCAGATCGGTTCCGCCGGGGGATACGATTTCCGCCCCAAGGCAAGAGGCCACGTAGGATCTTTTAGCTTGGCGTGTACTTTTTCAAGAAGATCACGATCATCACCTTCAAGTGCTACAAGAAAAGCGGCGTCGGCAAGGTAATGACGTTGAGAAACGATACCATCTTCGGAGAGGGTACCATTTGCCCTAATGACAAAATCTGAAACGGCACACCCTGCCGTCTGATAGTCGCATTCCAAAACGCCGGAACGGTCGTGACGTACGCCCATACTAAGGTTCGCAAGTTGCTTTAATAGCGGCTCCCAGTCTTTTCTATCAATCCCCATTGCGGCAGCAAGGAGCCCAATTACACCGGATTTGCTCGGCTCCTTACCGGTGTCACGCTGGTCAAAACGGCTGGTAGTTCCCCACGACTGCATGGGGCCAACCAAACGAAGCAACAAGGTAGGCATGTTACCCCTCCTGCTTGGTGACTTCCGTTGTGTCAAATTTTTTGACGTTTTTTATTCTTTTCCGTTTTAAATCCAGCGT
>JBAXVG010000117.1:0-6877 GCA_037129255.1 Desulfuromonadales bacterium | reverse complement strand
AGGAAGTTGAGTCCCAGGGGATCAGCTACACAGCCGGAGTACCTCCGGTTGCCGCCGCCATGCTGGTTGTCACCGGGGAGTGGGATGCAAAGAAGATGGTCAACGTCGAGGAGCTCGATCCGGAGCCGTTCATCAAAATTCTCGACCGGATCGGTCTGCCTACGGAGGTGAAAGAGATCAAGCCTGACAGCAAGCACTCATTTGACGGGACTGTCAGAGATCTTGAGAAGGAGCTGGCGGAATCGACGGCCACGGTCACGGTTTCCGCAGCGAATCCGATGATCGCTCTTGCCCCGCGCAAGCCGGCCAAGGCGAAAAGTTTGAAGGACAAACCGGATTCCGGAAAAGAGAAAAAGACGGGTAAAAAGAAATAATAGTGGAGCAGTGGCCGGAATTACCGATTGAAAGGACTGCCGCAGCACAGGCAGTCCTTTATATTTTTGTAGCACTTGACATGGAATCCGGCACTCGTTTTCCATTCACTGCAGTAAAGTAGGGCAGGGTGTTTTGCCCACCGGCCACCAGCACCATCCCGCGTGGGCAACGGTAAATCTGTTGCCCACGCTACCAAGCTTCCCTGCACCGCCATCTTCCTATCTTGTCGTTGTTACCCCCACCCCGTAGACCCTGTCTCTCCATTCGGTTTCACCCTGGATATGCCAGGTGGTGTCCGGTTCGGTGTAGAGCATGCTGCCCCTGCTGATTTTCAGACCGTTCAACTCCATCTGGTAGACCTGACCGGTTTGCAGGTTCTGCCAGAGCAGATCAGCCTTGCCGTCGTTGTTATGATCGCCGACGCTTACTATGTCCCAGTTGGTGCGCTTCTTTGTCATAGTTATCCGGGGTGTTCATGCTGTACAGGATGATCCGCACATCCGGGTGACGTGTCTTGAGCAGACCGCACGCCGTGACGCCGTCCATTTCCGGCATCTGGATATCCATAATCACCAGCAACGGTTTAAGCTTTTCCACCAGTGCAACAGCCTCAACACCGTTGCCCGCCGAACCGGCAATGCTGACAGAAAGAAAATCGGTAAGGTATGAGACAAGACTCTCCCTGAAGTAGCGGTGGTCATCAACCACCAGGACGGAAAGTTTCCCTTCTGCGCTATATGGATGGATTTTGGTCGCAGCATTCAGCATGAGACGGCGCCACCTTTTGGAAATTCGAGCTTGCCGTTCATGGTAGAGAAAAGTTGATAGGAAAAACTATCAGGGTAACTGTGTATTTTGGGTAAGGGTTTCTGTGTATTTTTGGGTAGGGGTAGGTCTCCTTATATCAGTTCAGAGTATCCGACTGACTGCATACAACGGAATAGTGCTAATTGGGCCGTACTCTGCAAAATTTTCTGTAGATATCCGTATTCCCTTCTGAAGATTTCGCTCTGTCAAAAACAGGTGGAGGCTCTGCATCTGCCCCTTCGTACCTGATTTCACTTCAACTGGAATTATTTCCATCCCCTTTTGAATGACATAGTCCACTTCCGCATTACTGCTCTTTGACTCTCTATGCCAATAGTAGAGCGAGGATGGAATGTGTGGATCAGCATATTTGACCAGTTCGGTTCCTACAAATGCCTCGGCAATTCCGCCTCTGTTTATATCGTTATCATTGTGCGGCATGAGGAGTGGGGTGATGTCGTTGCGCTGTATCCGTTGATGAATCCCCACATCAAACAGTATCGTTTTGAACATGTTTGGCTTGATCTGCGCCCCAAGCGGAATCCCGCGCGCATCGGTTTGATTGATTTTCTCCACCAAACCCGCTTGAAGCAACATATCGAGACAATCTTTGTATACTGCTGATTTTACGTTGGAATCTATGGTGGCATATTTGAATTTATTACCCGCTTGAAATGGTATGGCGTTTAACACTTCATCTAAACGTCCCAGAGGAGCACGTTTTCGATATTTGGCAAAATCGTCACGCATTGTTAGGATGATGTCATCCAATATATGCTGACATGCCGTGATATTTCGCTCTTCCACATAGTGTGCAACAACTTCCGGCATCCCCCCGATAATAAGAAAAACTCTCAGAAGATCAAGCAGCTTCAGGTGTAAGCCAGTATCAAGAGGTTTGAGCGGAGTTGCCGTATGAATGAGCTCACACAACGCCTCATAACCAGATGTTCTGAGAAACTCATCAAAGGAAAGGGGGTACATAAAAAGATTGGTAAGGCGACCTACTCCGTGCGACGGAATTTCCGACAGGGCAAATTCAAGCAACGAACCGGCAGCGATCACGTGCAGTGCGGGAAAATCTTCATAAAAGAACCGCAAGGAACGAATGGCGTCAGGACATGTCTGTATCTCATCAAAAAACAGGAGCGTATTACCCGGCGTAACAGGAATCTGGTAATAAGCTGACAGTTTTTCACAGATATTCCTGGGGTCAAGAGAACCGGCAAAGAGCGAGGCAATTCGGCGGTCTTTTTCAAAATTAACCTCAATGAAATGGTCAAACGTGCCACCCAATTGCCTGACAGAGAAGGTTTTGCCTACCTGACGCGCACCACGAATGACCAGTGGTTTTCGTTTCGTTTCACTTTTCCATAAAAGCAGATGCTCATCAATAACTCGTTTCATGTTTGCCTTTCCTCAGACCTCCGAGGTCTTGTATGGATTGAGCAATAATACCATATATGGGCTTAAATACAAGGCAATTTAAGTTATTTAAAAGGCAAAAAGAAATCCAATGCTCATCGTTCCCACGCCCTGCCGCCGGTCATATAACAACCATAGAAAGGTAACTACTCACTTTTATTGACGCAAAAAAAGGGGACAGGCTGCTGCCTGTCCCCTGCGACGCTGTGACAGGTTTTATTTGGGCGTATAGATCACGTAGTTGCCGTCGGATTGCATCACGTCGTAAGCGCCGGGGTTGCCGCTTGTCCCCGATTGCCACCGGGACCTGCCGTCCGTACCGTAGATCACAAGATTACCATCATTCTGCATCGTGAGTGTTGCTCCCGGATTGCCAGCTGTGTTGCTGGCCCAGAGGACGGTGCCGTCCTTGGAGTTGATCACGTAGTTGCCGTCGCTCTGCATGGTGAGGCGGGCGCCCGGATGCCCATCGGTAACCGTGGCCCAGAGAGGCGAGCTTGCCGTGTTCCGGCTGAAGTCGATATAGATGTCGCGATTCACTCTTACATTGTATTGATTTTTGTGATCACTGTAATTGGGCCAAGTCCCATCACTCCAGGTGTTCCAGGCAAACTGTTCCCAGCTAGCTATGAAATGGGCGGTTCGCGTCTCGTTGGCGGCAACCGAATAGAAGGCCTGCACCCTGGGGTGCAAGCTCGCTCCGTTGCGTCCCCAGGCCACATCGTGTAAAGCCACCACTTGATCGGAATAGACAGTACTACTTTCGTTGAACATTCTCTCCCATATAGGACCGTCGTTGCGATTATTGTTGGTCCATTTGCCAGTGTAATCGAGGCGTCTGGAAAACCCCTTGTCCTTCCGATCGCTGTAGGTCGTGATAAGACGCCAACGGAAATCCCCGGGGCCGAAGGTCTGCATCTCGTATTCAGCCATGTCAAACTGCCGCCGTTCCGTACTCCTCCAGGTCTTGGCGACGCCGCCGCTGACATAGTCAACGTCAAAGGATGTCTCAGACACTGCGGGCGTGGGATTACATTCATTAAAAGAACTGAAGCATTCGCCCACGCTGTAGGCGTCGACGTAATCAGGGGATCTACCACCGAAGGAGACGAATTTAGGAGTGCTATAGTCCTCGATATTCATCATGGTGTGGCTCATGAAATACCCCGTGTCGGTGGTGGAGTCGAACAGGATTGGGCCACTGTTCAGGAAACCGGTGCTGCCGTCGGCATCGTCGTAAAGGAAACGCACGTACTTGCGGGTCCCCCCCTGGCCGGAGAAGATCTGGACGTGAACCGCGGTCTGGATGACGAAGGCCTGGCTGCGTCCCCCGGGATACCAGACGTATTCTGGATAACGGAGGACGTATTCCCGTTTTGATATCTCCGGCGGCATCCCGGTTGTCGTGGCGGAGGCGACACTTTTTGACACCGCTTTCGCCGAGGCGGTTTTTGCCGCGAGGGCGGCGCTTGGCGCTGCTGACTTCACGGTGCTGCGGGTTTGCATGGATTGGGCTATGGCGCTCTTGATCATCAAGGTGATCGCCTGTGCGCTCGGGGTGCCGACGATCGAGGTGCCGAGCGTCTTGTCGGGATCAGTCGAGGGGGTGCTTCCCGATGACTGGGTAGACGCCGTCATGGTCGCCGCCGCCATGATCTGGTCGGCGTCAAAACAGTAGATATCCGTAGAGCCCTGGGGGCTAAGGGCGCCTTGCGGAACGGCCACGGTGATCTTGCCTGGAAGGCCGATGCCGATGGCGCCGGACATCGCGGCCAGGGCGCTGCTCATATTCGTCAAGGCGGAGCTGTTTTCAAAAACGATGGGAGTGCCGAGCCTGAGCGCGGTCTGGATCACAGGATCAGCAGCGGCGGCGGCCGGAGTCAGATTCGCCAGATCGACGCCGACGGCAAACGCTGCCTGGACAGCCTTATCGAGGTCATCTGAGGAGAGGGCATCCAGTACCGGACGCAGGGTCTGACCATGCGTGGCAGCCAAAGCGGTGAGGATGGGTGATGAGAGTGAAAGAGCCGTTCCCGGCAGGATCGACGCCGGCCACTGCAGCGAGGCGGCTCCGGTTTTGAATGACCACGTTAAGGCGCCGGGCAGCGCATTGCCGCTCAGGTCCTGCGCTCCTGTCGAGACGGTCGCGGTCAATGTGCTGGAAGCCGGCAATGGGGCCGTCGGAATGAACGTAAAGGTGCGATTGTCCGAATCGGCGATGATCTCCCCGGCAAGGGCGGTTCCCCCGTTGGTAACGGACATTGTCGCAGTGGTCAGCGTCGACCGGTTCATCACCTTGCTGAAGGTCACCGAGACCCCCGATAATGTCGGGTTGCCGGCGCTGTTATCTGCGGGAGTTTTGGCGACAATGCCGGGCGAGTTGAAAACCGCAACGGTAAAAGTATTCATGATGATCGTTCCGGCATCGGTTGTTTTTCCTGCCAGGACAGTTATGTTTGTGGCCGTTCCCTGATACATTATTATCCCGTCGGCATTCAGTCCCTGAGCCGTCAATGTCAGTCCGGTCCCGGCGGGCACCCCGTCAATCGTACCGCTGCCGGCAGCGGCGGAAAAGTCCTTCTGCAGTGCCGAAGTGAGACTAGGACCGGACATGGATAAAGAAAAGAGATGGGAAAAACTATCAGGGTAACTGTGTATTTTTGGGTAGGGGTTGTGGAGAAGGTGTTTATTTTTGTTGCACTTTACACGAATTGCGCTAATAGTGTACGCATAATAAATACGCAAGAGGTGACGATTATGCAAACAGATGTTTATGATAGATCCGCACCCAAGAAGCCGGTCAACTTAAACGCTAACAGTGACCTTATAAGGACTGCAAAGGAAGTTGGCGTTAATCTGTCTCAGATCTTCGAGGAAGCGGTCCTGGCGACGGTCAAATCCAAGCTTGAGCAAAAATGGCTTCAGGAAAACAAGGCCGCAATAGATTGTTATAACGCGCATATAGAGGAACATGGCGTTTTTGCGGCCAATAAAAGGAGATTCTGATGGCTCAATATGATGTCTATTCGAATACCGATCCTGAATCACTGGAAATCATTCCTTATTTACTCGACGTCCAGCATGATCTGCATCAATCTCTTGCATCTCGCACAATTGTTCCTCTCGTACGAACAGAGATCTTTGGGCAGACCATGGAAAAATTGTGCCCGCCGTTATCTGTTTTGGGAGAAACGGTTTTCATGTCCACACCGGAACTTGCAGGATATCCGGTACGGGACCTTGGGCCAAAGATAGCTACCATGGCAGGTGAACGTGCAGTTATTATTTCTGCTATTGATTTTCTGTTGACTGGTTTTTAGAAGCCCACCCACTCCAGGGCGCTTGTTTTGTGTCTTATCCGACCTTTCATAATGCGGGGAATTCATGAAATCAACCCGGCTCTAATGGCATATTTCGTCAGGTCAGCCGCCCCTTTGACACCGAGTTTATGCATTATATTTTTCAATCAAGGATGAGGCATCGCTTGATAAGGTGCGTTGTCCGGTCAGAATCGTACATGGGAGGAAAGACCCGTTTATATCGCTTGTCGATAAGCAGTGGCTCTATGCAAAACTGCGAGCACTTCACCCCGGCAACAGGTGACAATGCTTGTTTTCCCTAATGGCGATCATTGCTGTACCGCTAATGGGCCGGAGATGAGACAGGATACGATACGATTTTTTAAAAATATGTGGACATGCTGATTCTCACCTGAATAATCTACGTGCCACGTGCGCAAATAATCGGCGGGAGATAATATATGCTTGACGATAGTTATAATAAAACAGATGGGTTCACATTAATTGAATTACTTATCGTAGTTGCTATTATAATGATAATCGGTGCGATTGCGTTGCCACAATATTCCGAATACAGGAAAAGAGCTAATGACTCAGCTGCGTTAGCGCAGATCAAGGAGATGGTCAGGGCGGAGGAGGTCTATTATACAGAGAATGGTGCGTATACTACCAGCCTGAATGCCTTGATTCAGTGCGGGTTTACACAAGATATGAATGTTACCAGAACAAGAACGTTAATTGATAAAACCGGCACTCCCAGCGCTGTGGCGTATCAACTTACGGCAACTCACAAAAACGGGACGGGGAAAGTGTATCTCTGGATGTCAGATAACGGAGGACTTCAGTAAATCTGAGCGCACAAGGTAACTGTCAGCAAAGTCAGACGTTGATATGGATTACCATGGCCGGCGGAAATCCGTTGAAATACGTTGATGATGCTCCGCTGTAAGCTCCGATGTTTCTGCTGTAGA
>JBAXVG010000116.1:0-6888 GCA_037129255.1 Desulfuromonadales bacterium | reverse complement strand
ATGATTCCGGTCCACCTGCCTGACGGACTTCAGGGGCATCCCTTTGCGGGTGCCCGTATTTGTTTGGCAGTTCAGGCAAGGACACTCGCAAGGGGGATGTCCCTAAAAATAAAGCGGCGTTGTCATTGTGGCGGTTTACAGGCGTTTTAGCGGCATTATTAATTATTTACGGTATCACTCTTTCAACCTCATCTCGACTCAAACCGGTCACCTGGATGATTATATCCGGCGCAATACCAAGCTGTTTCATCTTGCGGGCGTTCTCCAGCTTCTCTTTAATCATCCCTTTCTCAATGCCTTTCTCAAACTGCTCCTCAAGGCTGTAGCGGTCTTCGGCATCACGTATCTGCCAATATTCGTAGATATCCAGCTCTTTCCGGCTCCAAGAATTCATGGCGGCCTGGGTGTACGCTTCCTTTAATTCGGGAATAGCTTCGGCGTTTTTCGGGATCATCGTCAGGTTGCCGGCATTTTTGATGAAGTAAACCCATTTCTCGATGATGCTTTCAAGTTCGGCTTCCTGCATGTTGAATTTTCGAAGCTCTATAAAATTGAATTCAAAATCCTGTAAATCCTGCTGCAAGGTCTCTTTATTCAGTATCAGATGACGCGTAAGATAATTATCACCGTCAAAAGAGTTGAAGTTGAGAATGCCGATAAATATGACCTGGTTCAGCTTGGGGTAGTCCTCGCCAACTTTTATCTGGCCGGTATAGGCCTTGGCTGTGTAATACAGGGCGCGCTTGTCAAAGCAGCGGGTGTCTTTTATCTGCATCTCGACAATAAAGGTGACATTGCGATGATCAACCGCTTTTATGTCAAGGATGGTTTCTTTCAGAATGGGTATGTCAGGTGCTTGCCAGGGGTTTTTAAATGTGATGTCCCTGATCCGTTTGTCACCCGAAAGATCAAGCACGGCATTCAAAAAACTGATCAGGATTTCTTTGTGTTGTTCATTGCCGAATATCTTTTTGAAGGCTATGTCGGTTTTGACATCGACAAATTGCATGGCAGTGGAGCTCCTCTGCTGGAGAATTCAGATTAAGCTGCTGCTCACAATGGAGTAAACTACCTGAATTGTCAATGGGTTTAAATACACCGTAAACAGGAGTAATATTAACTGGTTCCGGCTCGTACTGATTGGGCTTAAAATAATTATTAAAATCCTTGACTTCACTAATCTACATGGAATAAGTAATGGATATAATGCTATAAAACTCAGCCATCAGAAGGGGAAAATTTACATGAGAGGTATCATCTTTGTAATCACATTTCATGTGATGCTATTGACTACCGTAGTAATCGGCCATGCCGCTTTTGACGGTTTAACGATAGACGGCATCGTCCGGCAAGCCTCCGTAAACGGAGTGCCGGGAGTTATATTGCCGAACGTTTCTTTAAGTGACGCCACAGGACCTATTCACGTTGATGGAGTTTCTGCCAAATTCACTTACAATGTCCGTAACTGTTCTTCAGGCTGTACGGTATCCCTGTTCGCCAAACTGAATGGCTATATCGATCGCAGGCTCGACGTAAAATTTACAGCAGATCAATATAACAATCATATAACACCACCCGAGATTCTTCTTGCAATGGCTCCAGTCTACTCACCAGCGATAATCAACGGTCGTTGCGGTGATAATAACGGCAAGACGCTGACTACTAAGCCGACCAATAACTTATGTGCTATCAACGGCGGCGACCAGACACCTGTTAACGGCTCCGGTCCCTGGGACTGGAGATGCACCGGCAGAAATGGAGGTACGAGTGCAACATGCAAAGCAGACATTCAGACCTGGACAGTCAACGCCGTTGTGAACAGCGGCAGCGTTACAGGCACAGTCACCTGCGGTCCGTCACAAGCGAATCACGGTACAAGTTCCACATGTACGATCTCACCGGCAGCCGACTATCAATTGACCGCTTTTATTGATAACAACGCCAGCCTGACCGGGGTCGGCGGCAACTATGTTATTGCCAATGTCACCTCAAACCACTCCATTGCCGCATCATTTGGCAGATTACTTCCAATAAGCACTGACGGACATTGCGGCTCTGCGCATAACAGCTACTTCACTGTCGCTCCCAATACTGATCTATGCAGCTCAGGCTCCGCATCCCCACGCAGCGTCGCCACAGATCGATGGAACTGGAATTGCGCCGGAGCATACGGTGGCTCAACCGAACTATGCTGGGCATACGCGAAAATCGCTCCCTCCACCCCCATAACGTGGTACCACAATGGCGATGGAACAGTTTCCGTCCAGACAACTACCGGAGTACCTGCCGCTACCGTGTACCAGGAAAAAGACTCTGCCTGGCATATCGTTGGCCGGGGCGACTTTGACGGCGACGGCGTCCAGGACTATGTCTGGTGGAACAGCAGTACCAGCCAGGCCTATATCATGCTGATGTCCAGCCCGACCGTGGTTAAATCAGGAAGAATCATCATCTCCGAACCAAATACTGACTGGCGTATTGTAGCCACTGCAGACCTCAACGGGGACGGCATGACCGACCTGATCTGGTGGAACCAGTTTACCGGCCAGGTGTATGCACTGCTGCTGAACGGAACAGCACTTGCCGGCGGCTCGATCATCAACATACAACCGGACACAAACTGGAAGATCGTCGCAGTCGCCGACTTCAACGGCGATAGCAAAATGGAACTGCTCTGGTGGAACAGCTCTACCGGTGAAGTCGCTCTTGGCCTGACAGATGGACTGAACGCTTCAACTTCAACTATTATCTTGACCGAACCGAACACCGACTGGCGCATAGCCGGAACGGGTGATCTCTACGGTGACGGCACAGCCGAAATTATCTGGCACAACAGGACGACCGGTCAGGTCTACGGCATGAAGATCCATGGTACTTCCGTCAGCTCCGGCGCGACGATATACACCGAACCGAACACGCAATGGGAGCTCGTCAGTATCGGCTACTACAACAGCGACAACTCGGCCGACCTGTTATGGTGGAACCAGCAGACCGGTCAGGTATATCTGATGCCGATGAACGGCCTGTCGGTTGCGCCGGGGGCTGCTCTGCTCTCTACCGAACCGGACACGACCTGGCACATTCTTGGTGAAACTGAATGGCGGGACACCGTGTATGGCAAGGGGGTAACTACGACGACCTATTCACCTGAGGTCACGGAATTTTCGATCCCCTACACCCCCAACAGCCTGACCGTGCCTGTTGTCACCTTTACGGCAAAATCCGGCATTGCATACCTGATAACAGAAGCTGCAACTCCCCCCTCTGCGACAACATCCGGTTGGAGCGCTGCCCCCCCGGCCAGTTATACGTTTGGCTCTGCCGGTCTGAAATCCCTCTATGCATGGGTTAAAGATGCAGCAGGTAATGTCTCGCCGGCCAAACGGGCAGACACCGTAGCGGTAAACCTGACCGGAAATATCGGCAAGAAGGCGCTGCTTATCATCAGAAACCACAATGAGCTACCTGAAAGCCGCTTTTTCTTTGAGTCGGAAGCTGCCGCTATTGCCGGCTATCTGGCGGAGGTCGGAATGACGACCGATATAGCGTATGGCTTCACCACCACCCTTGCTACAATGCAGAAGTATGATCTGGTGCTCTTTGACGATGTGGGGCGGGCGGAGTATGTACCAGGCTCACTCATCAATGATCTCATCAGTTACCATAAGATGGGCCGACCGCTCTACTTCATCGGTGATGACCTTGCGTACAATTATTCCATCAGCGGCGGGAAATACAACAACAGCGACTACTATAACCTGATCGGCCTGGAACCGAGTTCTGAGAATGGAGTCTCGTCATCGTATTACACCATTTCTCCGGTAAGCGCACTGAACTCCCGCTTGGGGGTTCAGTTTGGTACTGTGGGGTCATTCAGCTACTTTAAAGACCCTGACCAGACAAATGCCAAATCATTTGCCACGTCACTGATGACCTATAACGGGTTTGATGCCTTCGTGGTTTATCAGGATGGGTACGGCAAGGTTGCTACCCAGAACTATGACGTCTATGCCTCTGAGGTGATCATATCCGATACGGCCGGCCTGTCGGAAATCGGCAGGATGTTTAAGAAAGCGACAAGCTGGCTGATGGGACTCAACTCTCAAACACCGGCAATCACCTGGCTCCACCAGGGGGATGGTAAGGAATATGGCATGACGACCAACGGAAGCAGCATCACCGGAGGCGCGCAATTCTGGCAGGAACCAGACCCGGCCTGGGCCATCGTCGGCCAGGGGGACTTTGACGGCGACGGCATCAGAGACTTCGTCTGGTGGAACAGCAGTACCGGCCAGGTCTACATCATGCTCATGGCAGGCCCGACAGCAACAAAATCCGGCGCAACCATTTACACCGAAGCAAACACCAACTGGAGAATTGCCGCCACCGGAGATGTAAACGGAGACGGCATAACCGACCTGATCTGGTGGAACCGGTTGACCGGCCAGGTTTCTGTCATGCCGGTCAATGGAACAACAGCAGTGACCGGCAATAATTCCATAATATACACCGAACCGGACACCAACTGGAGGATAGTCGCCGCTGCTGACTTCAACGGCAACGGCAAGGCAGAACTGCTCTGGTGGAACAGCTCCTCCGGTCAGGTAGCCATCGGCCAGACCAACGGTACCAATGCCTCCACCGCCAATCTGATCTGGACCGAACCGAACACCGACTGGCGCATAGCCGGAGCGGGCGACCTTGACGATGACGGCAAAGCGGAGATTGTCTGGCACAACAAAACCACCGGGCAGGTTTACGGCATGCAGACCAACGGTACATCCGTCACAAACGGCGCGATGATGTATACCGAGCCGAACACCAACTGGGAGATAGTCAGCGTCGGAAACTACAATAGCGACAACAAGGCCGAACTGTTATGGTGGAACCAGCAGACCGGCCAGGTATTCCTGCTGCCGATGAACGGCCTGTCGGTTGCGCCGGGGGCTGCCCTGCTCTATACCGAACCGGACACGACCTGGCATATCCAGGGTGAGACCGAATGGCGGAACAACCTGTACGGCAAGGGAGTTACGACGACAAGCACGACCCTGGACGTCACTGCGTTTTCCATCCCCTATACCCCCAACAGCCTGACGGTGCCTGTATACACCTTTACTGCAAAATCCGGCATCGCGTATATGATAACAGAATCCGCAACTCCCCCCTCTGCGACAGCATCCGGTTGGAGCGCTACCCCGCAGTCCAGTTATACCTTTACCTCTGCCGGTCTGAAAACCCTGTATGCGTGGGCCAAAGATGCGAAAGGTAATGTCTCGTCATCAAAAAGCGCCAATACCATTGCGGTAAATCTGATTGGAGACATTGGCAAGAGGGCGCTGCTTATCATCAGAAACTATACCGAGCTGCCGGAAAGCCGCTTTTTCTTTGAGTCGGAAACTGCCGCTATTGCCGGATATCTGGCCGAGATTGGAATGACCTCGGATGTGTTTTATGGCTTTACCATCCCGCTTGCTACAATGCAGCATTATGATCTGGTACTCTTTGATAATGTGGGTCGGGCGGAGAATGTACCAGGCTCACTCATCAATGATCTCGTCAGTTACCATAAGATGGGCCGACCGCTCTACTTCATCGGTGATGACCTTGCGTTCAATTATTCCGGCAGCGGCGGGACATACAACAACGTTGACTACTACAACCTGATAGGGCTGGAACCGAGTTCCGATAATGGCGTTTCGTCATCGTATTACACCATTTCTCCGGTAAGCACTCTGAACTCCTGGTTGGGTGATCAGTATGGAACTGTGGCGTCATTCAGCTACTTTAAAGACCCTGATCAGACAAATGCACAACCGTTTGCCACACCGCTCATGACCTATAGCAACGGACATGATGCCTTCGTTATCTACAAGGATGCCTACGGCAAAGTTGCTACCCAGAACTACGATGTCTATGCTTCAGAACTGATCATATCCGATGCGATCGGCCTGGCGGAAATCGGCAGGATGTTCAAAAAAACATCAAGCTGGCTGATCAGGTAACGGGAGATACAGTGCCGGGGTTGAGAACGGCTGCCCGTACATGGCCGTGATATAGCTGTCCGGGATACCGTCAGGATGCTCGCCCCGCAGGACTCGCCGCAATCAGACGACCTGCCATGAGTTCGACCTCGGCAAGTACCTTGACATCCATTTTCTTTATCCAGCGTTTCGGTATCGCTTCCATCCCGTAATATGCACCGGCCAGCATACCGCAGATGGCTCCGGTCGTATCAGCGTCACCACCCTGATTGACCGTTCCGACCAGACACTCTTCGAAGCTTCTCCCGCGAAAAAACCAGTGAAACACCGTCTGGAACGTATCAACGACATATCCGCCGGCCAAACCGCGATACGGTACAAAGGCAAAGGTGGGAAACCGCGTCACGAGACCGTCTGCGTGGCGGCGCAGGCGGCTTTTTTCGGCTCCGCAGAGCGCCAGATGCACAAGCTGCCCCAGACAGAGGCAGGCGGCATCTGATACAGGATTGTTGTGGGTAATGTGAGCCTGCTCAAGCACGTACTTTTTGAGCAGCTCCCCGTCCGGGAGTGAAAAGAGCGCCACCGGCAGGATTCGCATGGCTGCGCCGTTCCCGGCATCCCATTCATTTGGTGGTGATTCCAGCTGTCCATGCAGCAGATAGGCACGAATCCCCTTGCGACAGGTATCGCCGCAATCGACCGGTCTGGATTTGAGCCAGACGGCAAAATTATCGGCAACTGCCTCCAGGGACCAGGTCTGGTATTTCACAATCGCCCGGGCGATACAGAGTGCCATCTCGGTGTCGTCGGTCACCTGCCCCGCTTTCAAACGCAACCAGCCTCCGCCGATAATATCCCGGAACGTGCCGTATTTTGCGGCAATCTCTGCTGCCGTCATGAACTC